>PWHV01000022.1 GCA_003555025.1 Methanomassiliicoccaceae archaeon | reverse complement strand
GATCGGCAGCTTTGTGTACTCGTGGATGCCGATGTTCCTCCGCGACCATTCGGGGTCGAAGTGCTCCCTCGGGCGGACATGGTCCTCGTCGCTGAATCCGACGAACCCCTGCACCTTCTTCCTCGACGCCTCGTAATCGAGGACCATCTCCTCGAAGCTTATGAGCATGGCCTGGTCATCCCGAAGGCGGGACAGGGTCCTGCCATCGCCCTGGCCCGGCCCATGGTGAGATCGATGTCGAAGCGCACCCGGTCCTCCAGGTTCCAACCGTAGAGGAAGCCCACATCGTGGTTGTACCTCGCCAGCTTCTTTCCCTTGAGCCGGTCAGCGAACTGGTCGCGAGGGTCGCGGTGCACCACAATGAGCTTGAAGGGCTCGAAGACCTCCGGCCAGGCCTCGTCATTCTGGCCGAAGTTTATCGGCTGGTCGAACAGCACCGCCCTGGTGTCTGCATCGGCGACCGCGTCCACGGTGCAGTCCAGCCACCTTCGCGCCAGGTCCACCCGCTCCTGAGGGCCGTCCGTCCCCTCCAATGCGATGGCCGGCTTCTCGGTGCAACGATGCATCCGGGCGGTCTGACGGGCGATGCGCAGGTTCTTCAGGCCGATGGACAGGTGCATCCTTAGGAGCTGTTGCACACTGTCGAGATGCCGACCGAGCACCTTCCGGCGTTTCTCCCTTAGCAACGGCCTCGTTTCCGGCACATCCCTGTCCTGACGGCCTGCCATGAGCTGGTCGCCGACGATCCGTCTGAAGTCCGAGAACTCCTCCAGCCTCACGCAACCGGAGGGGTCGACGTGCTCGCTGCCGCCAGGAACCTCCTTCACCCCGTCATACTCCTTAAGCAGGTCGACAACCGTCCCTGAGCCGGACCAGCCCAGCCCGCAAACCAAGATCCTAAGCGGCCTTTCGTCCATGAGCACTCCTTTCCTCGGCGCGGCTTTCCGCCGCGGCCTTGCCAATATTATATATCATATTCTTAAAATATCCCTTCTGCACCGCAGCCTCCGGTCTGACTTTAAACGCCTTCCTGCTCAACGAGCAGGCCCCTGTTACGGTGAATAGCTAAGGATGGAGTACGGCTGTTGCCCCAGGAGCGGAACACTGTTAGGACAAGGCGGCATCATGGTCCAATGACGAAACAGAGCGGGATAAGCAGCTACGAGAAGTAGCTGAACTCCGTGGTCGCCGAGTTGGTCTTACTCCCTTAAACAGACAGCGCCTCGTCCACAAGGATTAGGTGGCCTTATCGAGGAGTTCGGCCTCAAGCTCTGACCCCGGAGCCCACGGTTCGCAAACTGTCTCTCCTCGACCGCAATTTCTAATATGTCGGGGGCGAATCTGAATAGGCCGCCGCGCCGGGGGGCATAACGCCCAAGCGGTCGGCGGACGGAGGAGACATGACGGAAAACGGCCCGGTCATCGAGATAAGGGGCCTCACCAAGAACTACGGCGACGTGGTGGGCATCAAGGACCTTGACCTGAATATCCATCGAGGGGAGATAATGGGCTTCCTCGGGCCCAACGGCGCCGGGAAGACCACCACCATCAGGACCTGTCTCGACCTGCTGCAGAAGACCAGCGGCGAGGTGAGGATATTCGGCCTCGACTCGCACCACGACTCCATCGAGATCAGGAGAAGGATCGGCTACCTTCCGGGGGATTTCGGGATGTACAACGACCTCCCGGTCAGGACCATACTCCGGTATCTGCTGTCATTGAGCGGCTACGAGGACGATGGTCCCATGGAGGAGTTGGCGCGTCGTTTCGCCCTCGACCTCGACAAGCGCTACGGAAGCCTGTCCAAGGGGAACAGGCAGAAGGCGGGCATCGTGCAGGCGTTCATGGCCGGTCAGGAGCTCATCATCATGGACGAGCCCACCGCAGGTCTCGACCCGTTGATGCAGCAGGAGTTCTACGAGTTCCTGCGCGAGGAAAGGGCCGAAGGTAAGACCATCTTCATGTCGTCCCACATCTTGGCCGAGGTGGAGGAGGTCTGCGACCGCGTCGCCATAATCCGGGACGCCGAGCTGCAGGTGGTGGAGAGGATCGACGCCCTCAAGGAGAAGATGGGCAAGACCCTGGAGATAGAGTTCGATAAGGAGATCGATCCGTCCGTATTCGACATCAGGGGGGTGGAAGGCCTGGAGGTGGACGGGCGACGGGCGAGGATGATCATAGCCTGCGACCTCGACCAGGTCGTGAAGCGGGTCTCCGAGCACAACATTGTCAACATGTCCCTGGAGACCTTCAGCCTCGACCAGTTCTTCATGACCTACTACTCGCGACCGGGAGGGGGATGAGATAGCGCTGGCGGCCATGCTGATAGAGCTCAGGACCAATTGGAAGGTCCTGCTTACATTCCTGGCGGTGGTCTCTTTCCTAGTGGCTGGAATGGTGGCTGCCTGGCCGTCGATGGGCACCGCCTTCCAGGCCGATGCGCTCAAAGGCGAGGAGAACGTCAGCGTGGAGCTGGAGGACCTCGGCGACACGGTGAAGGTGCACTTGCAATGGTCCCCGGTGGAGGGTGCTGACAACTACACCCTGCTGGCGTACCCTCAGCCGCAGATGCTGGTCCCTGAGCGGGCCGAGGGGATAGACACCGAATCCGCGGAGCACTTACTCGAAAAGGACGAGGGCGGGACGCCGCAGATGTACTTCGCGGTGGTGGCGCTGGTCGACGGCGAGCGGCAGTTGGTGGGGATGGCCTCCAGCCTCGAGCGGACGAGCGTCTACGAGGAGACCTTCGGCGTCAACATGAGCCGGGTGGAAGGAATGGCCTCCTTCATGTGGGACCTGTTCTGGGGCCTGCTGATGATGCTCTTCCTGGGATATGTGGCGGCGAGCACCGTCAGCCGCGACTTCGAGGAGCGGAAGATGGACATCATCCTCTCCAAGCCGGTCTCCCGCCGCCGTTATCTCCTGGAGAAGTTCGCCTTTCTCACCGCTTACACCGCGCTGATGCTGCTCGTCGCCGGCCTGGTGCTGGTGGGCTCGATGGCGGCCATCGGCGAGCTCTCCGAGGGCATGGTCGCGCCTCTGCTCATGTCCTCGCTGCTGGCGTTCCCGGTGGTGCTGCTCATCATGGCCGTGGGCACGCTGGCGGCCGTGTACGTGCAGGACGGGAGGACGGCCGTCGGCCTGGTGTTCCTCTTCGTCCTGTTGCAGGTGGGCATCAACCTGGTGGCCTCCATGGCGGAGGGCCTTGAGCATCTTTCCTCCTACACCGCCATGGGCTATTGGGACCTGGACGCCATATTGTTCGACAACGTGTATTCGGTAGGGGACTTCGTCCTGATCGCGGCAGCGGCGCTGGCGGTGCTGGCTGTAGCGGTCCTCGTGTTCGAAAGGAGGGACATGGCCGGATGATGGCACCCAGGAAATCAGGGATGCCCCGCGGGCGAGGAGGAGGCGATTCCGTCGGAGGACCGAGGGAGGTGGGCGCCGATGCGCGCTAGCACCCTGCTCCTTGAGATAAGGAAGGGCTGGAAGGGCTTCCTCATCTTCACGGCGGTGGTGGTCCTCATAGCCGGAGGGTTCCCGCAGCTATTCCCCATCGTGCAGGAGCAGTTCGAAGAGCAGGACAACGGGCTGGAAGGCCAGGAATCAGTGAGGCTCGTCGCTGAGAACGGCCAGCTCTTACTCAGCTGGGATTTCCAGCATCACGGCCTGGTGCAGGAGTACCGGGTGATCGAGGATGACGCGGCACACCTCGCCACCGCCGAGCTGGTGGGCAGCACCTCAGCGAAGAACATGACCATAGCGGATGAGGACGGCGATGAGCGCTACTTCGCCGTGATAGCGGTGATGGACGACTCGTCGCAGGTCCCGGTGGGCATGGCCTCGACCGCCGAGCTCAAGGACCCTATGGCCGAGCTCATGGCAACTCCTTACCTGCAGATCTTCACCGACGGCAGGGACGACCTGCGCATGGACGACATGGCCGGATTCATGTCCATCGAGCTGTACTCGTGGCTCTTCCTTCTGGTGGGCACTTGGCTGGCCTACATCTCCGCCCGGAGCGTGGGCGGCGACTTCGACAGGCGGAGGATGGATGTGGTCTTCTCCACGCCGTTGATGCGGCGCCGTTACTTGGCGGAGAAGTTCCTCGCCATCAGCCTGATGACCTTTGCCGTCCTGATGGTCAGCGCGGCGTTCATGACCCTCTCCGTCGCCCAGGTGGGCGAGTCCGGGTCGTTGGGGGCATGGAAGGCTTTCGTTTCTCTCCTGGGTGCGTGGCCGCTGTTCATGTTCGTCATCGGCCTCGGTTTCCTGTTCGCGGCGCTGCTGCGCAGCGCCCGGGGGGCGGCGGCCCTCACGTTCGGAGTGCTGCTGGTCCAATACGTCTTCAACGTCGCCGGCCATATGATTGGCGGGCTCTCCTGGCTGCACACCGTGACCGCGCTGGCCTACTGGGACTACAACTCGGTGCTCCTGGACGGCGTGTTCGTGGCGGGCGACTTCGTCCTGCTGCTGGTCCTTGCGGCCCTTATTTTGCTGGCGGCGATGATCCTCTTCGACAGGATGGACATACCGGCGTGACGCTGGTTCCGGGGATGATGTCCTTATGGAAACTTTTAATTGTACATTGCGCAGTGTTAGCATTGAGCACTCATGGACGAGGCCAGGCCCTTGGGCCTCCTGACTGGTGCTTGGAGGGCCGCTCGGCCTCACTTGTGCTCATCGGATGAGGCAGGGAGGAGAGGGTGGGCCGGATGCGGTTGGACCAGAATGATCTGTTTAGGGCGCTGTCGCTGTTGCCGGTGAAGGTGTCGGTGTTGGACGGCGATATGAACCTGCTCTACAGCAACTCGGTGGAGTTTGTTGAAGACGTCGAGGAGGAGAGCGGGAAGTGCCATCGCATCTACCACGGCGTCGACGAGGTGTGCCCCGGTTGCCTAGTGACCGAAGAGCTGAGGTCCAAAGAGCCGCTGGAGGCGGCCGTGACCACCGATGAGGGGCGATGTCTGGAGGTCTGTGTGCATCCGGTGCTGGACGACATGTGCGGAGTGCGTATCATCGTTCATTCATCGAGGGACATCACCGGTTTGAAGGCATCGGTACAGGCCCTCGAGGAGAGCGGGGAGACGTACCGCATGATATTGGAGCATACAAGGGACATCATCTTTGCGTTGGATTCCCAGGGAAGGTACACCTACACCTCTCCGGCATACAAGAAAATCGGGGGCATCGATGGGGACAGGGGCATCGGCTACCCTTTCGATCACAACATCCACCCACTGGACCGCGGCCGGGCAAAAGAGGCTCTGCTTCGCATCGGTTTCGAGGGAGAGGAACTGGCCGATGTGGAGATGCGCCTCCGCCATCATGACGGGGAGTGGCACTGGTATGCGGTCTCGGGCACTCCGTTGATAGATGGAGAGGGGGGTTTCGCCGGCATCGTCGGAGTGGCGAGATGGGTGGAGGACAAGAAGAAGGCTGAAGAGGCCCTGAGACGCGCCAACCGCCAGCTCAGCCTTCTGACCGGCATGACCCGGCACGATGTGAGGAACCAGCTGCTGGCATTGCAGGGGTATCTGCATCTCATGCTCGAGGAGCAGGAGATGCGGGATGATGCAATGATCGCCAGGCTAACGGACATAGCCGAGCTCATGAGCCGGCAGATCGAGTTCACCAGCGTCTACCAGCAGATCGGCTCCCATGAGCCCCAGTGGCAACGGTTGGATGGTGTGCTGCCAATGGAATGCGACTTCGCCGGCGTCGATTTCCGCAACGGGGCGCAGGGCATTGAGGTGTACAGCGACCCGTTGCTGAGCAAGGTGTTCTTCAACCTTCTGCACAACTCGTTGGAGCACGGCGGGGGAGTGGAGACCATCATGCTGGGGCACCATAAGAGGGGCGGCTCACTGGTCATCGAATGGAGGGACGACGGCGTCGGCGTGCCTCAAGAGAACAAGGACAGGATCTTCGACCAAGGGTTCGGCAGGAACACCGGCATGGGGCTGTTCATGTCGCGGGAGATACTGTCCATCACCGGCATCGCCATAAGGGAGACGGGTACGCCGGGAGAGGGCGCCTGCTTCCAGATGACCGTGCCCCGAGGGCACCACCGCACCGAGCGCCACTGATTCGGCGCAAACGGCCGGCATTGCGCCTCATTGAGCGATGGAGAGAGGGTTTCCGCTTTCAGCGCGCTTGCTGGCGAACTTCCACATCTCCCCGATGACGAAGACCGAGCTGGACACCGCCAGCACGGTGAGCCAGTCCATCAGGCTCAAGGACACCGTGCCGAGGGCGGTCTGCAGGATGGATGACTCGGTGGCGAGGTAAAGAAGGCCCAGCGATGCCACCAGCGCGACATGGAAGTACTTGTTGCTCCTCACCCCGAGGCTGAAGACCGATTCGGTGCGGGAGCGGCAGTTCAGGGCGTTCCAGACCTGGAACATCGCCAGCGTTGCGAAGGCCAGGGTGCGGGCCCGCTCCGCATCGCCTTCGGCCATCGCCGAGTTGAATATGAACAGAGTGCCCGCTGCCATGAGCAGACCGAGGACCGCCAGGTTGCGTACCATGATGCCGTCGATTATGTTCTCCCCCATCCGCCGCGGGGGGCGCTCCATCATGCCGCCCTCACGCCCCTCTAAGGCCAAGGTCTTGTCGAAGAACCCGTCGGTGACCAGGTTTATCCAGAGTATCATGACCGGCAGCAGTATCAGCGGGTGCTGGTGGAAGAGCACGATGGCCGCCGCCAGGGTCATAACCTCGGCGGCGTTGGTGGTTATCAGGTACTGCACCACCTTGCGTACATTCTCGAAGACGACCCGGCCCTCCTCCACCGCGTTGACTATGGTGGCGAAGTTGTCATCGGTGAGCACCATCTCCGCCACCTCCTTCGTCACGTCAGTACCGGTGACGCCCATCGCTATCCCCACGTCGGCGCTCTTCAGCGCCGGGGCGTCGTTGACGCCGTCGCCGGTCATCGCTGCCACATGGCCGTTCCTCTTGAGGGCGTTGACGATGCGGTTCTTGTGCTCGGGCGACACCCGGGAGAACACCTGCGCGTCCTCCACCGCCGCATCGAGCTCATCGTCGCTCATGGCGGTGAGCTCCTTGCCGGTGTATGTCCTCACACCCTTCGATGATATCCCTATCTCCTTGGCGACCGCCTCGGCGGTCGCCTTGTGGTCCCCCGTGCACATGATGACCTTGATGCCGGCGCTGTGGCAGAGCCGCACCGCGTCCTTGACCTCCGCCCGCGGAGGGTCCATCATCCCCGCTAGGCCGAGGAGGGTCATTCCCGCCTTTCCCTCCTCTATCGTCTTTTTATAAGCCTCCACATCGTTGCCGGGAACGTCCCCGTAAGCGACTCCCAGCACCCGCAGTGCGTTGCCGGCGAGTTCGGAGTTGGCGGCCATCAGCCCCTCCTTGCTCGTCTGGTCCAATTCTGCAATCCCCTCCGGACCCAGGACATGGCCGCACATGCCGATGATGTCCTCGGGCGCTCCTTTGGCATAGGCCCTCATCCCGCCCCCGTCGGTCCGATGGAAGGTCACCATGTACCTCTTCTCGGGGTTGAAGGGGATGTCGTCCACGCGGGGTTGCCGCCCTTGCAGGCCCTCGAGGTCGATCGACGCCTTCAATGCGGCGACCACGAGCGCCTTCTCGGTGGGCTCGCCGGCCACCTCTATGCCGTCATCCTCGGCGACGATGGTGGAGTCGTTGCAGAGGCTCGCCGCCTCCAGCAGAGCCTTCAGGGTGGAGCCCTCGACGGCCTCCACTGGTCCGCTGTCGTCCTCGAAGCCGCCTGCAACTTCGTAACCCGCCCCGCCGACGCTGACGGCCCCGCCGTCAACGTGGATGGCCTTCACCGTCATCTGGTTGCTGGTCAGGGTGCCGGTCTTGTCGCTGCAGATCGCCGTCAGCGAGCCCAGCGTCTCCACCGCGTTGAGTTTACGGATCAGGGCGAAACGCTTGGCCATACGGAAGGCCCCCACCGAGAGTATGATGGTCATGACCACCAGCAGCCCCTCGGGCACCGCGGACACCGCGGCGGCGATGGCGAATACGAAGGTATCGAAGAAATCGAGGCCCTGGATCATGCCCACCGCGAAGATGAACGCGCTGGCGATGACCGCGAACAGTCCCAGCTTGACGCTCAAATCGCGTATGCGCCTCTCGATGGGGGCCTCGCCGGGCTCGGACTCGCGGATCAGCTCGGTGATCCTCCCCATCTCGCTGTCCATGCCGGTGGCTACGACCAGCGCCCTCCCTCTCCCCTGGATGACGGCGCTGCCAGCGAACAGCATGTCGCTCATCTCGGTCAGGTCCGAGGCTTTGGCGACGGGCTCCGGGCCCTTGCGCACCGGCAGAGACTCCCCGGTGAGGAACGCCTCGTCCACCTCCAGGTTCATGGCCTCGATCACGCGGCAGTCGGCGGGTACGATCGCCCCCGCCTCGAGGAGCACGACATCGCCAGGGACCAGCGCCTTGACGGGGACGCGGACCTTGGCCTCGCCCCCTTCATCGGAAGAGGTTCCGCGCAGAACATCCGCCTCAGGGGCGGACATGGACCTAAGCGCCTCGATGGACTTCTCCGCCTTGTACTCCTGGACGCTGCCCATGGCGGCGTTGAAACCGATGATGACGACGATCACGACGGCATCGATGGCGTGGCCACCGATGTAGGACGCCGCGGCGGCCACCGCCAGCACCAGGTTCAGAGGGTTCTTGAACTGCGACAGGAATATCGCCAGGCCGCTGAGGGCATCCTTCTCGGCGAGTTCGTTCGGCCCGTAGGCGGCAAGGCGCCTGGCGGCCTCCTCCTGGCTGAGGCCTTGTTCGCTGGCCTCCAGGCCATCGAAGGCTTCGGTCACGGTCCGGTCATGCCAAGTGTTGCCATCGTCCAAACGCGCACCTGCCTGGGCCTGGTCGCCCGCCAAGACGGCGAAACGCCGCCCTTGGCGATGACAATGGGATTTTGGCTTTGTCAGATATAAAGGTTTGTCAGCTCTGCCGACGCATCGGACGATTCGCCGCAGGGGTTGGAGAAGATGTGCTGGTGCTCCTGCCGGGATTCGAACCCGGGTCTTCGGCTCGAAAGGCCGGAATGATTGGCCGAACTACACCACAGGAGCGTAGCCGGTTGATTAAGCATACCGTTTAAAAAGTTTTCCAGGTTTCAGACGAACGGCGGCGTCTTGACCCGGGCGGGATGACCCCTGCCGCGTATGGATATCTCCAGCGCGCCGCCCTCCTCCGCCAGGTCATGGGGGAGGTAGGCCAGCGCGATGCCCCGCTCCAGCATGGGGGACATCGTGCCCGAGGTGACCGCGCCGACCTCCTCGCCGCGGTGTAGCACTGGATATCCGCTCCGGGGTATGCCTTTGCCCTCCATGACCAGGCCGGCGAGGACCGGGTATCCTCCCTCGCGGGACTGCTCCTCCAAGGCCTCGCGCCCGATGAAGGGGCGGTTGAACTTCACCACCCACGGCGGTCCGGTCTGCAGCGGCGTCTGCCCGCCGTCGAAGTCCGTGCCCGAGAGCAGCATGCCCTTCTCCAGCCGCAGGGTGTCCCTCGCGCCCAGACCCGCGGGGTAGACCCCGTCGGTTCCAAGTAGGGCGTCCCACAGCGCCGGGGCGCTGTCCCAAGGGAGCATGACCTCGAAGCCGTCCTCCCCGGTGTAGCCGGTGCGGGCGATCAGGCAGCGCAGTCCTTCCCCCCCGTCGTCCAGCTCCCGTGGGAGATTGGCCGCGGGGAGGGGCAGGGACGCGGGCGTGACGCGGAACCTCTTCAGCCCCGAGAGGTCGAGCAGCGGCCGCATGGCCTCCTCCGCCCGCGGCCCCTGCAGCGCCAGGCAGGCCATCTCGGAGGAGAGGTCCAGCACCTCCGCGTCATCGGCATGCGACCTCAACCATTCCAGGACCCGGTCCTTGGTGGAGGCGTTGGGCACCAGGAGGTAGCTGCCGCCGAGGTTGTAGACGATGGTGTCATCGATGGTCCTGCCCTCGCGGTCGAGGATGTGGGAGTAGATGGCCTTGCCCTCCTTGGCCAGGGCGATGTCGTTGCTCAGAGCGTGCCGCATGAGACCGTACGCGCCATCGCCGCGCACCAGCAGGTCCCCCATGTGCGACACGTCGAAGAGCCCCGCCGAAGAGCGCACGTGGAGGTGCTCCTCCTTTATCCCCGAGTAGAGGATGGGCATCTCCCATCCGGCGAACGGCGCCATGCGGGCTCCGGCGGCGACGTGCCGCCCGTGCAGAGAGGTCCTGGAAACCGGGTCCACAATGCTGTGAGGCCGTGCCCATATATACGTTTTCTCAGCTTTTCGGCGGCGTCAAGGACGGCCAACCCTTTTATACACGATGATTGTATCCAAAAGACACCGGAGGACTGAATTGACAGTAGACCAGCAGAACACCGAGGAGGACTTCTCACGCGTAAGGTTGCCCAATATAAAGGAGTCGGAGATGTTCGGCGTGGCAGACCAGTTGATGGGAGCCTCCCGCATCAAGGTCATGTGCGAGGATGGCGTGTCCCGCATGGGGAGGATCCCCGGCAAGATACGGAAACGTATGTGGGTCCGCGAGGGCGACCTCCTTATCGTCAAGGTATGGGACTTCCAGCCTGACAAATGCGACATCAAGTTCCGCTACACCAAGACCCAGGCCAGCAACCTCAGCAGGAGGAACAAGATACCCAAGAGCCTGGACGTCTTCTGACCGGAGGACGTGATGCCTCAGAAGGACGTCTACTCCCTGTTGGAGAGGAAGGTCGATGCTCTGCGCGGCAGCAGCCGGACCGGGGATGAGCGCAAGGTCGTGGACGAGGTCTTCGACCGGCAGACGCTGATGGTCATCTACGGCCTGATGACCGCGGAGCTCATCGACACCGTGGAGTACCCGATATCCACCGGTAAGGAGGGGAACGTGTTCCTCGCCATCGACGCGGAGGGCGGCGACCTGGCGTTGAAGATATTCCGCACCAGCAATTCCACCTTCAAGCGCATCGCCAAGTACATAGAGGGCGACCCGCGCTTCCGGGGCATCAGCGGCAGCCGCCGCAAGACCATATACTCCTGGACCGGCAAGGAGTACCGCAACCTGCAGCGCTACCGGGACGCGGGGCTGCGGGTCCCCGAGCCGCTGGCGCACGAGAAGAACTGCCTGGTGATGGAGTTCATCGGCGATGGCGGCGTCTCGGCGCCGAAGCTCAAGGACGTCGACGTCGAGGACGTGCAAAAGACTTACAATGAGGTGGCGGCCTTCCTCAGGGACGGGTACCGCAAGGCGCGTCTAGTCCACGGCGACCTGTCGGAGTACAACATACTGTACCACCGAGGAGAGGCGGTGGTGATCGACTGTGGCCAGGCAATGACCGCCGACCACTACAACGCCATTGAGATATTGGAGCGAGACATAGTGAACGTCAACCGCTTCTTCCGCCTCCGCGGGGCGGAGGTGGAGGGCGACAAGGAGATGCTCGGCAGCATAACGGAGGAAGAGCGATGAAGATAATCAGGGTCCCCCACGAGAGGGTGGGGGTCATAATCGGCAGCGAGGGCAAGACCCGCGAGGAGCTGCAATCCATATCAGGGATACGGATCCACGTCGACAGCGAGGGCGAGGTGACCGTGCATGAGGACGACGAGTCGGACCCGTTGATGGCCCTCAAGATGGTGGACGTCATCCGCGCCATCGGGCGCGGCTTCTCCCCCGAGCGGGCGATGAGGCTCTTCCAGGACGATGAGTACCTGGAGGTCTTCGACATCAAGGAGTTCTCCGGCCGCAAGGGGAACCAGGTCTCGCGGGTGAGGGCGAGGCTCATCGGCAGCGAAGGCAAGACCCGCGGCCTCATCGAGGACCTCACCGGCTCCTACGTCTCGGTGTACGGCAACACCGTGAGCCTGATAGGCGACTCGGTGACCATGCCGGTCGCCAAGCACGCGGTGGAGATGCTGCTGCGCGGCAGCGAGCATTCCACCGTCTACCGCTACCTGGAGAGGCAGCGCCCCCGGCTGCGCATCGCCGAGATGGGTTTCGATATCTGAGGCCTCGCCATGCACCACTGGATCGATGAGAACGTGACGAAGGCGGCCTCCAAGGCCGCCGACGCAGAGCTCTGCGCACATTGCCTGGGGCGCACGGTTGCCAAGGCCGGCAGCGGCATGAGCAACGAGGAGCGCGGCCTGCAGCTCGCCGACCACCTTAGCCTGGAGCTGGCCTCGCCCTGCGCCCTCTGCGGCGACGTGTTCCGCCACGTGCACCGATTCGCCCGGGCGGTGGCGGACGCGGTGCTCTCGGTGGAGAGCGGCAACTTCCTCGTCGGCTGCCGTGTCGACCCCGACATCGCGCAGAAGGAGAAGGATCTCTGGAAGGAGACCGGCGACGCCCTCGCCGAGCCCATCAAGTCCGAGCTAAACCGGGAGATCGGCAAGGCGGCGCTGCCGCTCATCGACCGCGCGGTGGAGTTCAACAGCCCCGAGGTGGTGGCAGTGGTGGACACCCGCTTCGCCTCGGTGGAGCTGGATGTCGCCCCGGTCTTCATCGCCGGCCGTTACCTCAAACTGTCCCGCGAGATACCGCAGACCGTCTGGCCCTGCCGCGCCTGCCGCGGCAAGGGCTGCCCCCGCTGCGGCCAGAGCGGCAAAATGTACCCCAGCTCGGTGCAGGAGGAGATCGGCGGCCCCGCCCTCGCCGCCGTCGACGGCAAGGAGCATTTCTTCCATGGCATGGGGAGGGAGGACGTGGACGCGCTGATGCTCGGCGACGGGAGGCCGTTCGTGATCGAGCTGCGGCAGCCGCGCCGCCGCGACGTGGACCTCGACTCGCTGGAGATGGGGATCAACCGCTCCGAGCTCGCGCAGGTGCGGGAGCTGCGCATCGCGGAGCGCTCGGAGGTGGCGGGCATCAAGGCGGCCACGCCGTCGAAGACCTACCGCGCCAAGGTCCTTTTTGAAGGTAAAGTTAATAAAGAAAGAGTTAATGAGGTAGCAAAATCATTCACCAAACTCCATATCGACCAGAGGACTCCGTCCCGCGTCTCCCACCGCCGCGCCGACATGGTGCGTCGCCGGGAGATCGTCTCCATGGAAGTGGAGGATGTCGCGGAGGATGCCGTCGTGCTCCTCCTGGAGGCCGAATCCGGCACCTATGTGAAGGAGTTCGTCTCCGGCGACGAGGGCAGGACGACGCCCAGCCTCTCCGATGCGCTGGGCCTCCCTTGCACGGTGGAGACCTTGGACGTGATTGCCATCAACGACCGATAACCGAGGAATAGAAATGGTTCAGGCATCCAGAGGGACTAGGAAGAAGACCCGCCACATGATGAGGAAGAGCCCCCGGGACCGCGGAATGTCCCCCATAACCAGGGAGTTCCAGGACTTCGCTGCGGGTGAGAAGGTCAACATAGTCATCGACCCCGGCGTCCACAAGGGCATGCCTTTCTCCCGCTTCCAGGGCCTCACCGGCACCGTCGCCGGCCGCCAGGGCAAAGCGGTGGTCGTGGATGTCAAGGCGGGCAACAAAATGAAGACCGTAGTGGCCAGGCCTGAGCACCTGACCAAGGTCGAATAGAGGTGAATTCAATGACTGAAGGCCGTTACGTCAGCCTCACCGAGGCGAAGGAGATGCTGGAGAAGGAGTCCGAGCTGCGCGAGCTCAGCCCAGACCAGAAGGCGGCCCACGAGCACGCGTCCAAGGTAACGCCGCTGTCGTTCAGCGATATCAAGGCTCTGATCGACGAGGTCGCCGCCCTAGATTTCGTGAACGACTTCGTAGCCGTAAAGATCGCCGATGTGCTGCCCCAGCACCCCGATGACGTCCGCGCGGTGTTCGCCAAGGAGAGGATGGTCCTGGAGAAGGGCCATATCGACCAGATAATTGATATAGTCGTCAAGTACCTTTAGACCTGGTACGGGGTTGATCCTTTGGAAGACTATGCTTACATTCTTGATTATTTAGCCCTAGGTCTGCCTGGAGGGTATAAGCGCGAGCCCCTTTGCTACGCCCTTGGCGAGTCGGAGTTCAAGATCTTCGAGCTCGTGCCCATTGACAAAGCGATAATAAACATCGGCGAGCGGGCCTACATCGGCAAGGACGCAGACAAGAGGGACAAGATCAGCCACGTGAAGCGCCGGGTGCGCTTCGATGAGCTCACCCATGCCGCCCAGGCGGAGATGGAGTACGTGATCCTGGACATCGTCCGCGACAACGAGGAGCGCTTCGTGCGCTTCTTCAGCGAGGCCCAGAGCATCAGCACCAAGAAGCACATGCTCGAGGAGCTGCCCGGCCTGGGCAAGAAGACCATGTGGGCGGTGGTGGAGGAGCGCAAGAGAGGGCCTTTCAAGGGCTTCGAGGACCTCGTCACCCGGGTGCCCTCGGTGAAGCACCCCGACAAGCTGATCGCCAAGCGCATCGAGACCGAGCTCGCCGACCCCGGCCAGAAGTATCGGCTCTTCGTGTCGCGATGAGCCCCCGCGACAGCGGCCACTTCTCTCCCCGCAAGAGCCGGGGGCAGAACTTCCTCATCGACGGCCGGGTTGCCGACCGCCAGATTGCTCACGCCGGCATACGCGACGGCGATGCGGTGCTGGAGGTCGGCCCTGGCTACGGCGTCCTCACCGAGAGGGTGCTCGCCCTCACCTCCGAGGTCAAAGCGATCGAGCTGGAGCCGGAGCTGGCCGCCCATATCGAAAAGGCTTTCGGGGAGCGAGTCGAGCTGATCGCCGGCGATGCGCTCAAGGTCGGGTGGCCCCGTTTCGATGTTTTCGTTAGCAACCTCCCCTACAGCGTGTCCACCCCGGTGATATTCAAGCTGCTGGAGCATGACTTCCGCCGCGCGGTGGTGATGGTGCAGCGGGAGTTCGCCGAGCGCATGGTGGCTGCCCACGGCACGCTGGACTACTCGCGGCTCTCGGTGAACGTCTACTACCGATGCCGCGCCGAGATGGTGGAGACGGTGCCGCCGTCGCGCTTCCGCCCGCGGCCGAAGGTGGAGTCGGCGGTGGTGGTGCTCGAGCCCCGCCCGCCGCCGTTCGACCTGGAGGACCCGGGGCTCTTCAAGGAGGTGGTGGACCGTTGCTTCCAGCACCGCCGCAAGACCATCCGCTCGGCGCTTCGCTCCCATGGGCTCCTGCCCGAGGACGAGGCGGGCGTCCCCTACCTCGATGAGCGGGCCGAGGCTTTGTCCCCGGAGCAGCTCGGCGAGCTCGCCGACGCGCTGCACCGGCGATTAAAGAGTTAAATGATGGAAGGCTCATGTCCAGAGGATAGCATGCAAATCGGCATCGTGGGGAAACCAAACGTGGGAAAGTCCACCTTCTTCTGCGCCGCCACCATGGCGGACGTGGAGATAGCCAACTACCCCTTCACCACCATCGAGGCCAACAAGGGCATGGCCTACCTGAGCGCTCCCTGCCCCTGCAAGGAGCTGGGTGTGGAGTGTGAGCCCAACAACTCCGCCTGCGTTGACGGCGTCAGGCTGATACCGGTGGAGCTACTGGACGTCGCCGGCCTGGTCCCCGATGCCTGGCAAGGCAAAGGTTTGGGCAACCAGTTCCTCGACGACCTCCGGCAGGCCGACACGCTCATCAATCTGGTGGACGCCTCGGGGTCCACCGACATCGAGGGTAACCCGGTGGACGTGGGCGGCAACGACCCGGCGGCGGACGTGGAGTTCCTGGAGAACGAGGTGGACCGCTGGATAGCGGGCATCATCGGCAAGGGGTTCGACCGTATCGCCCGCCAGGCCCACCTTCAAGGAACGAAGATCGAGACGGCGCTGCACGAGAGGCTCACCGGACTGGCGGTCACCGAGGCGCAGATACTGCACGCCATCCGCGAGGTCAAGCCCCCGGCGAACCCCTTGGACTGGGGCGATGCCGATTTCTTGGCGATTGCCTCGGCGGTGAGGCGGCACAGCAAGCCGATGCTGGTGGCCATGAACAAGGCCGACGTCGCCCCCGCGGAGAACCTCGACCGCCTGACGGCCAGCGGCAGGGACTGCGTCCCCTCCATGGCGGAGTCGGAGCTGGCGTTGCGGCGGGCCTCGAAGGCGGGGCTGCTGAGATACGTCCCCGGGGACGAGACTTTCGAGATCGTCGATGACGCCAGCCTCAACGAGGGGCAGAAGAAGGCGCTGGGCTACATAGCGCAGAACATGGAGCGCTTCGGCGGCACCGGTGTCCAGGCCTGCCTGGAGAAGGCCGCCTACAGCATGCTGGACCTGATCGTCTGCTATCCGGTGGAGGATGAGGGCAAGCTCACAGACCATGACGGCCGCGTCCTCCCTGACGCGTTCCTGCTCCGCCGCGGCGCCAACGCCAAGGATCTGGCCTACAAGGTCCACAGCGACCTCGGCGACGGTTTCATCCGCGGCGTGAACGCCAGGAACAAGCGGGTCATCGGCCACGACCACCAGCTGGAGGACGGCGACATAGTCAAGATAGTCTCGAGGAAGTGAGGCCCATGGAGCGATGGGACGTAAGGCTGCTGAGCGCCTCCTACAGGCAGGAGGGCGAGTCCATGGTGCTGGAGCTGTTCGGCAAGACCAGGGACGGCCGTTCCGCCACCGTCCTCGACCGCGGCGGCTTCCGCCCCTATTTCCACATCCTCGATGCCAGCGCCGAGGTCAAGGATGGGCTGCGCAAGGACCCCGAGGTCCTGGGGGTCGAGGACCTCCGCCTCCTGCACAAGGGGAGGGAGCGCAACGCCACCAAGGTCACCATAATGTACCCCTACAAGGTCCCGGAGTACCGCAACAAGCTCAAGTCGCGCTTTGAGGTGCTCGCCGCCGACATCCCCTTCCATCACCGCTACATCTACGACAACGACATGGCGTCCTGCCTGCGCATTGAGGGTGAGATCGCCAAGGGAGAGTATGGCACAGACCTAGTTATCGAAATGTCTTCGTTCGAGAACGTCGAGCCTTTCAACCCTCGCTTGAAGGTGCTCAGCTTCGACATCGAGAACTCCATACGCGATGACACCATCTACACCATTTGCTACGTGATCGACAACGGCCAAGGCCTGGAATCGAGGCCTTGCATCAGCGGCAGCGAGACCGAGATATTCCGCCGCTTCTCGGAGGCCATCCGGGACGAGGACCCCGATGTCATCAGCGGCTACAACATCGACAACTACGACATACCCAAGATAGTGGAGAGGGCCAAGGCCAACAATGTCGAGTCCTTGCCGTGGGGGAGGGACTTCTCCCATCCCCGTCAGGTGGGCAGCCGCTTCTGGAGAGTCAAGGGCCGTCTGGTGCTGGATGCGTGGTGGGCGGCGAAACGGGAGCTGCACCCCAAACAGGAGACCCTCAACGCGGTCTCGATACTGGTCCTGGGAGAGCAGAAGCTGGACGTGGACCCCAAACGCATAGACCAGGAATGGAGGGAGAGCCCGGAGAGGGTGATGGCCTACTGCGCCAAGGACGCCGAGCTCTCGCTGCGCATCCTGCTGGCGGTGGAATCTCTGCGCAAGGGGATGGACCTCGCCGCGGTGTCGATGCTGCCGGTGGAGGACGTGCTCAGCTCAGGGTCGTCGCAGCTTATCGACTCCATCCTCATCCGCCGCGCCGACCGCGAGGGGGTCGCCGTGCCGTTGACCGGCGGATTCCAGCGCAACGACCAGATCGAAGGGGGCTACGTGCACAGCATCGAGCCTGGACTCTACCACTGGGTCTGCGTGCTGGACTTCAAGTCGATGTACCCCTCGCTGATAATATCCAACAACATCTGCTTCACCACCCTCGACCGGGACGGGGAGATAGTCAGCCCCAGCGGGGCCCGGTTCCTCTCGCCGCAACGGCGGCAGGGGCTGCTGCCGGCCATCCTCCGCGAGCTCATGGACCGCCGCGAGGAGACCAAGGCGCTAGCGAAGAAGGCCGCCACCGAGGAGGAGCGGCGCTACTACGGCGGCCTGCAGGAGGCGGTCAAGGTGCTGATGAACTCCGTCTACGGCGTCTTCGCCTCCTCCTTCTACCGTTTCACCGACCGCAGCATCGGCAGCAGCATCACCGCCTTCGCGCGGGAGACGGTGAAGAGCATCATCAAGGAGCTGGAGGACGAGGAAATAACCGTGATCTACTCCGACACCGACTCCGTCTTCATCCAGTCCCCGCACGGGGACCTGGAGGGTAGCAAGGCCTTCGGGGAGACGGTGGCCAAGCGCTACACCCGCGCCGGGGGGCGGCTGGAGTTCGAGAAGATCATGGAGCCCCTGTTCTCCCACGGCAAGAAGAAGCGCTACGTCGGCAGAGTGGTTTGGCCGGAGGAGAAGGAGATGCTGGTGCGCGGCTACGAGATACGGCGCACCGACACCTTCGACCTCCTCAGCGAGCTGCTCACTGGCGTCTTCGAAATGATCATGGACGAGGACCAGGAGGGGGCCGTCAACCTGGCGAGGAGCATCGTGCAGGAGACCATGGAGGGCAACGTGGAACTGGAGAAGCTGGTCATATCCCGCACCTGCAAGTCCTTCAGCAGCTACAAGGAGCCCCAGCGCATGGCCAATGTCCAGGCGGCGCAGAAGATGATCGACCTCGGCTACGAGTTCATCCCCGGCATGAAGGTCTCGTGGATCGTTACCAACGCCAGCAAGGTCCCGCAGGAGGTGGAGCCCTACATACCGGGCAGGGAGTTCACCGCCCGGCCCGACTACAAGTACTACGCCGAAAGGCTGGCCCATGCCACCGCCCGCGTCACCGAGGTCTTCGGATGGAAGGAGAACGACCTCATGCTCGGCAGCCAGCAGTCAACCCTGTTCGACGGTTCCTTCGGCCAGGCGAACAAGCGGCCCGCCCCCAAGAAACAGGCGCCCAAGCCGGAGAAGAAGGGCGGCCCCTCGCTCCGCGACTTCATGTGAGCGTCAGCCGCGGGCGTGGAAGCGCTCGGTGGCGCGGGCGGCATCCAGCATGGCCCACAGCCAAACGACCAGCAGCACGGCGAGGGGCACCAGCAGCAGCAATCCCAGCACGGTGAGTGCCACGGTGGCCAATATGAGCATGATGCCGGTCCCCCGGTCCTCGGCGTAGAGGTGACCCAGGCCCGGAAGCATGATGGAGAGGATGACCGCGGCGGCGGCGCTCTTCGCGATCACGGGCCGGGAGGCGGGGGCGTACGTCCGCTCGACCCCGCAACGGTGGCAGTAGCGGTCCTCGGGCCGCATATCGTTGCCGCAGCGGTGGCAGGCTTCTCCGTTCCAAGCCTCATCCTGCATGATGCCCGTCCTCTCTTCTCAGCGTCCGACCGAACGCTCATCACTCATGGGACTTGTCGGGGAAGTTGTACCTCAGCACCGCCTTGGAACCGTCGAGCATTCCGTATATCCACAGTACAAAATAGGGTAGGAATGCGATGCTCAGCATGGCGGATATGACGGTGCTGATCCCGGTAACTTCGGTGGCCTTCAGCGTCCACCACAACAGCGCGTAGGGAAGCGCCCCCAGGAGCACCGCCGTCATGATCAGGATCACTCCCTTGCTGTCCTCGCCGGCATAGATGTGCCCCAGGCCGGGTATGAAGAAGGCCAGGACCACCGCTGCCAGCCGCCTTTTCATCCTCCGGGGCGACGAGCTGTCGGTCGTTATGTATCGCTCTCCGCAACGAGGGCAGGCCCTCCGCCCTTCCGGGAGGCTTTGACCGCAGACGCCACAGATTCTGTCCTTGTCCTCCTCAGCCATCTCCTTTCTCCCGCTCGCTCATCCCTTGTCGGGTTGATAGCGTTGTTTGAATATAAATTGTGGACATCATAGGCCGCCTCGCCGCCGCGGCCGTGTCCCTGACCGGCGGGCGTCGTCCTGTGCACAGTGACTACGCTCATGAGACCGCGTCGTATCCGACGGCAGCGGCGGCGTCGGCCACGCTGAACGCCCAGACCGCGATGTAAGGGAGGAAGGCCAAGACCCCTCCGGCGACTGCGCCGGCCCAGGCGAGCAATGGATGCCCGCTGCCCGCCAGGAGGTCATGGGCCCCGATTGAGAGCACGAGGGTCAACGCCGCCGCCGATATCAGCGCCAGACCACGGCGGTGCCTCCCGGCGAAAATCTGCCCTATGCCCGGGACCGCCGCCGACAGCAACGCCGCCGCCAGCGCCCTCCGTCGCCGCCTCGCCCACGCGCCCTCGGGCACCATGAGCCTTCCAGAATCCTGGGGCGATAAATCCTTTTCCCGCCCGTGGAGCGGACAAGCTTTATATATTCTGCAATATTGCGTCAAGGCTAGTGACGGGACGAGTCCCGTTGGAGATGTGCCCCCATGGCGGGGTGAATCCGTAAACGCCGGAAACGGCAGGTGATACCAATGGAGAACCAGTACGATGAGGATGCCTCCCCCTCCGTGAAGGGGAAGAGCATGTACCAGTACATAGCCGATGCCTGGAAGAGGCCGGGCGACGGCCAAATGAGGGAGCTCTCCCTGCAGAGGAGGGTCAAGTGGCGCCGCGAAGAGAATTTCTCCCGGGTGGAGAGGCCCACCCGCCTGGACCGCGCCCGCAAGCTGGGATACAAGGCCAAGCAGGGCTACGTGGTGGTCCGCGGCCGCGTCCGCAAGGGCTCCTTCCGCCGCCGCAGCATCAGGCGCGGGCGCCGCGCCAAGCGCATGGGCATGACCAAGATGACCACCGGCAAGAGCCTGCAGCGCATGTGCGAGGAGAGGACGCAGAAGAGGTATCCCAACCTCGAGGTCATCAACTCCTACTGGGTGGGGCGGGACGGCAACTTCGAGTGGTACGAGGTCATTTTGGTGGACCCCCATCACCCGGTGATCAAGGCGGACCCGAAGATCAACTGGATCTACGGAGGCAGCCACAAGGGCCGGGTGTACCGCGGCAAGACCTCCGCCGGCAGGCGGGGCCGCGGCCTGCACAAGAAGGGCAAGGGCGCCGAGAAGATACGCCCCTCGATAGGGGCCAAGAAGAACCTCGGCAAGTGAGCCCGTGCCTAAACCATTTCTTCCAATCTTCTTACTATCTCTTTCTCATCCATCCCCATCAGCGGGAGGTAGAGCGGCACCGGTTGCCTCAAGGTCCTGACCGTGTCCATGTCCTCCATGCCTAGGCCCATCACCAACCCGAGCACATCCTCCCGCAGAGAGTCCTCCACGCTGCCCTGCGCCGTCCTCAGCTCGGGGTCGTAGCGCTGCAGCAGCGGGTGCGCCTCGCCGAGAACGACGGCGCGGCAGCCCCTTTTCATCATCATCCACGCCGCCAGGGCGTCGCGCTCCCCGTCCACGATCGCCAGCACCTTGCCTTGGCTCCCCATGGGCAGACCGCCGGGGCCGTCCATGTAACTGTCGAACAGATAGGCCCGCGGCCCCCGCACCTCCACGTAGAGCTCGAAGTCAGGGTCGTTGAGGTCGACGGTCACGCCGCGGTCCTGGTTGGCCAGCATCACCGCGGAGCCGGCCTCGCGGCCGACGTCCATCGAGCTGTAGGGGTGGCTGCCCTCGCGGCGGGGGCGCACCGCGAATGACTGGCCCTCCCGCATGCGGCCGCGGGAGTACTCCGCCGCCTTCGACCTGATGTCCTCTAGATCGCTGGAACAGGTCTCGGCGAGGCTCACCGATGCCACGCCGAAGACCCTCCGCAACGACCGCACGGCGGCCTCGGTGTCGTCCGCCTCCGCGTAGAACCGCCCCTCGTCGGAACGGAGCAGGGCCTCGACGCCATCGCTGGACAGGGCGGAGAGGATGTTGTCGCGGAGCAGGTTCTCGAAGCGCCGGCGCACCATCCTGCTCTTCAGCCCTAGCTCGGCGTAGCGTACCAGGATGACTTTCATCGCAACGGTAATCCCCTCCCGGGTATAAACGGTTTCATCGATGACGCTGCAACGGTGGAGAAGAATGGTGCAGGGGAAGGGATTCGAACCCTCGAACGTCTGCACGACTAGACCCTGAATCTAGCACCTTTGGCCAGGCTCGGTAACCCCTGCTTAAGGACGCTGAATCACCTTATTGTACAAAAAACTTGGCAAAAAAGGTGGTCACCGGGGCCGGAGCCCCGGTGGAAAAAAAAGGAAAGGACCGGCCTTTCAGGACTTCATTATCTTCATCCAGCCGCCGCTCTCGTAGATGGCCAGGCCCCTCTTCATGAGGGCGTCCTGGAAATCCTCCCAGCTGATGAGTTCGAGCCTGTCGTTGTTGCCCTTGGTGAACTGTACACCGTCGGTGCCCTTGACGCGGCCGGGCTTGAGACCCTTGTTCTCGGCGATCTGCCTCGCTTTTATTATGCTAATTTTCTCCATTACCATTTCCTATCCCTCCTGCTATCCATACCTGTCCAGTATGGTCAGGTTGCTATTTCAGTGTCGAATATATATATCTTTGCCAAAAAAACCTCCATCCAGACCTTTTTTGATATATAAAAGTTACTAATAACAGCGCTTATGAGCCAGCGTGTAAAGGGCTATCGCGCTGCCGTCCCGCGGGGATATAGGAAGAAAGATAACTCACCGAGGGCATGCCCCCGCGATAGAAATGTCGCTGTTCGGCTCATCCGGTATAAGAGGCAAGGTGGGGGAGCTCATCACCCCCGAGCTGGTGATGTCCATAGGCGCCTCGGTGGGAGCCTTGAATGAGAGGATAGTCATCGCCAAGGACACCCGCACATCGGGCGACATGATGGTCAGCGCCCTGGTGGCGGGGATCTGCTCGGTGGGCTCGGACGCCTACTGCGCCGGCGTGCTGCCCACGCCCACCCTCGCCCGCGCCGCGGCGGGGTACGATGCCGGGCTGATGGTCACCGCGTCCCATAATCCCGCGGAGTACAACGGCGTCAAGATGTGGAACCCCGACGGCTCCGCCTTCGACCCCGAGCAGACCGCCATGGTGGAGCGCCGCATCATCGATTCCGATTTCATCAACCGCCCCTACGACATGCTGGGAGGCATGCATCGCCACGAGGGCGCCCTCGAGGAGCACCGCCAGGCGGTGGCATCACAGCTGAGCTGCGACGGCGACGTGGTCCTGGACTGCGCCGCCGGGCCCACCTCGCTGATCACCCCCGGCCTCCTGGGCGACATGGGCGGCAGGGTGCTCACCCTCAACTGCCAGATGGACGGCCGCTTCCCGGGGAGGATGCCGGAGCCCACCGAGGAGAACCTCCAGGACCTTGTTTCGCTGGTCAGGACCCATGGGGGCATAGGCCTGGCCCACGACGGCGACGGCGACCGCGTCGTGGCCGTCGACGAGAAGGGCCGTTACCTGAGCGGGGACGTTCTGCTGGCGATGTTCGTCGACCACCTGCGGCCGCGACGCGTGGCGGTGCCCATAGACGCCTCCCTGGCCATCGAGGACCTGGTTGGTGATGTGTTGCGCACCCGTGTCGGCGACGTGTACATCTCGGACGCGATGAAGAAACAGGGCATCGCCTTCGGCGGCGAGCCCTCGGGGACGTTCGTCTTCGCCGACCAGGGCTACTGCCCGGACGGGGTCTACGCGGCGGCCCTCATCGCCAGCATGGCATCCGAGGGCCGGCTCTGCGACCGCGTCGACTCCCTCCCCTCCTATCCCATGGAGAAGAGGAAGTACCGCTACGACAAGGCGAAGGGCGCCATCGAGGCGGCGCTGGAGGAGGAGGTCGGCTCCCTGGAATGCGAGGAGGTCATCGACATCGACGGCTTCCGCGTCAACCTCGGCGACGCCTGGTTCCTGATACGCTTCTCGGGGACGGAGCCCATCATCAGGCTCACCGCCGAGGCGCGGGACGGGGAGAGGCTGAAGGAGACGGTGGAGAGCGCCGAGGCGCTGCTGCGGAGGTGCATGTCATGAAGGCCCTGCTGCTCGCGGCCGGCGAAGGCACCCGGCTGCGCCCCTTGACGAGCAACACCCCCAAGCCGCTGCTGACGGTGGCGGGGAGGCCGTTCCTCACCCACGCCATCGATGCCCTCAAAGAAGCGGGGGTGGAGGAGGTGGTGATCGTCACCGGCTTCCGGGGCGACCGCATCCGCTCCCATTACCGCAACGGCGAGGGCACAGGAGTGAGCATAAGGTACCTGGAGCAGAAGGAGAGGAAGGGGACCGCCCACGCCATCGGCAGGGCCGAGGGCATGATGGACGGGCCGTTCTTCTGCCTGGCGGGGGACGTGCTGGTGGAACGCGGCGACCTGGTGGCCATGAGGGAGCGCTACGAGAGCGAGGGTGTGAGCGTAATGGCGGCGGCCAAGGCCGAGGACCCCTCCCGCTTCGGCGTCATCGAGGCCGAGGGCGGGAGGATGCTGCGCATCGCCGAGAAGCCTGAGAGCCCCCGTAGCGACCTCATAAACGCCTCCATCTACCTTTTCGACCCCGGAATCTTCCCCCATATACGCGACACCGGCCTCTCCGCCCGCGGCGAGTACGAGATCACCGACTCGCTGTCGGCCATGTCCGCGGCCGAGGGCGTGGCGGTGCATCAGCTGCGCGGCCCGTGGATGGACGTGGGCCAGGCCTGGGACCTTCTCAAAGCCAACGAGACCCTGATGGCCTCGCAGGGGAGAAGGGTGGAAGGAACGGTCGAGGACGGCGCGGCCGTCATCGGCGACGTGGTGGTGGAGGAGGGCGCCCGAATCCGCAGCGGCAGCTACATCGAAGGCCCGGCGTACATATCGGCGGACTGCGACATCGGCCCCAACTGCCACATCCGGCCGAGCACCTGCCTGGGGCCGCGCTGCCGCGTCGGCAACGCCTCCGAGGTGAAGAACAGCGTCGTCATGGCCGACACCAATCTACCGCACCACAACTACGTGGGCGACAGCGTCATCGGCGAGCGCTGCAACCTCGGCTCCGGAACAAAGGTGGCCAACCTCCGCTTCGACCACCGCGGCATCAAGGTCATGGGCAAGGACGGCTTCATCGACAGCGGCCGCCGCAAGCTCGGAGTGATCATGGGCGATGACGTGGAGACCGGCATCAACGCCATGATACTGCCGGGCACGGTGGTGTTCGAGAGGGCGGTCATCGGCGCCGGCGCCAAGGCCTTCGGCATGCTGGGACCCGACTCGAAGGTCATCTAGACCAGGTCGACGTCCAAGGGCCTTCCCGAGCTGTCATAGGCCCTCCAGCTGTTCTCATCGTAAGGGAGGCAGGTGATGATGTGCACCCCGCCAATGGAGTTGAAGAAGCCGATGTCGGGGTCGGATGGCTCGTTGCTGTGGCTGGGATGGGAGTGGGCCGAGCCCGCCACGCCGTAGGATATCGGAGCCATGTTCACATCCAGTATGCCGTGGCTCTCGCCGCTCAACGTACCGGGCAGCAGCACCAGCTCGCATATCACCCCTTCCTCCTCCCGCAGCAGACAGAGGAACTCGTTGGGCATGCTGTAGCGGGCGGACTCGTTGACGGACTCGATGACCTCGCGCTCGATGGTCCACCGGCTCATAGCGAACCTACCAGCTTCTCCTGCATCCGGGCGTAGAAGTTGTCCTCGAAGCGGAGGAAGCGCCCGTAGTTCTTGGAGAGGGAGAACTCCACGCTGCTGTTGCCGCGGATATGGTACTCCCGCTGCCCGTCGATGACCAGCAGGCAGCCCTTGTCCATTAGCAGCTCCACCTTGATGCGGGCGCTGCTGGGCACCACCATCGGCCGGGCGGCGAACTTGAAGGGGGCCATGGGCACGAAGACGAAGGCGTTCACGTGCGGGTCGATGATGGGGGAGCCGACGCTCATGGCGTAGCAGGTGGAGCCGGTGGGGGTGGAGACGATCACGCCGTCGGCGCGCAGCTCGGTGGCCACCTGATCGTCGACCATAATGCGGAAGTGGCGTATCTTCGCCACCGCGTCGCTGTGTATCACCGCCTCGTTCATAGCGTCGGCCAGTCTTTTGCCCTCGTAGTCGGTGCGCAGCTTGAAGCGCTTCTCGATGAAGTACTCGCCATTGAGCACCCTCTCCATCGCTTGCGGTATCTCGTCGTGGGCCACCTCGGCGAGGAATCCCACCATCCCCGCGTTGACCCCGAGGATTATGGCATCGTTCTTCTGCATCGCCCGCAGTATGGTCCCGTCGCCGCCCACGGTCACCAGCAGGTCCACATCCATATCGTCCAGATGCTCGCCCTCCATACCCAGGGCCTCGGCGGTCATGCTCTCCAGCACCACCTCCTCGCCCTTGAGGCAGTCCAGCACTTGGCGCGTGACCGCGGTGGATTCGTCGATGCTCAGGTTGGTGTAGACCCCGTACCTCAGAGCAGCACCTCCTTCAACCTGCTGTCCCCCACGGCGAGGAAGTTCTGCCTGGCGGCGATGTCGAAGGGCATGTCCATCGGCTCGCCGGAGAGGTCGTAGACCTCTCCCCCCGCCTCGCGGAGGATGAGATGGCTGGCGGCGATGTCGATCACCCTTATGCTCTTGGAGGGGTCCTCGGAGTTCATCATGAACCCGTCGGCGGCCCCGTCGGCCACCAGGCACATCTCGATCGACGCGCAGCCGTAGGCGCGGGTGCGGCGGCAGCCCTTGAGCAGCTTGAAGGTGTCCGGGTGGGCGCCGCAGCCGAGGTAGAGCATCATCGTCAGTTCGTCAGGGTCGGAATGGGACCGAGCGCTCATGCGCCGTCCGTTGTGGTACGCGCCCTGGCCCTTGACGGCGCTGTAGACGTCGTCGGTGACCAGGTTGCGGATGTATGCGTACTCGACGTCGCGGAGGCTCTCCTTGCCCACCGCCAGCGACGCGGTGTAGAGGGGCACGCCCATGATGGAGTTGTGAGTGCCGTCGATGGGATCGATGACCAGGGTGCGGTCGTGACCGCGGTCCACGAACCCTATCTCCTCGCTGAGCACGTTTAGGGGGGCGTCCCTCTCCTCCAGGAGAGCGAGGGCCACGTTCTCGGCGCACTTGTCGATCTGCGTGGTCGGCGTCCCGTCGGCGCCGAGGCATACCTCCATGCCGCGCTCGCCCGCCTCAGGCATGCCGCGGGCTATGTCGCGTATTAGTACCGAGAGTTCCTCCAAAAGCTCCATCATCCCTCGTTCATTGTAATGGGCCCTATAATTGGCTTGTGTTCCAGCTGAAAATGTATTATCCTACCACCCGCATAGGCAGCGGTCGGATATGAAGAGGGTGCTCAGGCTTTCGGACAGCGAGGCCGCCGAGGCGGGCGTCGCCGGCGGCAAGGGCCACAACCTGGCGGCCATGACGGCCGCCGGCCTCCCCGTCCCCGGGGGCAGCGTGGTCACCGTCGCCGCCTACCGCCAATTCCTGGCGGAGAGCGGCCTCGGACCGCGGATAGAGTCCGTCCTCGAAGACCTGGACTTCAGCGACCGCGGCCAGCTGCGCCATGCCGCCGACGGGATACAGGCGATGTTCGCCGCCGCCGAGGTCCCGGAGGGGCTGCGGCGGGAGATCGAGGCGGCCGCCGACGGGCCGGTGGCGGTGCGCTCCTCGGCGATGGCGGAGGACATGCCGGAGGCCAGCTTCGCCGGCCAGCAGGACTCCTTCCTCAACGTGCCGCCGGCGGAGGCCGCTGCGACGGCCAAGCGCTGCTGGGCCTCCTATTGGAACGAGAGGGCGATCGCCTACCGCCACGACGCCCGCGTGACGCATTCCGAGGGAGGGATGGCGGTGGTGCTGCAGGGAATGGTCGACGCCCGCTGCGCGGGGATAATGTTCACCGTGGACCCGGTGAGCGGCGAGGAACGCTCCGTCATCGAGGCGGTGCGCGGTCTCGGTGACGGCCTGGCCGCGGGGACGAAGGCCCCGGAGCGATACCATGTCGGCCGCGACGGCGCCGTGGCGGGCGGGGGCGACATCCTCAGCGAGAGGGAGGCCGCCGGCCTCGCCGCCATGGGCGAGGAGCTGGAGCGTCTCTTCGGCGGGCCCCAGGACGTGGAATGGGCCATCGACGGCCACGGCGCCTGGCTGCTGCAGTCCCGGCCGATAACCACCGTGGCCGAGGACGACGGCATACTGTGGACCAGGGCCTACGGGGACGAGTACTGGGCCGATGCCGTAACCCCGTTGTTCTTCTCGGTGATGGGCCCGATGCTCACCGAGCACGTGAACCACGAGGGCGCCCGCATCATGGGCTACAAGGAGATCGAGGACGCGCCCCTGCTGCGCCTGCACCGCTCGCACGTGTACTTCAACACCTGGGTTCTGGAGCAGGCGTTCAGCTACTACCCCCGCTACGCCCGCTCCCCGGAGCTTCTCAACTACTACCCGGAGAGCGAGAGGGGGAGGATATCGCGTTCGCCCTCGCGGACCGGCAGGGCGCTGATGTCCCAGCTGCTGGTGGCCGTCCGCGACCCCGACGGGATGCTGTCCCGCACCGACGAGGCCTACCGGCGCTGGGCCAAAGGGTTCATGGGGATGTGCTCCCGCTTCGACCGCCTCGACCTCGCCGCCATGGGCTACGAAGGGCTGCGGGACGCCTACCGCCAAGTGGAGGAGGCGGCCATAGGCCACTACCGCCTGATACGCTACGGCATGGTTAGCCACTCCATCGCCTCCAACATGATGCTGCGCCACCTGCTGCGCAGCTGGTTGGACGATGGGAGCGGCGGCCTCTACTCGAAACTGATGTCCGGCCTCCCGGGCAACCGCACGCTGGAGACCAACATCGCCCTCTCCCGGCTGGCGCGGGAGGCGGCCAAGGACCGCCACGTCGCCTACGCGCTGCGCAAGTCCGACAACCGCGCCTTCATGCAGCTGCTGGAGGACGACCCCATGCTCGACAGATTCCGCGACCGCCTGGAGGAGTTCCTCTTCGACTACGGCCACCGCGGCCACACCCGGGAGATCCTCCACCCGCGTTGGGCGGAGGACCCGGGGATGGTCCTGGACGTGCTGAGGGCGCTGATGGACTCCGGCAGCGACCTGGCGGAGGTGGAGGGGGAGCGCAGGGAGGAGAGGCTCGAGGCCGAGCGGGAGGTCATGGAGAGGGTGAGGGGGATGAAGGGCGGCGTCCTGCGGGCGTTGCTCTTCCGCAGGGTCCTCGACCTGGCGCAGACCTACCTGCTCTTCCGCGAGAACCAGCGCTTCTACCTGGACCACATCCTGTTCCGGCAGCGGCTGGTGCTGCTGGAGTACGGGCGGCGGCTGCACTCCGACGGGTGGCTGGACGAGGAGGAGGATGTCTTCTTCCTCCGTCTCGACGAGTTGTTCTCCCTGGCGGGCGGGGACATGCGGCGGCGCATCCCCCCGCGACGCCGCGACTTCATGCGCCACCGCGGCACGCTGCCGCCGAAGTTCCTGCGCGGCCGGGCGGAGTTCGATGACACCGTGTCGGAGACGGAGGGCGGGAAGAGGATACAGGGCAGCGCCGCCAGCCCGGGGGTGTTCCGCGGCCGGGCGCGGGTGGTGGAGTCGGTGGCCGACCTGGCTGCGGTGGAGGAGGGCGATGTGCTGGTGGCCTCCAACACCGACCCGGGATGGACGGCGGTGTTCCACCGCCTCGGCGGCCTGGTCACCGAGACCGGGGGCATACTGTCCCATGGTGCGGTTGTTTCGCGGGAGTACGGGGTGCCGGCGGTCACCGCGGTGAAGTCGGCCACCAGGATGCTGCGCGACGGTCAGATGCTGACGGTCGACGGCAACGAGGGCGTCATAGTGCTGGAGGAATGATATGGACGGATTCGAGCCCCGCGAGGCGGGGGAACACGAGGACTGGAGCGAGAGCCTGTATTTCAACTTCCATGACCGCGAGGCGGAGCTGACGGCGTTCATGCGCATCGGCCTGCGGCCCAACCGCGGCGTCAAGGAGGCCTTCCTGTTCATGATGTCGCCGGGCATGGTCTGCGGCATGAGAGCGGACGGGGCGGGCGGCGGCCTTGAGGCCGGTGGACTCTCCTTCGCACCGGAGGGACAGGGCTGGAGGCTGGCCTTCAGCGGGCAGCTGGCGAGCATGACCGAGGACGGTCCCATACCCATCGACGCGGATATGGACGTGCTGTGGACGCCGCTCAACGAGGAGTTCGACTACCGCCGCTGCGTCTCCGCCGAGGGGGAGCGGCTGGCGGCGTCGGTGGCCGCCGAGCACCGGGAGCAGTACGGCGAGGCGGTGGGCAAGGTGGCCCTCGGCGGCGAGGTGCGGAGGGTCCGCGGCCTGGGCGAGAGGGACCACAGCTGGGGCGTACGCGACTGGAACGCCCCGCGGGAGTGGATGTGGATCAACTGCCAGCTCGACCGCAGGACGGCCTTCAACCTCACCCGCCTGGTGCTGGACGAGGGCGAGGTGGTGGCGGGCTTCGTGCACCGCGACGGCCGCAGCCTGGCGGTGCGCCGCGCCACGGTGGAGACGCGATACGCCGCGAAAGGGGGGCCGCAGTCCTTCGACATCGACATCGCCGACGAGGAGGGCAAACGGCACCTGATATCCGGCGCCGTCGTCCGCGAGACCGCCCTGCCTTTCGAGAAGGACGGCGCCCGCAGCCTCCTGTTCGAGACGCTGGCGGAGTACGACTGGCGCGGCAGGAAGGGCTACGGGATAGCCGAGTATCTGCTGCGCCTGTGAGCCATCCGTCCAAAAAGTCGGCGGCCGGGCCCTTTTGGTCGGTACATTCCCGAGCGGAAAGCGATGGCGGAGCTCCCTTGCCGGTCGCGGCCATCCCCATCGCGAAGGTCCACGACCCGCCCCTCCATCGTGGGCCTGCCGATGAGCGCCGAGGCCCGGGGACGCCGTCGAGCGTGGCTCCCTCATCTGTTCCTCCTCGCCGGGTCTGATACCCTTATATGGAAGGCGACCATGCATAAAGCATGCGCGTCACCGACGGGCTGGAGGAGAGGCTGGCAGAGCGGGACGGCCGCATCCTCACCCGCTCCCTGGACCCTGGCAGCAAGGTCTACGGCGAGAGGCTGCACAGCCGCAACGGCGCTGAATGGCGGGAGTGGTCGCTGCAGCGCAGCAAGCCCGCCGCCTTCATGGCGCGGGGAGGGGAGCTGCCGCTGCGCCGCGACGACCGCCTCCTTTACCTGGGGGCGGCCAGCGGCACCACCGCGTCCCACTTCTCCGACCTCCTCGACCGCGGGACCGTGTATTGCGTCGAGGTCTCGCCGCGCTCGTTCCGCGACCTGGTCACCGTCTGCGGGCGGCGCCGCAACATGCTCCCAGTGATGGGGGACGCCGGCCGTCCTCAGGACCTGGCCTTCGCAGTGGAGGGAGCGTCAGTGGTCTACCAGGACGTGGCACAGAAGGGCCAGGCCTCCATGCTGGCTGAGAACATGAGGGCCTTCGGCGCCGAGCGGGGCATGCTGGCCCTGAAGTCGCGCTCCGAGGACGTCACCGCCGCCCCCGCCAAGATCCTGGAGCGTGCCGTCGCCAAGTTGGAGTCGGAGGGCCTCAGCGTCGTCGACGTGCGCATGCTCGAGCCCTACGAGAAGGACCACGCCATGGTGGTGGTGCGGGCGTGAGCACGGTCTACTGCGTGGGCATACGCGACGGCGAGTTCCTGATGATACGCAACCCCCGCCGCGGCTGGGAGATGCCCGGCGGTGGCATCGAGGAGGGCGAGTCCATACGCGACGCCGCCCGCCGGGAGTTCGCGGAGGAGTGCGGACTCGAGCTTAAGGTCAAGGGCTGCCGCCCCGTGTACGACAGCAACGTCTGCGCCGGCGAGGCCGGCGCCGCGCTGAGAGAGGGCGAGATGGAGCATTGCTTCTTCCGCGAGCTCCCTGAGCCTCTGGCCTTTCCCCGTGACGAGTACATAGAGGTGCTGCGTTGGGCATACTCTTTGATGGGTCTCGAACAACCTTTATAAACAGTCATAAAAATCACCGGGAGAGGTTGTGAAAAATGGCGTCAGTCCGTATCGAGAACGTGGTCTCATCCACCGCAGTGGCCAAGAGCCTGGACCTCCAGTCTATCTCCCTGAGCATGGAGGGCGCGGACTATGACCCCGAGCGCTTCCCCGGCCTCATATACCGCATCAAGGAGCCCAAGACCGCCATACTGCTGTTCCGCAGCGGCAAGGCGGTCTGCACCGGGGCCAAGAACCTGGACCAGGCGCATGAGGCCATCGCCTTCATCTCCGCCCGCCTCCGGGAGCAGAATGTGGAGGTTTTCGAGAGGCCGGAGATCGAGGTGCAGAACATGGTGGCCTCCTCCGACCTCGGCCGCGAGATCAACCTCAACGCCCTCGCCATCACCCTGGGCCTGGAGAAGGTGGAGTACGAGCCGGAGCAGTTCCCCGGATTGGTCTATCGCATGGAGTCGCCCAAGGTGGTCCTGCTGCTCTTCAGCTCCGGCAAGCTGGTCTGCACCGGCGCCAAGACGTTCCACGACGTGGAGAAGGCGGTGGACAACATCGCCGAGGACCTGCGCGACGCCGGCCTCATCTGAGCATCAATCGTCCCCGCCCTCGTTCCAGTTCAGCAGGCCGTAGGCGATGCACCCGGCGGCGACGATGAAGGACAGCAGATATGCGAGCAGGACCCATGGGTCCTCGATGCCTAGCAGGGTGGCCCCCCTGCGCTGCGACGACGGGAGGCCTTCGATGAGTCTCCTGACATCTGGCATTGGATTTTTGTCGCGGATATTTAATTGTGTCCGTCCCGCAGCGGCAGGGTCGGCCCGCATCTCATCGGAGGCGTTCGCCTTATAGACGTGCGAGGGCATGAGGGATAAGAACCATGAGCTGCCCGTTCTGCGCCCCGCCCGAGGAGGAGGTCCTGCTCCGCAACCGCTGGTGCTACGCGCGCGAAGACCGCTACCCCGCCAGCCCGGGGCACCTGCTAATCATACCCTTCCGCCATTTCAGAGGCCTCTTCGAGGCCGACGCCGAGGAGCTGAAGGCGGCCGGGGAGCTTCTGGACGAGGCCAAGGAGCTGCTCGACCGCGAGCGCTCCCCCGACGGTTACAACATCGGCGTCAACGTGGGCGAGGCCGCCGGCCAGACCGTCATGCACATGCACGTCCATCTCATACCCCGCTACCATGGCGACGTGGACGACCCCCGCGGCGGAGTGCGGGGGGCGCTGCCCGCCAACAGGACATACTGACCGGGGCGCGCGGCGAGGGGTGAAGGGCTTAAATACTAGGAGTAGGATTGGCAAAAAGCCTCGCCGCCAGACGATTCATTTGGAGGATCCTAATGGCAAGAATGCACGCTAGAAAGAAAGGTAAGTCAGCCTCACACAGGCCCCCCGCCACCGAGAACCCGGAGTGGGTGCCGTATTCCGCTGAGGACATAAAAGAAAAGGTCGTCAGCATGGCCAACGACGGAGCCTCCTCGGCGATGATAGGCCTGGTCCTGAGGGACCAGCACGCCATCCCCGATGTAAAGCTGGCCACTGGCAAGACCATCACCGAGATCATGGTGGAGAACGATCTGTTGCCCGCGATCCCCGAGGACATGGCCAATCTCATGAGGAAGGCCATCAACCTCAGCGGCCACCTCAAGGAGCACCGCATGGACGTGAGCAACAAGAGGGCGTTGCAGCTGGTCGAGTCCAGGATACGCCGCCTCGAGAAGTACTACAAGAAGAAAGGGGTCCTGTCCCCCCGCTGGAAGTACTCCATCAAGACCGCAGAGCTGATGCTCAAGTGAGGATGCCCATGGACGGTAGCGTCCAGCTTCCCCCGAAACTACTTTCACGTTTCTCATATTGCGCCGAGGTCCTGGCCAAGCACCAGCATGTGCAGGTCGCCTCGCACTACGACGCCGACGGCATCTCCGCCGCCGGCGTCCTCTCCGCCGCCCTCATCCGCGGCGGCAAGGATGTCCATGTGCGGCTGCACAAGGCCCTGAGCGCGCAGGGGGCGGAGGAGATCGCCGCCTCGGACTGCGATTGCGTCATCGTCGCCGACATGGGCGCCTCTTATCTCGACGCCCTCTATTCGACCGGCAAGGACGTCATCGTCCTCGACCACCACCTCGACGGCGAGGACCGGGAGGACCTTCCCTACGTCAACCCGCACCACTTCGGCATCGACGGCATGACCTCCGCCTGCGCCGGGTCGCTCTCCCTGATGCTGGCGGTGGAGATGGACCCCGCCAACTGGGACCTGGTCCAAGTGGCCTTCGCCGGCATCGCCGGCGACCGCCAGCACATAAACGGGCCCACCGGGGTCAACGCCCACCTGCTGGCCGAGGGAGTGGCCCGCGGCCACATCCAAGAGGGCGCCGGGTCGCTGGTGCCTGCGGGCGAGCTGCGCTCCGCCCTCTACCACAGCACCGACCCTTACATCGCGGGGGTGAGCGGAAGACCGGAGGAGGTGGACGCTTTCCTCAACGGCGCCGGTATACCGCCGGGGACCAAGGACAGCGACCTCGACGAGCAGTCCCGCCGCCGGCTCTCCTCGCTGATCGCCCTGCGCCTTGTCGACCAGGGCGTTAGCCTGGCGACGATGAAGGAGGTCTCGAGGGCCCGCTACCGCCTCGACGGCTGGGGCATGGACGCCGAGGAGCTGGCATCGTTGCTCAACGCCTGCGGGCGCAAGGACCAGGAGAGCCTCGGCGTCGCTTTGGCCCTGGGGGATGAGGGGGCGATGCGCCAGGCAAGGGACCTGCGCATGGAGTACCTCGATGAGGTGGTGCGCATGGTGCTGGAGCTAGAGGAGCAGGGCCTGCAGAGCATGGAGAACATCCAGTACTTCCACAGCCCCTCCTCGGGATTCACCGGCATAGTCTGCGGCGTGGCCATGCAGTATCTCGGCGACAGCCGCCTCCCCTGCTTCGGCCTCAGCCGCAAAGAGACCAGCGTCCGCGTGTCCGGGCGAGGGACCAACGAGCAGCTCGCCGCCGGCATCGACCTGGCGGCGGCTTTGCGACACGCGAGCTCGCAGGCGGGCGGCAGCGGCGGCGGCCACCGTATCGCCAGCGGCGCCGCGGTGCCGTTGGAGAGGGAGGAGGAGTTCCTGCAGGAGCTGGACCGCGTCATAGGGGAGCAGCTTTCGGCCGCCAGATGACCTCCACGTCATCGGTGCGGAAGCGCTGGTCCACCTTGGTGTCCTCGACCTTCGTCCTGATGCCCGCGTCGTGCATCAGCTTCGCGGTCCAGGCGATCATCGCCCCGTTGTCCACGCAGAGGCGGGGCTCGGGGACGTGCATCCGCGCCCCCCGCTCGGCGCACATGGCCTCCGCCATGGCGCGGAGCCTGTTGTTCTGGACCACGCCGCCGCCCAGCAGCAGCTCGTCCTTGCCGATGTGCGCCATCGCCCTCTCGGTCACCTCGACCAGCATGGCGAAGCAGGTCTCCTGCACCGAGTGGCATATGTCCTCCAGCGGGACTCCCTTTCGCTGCAGGGCGACGGCGGCGGTCATTATGCCGGAGAAGGCCACGTCCATCCCTTTGACCGAGTACGGCAGCTCGTGGTAGCGCTCTCCCTCCAGGGCCAGTTTCTCTATGGCCGGTCCGGCGTAGTAGCCGAGGCCGAGCTCGCGGCCGAGCTTGTCCAGCATGTTGCCGATGCCGATGTCCAAGGTCTCGCCGAAGATGCGGTAGCGGCCCTCCGCCAAGGCGATGACCTGGGTGTTGCCTCCCGACGCGTAGAGCAGCACCGGGTCGCGGCATCCGGTGCTGGCTATGCCTATTTCCAGATGGGCGATGCAATGGTTCACCCCCAACAGAGGCACGCCCAGGGAGAGGGCGAGGGAGCGGGCGGCGGTGGCCACCGTGCGCAGGCAGGGCCCGAGCCCGGGGCCGCGGGAGAAGGACACCAGTCCGATGTCCGAGGCGGAGACGCCGGCGGCGTCGAGGGCATTCCTTATCACCGGGGTCACGCGCTCGGCGTGATGGTTCGCGGCCTCGCGGGGATGGATGCCGCCCTGCGGAGGGCGGTACATCTCCATCTCGTTGGCAAGGACATTGGCGTCATCGTCGACGATGCCCACACCCACGGTGTGGGCGGTGCCCTCGATGCCCAGCGTGAGCATCATCCGCTCCCGACGATCGACCTCAGGCGCTCGAGGATCCTGATGGCCCCGGTGACCACCTCCTCGTCCACCACCAGCACGGGGAACTCCTCCTCCAGCAGCTCGTAGTATGCCGCCTCGGCCATGCCGTCGACGCTGTCGGCGTCCAATATCTCCATGTCGACGCCCGCCGGCAGCCGCTCCTTGACGTGGTCGCACTTCTGGCATTCGGGCTTGGTGAAAAGGATTATCTCGGTCATGATACCATTGGACCATTGACTCGGGTGATTAATAGATTACGCGGCCGCATGCAATTGGGCGCCTGTTCCCCGCGGCGGGGGAGCGGTGGCCGATGGCGGAATGCCAGTGCCCCGGCCGGCGGTGGAAAGATATAATAATAAAAACAGGTATCCCCGTTCCCTAGGGCTCGTAGTCTAGGGGTTATGACGTCGCCTTGACATGGCGGAGACCGCCGGTTCAAATCCGGCCGAGCCCACCATCCCCCCTCGCATTTCGTTCGACGAGCTGTTCTATACCAGGCGACAGCCATTATCAACATGGCGGTCGTTCTTTGCACCGGAGGAAGAGGAAGGCATGGTGTTGGAAGAGGGAAGTGTCAGGAGACTGCTGCGCTACCGCTGGCTGATATTCGCGGTGCTGGCGCTGGGCTATTTCCTGGTCTACTTCCACCGCACCTCCACCTCGGTGGTGGGCGGGGACATCGCCGACATCTTCGAGGTGAGCGCGTCATCGGTGGCCATGCTCGGCTCGGCCTATTTCTTCGTCTACACCGCCCTGCAGTTCCCCAGCGGCGTGCTCGCCGACCGATGGGGGCCGAAGAGGACCTTGATCGTTTTCTTATCGTTGGCGGCCTTCGGCTCCTTCCTGAGCGCGTTCGCGCCGTCGTTCGAGGTGGTGCTGCTGGGCAGGTTGCTCATCAGCGCCGGTGTCGCCATGGTCTACATCCCGGCGATGAGGGTCTTCGCCATGTGGTTCCGCAGCAACGAGTTCGCCTCCCTCACCGGCATACTGCTGGCAGTGGGGAACGTGGGGGCGATCGTGGCGGCCACGCCGCTGGCGGTTATGACCGCCAGCTACGGCTGGCAGAATACCTACATCCTGCTGGGCCTGTTCACCATCGCCCTTACGGTGCTTGTCTATGCCATAGTCATCGACCGGCCCCGCCTCCGCGGGCTGCCCAGCATCCAAGAGGTGGAGACCGCGGAGCGGGGCTCCCCGCCGCCGGGCGCCGGCGACGAGGTGATACCGTTGCGCCAGGGCATGACCATGGCCTTCAGCTCGGGCAGGAAGTTCTGGCCCCTGGCGATATGGTTCTTCATCATCTACGGTTGCATAATGACATTCCAGGGCCTGCAGGCGGGCATGTACTACCGCAACATCTACGGCATGGAGGACTACAGCCTCCTCATAACCCTGGTGGGGGCGGGGATGATCTGCGGCGCTCCGGTGTCCGGGGTCCTTTCCGACCGGGTGCTGAGGTCGAGGAGGAAGGTCCTCATCATGGGAACGGCCATCTTCACGCTGCTATGGGGGTTCATGTGGCTCACCGCCGGGGATCTCGCCACCATGGGGGCGCAGGGGGCCATCACCTTCTGCTTCGGCTTCTTCGGCAGCTGGTTCGTGGTGGCCTTCGCGCAGCTGAAGGAGCTCTTCCCCTTGGCCATCATCGGCACGGTGATAGCGTCGCTCAACATCTTCCCCTTCGCGGGTGCGGCGGTGATGCAGAGCGTCTCCGGCCTCTTCGTCACCACCGGCACCGAGCTGGCGGAGTTCAAGTCGCTGTGGCTGTTCATGTTCCTCTGCATGCTGGTGGCCACCCTCTGCGCGTTCCTCTCGGTGGAGAAGCCGCCTGAATGAGCATACCGGGGCGCGGAGCTACCAAGTCGTCGTCGCTTCGGTGAAACTTAAATGCTTGGCCCGTGCATATTTTCCCTGCAAGGGGGCGAGGATCTGAAAAGGATGACGACTAACTTCGGGCGACCGGTGGAGAACGACCTGGACAGTATGACGGCGGGGAACCCCGGCCCGGTGCTGATACAGGACGTCCACCTGGTGGAGAAGCTGGCACATTTCAACCGCGAGAGGATCCCCGAGAGGGTGGTGCACGCCAAGGGCACCGGCGCCGGGGGCTACTTCGAACTGACCAAGGACGTGAGCGAATGGACCAAGGCCAAGTTCCTCTCCGAGGTGGGGAAGCGCACCGAGGTGTTCGTGCGCTTCTCGACCGTCGGCGGGGAGAAGGGCTCCGCCGACGCGGAGAGGGACCCGCGCGGCTTCGCGGTCAAGTTCTACACCGAGGACGGGAACTACGACTTGGTGGGTAACAACACCCCGGTGTTCTTCATCCGCGACCCGCTGAAGTTCCCTGACTTCATCCATACCCAGAAACGGAAGCCGGGGACCAATCTCAAGGACCCGGACATGTTCTGGGACTTCCTGTCGCTCACCCCGGAGTCGGTGCACCAGGTGACCATACTGTTCTCCGACCGCGGCACGCCGCGCAGCTACCGCAACATGAACGGCTACGGCAGCCACACCTTCAAGTGGTACAACTACCGGGGCGAGATGTTCTATGTGAAGTACCACTTCAAGACCGACCAGGGCGTCGAGAACCTCACCATGGAGGAGGCGGAGGAGGTGAAGGGCAAGGACCCTGACCACGCCACCCGCGACCTCCACGAGGCCATCGAGAGGGGCGATCCCCCATCCTGGACGCTGCAGGTGCAGATCATGACCCCGGAGGAGGCGGAGGAGTACCGCTTCGACCCCTTCGACGTGACCAAGGTCTGGCCCCACGGGGACTATCCGCCGATGGACATCGGCAGGATGGTGCTCGACCGCAACCCGGCCAACTACTTCGCTGAGGTGGAGCAGGCGGCGTTCTCCCCTGGCAACTTCGTGCCCGGCATCGCCGCCTCGGAGGACAAGATGCTGCAGGGGAGGCTCTTCGCCTACCCGGACGCCCACCGCTACCGCCTGGGCGCCAACTACCACCAGATACCGGTGAACGCCAGCAAGGCCAAGGTGGACAACTACCAGCGCGACGGCGCCATGCGCACCGACGGCAACATGGGGGACGGGCCCAACTACTGGCCTAACAGCCATTACGCCGCCGACCCGGTGCCCGGGGAGGGCGAGCCGATGTACCAGGTCGCGGGGATGGCGGGGCGCCAGCCCTACAAGCACGGGAACGACGACTTCGTGCAGGCCGGGGCGCTGTACAATAAGGCCATGAACGACCAGGACCGTGCCAACCTGGTGAAGAACATCGTGGCGCATCTGGGCAACGCCCGCCGCGACATCCAGCAGCGCCAGGTGAAGAGTTTCTTCAAGGCCGATGCCGACTACGGCCGCCGCGTCGCCGTTGGCTTGGGCCTGAGCGAGGATGACCTGGTCTGACCTTTCAAACCGTTTTTTCCAATTCTCACCGCGCCAAGCGGTGCAGGCCCTGCGAGCGGGCCGCCTGGAGGGCGCGGCGGTGCTCCTCGCCGCTTGTGCGGCGGGCCAAGGGGCGGTGCTTTTCCTGCGGGGAGGAAAGAACCTTCCATCCCGGACGGTACTGGTCCATTATGTTCACGTAACTGTCGCGGGACAGCTCCTCGGCGATGAAGCGCAGCACCCCGTCGCTGCCGGACATCCCTTGCGGGAGGACGAGGTGGCGGATCACCATGCCGCGGACGGCGACGCCGTCCTCCAGCACCAGGTCGCCGACCTGGCGGTGCATCTCCCGGAGGGCGGAGCGCATGATGCGCCGGTAGTCCTCAACGTTGGAGAAGGACCGCGCCGTCGCCTCGTCGTCGTACTTGGCGTCGGGCATGTAGATGTCCACCACGCCATCGAGCAGCTCCAGGGCCGAGAGGGAGTCGTAGCCTCCGCTGTTGTACACCAGCGGCAGGCGGAGGCCGTCGGCGGCCGCCAGGTCCAAGGCCTCCAGCAGATGGGGGACCACGTGCGACGGGGTCCCCAGGTTGACGTTGTGGCAGCCCATGTCCTGCAGCTGGAGCATGATGTCGGCGAGCCCGCGGGCATCGACGGCGCGACCGTGACGCTCCTGGCTGATGTCATGGTTCTGGCAGTAATCGCAGCGCATGTTGCAGCCGGCGAAGAAGATGGTCCCCGAGCCCCTCCTGCCCACCAGCGGCGGCTCCTCGCCGAAATGGGGGCCGTAGCTGGCCACCAGCGCGTGGCGGCCGACGCCGCAGAATCCCGTCTCTCCCGACAGGCGGTCGACGCCGCATTCGTGAGGGCAGCAGCGGCAGTCGGCGAGGGCGGCGACCGCCTCCTCAGCGCGGCGGCGGAGATCGCCGCTGCGATGCAGCACCGCGTAGGAGGGCATGGTGAATTGATACCGTTAGCGGATGAAATCGCTTATGGTCCCCGCCGCAGGCGGGCGTCCATGTCCGATAGGATGCGGCGCAGCTCCTCCTCTCCCACCGGGCGCATGTTGTTCGCCGCCCTGCTGTCGGCGAGCATCCGCTTGTCCAGGCTTAGGATGTCGACCTCCTCGCAACCGCGGTACATCGCATCGAGGCCCAGGTCGGTCTGCAGGTCCTCCAGGCCCTCGGCCAGCTCCTCGGGCCCGCGGTACCCCAGGCCCATGGACAGCGCCTGCAGGCGGCCGTCGTCGGCCCCGGCGTTGTAGCGCAGCAGCTCCGGCAGCATCAACGAGCAGGCTATGCCGTGGTCCAGGCCCATCTCCATGGTGATGGGGTAGCTCATGGAATGGGCCACGGCGGTGCGGGTCTGGCTGATGGACATGCCCGCCAGGAGGCTGGCCTCGGACATCAGCTCCCGCGCCTCGATGTCGGAGCCGTCGGCCGCCGCCCGCGCCAGGGAATCCAATGACAACGAGAGGGAGCTGAATGCGAAATAGGTGCTCACCGGGGTGGTGTCGCTGTTCCATATCGATTCGAAGGAGTGAGAGATGGCGTCCATCCCGGTGGCGATGGTCTGGTCGCGGGGGAGCGTGAGGGTGAGCATCGGGTCCACCACCGCCCGTGCGGGGAAGACGCCCTTGCCGTCCACCGACCTCTTGACCTCGTCGCGGCGGTCCCATATGGTGGCGAAGGGGGTCACCTCAGACCCTGTCCCGGAGGTGGTGGGCACCGCCGTCAGCGGCAGCGGCGGCTCCTTCGCCGCCTTGCCTCCCCTGAGGTTGTCGGAGAGGGTGAGCCCGGGATTGGGCAGGAGCCTTGCAAGCGCCTTAGCGGTGTCGATGCTGCTCCCGCCGCCCACGGCCACCACCGCCTCGATGCCCAGGCGGCGCATGCCGTCGGCCGCCTCGTCGATCCCGTCGAGGTCGGGGTTCGGCCTGACGCCGGTGAACATCTCGACCTTCCTGTCGGCCATGCGCTCCATGAGGGGGGCCAGCGTGCCCCGCTCCGTGGAGCCGGAGGTGGTGACCACCAGCACCCTATCCCCCTCCGGCAGGGGCATGTCCCCGTAGACGCCGTTGCCGAACAGGACCTCGGTGGGAAGATGGAAAGACCACATGTGATTCACCGTACCTCCAATGTGCGCATCAGCTTTTTCATGTTATCGGAGGGGGAGCCGCGGGGACGGCCGAGGTCGGCCCGCGACCCGGGGCTCACACGGACCTCCACGAAGTCCGCCCCCGATGCCAGGGCATCGGCCAGATCGGCGGCGGTATCCGCCCTGGCCGGGCGGCGGTAGCCGCAGGCGCTGGCGATGGCGGGCATGTCCAGCGCGTGGGCGACGGTGGGCTGGCCCCCCACCGACTCGTGGGCGCCGTTGTTGATCACCACGTGCGTGAGGAGGGGCGCATCGCTCTGGCCGATGACGGCCATGGCGCCCATGTGCATCAGCATCGACCCGTCGCCGTCGATGCACAGCACCCTCCTCTCCGGACGGGCGGTCGCGATCCCCAGGGCGATGGAGGACGCGTGGCCCATGGAGCCCACGGTGAGGAAGTCGTTACCGTGGCCCTCGCCACGGCCCTCCCGCAGCTCGTAGAGCTCGCGCGAGGCCTTGCCGGTGGTGCAGACCGTCACGTCCTCGGGACCCACTGAATCCAGGACGGTCTGCAGCGCCTCCTCCCTCGACATCGGATAGTCATCGAAGCGGTGCTGGCAGCTGCAGCGCTCGAACGCCCCCGAGCGCACCACCAGCGCCACCGGCCCGCGCCGCTCCATCATGCGGTCGTAGAGGGCGGAGACCTTCTCCGCCACGTTCTCGGTGGCGGAGTCCATGACCATATACGGTACGCCCATGGACTTCAAGAGCTCCAGGGTGACCTTGCCCTGCTTCACGTGCTGGGGCTCGTCCTTGCTGCCCGGCTCCCCCCTCCAGCCGATCATCAGCATCAGCGGTATGCCGTAGACCTCGGGATCCGCCAGGGACAGCAGTGGGTTCACGGCGTTGCCGATGCCGGAGTTCTGCATGTACACCATTGACGGCCGGCCGCTGCCGATGTAGCGGCCGGCGGCGAGGGCGACGGCGTTGCCCTCGTTGGCGGCGACCACGTGATGCAGGCCGCAGCCGGATACGAAGGCGCAGAAGTCCTTCAGCAGGGAGTCCGGCACGCCGATGAAGGCGTCAAGACCCTTGGCGGTCAGCGCGTCGCATACTTCCTTGGGAGGGATCATCACTTGCCACCGGGTATCAGCTCGATGACGTCCTTTATGGACATCAGCCGGGAGTCGGCCTCCGCCGAGCGGCGGTTGCTGAGTATCGAGGATGCCACCTCCATCATCGCCGGGTAGGCGGCGCGTATCAGGTGGTTGGCGTATATCACCGCGTTCACGCCGCGGGCCTGGAGCTCGTCCTCGGTGACCTGGTTGTAGCTGGTGGGGACCACGAACAACGGCACCCGGTCGGGGATGGCCACGTAGCCGTCGCAGAACTCGAATATCTCGTCCGGCTCCGGGGAGCGGCTGTGTATCAGTATGCCGTCCGCGCCCGCTTCCACGTAGGCGCGGGCGCGCTCCAGGGCGTCCTCCATACCCCTGCCCAGGATGAGGCTCTCGATCCTGGCGATGACCATGAACTCGTCGGTGACCCGGGCCGCCCTGCCCGCCCGTATCTTGGCGCAGAAGTTGCCGATGCTGTCCTGGGTCTGCTCCACGTCGGTGCCGAAGAGGGAGTTCTTCTTCAGGCCGGTCTTGTCCTCGATGATGGCGGCGGACACCCCCAGGCGCTCCAGGGTGCGCACCGTGAACTGGAAGTGCTCTATCTTCCCCCCGGTGTCGGCATCGAAGACTATCGGTTTCGTGGTCACCTCCAGCATCTCGTTCAGCGTCGTCACCCGCGAGCTGACGTCCACCGCCTCGATGTCGGGCTTGCCCTTGGCGGTGGACTCCGTCAGCGAGCTCGCCCATATCCCGTCGAACTCCGCCCTGCCGTTGTCGTCGTTCACGCTGACGTTCTCGACGATGAGGCCGGTGAGGCCGTTGTGGGCCTCCAGCAGCCTGACGATGGGCTTGGCCTTGAGCAGCCGCGCCAGCTTCGAGCGCCTGACGTCGGGGGTGGTGCCTATCTCCTTGATGGCCTTGTTGAGGGCGGTGGAGGAGATGCCCTCGGTGTAGGGCACCTCCACCAGCTCGCCTCCCCACTCCTGAAGGGCGTCGATCACCTGCTGGCGGACCTCCTTCTGCACCCCTTCCTTCCAGTCGTCGCCGTGCACCACGTAGTCGGGCCGATAGCGGCGCAGGTTGGGCCGGTAGTCCAAGTTCTCCTGCGGCACCACGCGGGACACCCCTTTGATGCTCTCCACCACCGCCCTCCTCTGCTCGTACGGCATGTAAGGCAGGCGCTTGTAGCGGGCGATGGCCTCATCGGTGAGAAGGCCTATCGTTACCTCGCCGATCTCGGCGGCCTTCTTGATTATGTTCAGATGGCCGGGGTGCACCAGGTCGGCGCTCATCCCGACGTATACCTGCTTCTCGTTCATGGGTTCCGCATTGCCCATCACCTTACGTTTAGATAAAACCCTTCGCATCCCTTACAAGCGACCCAGCGTGAGAGCGCGATAAGCGTTTTAAACCAGGATTTGATACACCGTCCTAGGCGACTGTAGTCTAGTGGTTAGGACCGGGGCTTCCCAAGCCTCTAACCCGGGTTCGAATCCCGGCAGTCGCACCATTCCTTCGTATCGGTGTTGCCCTCGGGGGCAATGCTTTTCTAACTCCGCCTGCCTAACAGACCTTAATGGGAGGGCGCCGCCCCCGCATTAAGGAGCAGGATACGAATGGCCTTAAACCTGGACCGGCTGGACACACAGATTCCGCTCACCGGTCTCAGCGTGCTCGAGCTCCTGCTCTCCCTACTGGTCCTCGCCATCGGTTTGAGCGCGGCCAAGTTCCTGGCCTCCTTCTTCCATAAGAGCCTGAAGAGGAGTAGGCTGTCCGACCTCGGCAGCGAGTTCCTCGCCCGGCTGCTGACCATACTGCTGTACATCATAGTGGTGCTGGTCTTCCTGTCATCATTGGGCGTGGCGGTGGACTCCGTCGTCCTAGGCCTGTCGGCGGTGATAGGCCTGATCCTCGGATTCGGCATGCAGGACACCGTAACCAACCTCACCTCCGGAGTGTGGATCGCCGCCCTGCGGCCGATGGACATCAATGAGATTGTCGAGGTCGCCGGCCATTTCGGCGTGGTCAAGATGGTGGGCATGATGTCAACCGAGATAAGGACCTTTGACAACCAGCACATAGTCATTTCCAACCGCCTGATATGGGGATCGCCCATAATCAACCACTCGCGCATGCCCACCCGCAGGGCGGCGGTGGATGTGCACGTAAGCAAAAAGTCCGACCTGCAGAAGGCCATCAGGGTCTGCATCGACCTCATGAGGAGCGACCCCCGCGTCCACGACGACCCGGAGCCCATGGTCATCGTCATGAGCTACGGCGACTCCTCTGTGGACCTGCAGCTGCGAGCCTGGACCAAGACCGACGACCTTTGGATGGTGGAGTGGGACCTCACCGCCGCCGTCTCCGAGGCCTTCGCCGAGAACGACATCGAGATACCCTTCCCGCAGCGCGATGTGCACATCAAGAGCCAGGCCTGAGCGGCGTTGGCCGCTGTGGCCACCTTAAGCTTTTGTATTGCCCCGTATATGTCTTTTGACGGGTGAGATGATGATCGAGATTGACGGTTCCAGGGGGGAGGGCGGAGGGCAGATCGTGCGCACGTCCATCGCCCTGGCCGCCCTCACCGGCAACGACGTCCGTCTCACCAACATCCGCGAGAACCGCCCCACCCAAGGGCTGTCGCGGCAGCACTGCACCGCCATCAGGGCGGTGGCGGGAATGAACGACTCCTGGGTGGTGGGCAACCAGCCGGGGTCGCGGGAGCTGGTCTTCCGCCCCGGCGAGGGGGGCCCCAGCAAGATGGTCTTTGACGTGGGCAGCGCCGGCAGCATCAGCCTGGTGCTGCAGGCGATGCTGCTCTGCGCCCAATCGCACGACTCGGCGGTGAGCATGGAGATCCACGGCGGCACCAACGTGAAATGGGCCCCGCCCATCGACTTCTACCCTCAGGTGCTCTTCCCGTTGCTGTCGCGGATGGGCGTCGAGGCCGAGATGGAGATCGTCGAACGGGGCTTCTACCCCCAGGGAAGGGGGCATGTCAATGTGACGGTGCGGCCGGCGAAGGAGTTGAGGCCCCTGGTCATCGAGGAGCTCGGCGAGATACAGAGCGTCAGGACGCGGAGCTACAGTCAGAACCTGCCGGGGAGGATCGTCGACGAGATGGCCTGGTCCTGCCAGGAGATGCTCTCCGACCTGGCGGTCATCGAGGTGGAGAGGGACGAGCGGCAGGGCGGCTCCACCGGGGCGGGGATATCACTGGCGGCGGACTTCCGCCACGGCATGCTCGGAGCCAGCGCCCTGGGGTCGCGGGGCACCCCAGCGCAGGTGGTGGGGCAGGAGGCGGCCAAGGACCTCATCGTGGAGATGGACGGCGGCGGCACGCTGGACGTCCATGCCGCCGACCAGCTGGTGCCCTACATGGCACTGGCGAAGGGCGTCAGCAGCTTCCGGGTGTGGCGCATCAGCAAGCACCTGCTCAGCCAGATGGACCTGCTGGAGACCTTCCTGGATGTGAGTTTCGCCGTCTACCGTTTGCCGAAAGGATATCGCATCGAGGTCATTCCGGAGGAGAGTGGATGAGGCCCAAGGTCATAGTCAACTGCGCCATGAGCGCCGACGGCAAGATAGCGGGACGGGACCGCCGCCAGCTGAGGATATCCAGCGACGAGGACATCAAGAGGGTGAAGCGCCTCCGCCTCGACAGCGACGCCATAATGGTGGGGGTGGGGACGGTGCTGGCCGACGACCCGCATCTCACCGTCAAAGGACTGCCTCCCGGAAAGGGGCCGTTGCGTGTCGTGGTTGACTCCAACGGGCGCACCCCCGCTGACGCGAAGGTCCTGGACCCCCGGGCGGGGACGTTGCTGTTCCACGCCGAGGGCACCTCCCCGCCGCCGGACGCCGATTCCTTCGCCTGCGGCGAGGGGAGGGTGGACCTAAGGGCCGCCATGGAGGAGCTGGGCAGGCGCGGCGTCGCCACGGTCATGGTGGAGGGCGGCGGCGAGCTCATCGCCTCGCTGTTCGAGGATGGACTGGTGGACGAGTACCTGGTCTTCGTGGGCCCGTTGATGATCGGCGGCTCCGGCGCGCCTTCGCCGGTCGACGGCGAGGGCCGCGACGGGGTGGACGCGTTGCGCCTGCGTTTCATGGGGCATGAGCGGCTCGGCGACGGGGTGCTGCTGCGCTATGCGGTCGAGCATACGCCTGAAAAGGAGCGCGCCTAGTTGTAGACGGGCTCGATGACGAACTTGCAGTAGTTGTTGGCGATGCCGAAGCACTCGTTCTCAGCGATGCGGAAGCCGCGCCCGGTGCGCTCCTCGAGCACCGACTTGAAGACCCCTTCGTGGAGCAGGCAGAGCTTGATCCCCGTCTGGGGGTTGGTGTCGTAATCGTCCCTGATGATGATGGTGAGCGGCACGAAGGTGTAGACGCAGACCTCGCCCATGTCATGCAGCTCGTAGAACTCCTGCAGCTCGGATATGATGTCCTCGACGCTCTCCGACTCCACCGCCGTCGCCAGGGCCTTGCCGACCTCCGTGCCTATCTCGTACATGGCGGGATCTATGGACAGCCCGATGGCCTCGAGGCCGATGAGTATGGACCTCATCATCCCTTTGAGGAACGAGGAGGGCGTCCCTGCGGCTTCCAGCACCGTCTGGTGCAGGTACTCGTTCATCTCCTGCGACGGCGGTGTGGACTTCGCCACCGCCCGGGAGCAGAGGTAGAAGATCTTGCGACGGTTGTCCGCCGGGTCGTCACGGGAGGAGACCAGCTCCTCCTTGACCATCTTGTCCAAATGAACGGACAGGGTGGACTGCGCCTTCCCGGTCAAAGTGGCTATCTCCGTGAGGGAGAGGTCCTTGCCTTGAAGCTCCGCCAGTATCTTCTGACGCACCGGGTTGCATATCTGCCTCAAACCGGTGTTGGTAGAATACACATCAAAGGCGGTTTCGTTCATGGGGACCGATGGGCCATAACGATATTTCTTAATTAATGTTGTCGTATCGGTTCCCCTATGGGAATGTGGCCCATCAGTTTAATCTACGACCGGGCCCATAGGCAAGGGGTGAGTCCTTCTTGAAGGTGAAGACCGCGGACGGGGAGCAGGACGTAAGGGCGCTATGGTTCGAGGACGGCGAGCTGGTCATGATAGACCAGCGCCTGCTCCCCCGCTCGCTGGAGATGGTGCGCTACCGCAGCAGTGCCGCGGTGGCGGAGGCCATACGGGACATGGTCACCCGCGGGGCGCCGTCCATCGGCGCCGCTGCGGCCTACGGCATGGCCCTGGCGGCGCTTGCTGGAGAGGACCTCGCCGAGGCCGCGGCCACCATCAAGTCGGCGAGGCCCACCGCCAACGACCTGTTCTATGCCGTCGATTGGATGGCGTCGCGGACCGAGGAGGGCGAGGGCCCCGTCGAGGCCGCTGAGCGCTACGCCGCGGCCATAGTGGAGAAATGCGTCGCCATCGGCAGCCACGGAGCGCCCCTCATCGAGGACGGGCACCGGGTCATGACCCACTGCAACGCCGGCGCCCTGGCCACCGTGGACGTGGGCACGGCGCTGGCCCCCATCCGTCGAGCATGGAGCGAGGGGCGGAGGTTCATGGTCTACGCGTCCGAGACCCGGCCGCGGCTGCAGGGCATGCAGCTAACCGCCTGGGAGCTGCTGCAGGAGGGCATCGACCACGCGGTGATGGTCGATGGCGCCTCGGGGCATCTCATGCGCCAGGGTGTGGACCTGGTCATCGTGGGCGCCGACCGCGTCGTCGCCAACGGGGACTTCGCCAACAAGATCGGCACCTACGAGAAGGCGGTGCTCGCCAAGGAGCTTGACATACCGTTCTACGTTGCCGCCCCGGTGTCCACCTTCGACCTGTCAACCGCCAGCGGGGAGGACATTGTAATAGAGGACCGCTCGCCGGAGGAGCTCACCGTGATCGCCGGTACGGACCTGGCGCCGGACGGCGCCAATGTCCTGAATCCTGCTTTCGATGTCACTCCGGCGCGATATGTGAGCGGCTACATCACCGAGAAGGGGATTCTGAGCGCGGAGGAGATATCCTCAATGGGAGGGGAATGAGATGAACGAGCCGGAGGCCAGGGAGGAGCTCGCCAGGGTCTGCAAGATGATGTACGACCGTGGCCTGACATTCGCATCGGGAGGGAACGTCAGCGTGAGGCTGGAAGACGGCGACGTGCTGATAACCCCGTCAGGAAAGAACAAGGGTCTGCTGCGGGCCGGGGAGATGGTCAGGATGGGCAAGGACGGCGATGTGATCGGCCCGGGGAGGCCGTCGGTGGAGGTGCACATGCATCTCGAGTACTACCGACGCCGCCCGGACGTGGGCGCCATAGTGCACAGCCACCCGCCCTACTGCACCGCCCTGGCCCTGGCCGGGGAGAGGTTGCTGGGAAGTCTCACGCCCGAAGGAGCCATACTCTTAGGAGAGGTGCCCTTGAGCCCGTACGGAACCCCGGGCACCAAGCGTCTGGTGGACTCCGTGGCCGAGAACTCGCAAAGCAACGCCCTGCTGATGGAGAAGCACGGCGCCTTCGCCGCCGGCGAGGACCTCATGGCGGCCTTCAACCGCATGGAGGAGATGGAGTTCCACGCCCGGCTGCAGCACATACTGGGAGAGAAGGCGGTGGAGTTCGATGATGCGGAGGTCAACCGCATCAAAGGGGGATGAGATGGTCTCTTTCCTGGTGACCAAGTGGTTCGGCTCGTTCCTCTGCGAAGGTAGCCGCGTCATCGACAGCAGGGTGTTCCCGCCCGAGGCGGAGGAGATAGCCCAGAGGCTGGCGAGGGTTCAAAGGGGCGAGGTGCTGGAGGAGGAGAAGGACCTCGTCGGAGAGAGGAAGGTGAGGGTCTCGGAGCAGAGGCAGTCCCTGCTGGGCAGACCGGGGCTCTTCGACTCCTCGTTCATAAGTCCGGACGAGAGCACCCACGGCCCGGAGCTCATGCATGAGGTGATGGTGAGGCTGGGCAGGCTGAGGACCGGCGAGCCGCTGGCCAGGGACCGCAACCTGGTGCAGGCCATCAGAGGCCTGGACGACCTCATCGAGACCTGCAACCTCATGAACGAGAGGCTGCACGAATGGTACGGCCTGCACTTCCCCGAGCTGGCCGACCATGCCCGTGAAAGGCGCTACGCGCAGCTGATCGCCGAGCACGGCGGCCGCGAGGGCGTGATCGAAGAGCTCGGGCTCGACCTAGAATCGATGGGCGCGGACATGGATGACGAGGACCTTGAGAGCATAAAGGGTATGGCTCAGAGTTTGGTAGACCTTTACGATAGACGAGCGGTGCTGGAATCCTACATAGCCGACAACATCGAGCCGGTGGCCCCTAACCTCTGCGCCCTGCTGAACCCCAACCTGGCGGCGAGGATGATATCCCTGGCCGGTGGGCTGGGGAGGCTGTCGGGCCTGCCTGCGTCCACGCTGCAGCTGCTGGGGGCGGAGAAGGCCATGTTCCGCCACCTGCGCTCCAACAAGAAGCCCCCCAAGCACGGCATCATCTACCAGCACCCGTCGGTGCACCGGGCGCCGTACTGGCAGAGGGGGAACATCTCCCGTGCCTTGGCCTCCAAGGCGGCGATAGCCGCCCGCCTCGATAATTACGGGGGCGGATTCCGCGGCGACGAGCTGCTGGAGCAGTTCGAGTCCCGGGTGGAGGACATCAAGCGGCGCTACCCGGACCCGCCGAAGAAGGCCGCCAAGGGCAAGCGTCCGCGCAAACGGCGCCGGTGAAGTCCTGGCGCTCTCGGGCCGGTGACAAAAATATATAAACAATATGTCATTAACAAACGATTCACATGTGGGAACAGAAGGAAGTCTCAGAACTGAAGGTCAACAGGTACGTCAACATCGATGACGAGCCCTGCAAAATCACCTCGATGAACACCTCCAAGCCGGGTAAGCACGGCGGCGCCAAGGCCAGGATAGAAGGCGTCGGTATATTCTCTGGCTCCAAGAGGACCTTGGTATCCCCGGTGAAAGCCAAAGCGCAGGTCCCGATGATCGACAAGCGCCGCGCCCAGGTGCTCTCCATCGGCAACGACGAGGCCCAGCTAATGGACATGGAGACCTATGAGACCATCACCATGCCCATCCCCGAGGACTTAACTTCGCCTCTGGAGGAGGGCGGAGAGGTGATGTACCTCACCGCCATGGGCCGGCAGCGCCTGATGTGAAGTAACCATGATACCTGGTGTCAGCTTCGCCGACGCCGAGCATTCCTTCGAGGATGCCGATTACGTGATAATGGGGGTGCCTTTCGACCGCACCACGTCGTTCCGGGCGGGCTGCCGCGACGGCCCGCATGCGGTGCGCAAGGCGTCGTACAACTTCGAGATGCACCTCTTCGAGCACGGGCACGACATCGGCGATCTGAAGGTCCATGACATGGGCGACCTCGAGGACCATGTGCAAGTGGACCATATGGTCGAGTCGGCTTACATCGAGACCTCCCGCATCGTGGACGCTGGCAAGTTCCCCATAACCATCGGCGGCGAGCATTCCGTCACCATCCCGGCGGTCAAGGCCTTCGGCGATGGGATATCGGTCATCTCCGTTGACGCGCACACCGATTTCCGCCAGGAGTACATGGGCCTGGGCAACAGCCATGCCTGCGTCATGCGCCGTTGCGCCGACCAGGTGGGCGAGGGCAACGTGGCGGTGATCGGCGCCCGCTCCATCTCCAAGGAGGAGGAGGATGCGGGCCTTCCGTTCTTCGTGGACTCCTTCTCCATATTGGATCACGGCATCGAGCAGGCCATCGACAAGGTCTTGGACCATATCGGCAACGACCGCGTCTACCTGACGGTGGACATCGATGGGGTAGACCCCGCCTTCGCGCCGGGGACGGGTACGCCGGAGCCGTTCGGCATCACCCCCTACGACGTGAAGAAGCTGATGGGCGCCATCGGCGAGCGCATGGTGGGCTTCGACGTGGTGGAGGTCTCGCCTCCCTATGACAACGGCAGCACCGCCGCCCTCGCCGCCCGCCTGATCAGGGAGGCGATGGCGGTCTCCCGCAAGGAGTGAGCCGATGGACCTGGCGGTGACGCTCAGCGCCGTGGGACTGGTCTCTGTGGCGGAGCTGGGCGACAAGAGCATGTTCGCCGTCATCGCCCTGGCGTCCCGCTACGGCCGTAAAGGGGTCTTCGTCGGCGCCCTCTCGGCCCTCATCATCGTTTCCGTCATCGGGGCGCTGCTCGGCACCACCGCGTCCATGCTCATCGACGACGCCATCATACAGCCGTTCGCCGCCCTGGTGTTCCTGGCCTTCGGTGCATTCATCCTCCTTAGGAAGGACCCGACCGAGGATGAGGACGAGGTCTACAAGGTGCGCTCCGACAGCGGAGTGTTGGCGTCCTTCTCGTTGATAGCGGTCATGGAGATGGGCGACAAGACGCAGATAGCCATCTTCGCCCTGGCGGCGTCCAGCGGCGACCTGGCCGCAGTGGTCCTCGGCGCATCGTTGGCCTTCACCGTGCTGGTGGCCGTCGAGGTCTATCTCGGCGACAGGATGGGCCGGAGGGTATCGGCCAAGAAGATGAGGACCGTTGCCGGCCTGGTCTTCCTGGCCTTCGGCATCGTTTATCTATTGCAGTGGCTGCTCTGAGGCCTCCAGCCTTTCCTGCAGCTGCTGCTGGATGATGTCCGCCCGCTCCGCTGCCTTCTGCGGCGATGATGATTCGGAATAGATGCGGAATATGGGCTCGGTGCCCGACGGGCGTAGAAGGACCCAGCCGTCATCGTAAATGAGCTTCACGCCGTCGGTCTCGTCCAGGCGCTGGTCGGCGAACAGCTCCTTGGCATAGACCTGCAGCCCCATCTTGAGCGCTTCAGGGCAGGGGAACTTGCGCTTCTCGGTGTGGTAGACCGGGAGGGAGGACGCCTGCTGCGACAACGGCCCGTGCCTAACGACGGCCTCGAGCATCTTGGCAGCGCTCATGGGCCCGTCGCGGCAGTGCTGGTGCTCGGGGAATATGAGGCCGCCGTTCTCCTCCCCGCCGAAGAGGGCGTCGATCGCCATCATACGGCGGGCGACCACCGGCGACCCCACCGGCGTGTACTCCACGGTCCCGCCGGCGGAGCGCACCACGTCCTCCACCATGGAGGAGCTGCTGACCGGGGTGACCACCGTGCCCTTGCTCTTGCAGAGCATGGCCTTGGCTATCATCGCCAGGCTCTTGTCGCCTGTCAAGTATTCGCCCGCGTCGTCCACGAACACCGCCCGGTCGGCGTCGCCGTCGAAGGCCACGCCGAGGTCGGCGCCGCTGGCCTTCACCAGGGATATGAGGTCGCCGAGGTTCTCCTTCGTGGGCTCGCTGGGATGGCCGGGGAACTTGCCCTGAGGGTCGGAATTAACGGTTATGGCCCTCACACCCAAGCGGTCCATCAGCCGCGGCCCCACGGAGAATGCGGCGCCGTTGGCGCAGTCCATCACCACCGTCAGGCCCGCGGACCTTATCGCGTTGGCGTCCACCAGCCTCGTGACCGCCTCCAGGTACGCGTCCTCGGCCCCGGGGGCGCTGCGCAGCGACCCCACCCGGTCCCAGTCGGCGCATTCCATTTTCGAGAAGAAGAGGTCCTCGACCTCCTGCTCCTTGTCGCGGGGAAGCTCGGTGCCGTCGTGGTCAACGCACTTGATGCCGTTGAACTCGGGCGGATTGTGGGAGGCGGTGACCATCACCCCTCCATTGACGTCCTCGTGAGTCTTGACGTAATGCTGGAGCACAGGGGTGGCCACGATGCCCAGCTCTATCACGTCCGCGCCCGCCGCGCTGAGGCCGGCGGCCGCCGCCGAGGCGAGCATGTCGCGCGAGGTGCGGGTGTCGGTGGCCAGCGCCACCTTGCCGCCCATGTAGCCGCCTATGGCCTTCCCCAGCTGCAGGGCCAGCGCGCAGTCCATGCCTTCGTTGACGATGCCGCGCACGCCGTTGGTGCCGAAAATCCTTCTCTTCATGCGATCATTCCCTGCGAGATGTTATCAGTATGTGGATGGTGTCGGCGCAGTCCTTGCAGCGGTCGGCGGACTTCTCCACCGCCTCCAGCAGGCCCTTGGCCATCATGGTGCCGCGGAAATCCATGTCCGCCATGAGGATCTTGGCGAGGGTGGAGACGTTGAGCTCGTCGATCACCCGCTCCTGGGACTTTATGCTCTGGATGCACTTGAGGGTGTCATCCTCGTCAGCGCCCAGCCTCTCCACCGCCCGCAGCAGCATCTTGCTGGCCAGGGTGAGCTCGTTGCAGACCGCCCGCAACGCGTCCCATATATGGACGGGTATCTCGATGCCCGCCTCGATGACCAGCTGAACGTGGATGGCGCCCTCCATCGCCCAGTCGGCGATGCGGTCCATCTTGCGCACCAGGTGCATGAGGTCCTCCCTCTCCCGCGGGTCCAGATCCCCCTTGCTCAGCTTGAAGGCCAGGCGGTCCTCGATGCGGTCCGCCTCCTTCTCGCTGAGCACCAGACGGTTGATGGCGCCCATGGCGGTGTCGTCGTCCCCCTTGGACATCGCCGTCACCGCCCTCTCCAGCTCGTTGACCGAATCGATGATGATCAGACCGTGCTCTCTCATGCCCTTGAGGACGAAGTCCTCCCTCCTTCTCCCGAACCACTCCAACAGGGGCTTGCCCTTCTTGTCACTCAAGTCTGATCGCCTCCGATGTGCCCTCCCGGGGCCGCTTGTAAACCATGGACATCTTGCGGTTGAACACCAGGCTGACCTTGTCGCCGATGGCGGGCGGCTCCCGGTGCTTGGGGATGTTGTACTCCACGATGTCGGCGCTATTGGACCGGGTCACCACCCTCCAATAGCTGCCCAGGTATATCACCTGCAGCACGGTGGAATGCAGTCCCTCCTTGGCGGTGTACACGTACTCCGGCCTAACAGAAAGGATCACACCATCGTTCACCTGGAAATGCCGGTTGCCGCCCACCTTGACATCGGTGCCGTCCCTCAGCCTGACCAGAAGGTTGCGGTCGTCCTTTCCCGAGACCATCCCCTCCATGAGGTTGGTCTCCCCTATGAAGTATGCGGTGAATAAATTGTTCGGTCGGCGGTACAGCCTCATGGGGGTGTCGGTCTCCACGATGCCGCCGTTGCGCATTACCACGATGCGGTCGGACACCGACATCGCCTCGTCCTGGTCGTGGGTCACATGCACCACGGTGATGCCCAGGTCCTTCACCAGGCGGCGGATCTCATAGCGCAGGTCCATCCTCACGCGGGCGTCCAGGGCCGAGAGGGGCTCGTCGAGGAGCATCAGCCTCGCCCCCGAGGCCAGCGCCCTGGCGATGGACACCTTCTGCTGCTCCCCGCCCGACAGCTCGCGGGGGAACATCTCCAGGCGTTCGAGCATGTTCACCAGCCGTAGGGACTTCTCCGCTATCTCGCGGCCCTCCTCCACCGTCCTGCCCTGCATGCGGGGGCCGAAGGACACGTTCTTCAGCACCTTCATGTGCGGGAAGAGGGCGATGTTCTGGAACACGTAGCCGACGTGGCGGTCCTCTATGGGCACGTCGGTGACGTCCACCCCGTCTATCGACACCCGGCCCTCGGTGGGCGTCCACAGGCCGCATATGATCTTTATCAGCGAGGTCTTGCCGCATCCTGACGGGCCCAGGATGGTGAGGTACTCGCCGTCCCTGATGACCAGGTCTATGTCCTTGACGGCGTAGATGTCGCCGAACCTCATGGTCACCTCGTCCAATGATATGTGGGGCATTCAGTCCAACCTCAGCTCCTCTTGAAGGCCCCCGGGAGGCAGGGCGAAGACGATGGCCTCGGAGGGGGGCCACCCCACCGTCACCTCGTCCCCGGGGCTGTATTCCTCGAACTTGCGGTTGGGCAGCTTGGCGGAGCAACGCTGCCCTTCAGCCATCACGTCCACGTGTATCGTCACTCCCTCGTAGAGCACCCTCTCCACCCGGCCGAGGAAGAAGCCCTCGTCCAGTTTGAGGGTGGTGTTGCCCACCTTCACCGCCACCGCCACCTCAGAGCCGATGGGGTGTGGCGAGGGGCGGGCCCTGACGGTCACGCCGCGCTCGTTCTCCACCACGGTCTCCTCTCCGCTGGAGACCACCTTGCCGATGAAGAAGTTGGACTGGCCGACGAAATTGGCCACGAACGGCGTCAGCGGGTTGTCGAACACCTCGCGAGGGGTACCCACCTGCTCCACCCTGCCTTTGCGCAGCACCGCCACGCGGTCGGCGATGACCATCGCCTCCTCCTGGTCGTGGGTGACGTGTATGGCGGTGATCCCCATGGCCTTCACCAAGGAGCGTATCTCACGGCGCAGCTCTATGCGGAGGCGGGCGTCGAGGGCGCGCAGCGGCTCGTCCAGGAGCAGCACCTTCGAGCCGGAGGCCAACGCCCGCGCCAGGGCGGTGCGCTGCTGCATGCCGCCGGAGAGCTCGTTGGGCATGGCGTCCTTGCGCCGGTGCAGATGCACCATCTCCAGCATGTTGTGCGCCACGTCCTCGGACTCCCGTGGATGCCATTTCTTGATCCGCGGCCCGTACATCACGTTGCCGTTGACGTCCATGTGCGGGAACAGCGAGTACACCTGGGAGAGCATCGCCGCCTCGCGGTACTCCGGCTCCACCCTGGTCACGTCCGTGCCGTCGAAGAGCACTTTCCCCCTGTCGGGGTCCAGCAGGCCCGCCGCCATGCGCAAAGCGGTGGTCTTGCCGGCGCCGGTGGGGCCCAGTATGCACATGTACTCGCCGTCCTCCACCCTCAGGGACATGCCGTCGGCGGCCACGGTCTTGCCGTATCGCTTTCTCAGGTCCTGCATCTCAACGACGGTCATCAGTACCCGCCTCCGTCACGCCGGACCAAATAGCGCAGGGCCAGCATGAATATGAACGAAACGATTATCAGCACCATGGCGGCGATGGATGCCAGGTAGAAGTCGCCGCTGTTTATGAGGTTCACGATGTAGACCGGCATGGTGTTGGCCTCGGCGCTGACGGCGACGGTGGCGCCGGTCTCACCCAGGGAGCGGGTGAAGGCGAGGATGGCCCCGGCGAGCACCGAGGCGCGGATGATGGGCAGCAGTACGGTGCGGAAGGTGCCGAACGGCTTGGCCCCCAGAGTGCGGGCCGCCTCCTCATAGGAGGGGTCCACCTCCATGACGGCGCCGGCGACGTTACGCACCACCAGGGGATAGGTGAAGGCGATGTGGGCGAATATGACCAGCACGGTGAGGTTGGTGACCAGGTCCTGAGTGGTCCAGAACAGGGCCAGGGAGAAGCCGAGAGCGGTGGTGGGCACTATCAGCGGCACGTTCACCAGCGAGTCCACCACCTGTGCCAGCTTCTTGTCGCGGTGGCGGGCGATGTAGAGCGCCAGCGGGACGCCGAGGACGATGTCCGCCGCTGTGACGATCCCGGCGACCATGAACGAGTAGGAAAGCGCGTCCACCAGTCCGCTCCAGTCCATGTCCCCGGGCGCGGGGACCAGGAGATAGGCGAAGATGAAGAACGACGGTATGATGACGATGGTGAAGAGGAAAACGAAGCTCAGCAGGTCCTTGGCCTTAGGGAATGTGCCGCGGCTCAGGACCCTCTCCCAACGAGGCCAGACCTTGTCGAAGGGGACGCTCACCCTCCCCAGCACGTACTTGATGATCAGCAGGAACACTATGGCGGTGATGATGAGTATTATGCTCACCACCGCCAGCACCGCCTCCACGTCCGCCACCCCCACATCCGGCTGCTTCAACCAGGCGATCAGCGTCGGACCGGTGAAGAACACGTCCGCCTTGCCCACGGTGATGAGCGCGATGAAGGTGCCGCCGGTCTCGCTCAGCGAGCGCGCGAAGCAGAGTATGAATCCGGTGATGAGGCCGGCGCGGAACAGGGGCAGGGTGATGGTGCGGGCGGCGGTGAGCCTGCTGGCGCCCAGGGTCATGCCCGCCTCCTCGTAGCTCTGGTCTATCTGCTCCAGTATGGCGGAGAGTGAGCGTACCATGTAGGGATAGGTGAAGATGATGTGGAGCAGCATTATGAGGATGTACGGCTCGGCGACGATGCCCAACGCCCCAGGGGGAACGGGGGCGTCCACGGGGAGTCCCCAGAATATGCCGATGGAGAAGCCGAGAGCGGCGGTGGGGAATGCCAAGGGCATGTCTATGAGGGTGTCCAGCAGCCTCTTGCCGCGGAAGTCCTTGCGCACCATTATCCATGCCATCGGCAGGCCGATGACCAGGTCGATGATGGTGACCAGGAGGGCAAGGCTGAAAGACGTGAACACCGCCCCCCATATCATCGACATGACCTCGGGCTCGCCCAGCACCGCGTCGCTGAGGTTCTGGAAGTCGGCTAGGCCGTAGATGAGGACGTAGACGGTGGGCAGTATGATGAAGCTGAGGAAGAATATGGTAATGAATCCGAACCAGCCGTTGCGTACCCCCCTCCTGCTGGAGAGATCGTCGATTCTCTTGGTCAGACTCATCGCGATCAGGTCAACGCTTGACCGATGATTGCATATTTATCAGCTATGGCGGTCATCTATATAGGATATATAATCTCTATATTTTTTCTTGGCCGTCTGCGGCGTGACCGCCCGATAAATTCAAGCGCTGGATCGGGGAAGGGTAAGGTGCCAGAACATTTATCTAAGATGCCTCAACGGTATATCTTATCGTACACCTTCTGCCCGGCGCCGACCTTGGCACCGGGACAGACTATGGTGCGGCGCAGCACCGCGCCGGGGGCCACCTCCGCCCGGGAGAGCACCGCGCAGTCCTCGAGTTGAGCCCCGGACGAGACCTGGGCGCCCTCGCAGAAGACGTTCTCCTCCGGCCCGGCGGCGCGCAGCAGCACATTCTGCGCCTCCAGGTAGCTGGAGCGGGTGCCGCAGTCCACCCAGTGACCCTCGAAGAGGTGCCCGTTCATGCCGAGGTCCAGAATGCGGGGGAAGACCTCCTTCTCCAGGCTGACCACGCCGTCGGGTATGTGCTCGAGGACCTCCGGCTCGAAGACGTAGACCCCGGCGTTGATGAGGTCGGAGAGCTCCTCGCCCGGCGGGGGCTTCTCCTGGAATGATGTGATGCGGTGGCCGTCGAGGGCCGCCACGCCGTAGGCGCTGGGGTCCTCCACCCTCCACAGCGCTATGGTGCCGATTCCGCCGCGGGAGCGGTGCTGGCGCAGCATCTCGCTCACGTCCAAGGAGCTGACGATGTCGCCGTTGAACGCCAGGAAGGTGCCGTCGATGTGCTCCCGCAGGTTCTTCAACGCCCCGCCGGTGCCCAGGGGGCGATTCTCCTCCACCAGGCGGACCTTCACCGGCAGCTCGGCGGTCTCGAAGTACTCCTGCAGCCTCCCCTTCATATAATTGACCGCCAGCAGGACCTCGTCCACCTCGGCGGGCAGGGAGTCGATTATGTGGCGCACCAGGGGCTTCCCCGCCAGGGGCACCAAGGGCTTGGGCATGCTCAACGTGAGAGGCCGCAACCGGGTGCCCTTGCCCCCTGCGAGAATGACCGCCTTCATCTCATCCGCTCATAGCGTCGATAAGCTGACAACGTTGTTGCCGCGCAGCACCACGGTGCCGAGGCGTCGGTTCTGGTCAGTGTTGAACTCCTCGGTGTCCTCCAGGACCATGTTCATGTAGTCGTCGAAACCGGTGAGTTTGCCCTCCAGCATCCGGCTGTCCTTAAGCAGCAGGGAAATTCTCTTGTCCAAAGACTTCTCCATTAAAGCGAGAGGCATGACCATTTAAATCAATCGAGAAAGCTGAACTAGCTTTTTAAATCTTTTCTATGCTTGGCGGTCCTTGGCGGAGTCCATCCATCGCTTGATGTCCTCGCGGCTGCGGGCATCGATGCCGAAATGCTCCGAGAAACGGCGGTTGGTCCGCAGCTCCAGGGTCTGCCCTTTCTTCTTGGCGTCGATCAGGCCCAGCTCCCTCAGCCTGCGCACGTCGTCATAGACCCGGGAGCCGAGGTTGCGGCAGAGCTCGCTCTGCTCCACCGGTTGATGGTAGGCTATCATCGCCGCCGTGCGCAGCGCCGACGGCGGCACATCGGGAGGGGAGAACTGCTGCCCGTAGGGCAGGTACTCGTCGCGCAGGCATATCGAGTAGCGCCCCGAGGAGCGCAGCACCTTGAGGGCGGAGCCCCTCTCCTCGTAATCGGCTTGAAGTCGGCGGAGGCCGTCGCGCACCTCCTTCTCGCTGAGGCCGGTGGCATCGGAGAGGTCCACCGGCCGCAGGCCCTCATGAGAGGCGAAGAGCACCGCCTCCAGCAGCGCCTTGGGCTCCAATCACATCACCAGCTTGTCGTCCGCCTCAGAGAGGACGGCGTCCTCGACGCTGCCCTCCATCCAGTCCACCTTGATCTCCACGAAGGCCTCGCCCCGAGGAAGGTCATCCTGCCAGGCCGCCAGCAGCCCGTTGCGCACCAGGAAGAGCAGCGCCACGAAGGTGGAGATGTTGCGGTCGTGGTCGGGGCCCATCAGGTCACGGACCGATATGGGGCCCGCCCCCAGCCTCTGCACGCGCTGCCAGACCTCCTCCACGTCCTTCTCCATGTCCTCGTCGTGGGCCTGGTTGCTGAACCTCTTCACCTCCTTGCGGGGCCGGGCCTCGCGCTGCCTCTGCCTCTCCATCTCGCGGCGGGCGTCCTCGAAGGCGTCCAGCAGCTCCATCAGCGACACCGGGCGCAGCTCGCGGCGGCGCAGCGCGGGGGTCAGCACCGCCGGCGCCGGCATCAGGCCCTCTCCCTCCTCGAACAGCGCTTCCGACATCGCCTCCACGTCCCACTCCATGAACGGGCGGTCGTGGCGCTCCTTCTCGCTGACGACCTCCTCGCTCTGCAGGCGGAGGATTCGCCAGGCCATGTGCACCAGCTTTCCGGCGACGATCAGGTCGAGGCGCTCCTCGCCCATCCTCGCCGAGTAGAGTCGGGTGAACTCCAAGAGGTCTATGGACCAGGGGTCCATGCCGTGGTTGAGCACCAGGTCGAAGGCCGAGCGTATCGCCTCGTCCACCGGGTCGCAGAGTGACTCCCCCTCCTCCCGCTCCAGTATCCCCAGGTAGCGGTGGATGTTCTCGTTGTCCTGCTCGTCGTCCACCAGGGACTGGTGGAACATCAGGTGCTCCAGCACCGTTCCGTCTATCCTCGCTGTCATGCGCTCCCCTCCGCATCCCCGAGCTTGCGGGCGACCTCGGGGAATTCAGGCTGCATTATCACCTTGCTCACGCCGTTGGGCTGCCGAGTGACGCCCATGAGGTGGTCGGCCTTGCCCAGGGTCACCTTGCGCAGCGATATCTGCACGAACTGCGCCTTGGCGCAGCTCTGCTTCACGCGGCGGGCGACCATCTCGGCGTTCACCGAGTCCAGGAACATGTCCACCTCGTCCAGGAGATAGAAGGGCGAGGGCTGGTGATCCTGCAGGGCGAATATGAACGCCAGGGCGGTGAGGCTCTTCTCCCCGCCGCTGAGGGCCTCCAGGCGCAGCAGCTTGCCGTTCTTGGGCTTGGCGTTTATCATCAGGCCTCCCTTGAAGGGCTCCTGAGGGTCCTCCAGGGAGAGGTAGGCATCGCCGCCGCCGGAGAGGTCGGCGTACACCTCGCGGAAGTTGGCATCGACGGCCTTGAAGACGCCGTCGAAGACCTTCTTCTTCTCCTCGTTGAGGGCCTCCATCAGCGCGAGCAGCTCCTGGCGCTGGGCCTCCAGCCTCTCCACCTCTTCCAGCATGCGGGCGTGGCGGCCGCTCTTCTCCTCGTGGTCCTCGATGGCGCGCAGGTTGACGTTGCCCATCGCCTCCAGCGAAGACTCGTGGCGGCGGATGCGGCCGCGGATGCTGTCCATCGACGGCAGCGGCGGCTCCACCTCCACGGAGAACGCCTCCAGCTCATTCTCCAGTTGGGCGACCCGTTGCATCGCCTGCTCGTGCCGCAGCCGCAGGCCGGTCTGGAAGTCCCTCTTGGTGTCGATGCGGTCCTTCATCGAGTCCGCCTCAGAGGAGCGCGCCACCGACTTGCGGTAGGCGTCGTCGCGCTTGTCCCTCAGCTCGCGCAGCTCGTTCTCCATGGACTGCATCATCCCCTTGACGGCGGCCATCTCGGTGCGTATGGCGCTCTCCTCCTCGCGGGCCTGGTCGCGTTCCCGGCGCAGGGAGGCCGCCCTCTCCTCCAGGCGCAGCGCCTCCCCCTCGTTCTCCTGGCGGCGCTCCGACAGGGATACCAGGCGGGAATCAGCCTCCCGCAGCGACGCGGCGGTGTCGCTGGCGGCGCGCTCCGCCTCGATGAGCGCTTGCTGCAGCTCGTTGAGCTGTAACTGGACCTCCTCGGGCGCGAGCTGGAGCATCTCCTCCTTCAAGGCGTCCCGCCGGCCGCGCGACTCCTGCAGCGAAGCGGCGCAGCGGCGCAGCTCCTCGTCCTTGGCCTGCAGCGAGCTCTCCTCGCCGGAGGCCTCCTGCTTGACGGCCTCCAGCCTCTCCTTCGCCTGGTCGCGGCGCTGGCGGGCCTCGTCGCGCTTGCGCTCCAGGCGGCCCATCCCCTCCTCGAAGTCGCGGCTGGACGACGAAGCTTCGCGGAGCTCCTCCTCCATGGCCCGCATCCTCTCGGTCAAGGTCCGCAGCTCGGTCTGCGCCCGCTCCGCCTCCTCGGAGGCGTGGCGCAGCTCCTCGGCCACCTTCTCCAGCCTGCCGGCGGCGGCGGAGCCGAAGCGCATCCCCTGCTTGGCGACGCTGCCGCCGACCATGGCGCCGGCGGCCTCGATCAGCTCCCCCTCGAGGGTGACTATCCTCACCCCGCCCATCAGGTCGCGCGCCGACGGCAGGTCCTCGGCGACCACGGTGTCGCTGAGCACGTGCCAGAAGGCGGCCCGGTAGGCGGGGTCGAAGCTGACCAGGTCGATGGCGTAGCCGATCGCGCGCTCGGCGGCCATGATGGCCTTGGCCCGCGGCCGCCCCTCCTGCATCTTGCTCAGCGGCAGGAAGGTGGCGCGTCCCGCCTTGCTCCTCTTCAGCATGGCGATGGCCTCCGAGGCCACCTGGTCATCGTCGACGATGATGGCCTGCATCCTCCCGCCGGCGGCGACGGCCACAGCGGTCTCGAAGCGCTCCTCCGCCTCCGCCAGCTCCGCTATGGTGCCATGGATGCCCTTTATGCTGCCGCGATCCCTCGCCTCCAGGACGGCGGCCACCGCCCGGTTGTACCCTTTCTGCAGGTTCTCGGCGGCCTCCTTCTCCGCCTTGAGAGAGTTGTACTCCCTCTCGAGGCGATAGACGGCCTGGCGCAGGTCCTTCTCGTCCTGGGCGCAGCGACTCTCCTCCTGTTTGAGGTCGCGCAGGGTTCCGGCGAGCTCCTGGGCGCGGCGGGCGGACTCCCCTTCGCTGGTGCGCAGCTCCCGCATCTGCCACTCGGCGTCCTGGGCCTCGAACTTGGCGGTCTCGATGTCCTCCTCCAGGGAGGAGCGCTCCCTCTCCAAGGCCTCGATCCGCGATTCCAGGCTCCCGCGCTCCAGGGTCAATGCGTGCTGCGCCTCGCGGCACTCCTCGATCTCCGCCTCGGCGGCGGCGGTCTCCTCCTGCAGCCTGGCCAGCTCCCCGCCGCGGGAATCTATCTCCTGGCGCAGCGTCTCCAGCCTCCCCTGCAGCGAGTCCCTCTCCTCCACGGCGGCCTCCTTGCGGTCGGAGGCGGCGGCGCGGGCGGTCTTCGCCTCCCCCTCCTCAGCGTCCAAGGCCTGCCGCTCCTCCTCGGCCTCGGCCGCCCTGCCATCCACCTCGGCGATGTCGGACTCCGCCCTCTCGGCGCGGTCCTTGCGCCGGGCGGCCTCCACCATCAGCTCGTCCCTCTTGTCCTTGAGGGCGCGGTACTCGTCCCCGCCGCGGGACTCCATCTCCTGCTCCCAGCGCCCCTTCTCCTCCTCGAATGCGGCCGCCTCTTCCAAGAGTTGGCGGCGCTTCTCCTCCAGGGAAGCGATCTCGTTGTCGTAGGAGTGGATCTGCTCCTCGGCGGACCCGGCCTCCGAGCGCGCCAGCTCCAGACTCTTGTGGGCCAGCTGCGCCTTGGCCAGGTCCAGCTCCGCCTTGGTGTCCAGGTAGCGTCGGGCCTCGGCACGCTCCTGCTCCAGCTGCTCCAGCTGCGCCTCCAGCTCCTTCTTGATGATGGATATGCGGTCCAGGTTCTCCTCGGTCTCCGCCCGCTCCTCCTCCGCCTTGGCGATGTCCGCGTCGAAGCGCGCGATTCCCGACATGTTGTCCAGCACCCTGCGCCTCTCCAGGTTGCCCATCTCCACGATGCGGGTCACGTCCCCCTGCTGCACCAGGTTGTAGCCCTCGGCGGATATCCTGGCGCTGGAGAGCAGCTCGTCGAACTCCCCCAGCGAGGAGCGGTGGTCGTTCACATAGAAATAGGAGTTGTAGCCTTCGCCGGAGGAGGAGAGCTTGACCGTCCTGGTGAGCTTCACGGTGTCGGCGTCCCAGGGTATGAGGCGGTCGTGGTTGTCGAATATCAGCGAGACCCGGGTGAGCTCGGCGGGTCGGCGGCTCTTGCCGCCGTCGAATATTAGGTCGGGCAGCTTGCCGGCGCGGATGGCCTTGGAGCTCTTGGGCCCGAGGACGAAGAGGATCGCATCGGCGATGTTGGACTTGCCAGAGCCGTTGGGGCCGGTGATGGCCATGTAGCCTTCCAGCAGAGGTATCGTCAGCTTCCCGCCGAAGGACTTGAAGTTCTCAAGCTCTATCTGTCTGAGGTACAGTTCCCACACCCCTTGAGCGGGGCGAGGCTCAAGCCCATCCCTGGCCTGAGCTTGTCGCATCCCATCGTGGACGGGCCTGGCCCGACCATCATTATAAGAGAAGTAGACCTTATTTAAAAGTTGTCGGCGCATCCAGCTTTCTGGCGTCCTGAGACATGAGGCATTTTCCTGCAGCGCGTTCCCTGTGCCGCGGCCCGTGGGCTTGAATGCCCACCCAACGATGCCGCATTATCGCCATCTTTGAAATAGAATGATTCTGTTGTCCAGTCGATGCTCGTCTCCGTGGTGGTCAAGGTCCGCAACGAGGAGCACTGCATAGCGGACCTCCTCGATTCGCTGGTTCTGCAGGAGGGGCCGCTGGAGATCGTCATCGTCGACGGGGACAGCACCGACCGCACCCGCGAGATAGTGCGCGAATACCAGGGGACATTCGGCTTCATCAGCCTTTACTGCGAGGGCGACAACCGCGCCGAGAGCATGAATCACGGCCTCTCCGTGGCCGAGGGCGACATCATCGCCCTGACCGACGGCGATTGCATCGCCAACCCGTTCTGGCTCAAGGAGATCCGCCGCTCCATCCGCGACGAGGGGCATGATTACGTGGTGGGCCGCAGCATCAACATCGGCTTCTGGTCGTGGGAGCAGCTGCCGCGGGTGCAGATCTACAACCGAGGAAATGACTGCAGCTGGCCGGGCTGCAACATCGCCTACCGCCGCGAGGTCTACGAGAATGTGGGGGAGGTCGACGAGTGGTTCATCACCGCCGAGGACATCGACTTCAACATCAGGGCGACCGAGGAGGGGTACGCCATCCATTACAACCCAAATGCGGTGATCTACAACCGGACGCGCACCACGATCTACGGGTTCATCGAGCAGACATTCTGGAACGGCGCCGGCAGGAAGCAGCTCACCGAGAAGTACGCGGAGACGATGTGGAGCAGCTACAACCTCCTGACCATGCTGAGGGATGAGAACATCAACTTCTGGTTCGTGGTGAGGTCCTTCTTCGCGGGAATGGGTTACATCAGCTACAAGCTGTTCGGCGACCGATATCCCGCCAGCAACGATTAACTAAGAAGACCCCTTTCTAAGCCTGGGTTTTCCTTTGCGAGTAACGGTAATAATCCCCACCATGAACGAGGCGGAGTCCATCGGCGCGGTCCTCGACGACCTAGACTCCGCGTTCTCCGGCAGCGTCCACGAGCACGATGTGCTGGTGGTGGACACCTTGTCCGACGACGGGACGCCGGAGATCGCCCGCGCCCGCGGAGCGAGGGTGGCGGAGGAGCCGCGGCGCGGCTACGGCATCGCCTACAAGACCGGCTTCGCCGCCGCCGAGGGCGACGTGATCGCCACGCTCGACGCTGACTGCACCTACCCCGCCGAGGACATACCGGCCCTCTGCGACATTCTTAGCAGCGAGGAGCTGGACTTCATCACCACCGACCGCTTCGCCGCCATGGACGAGGGGGCGATGAGCGCCAAGCACCGCTTCGGCAACTGGGTGCTCACCAAGACGATGAACCTGCTCTTCGGCCTTCGCATCAGGGACTCGCAGAGCGGCATGTGGGTGTTCCGCCGCGAGGTGCTGGACCGCTTCGAGCTGCGCTTCGACGGCATGCCGCTCTCCCAGGAGATCAAGATAGAGGCCATGGGGAAGTGCCGCGCCAAGGAGCTGCCCATCACTTACCGCCAGCGTGTCGGCGATGTCAAGCTCTCGTCATGGAGGGACGGCTCGGAGAATTTCCTTGCGTTGTGGAGAAAGCGTTTCCTCAGAGCATCCCCTTGACGGCGCGTATCGTCTCCCGCAGCCCCTCGCGGGCCTCTTTGCGGTAGATGCAGGCCGCCGGATGGTAGGTGGGGATGAGCACGGTCTCGTTGCCGTCCACGTCCAAGGGGACCCTGCTGTTGACGATGTCCTTCATGGGCGCCTCCAGGCCGGCGAGGGCGCGGCAGGCGGAGCGGCCGAGAGCCACCACCGCATCGCGCTCGGCGAGCTCGCTGAGCAGGAAGGGGCGGCAGGCGGCCATCTCCTCGGGGCGGGGGTCGCGGTTGCCGGGGGGGCGGCACTTCACGGTGTTGGTGATCAGCAGACTGGAGCGGTCGACCCCCTCCTCGGCGAGCATGCGGTCGAGCAGCTTGCCGGAGCGGCCGACGAACGGCGAGCCTTCGCGGTCCTCCTTCTCCCCCGGGGCCTCCCCCACCAGGCACACGCGTGCGGCGGGGTCGCCGCTGGCCAGCACGATGCGGCTCCTGCCCTGATGCAGGCCGCAGAGCCTGCATCCCTCCTCCGGTTCCATGTCAGTCGAGAAGCTCGCTGGCGGTCAGCAGCGCCTCCAGTTTCACCCCTTCGCCCCAGAGCGCCTCCCGTCCGCCGGCCTCGCGGTCGATGACCGCCATGACGGTGTCCACCGCCGCGCCCTGCGAGCGGAGCTGGTCCACCGCCTCGATCACCGATCCGGCGGAGGTTATCACGTCCTCGACCACCAGCACGCTCATGCCCTCCTGCAGGTCGCCCTCCACCGAGGAGCCGGTGCCGTGGGCCTTGCGCTCCTTTCGGACCATGAGCAGCGGCACGCCGCTGCGCAGGCACAGGGCGGTGGCCAGCGGTATCGATCCCAGCACCACGCCGGCGATGCGGTCCGGCCTCTCCGCCAGGCGTGCGTCCATCTCCGCCGCGATGAGGGAGAGGATCTCCGGCCTGGTGCTCGCTTTCTTTATGTCAACGTAATAGTCGCTCTTCTCCCCTGAGGCGAGGGTGAACTCGCCGAAGCGCAGGGCGCCGCAGTCGGCCAGGGCCTGTCTCAATTCCATGATGTCACCAGGGCACTTCCTTCTTCCCCATGCGGTAGCCGATGATGTTCATCGCCCGGTGCAGCAGCGGCGTCGCCACCAGCAACGAGAGCAAGGCCAGCAGGCTCCATCCCTGCAGATAGCTCTCGTAGAGCCACACAGGGTAGGCGATGCCCGCCACCAGGAACGCGCCGATGAGGAAGTCGTACTGGTCCATGACCGGCAGCTTGGCGCCCCGGGGGACGTCAAGGCGTCTTTTGATGAACGATCCCAGCATGTCGCCGAGCAGCGAGCCCACCGCCAGCAGCGTGATGACTCCCAGCGCTTGGCCCGTGGGCCCGAAGCCACCGTTGCCCGACCATCCGGCGATGTTTGCCAGCAGCAGCATCAGCAGCCCGAGGGCGATGCCGGAGGCCGCTCCTCCGAAGAAGCCCCGCCAGGTCTTGCCGTCGCCCAGCAGGCGACGGCCCCGCCAGGTCTTGCCGAGGTCCATCGGGGCCCCGCGGCCGAAGAGCACCGCGGCGGAGTTGGGCAGCATCGCCGGCAGGGCCAGCCACAGTCCGCTGGCGGCGATGAGCGCCGCCTCTCCCGCATCCATGCCAGGTCATCAGGTAGCACGATTATTAACCTTTGCCGCGGCGAAGAAGCGCCGCAGCTCGCCCAGGATGTCGTCCGACGGCGATGACTGCAGCGGCGGCAGGGAGGCGGCGCGCGAGTCGAGGACCACGATGGCGCCGCGGTCGCTCTCCGACCTTATCACCCGGCCCATGGCCTGGCGCATCTTGCGCAGCGTGGGCGCTTTCATCACATAGTCCCAACCCTTGCCGAACTTCATGTCGTAGTACGCCAGCAGCGCCTGGTTCCTCGCCGAGGGCCGGGGGTACGGTATCCCGACCAGCAACGCCATCTCCAGGTCGCTGTCCGGAAAGTCGAGGCCCTCCGATATCCGTCCGCCGTAGACGGCGAAGATCACGTCGCCGTCGGCGCGGCGGAAGCGCTCCACCGTCTCCATGAGCTCCGCCTGCGGCATGCCCCTCCTCTCGATGTGCACCTCGGCCTCGATGCGCTCCAGCACGCCGTCGCGGATGAAGCGGTCCATCATCTGATAGGAGGGGAAGAACACCGCGGCGTTGCGATGCACCTGGTTGCAGATGTCCGCCACGCGTTCCTGGATGCGCAGGGTGATGCCGCGGTCGCGCTGCAGAACCTCGTACTTGGTGGTGACGTCCTCGGCATGGAGGACGAGGCGGTTCCCGGCGGGGAAGGGGCTCTTGAAGTACCTCGCCTTCGCGCCCTCGCCGAGGCCGAGGGAGTCCCGGTACTCGGTTATGGGGTCCAAAGTGCCGGACATGTGGATGCTGGCATGGCAGTTCAGCAGCGGCTCGGCGGCGATCGCCGGGTCCAGGCAGTAGCATTGCACCGACGGGTTGTCGCCGCCGGTGACCACCTTCACGTAATGCCTCTCGTCCAAAGCGGCGAAGGAGAGCAGGAAGCTTCCCAGTATCAGCATGTAGGAGCGCGGCAGCCGGCCCTTGTCCTTGCGCGCCTCCCGCACCACCTCGCCGTGCTCGCAGAGGCTGCGGTACATCCTCTCCAAGGAGACGGAGCTGCTGCGCAGCTCCATCATCATGCCGCTGCTGAGCAGGTCAGGGGGGATGAGTCCGTCCTCGTCCCGGATATGCTCGTCCGCCGCCTCTACGATCAGCTCCTCCACGATGTCGGCCACGTCGAGCGCGGAGACGCCGTTCATCACCTCGGGGTCGCCGAACTCCTCCAGCTCGGCGCGCATCATCTTCAGGTGATGGCAGCTCAGCGAGGTGGTCTGCACGTCGCGCAGGTAGTCGGGGAGGTTGTGCGCCTCGTCGATTATGACCACGGCCTCCTCCATGGGGCAGTTCATCCACTGCAGGAAGCGGTCGCGGATGAAGGGCACGAAGAAGTAGTTGTACGGCGCGACGACGATGTCCGCCTGCGGCAGCAGCGACTTCATGGCCTCGTAGGGGCAGGCGCCGAGCTCGGCGCAGAGGGAGGTGAACTCCTCCACCTGCGGCATCCTCTCGCGGCAGAGGGCGAGCAGCTCGTCGCTCTCCAGCGAGAGGAAGGCGCGGTAGTGCTCGCAGCCCCCCTCGCCGGCGAGCGCTTTGCGCTTCTGCTCGCCGCAGTAGCGCGACAGCTCCTCGGAGTTGCCCTTGCTCAACTCCTCGTCCTTGGCGGCCAGCGGGCAGGTGGAGTTGCGTCCCTGCACGCCGACGGCGAGCAGCGGCCGCAGCGCCGACATGCGCTTCGCCTCGATGATCACCTGCCGCTGCTGCGATTTCGTCCTCGTCAGGTAGACGACGCGCTTACCCTCGTCGAGTCCGGCCTCCAGCGCCCCCGCCAGGGAGCAGACGGTCTTGCCGGTGCCGGTGCCGCTCTCCAGCACCAGATGCGCCGCCCCCGCGACGGTGTCGCGCACCAGGGAGACGAAGGCCTCCTGCTGCGGGCGCGGCTCGTAGGGGAAAAGGCGCATGGCTATCCTAGAAGGGGTGTGTTAAGAAGGTGTTTTCCCCGAGATGGTCGAAACTTCTCACTCGCGGGACCAGAACTCTTCCGGGATGTCGTCGTAGATGGACTCCGCACCCATGTGGACGTCCCCGGCGCCATCGTCCCTGCCGAGAAGCTCCAGTATGCGCTCGCGGCGGAACAGCCAATAGTGGATGCGCCACTCGCGTCCGTCATAGAGGGTGGTCTCCTCGCGCTCGGTGGTGAGGATCCCGGTGTCCTCGAGCATATAGAACGCGTCGCGGTCCTCGGGCTCGAGCATGTTGTCGATGATGCGGTCAGAATATCCGAAGAAATTGAGTATGTGCTGAGCCAGATGCCCGGCCTCCTCGGAGGGCATACCGCGGGTGTCTATTCCGTTCCTGATGGCCATGGTAAGGTCGTCGGCGGTCAGAGTGGTTCGCTCGGACAGACCTACCATGAACTCCCGCTCTACCGAGTCGTCCAGTGTCCGTTTTTCATCCAAAGTGAAATCCATATTTTTTCGCCTCCCCGTAATTCGGGACAGTGAGTGATAGTCCTTCGATTGCATATATAAAAAGGTTTTCGCCCGGTTACCCCCTCTGCGAGCGGCGAAAGATTGGTTAGGCCCCGTGTCGATGCGTCCTTCATGTTGGCATCGTTCAGCATCGTGCCGTTGGACAAGGGCGAGAGCGTCAGCGAGCAGGTGGCGCAGTGCGTACGCATCGTGCGGGACAGTGGGCTGCCGTACCGTTTAACCCCCATGGCCACCGTGGTGGAGGGGGAGGGGGATGAGGTGATGGAGCTCATCATGCGCTGCCACGCGGCGGTGCGCTCCTCGTCGTCGCGGGTGCTCACCAGGATCGAGATCGACGACCGCGACGGCGCCGAGGACGCGCTGGAGAGCAAGATGCGCAGCGTGGAGTCCCAGCTTTAACGCATATAGCTGCGCGGCTGCGTCAGGCGGATGAAGCGGGCCTCCTTGAAGCGCTCCAGGGAGGACATCTCCTCCATGACCTCCACGGGGACGGCGTCGTCCACGCTCATCAGCATGAGCGCGTTCTTCTCCCGCCCTTCGCGGGACACCGCCATGCCGGCGATGTTCACGTCGTTCTCCCCCAGCTTGCGGCCTATCATGCCGATCACGCCGGGGCCGTCGCGGTAGACGGCCATGAAGAAGTCCGCGTCCAGGGGGATCTCGATGTTGTAGTGGTCCACGCCGACGATGCGCGCCTGCCCGCCGGGGAAGACCGTGCCGCGGACCTCGCGGCCAACGTTGTTGCCGCTGACCTTGACGCTGAGCATGTTGTTGTATTGCTCGCACTCCTCCGTCTTGGTCTCGACGATCTTGATGCCCTTGGACTTGGCGATGGACTCGGCGTTGATGATGTTCGTCGCCTCGCCGACGATGTTGGAGAGCAGGCCGATGAGCGCCGACAGGGCGAGCATGCGGGTGTTCTTGGAGGCGAGCTCGCCGCAGCACTTGACCTCCAGGCGGTCCGCCGGGCCTCCCAGGCTCTGCAGCGCGAACGAGCCCATGCTCTCCGCCATGGAGACGAAGGGCTCGAGCTCCGGCTCCACCTGGCCGCGGGGCGCGTTCACCGCGTTGGATATGATTCCGTCGCGGAGGAACATCACCACGTGCTCCGCCATCTCCACCGAGACCTTCTCCTGCGCCTCCACCGTGGACGCGCCCAGGTGGGGGGTGGTGATGAGGTTGGGCATCTCCAGCAGCTCGCAGGGACTGAGGGGCTCCTCCTCGAACACATCGAAGGCGGCGCCCGCTATCGTGCCCTCGCTCAAGGCCTGCACCAGCGCGTCCTCGTTGACGATGCCGCCACGGGCCACGTTGACGAGCAGGGCGTTGCTCTTCATCATCGCGAACTCGTCGCGGTCGATCATGTTCTTGGTGCTCGGCGTCAGCGGCGCGTGCACGGTGATCACGTCAGCATTGGACAGCACCTCCTCCAGGGTGCAGAGCTTCACGCCCAGCTTCTCGGCGATGTCCTCGGGCAGATAGGGGTCGTAACCGAGCAGCTTCATCTCGAAGGAGCCGGCCCGCTTGGCCACCTCCGCGCCCACGCGGCCCACGCCCACGATGCCCAGGGTCTTGCCGAAGAGCTCCACGCCGGTGAAGCGCTTCCTCTCCCACTTGCCCTCGTGCACCGACTGGTGGGCCCAGACGATGTTCCTCGCCAGGGCCATCATCATCGCCAGCGAGTGCTCCGCCGCCGATATGATGTTCGCCGACGGGGTGTTCATGACCAGGATGCCCTTGGCGGTGGCCGCTGGGACGTCGACGTTGTCGACGCCCACTCCGGCGCGGCCGATGACCTTGAGCCGCTGGCCCGCGTCGATGACGCGGGCGGTGATGGTGGTGCCGCTGCGGATTATCACGCCGTCATAGTCGCCGATGACCTCGCAGAGCTCGTCCTCGCTCAGGCCCGGCTTGACGTCCACCGGCATGCCTGATTCCTTCAGTATCTTGATGCCCTCCTCGGAGAGGGGGTCGGTGACAAGCAGTTTCATGCCAATTCCTCCAATGTCTCGTCCATCCTTTCGATGAGCTCTTTGATGTCGCCCACGGTGAGGTCTCCCATATGACCGATGCGGAAAGTGCTGTCTTTAATCTTTCCGTAGCCGTTGGATATCTCGTACCCTTTCTCCTTGAGGGCGGAGTGGAACGCCTCGAAGGGCATGCCGCCCTTGTTCATCACCGATATGGTGTCGGAGCGGTATCCCTCCGGCGCGTAGAGCCCGTCGCGGCCCTGGGCCCAGTCCCGCACCAGCGCCGCCATCTGCTGGTGTCGGCGGTAGCGGGCGGGCATGCCCTCCTGGAGCATGCGGTCCAGCTGCGCGTCCAGGCCGTACATCAGCGACACCGGCGGGGTGGTCAGCGCGAAGCCCTCGGCGTTCTTCTCCGCCAGCTGGTGGATGTTGAAGTAGTATCCCGCGTCCTCCGCGGCGGCGGCGCGGTCCAGCAGACGCTGCGACACCGCCGCGATCGCGATCCCCGGCGGCAGCGCCAGCGCCTTCTGCGTCCCGAACACCAGCGCGTCCACGTCCAAGGAGCGGAGGCGCAGGTCGGTGCCGGCCACGGCGGTGACGCCGTCCACCATCACCAGGGCGTCGCTCCTCTCCCTGATCGCGTCGACGATGCCGCGCGTGGGGTTGAGGACGCCGGTGGATGACTCGTTGCTCACGAAGTGCACCGCGTCGAAGCTGTCATCGAGCATCGGGGCGAGGTCGTCGGGCATAAGGGGGGAGCCCCAAGGGACCTCGCAGCGCTCGACATCCTTGCCGTTGCTGGCGCTTATATCGCTCCAGCGCTTGCCGAAGGAGCCGTTCGACAGTCCCAGGGCGCGCTTGCTTATGCCGCAGCGCGAGCAGCCCTCCAGCAGACCGCTGGCGGACGCTCCCACGAAGACGATCTCCATATCGGTGTCCAGCACCTTGCGGAGCTTCTCCACTATGCCCTGATGGAGCTGCTTGTACTCTTTCCCGCGATGGATGATCATGGGGCGGGACATCGCCCGCATCAGCTCCTCCCTGACCTCCACGGGCCCGACGGTGAACAACCTGCGACTCACAAGAACCCTCCTGGACCTTCATCGTTGCCAGGCATCATGGCCGGACACGCTTCGTCCTTAATTGGAGAGATGTTATAAAGTTTCCGACCGACGGCCTCAGAGCCTGCGGATGGCATCGTCTATCCTCGCCAGCCCTTCCTTGATGTGCTCCTCGCTCGCCGCGTACGACAGGCGGAAGTGCCCCTCCCCGCAGGGTCCGAACGCGCCGCCAGGGGTGACCGCCACGTGCGCCTCCTTCAGGAGGTGGGTGGCGAAGTCCTCGGAGTTCATGTCCGCCTCGTAGCGCGGGAAGACGTAGAAGGCGCCCTGGGGGCGCACGCAGTCGAGTCCCGGGATGTCCTCGATGAGGTCGCAGACCAGGTCGCGGCGGTGGCGGAACTGCTCCACCATGCGCCGCATCTCGTCCTGAGGCCCTTGCAGGGCCTCCACCGCCGCCGGCTGGGTGAAGGAGGTGCAGCAGGTCACGGAGTGGGTCTGCAGGCGGTTGATGGCGCTGATGTTCTCCTCCGACGCCACGACCCATCCCAGCCTCCATCCGGTCATGGAATAGGTCTTGGACAGCCCGTTCACGGTCAACGTGCGGTCGAACATCCCGTCCAGGGAGGCGATGGAGAAGTGCTTGCCCTCGTAGATGATCTTCTCGTAGATCTCGTCGGAGAGCACGATGATGTCGTGGTCGCGGGCGATGTCCGCTATCGCCCGGATGTCCTCCTCGCTCATCACCGAGCCGGTGGGGTTGGACGGCGAGTTCAGTATGATCATCCTGGTGCGGCTGGTGACCCTCTGCAGCACCGACTCGGGCGTCATGGCGAAGCCGGTCTCGTCGCTCGTGGGCACGTACGCCGGCGAGGCGCCGGCGAGGCGTATGCACGCCTCGTACGTGACCCAGGAGGGGTCGGAGAGCAGCACCTCGTCCCCGGGGTCCAGGTAGGCGAGGGCGGCCATGAAGATGGCGTGCTTGGTCGGTGTGACCAGCACGTTCGAGGCCTGGCAGTCGATGCGGTTGTCCTCCCGGGTCTTGCGGGCGATGGCCTCGCGGAGCTCCGGTATCCCCAGGGACGGCGTGTACTGGGTGAACTTGTCCTCCAGGGACGCGATGCAGGAGCCGATGATGTTGTCGGGGGTGCTGAAGTCGGGCTCCCCCATGGAGAAGGAGAGCACGTCCACACCCTCCTGCCGCAACTGGCTCACCACGTTGGAGATCTTCACCGTCCCCGAGACCGGCACGCTCTGGAGCCTCTTGGAAACCATTGTCTACCTCAACACCAGACGGTTACATATCCTTTGTCGTTGAATCGGGCCGATTGTGCGTATATCGTAGTGTTTCTACGGGAAACGAAGGGGTGAAGCTGGCGGCGAGGCCGTTGGCCCTCTGTGGTTTTCATGAACGCATGATGTATTAGTTTGTACATTTGTGTATATATCTGTGCGAAAGCCTTAAATAAAAACCGGTGATAACTCTCATTCAGGTGAATATTATGGCACTCGAACTCGACATGTCTAAACTCCGCCACGGCACGGACCTCATCAAGAGGGGGTTCGCGCGCATGCAGCAGGGCGGAGTGGTCATGGACGTCACCGACGCCGAGCAGGCGCTCATCGCCGAGGAGGCAGGGGCGGTGGCGGTCATGGCCCTGGAGAGGGTCCCCTCGGACATCAGGTCCCAAGGCGGCGTCGCCAGGATGTCCGACCCCCAGATGATAATCGATATAATGGATGCGGTGAGCATCCCCGTGATGGCGAAATGCCGCATCGGGCATTTCGTGGAGGCCCAGGTGCTGGAGTCCCTGGGAGTGGACATGATCGATGAGTCCGAGGTGCTGACCCCCGCCGACCCGTTCTACCACGTGGACAAGCGGCCGTTCACCGTTCCCTTCGTCTGCGGCGCCCGCGACCTGGGCGAGGCGCTGAGGCGCATCGCCGAGGGCGCGGCGATGATGCGCACCAAGGGCGAGGCGGGCACCGGGGACGTGGTCGAGGCGATGCGCCACCAGCGCGCCATCACCGAGGCCATCGGCTCGCTTAAGGGTATGCAGCGCCAGGAGATGGCGATGTTCGCCCGCGGGATCGAGGCCCCTTTGGACCTGGTGGAGGAGGTGGCGGAGATGCAGCGGCTGCCGGTCATCAACTTCGCCGCCGGGGGCATCGCCACCCCCGCCGACGCGGCGATGATGATGCAGATGGGCTCCGACGGCGTCTTCGTCGGCTCGGGCATCTTCAAGAGCGCCGACCCCAAGGTCCGCGCCAAGGCGATCGTGGAGGCGGTGGCCAACTACGACGACCCGAGGGTCATAGCCGAGGTGTCCAAGGGCCTGGGCGACGCGATGCGCGGAGTGCAGGCCGATAGCATCGAGTTCGAGCAGCGCTACGCCGAGCGCGGCTACTGAAACCCCACCGTTCCGGCCCCGCCGGAACGCTTTCCACCCTTCTCACGTGAGTATCTCGTGCAGGCGGTCCTCATCGGCCGCCTTGCGGATCTCCAACGCCAGGCGGGAGCCGGTGCTCAGGCCGGGATGGACCATGTCCGCGTACGGAGAGCCGGAGATGAAGGGGTTCGTCCCCGCCACGATGCGCGAGGATATCTCGAAGACCTTGAACTCCAGCTTGTCGGTGACTATCGATTCGAGGCAGAACGGGCCCCATATGCCTCCGAACAGCTCGTAGGAGCGCTTGACTATCTTCTCCGCCATGTCGAAGGCCTTGGGCAGGAGGGACTCGCGCAGGACCACCGGCACGTTGCCGGTGACCACGAAGGAGGGGAAGAGGCCGTGGCGCTTCAGCTCCTCCTGCGCTCCCAGCTTGTACATCTCGTCGATGTTGCTCTCGTCGCGGCGGTCGATGGAGAGGAGCTCCATGTTGCCATCGTGCGCTTGGTAGCCCTCGGTGGAGAGCGGCGAGTAGAAGAAGTGCAGGTAGTACCTGGTGCCCAGCACGTACTCCTGTATGGAGTATGGCTGAGTGTGGTCTATGCCCAGCTTGAACTCCGGGTAGTCCTTGGCCACGAAGAAGCCGCGGCCGCCCTTGGCGCCGTGGTACTTTACGAGCACCGGCTTGTCTATGTCGCGGGCGTCGTCGATCATCTTCGGCATGGCGACACCGGCGGAGGTGATCCACTCCCGCTCCATGTCGCGGTCCGACTCCCACTGGAGCACCGACCTGTTCCCATAGACCGGTATCTCCAGGCTCTGGAAGCGCTTGGCCCCCATGTACTCCACGAAGGAGCCGTGGGGAATGAGGACGACGTTGCGGTCCACGAACTCCCCGGCGCGGTCGAACATCTCGTCGAAGTCCTGCAGGCGGACGAGCTCGTCCGGCTTCGCCAGCGGGAACGCGTCGTAGTAGCGGGTGTCGTGGTTGACGGTGAATCCCATGGTCTTGAAGCCCATCTTGCGGGCGCCATGGAAGATCTGCAGCGAGGAGTGCGAGGTGAGCGTGGCGATCACGATGTCGTCACGGTCGTACTCGGCGAGAACAGCGTCAATCCTCTCCTTGGGAACCATATAATAACATTACAATTCCCGATTTAAACTTTGGGTCGCTAGGTAACGATCTTGACTCCGTAGAGCTCGAAGATCACCATGATTATCAGCACGCGGTTGACGCCGGCGAGGAAGTTCACGTAGGCGAACGGCAGCGGGCGGATGACGCCCTCCTCGTTGAAGATGCCGAACAGGTACACCGGCACGGTGTCCACCATCAGCGGTATGCTGAGGATGAAGTACAGCCCGGCATAGTGGAACTTGACCACCAGCCAGTTGCAGAACTGCACGAACATCTTCGCCAGGCTGGTGCGCATCAGCCGGCTGGACATCACCTTGTTGATGGAGTTGCCGATGCGCAGGGCGATGACCGCGGCGGCGGCCTTCCCGCCACCGACCATCGCCGCCTTGGAGTAGACGTTCTGATCCAGGTTGAAGAACAGCGCCATCTCCACCGGCAGCGGCAGGGCGAGGGTGGCGATGGCGGTGAAGAGGAAGAGTAGTATGGAATAGACCACCGGGTCGGTGGTGTCGGCGAGAATCTCCACGAGCCCCTCCATCGGCAACTCCCTGTTTACCATCGGCTAAGGACTATTAAACATTTGGCGGGGCATTTTCGGGGGCCCCTGTTGAGTACATTTAATAGATAACACCATATCCCGGCAGGCATCCGTGCATACGGAGGTTTCACATATGGACATCGAAGAGCTAACACCCACCATCGAGGAACTCAAAAGGGTGCTGGAAGGGAAGGCGGACGAGGACACCATCGTCCGCGAGCTGGACACCTACATCAACGTCTACCGCTCCACGCTGGAGGCGGCCAAGAGAGGGATCGTGCGCAAGTACGGCGGCGAGGAGCTGGAGTTCGTCTCCGGCGACGGCGTGAAGAAGAAGGTCGAGCAGGTCGAGGGCAGCGAGCAGAACGTCGACCTCACCGTCAAGGTGCTGCACGCCGACAAGCGGGAGATCACCGCCCGCGGCGAGCCCAAGACCATACTCACCGGCATCCTTGGCGACGACACCGGGACGATACCGTTCACCTCCTGGGAGCCGGACCGCTTCAGTTTGGAGAAGGGGGGCACCTACAGCATCCGCAGCGCCTACGCCAAGACCTGGAACGACAGGCCGCAGATCAACCTCGGCAAAAGGACCGAGGTCGAGGTTGAGGAGGCCGACATAGAGGTGCCGCAGCGGACGATATCGTACTCCGCCAAGGAGGTGAAGCTGTCGGAGCTGATGGACGGCATGGGGAGCGTGAACGTGACGGCGAAGGTGCTGTCCGCCGGGCCCAAGAACATCACCGTCAAAGGGGAGCCGAAGACCATCTTCACCGGCACCGTGGCCGATGAGAGCGGCAAGGTGGAGTTCTCCTCCTGGGGGGAGTTCCCCCACGAGGAGGGCGAGGTGCTGAGGATCGAGGACGCCTACGTGCGCTCCTTCCGCGGCATACCGCAGCTCAACCTGGGCGAGAGGGTGTCCATCACCAGGGTGGACGACGACATCGGCGACCTCGAGGACCTGGAGTCCTCGACCCCGCGGAGCATCGCCGAGCTGGGGGAGGTCGGCGGCGGCCTCGACGTGCTGGTGCGCGGCACCATCGTCGACATCAGGAACGGCTCCGGCCTCATCCGCCGCTGTCCCGAGTGCCGGCGCTCGGTGCTCAACGACGAGTGCATCACCCACGGCAGGGTGGAGGCGCAACAGGACCTGCGCATCAAGGCGGTGATCGATGACGGCGGCGGAGCGTTGACCTGCATCGTCAACCGCGAGCTCAGCGAGTCCCTCTCCGGGATAACGATGGAGGAGGCGCAGCGCATGGCCGAGGAGCAGCACGACCCTGACGTGGTGGCCAAGGAGATGGAGCGCCGCCTCCTCGCCCGGGCGGCGGAGATGCGCGGCAACGTGGTCAGCGACGAGTACGGCATGATGATGATCGCCCAGGCCGTCGAGGTCGTCGATGTGGACGTGAAGACGGATGCGAAGAGGCTCCTGGACGAGCTGGAGGCGATGCTATGATGCGCCGCGAGCCCGCCTGGAGGATGTTCTCCGCCGAGCTGAACTCCTCCTCCATGACCTACAAGGGGGAGGAGGAGAAGTCACCCTCTTATCTCATCACCCCGCTGGGCGCGAAGGTGAACCGTGTGCTCGCCGCCGGGGTGCTCACCGACAAGGAGAACGTCGGCAGCGAGGACGAGCCCATGTGGAGGGCGAGGGTCAATGACCCGTCCGGCTCGTTCTACGTGAACGCGGGGCGCTACCAGCCGGAGGCCTCGGCGGCCCTCGCCGACCTGGAGCCGCCGAAGCTGGTGGCGGTGGTGGGCAAGGTGCGCACCTTCAGCCCCGACGACGGCCGGGTGTTCGTGTCCATACGGCCGGAGAGCATCGTGGAGGTCGACGAGGCCGTTCGCGAGGCCTGGGTACTGGAGGCCTGCCGGGCCACCATGGAGAGGATGCGGACGCTCAAGCTGGCGGTCGCAGCCGGCGGCACGGCGGAGGACCTGGTCAAGCAGGGGGTGCCGCGGCAGCTGGCATCGGGGATGACCATGGCCTTGGACTACTACGGCGTTCCCGACTCGGGCCGCTACATACGGGTGCTGCAGGAGGCCTTCCGCTTCCTCCTCCCCGACGAGGACGTGGACCTCGGCCTCACCGAGGACGTCTCCTCCATCGCCGACAAGGAGGAGCGCGTGGAGGTGGACGTGGACGCGGAGGACACCCTCATGGACCTCATCGATGAGCTGGACTCCGACGGCAAGGGAGCGCCCATAAGCAAGCTCATCGACGAGGCGCAGAGCAAGGACATAAGCGAGGTCGGATTCGAGGAGATAAGCAATTCGCTCATGGACAAGGGCCTCATCTACGAGCCGGTGCTGGGCAAGCTGAAGCGCATCTAGCTGTGGAACGCCGGCCGCGCCCGCCACAGGGCCCAGGCGGCCACCGCCGCCAGCGCGGAGAACAGGAACAGTGGCGCGGTGGCGGTCACCGCCACGGCCACGGCCATCGCCCGCCTCCACCGCTGCTTGCGCAGCGCCAGGGCGGCGCCGTAGAACCCCAGCAGCCCAAAGGCGACCATCGCCGCCGACATCGCCAGCACGTAGAGCTCCACCTGCGCGTCGCTGAGGCCGCTGCCCTCGAACACCACCAGGAACTGCGCCACCACCGACCCGGGGGCGGCGATGATTATCGCCCCCAGCCAGACCAGGTACATCGCCACCAGCGCCAGGGCCAAGAATGCCACCTGGTCCATGGTGAACGATCTTGCCTCGGGGTCCGCCCCGCAGCGGCCGCAGAGCTCCTCTTGAACCAAGAGGGTGGCGCAGTTGTGGCATCTCCGCTCCTGTGCCCGGTGCATGCTCTGCACGATGGTCGATGATGTATATAAACATCGAAGGACGGCCTTTGCCACGCTCATGACCTGGCGCCGCCGTCCTCACTCCCGTCCCGTGAGGTCAGGAGATGAACTCGCCCTTACCTCTCCACAGGAAATAGATGGCCAGCACCCCTCCCGCCGAGAACAGGAACAGCGGAGTGGTCAGCGTCACCAGGATGGCGCAGATCATCGCCCCGATCCAGAACTTGCGGGTGACCGCCAGCGCTCCGCCCACCAGGCTTATCAGGGCGGTGATTATCATCCCGTAGGCGTAGAAGAGCACGAACTGCTCGGCGAAGGCCTCATCGAAGCCGAACCCCTCCAGCTCGGCCAGGACCTCGTTGACCACCGCATCGACGTCCATCAGGGTGCTGGCGCCCATCCACAGGAGGAAGACGCCCACCACCGCCATTATTATGAAGGCCAGGCGGGCCCTGTTGCCGCCGACCGGTTCCGCGCGTGCAGACTCCTGTTCCTCGTAGAGCCTGCGCCCGCAGCTGCGGCAGAAGGTCTCGTTGACTTTAACATCGGCGCCGCATCCGGGGCAGAAGCCGAGGTCGCTGTCGTAGTCCATGGCGTTGGAATAATGAGCCGGCAGATAAAACTATCTCAGCGGTGGAAGGCCACCGACGCGTAGCCCACCACGTCGTCCATGGGGATCATGTCCCCGGAGTCCATGTACTTCAGCAGCCGCGCCGAGGACGGCGCCGTGGCCAGCATCGCCGCCGCAATGGGGCCGTAGCCGCAGGCGCTCACCCGACGCTCCTCTATGGTGCGGTACATGCCCTCCACGTCAAGGTCGAGGATCCTGTCGACCAGCGCCCCGTCGTCCTTGCCCGCCCTCTGTCTGCTCACGTAATGGGACATGTCGTTGGAGGCTATCACCAGCGCGTCCTTGCCGGCGGTGGCCTCCGCCACCGATTCAGCCAGCTCGGCGGCGGTCTCCATGTCCTGGGAGTTCATCACCACGGCCACTATGCGCGGCGAGGGGTCGATGTACTGGATGAAGGGCAGCTGCACCTCCACCGAGTGCTCGTGCTCGTGCGCCCGGCGGTCCACCTCCGCTATCCCCTTCATACGCGAAACCGTGTCCTGGTCGGTCTCCACCACGCCGAGCGGCGTCCAGAAGTCCTCGTCGGAAACGGCCGCCGCGGCGCCGGCGCCGCGGTGGCCCGGGCCTATTATCACGTAAAGCTCCGGCAGGCCGTCGGAGATTATCTCGTGGTAGACGTGGGCGGCGGCGGGGCCGGAGGCCATGTACCCCGCGTGCGGGGCCACCGCCGCGACGATGCTCCGCTCCGATCCAGGAGAGGGGGCGGGGCCGGGGCCATGGGGGTGCTGGAAGCACTTCTCGATCTGCCTGTGCAGCAGCTCGCCCTCGCTCTCGTAGAACCTTCCCGACACCACCGGGTATCTCATGGTTGGAAGAAGAAGTAGGGATGATGAAAAGGGTTTTGATTCAGAGACGGGCCTCGAAGTCCTCGATCTCCATCTTGAAGTCCTCAGGGGCCTTCAGGTCGCCCCGGGCCAGCAAGGTCTCGCGGGCCAGGAGCCAGTATATGCAGGCCAGCGCGCGGCGGCCCTTGTTGTTGGTCGGTACGACCACGTCGACGTTGCGGGTCTCGTTGTTGGCGTCGCAGAGCGCCAGTATCGGTATGCCCACGCTGAGGGCCTCTTCCAGGGCCTGCTTGTCCGCCGCCGGGTCGGTGACCAGTATCACATCGGGCTCCATGAACTTGGGCATGCGGGGGTTGGTCATGGTCCCGGGAACGAAGCGGCCGCCGAAGACCGGTGCGCCGATGGCCTGGGAGAACATCCGGGCGGGGCGCTGGCCGTACTGGCGGGATGAGACCACGAGGATCCTCTTGGGGTTGTAGCTGGCCAGGAACTGGGCCACAGCCTTGACCCTCTCGTCGGTCTTCTTGACGTCCAGAACATACAGGCCGTCCGACCTGACCTTGTATATGAAGTCCTTCATGTCGGCGCTCTTCTGCTGGGTGCCGATGTGAACTCCCGAAGTGAGATACACGTCCTCGGGAACCAAAAGCTCATTCTTTTCCGCTTCACTCATGTGGAAAACCTCGACCTTTACTCTCTAGCCACTGTGATAGGGACCAAATCCTCATCATACTCCAGCATGGCTATGTCAATGGGGTCTATCATCGTCTCGGGGTACTCCACGAGGACGGGCGCCCCGAAGGAGATCTGCAGCGCTCTGGCGCCTATGATCCTTGCCTTCTCGAACCTAGTGTACTTCATATAATGCCACCACACCGGGAGTATCTCCGTATTAGCCTGTTGCTTATAAAACTTTTGATTTTCCCGCTCATTGGCCAGTATCCGGCCTGCATGGGCGGAGCCTCTCTTTCAGGGCGTTCACCAGACCGCCCTTCTCCAAAATCTCCAACAGCTTGGACGGCAGAGGGGGGAACTCCGCCACCAGGCCGCCGGAGCTGCGCAGCGAGCCGGCCACGAGGTCTATCTCCACCGTGTCGCCGTCCTCCAACCGCGAAGCGTCGGCGCAGACCACCACCGGCAGGCCGACGTTGATCGCGTTGCGGTAGAAGATGCGGGCGAAGCTCTCGGCGACGATCGCGGCCACGCCCAGCTCCTTGAGCACCAGCGGCGCCTGCTCCCGGGAGGAGCCGCAGCCGAAGTTGCGGCCGGCGACTATCACGTCTCCCTCCTTGACGTTCGTAGCGAAACAGGGGTCGATGTCCTCCATGGCGTGCTGGGCCAGCGAGGACATGTCGTAGTTGTCCAGGTACCTCCCGGGTATTATCAGGTCGGTGTTCACGTGGTCGCCGTACCTCCATGCCCTCCCCTTGATCAGCGCATCACCTCCCGCGGGTCGGTGATGCGGCCGGTGACGGCGGAGGCGGCCACGGTGAGCGGCGAGGCCAGGTAGACCTCCGCCTCTGGGGACCCCATGCGGCCGCGGAAGTTGCGGTTGGTGGTCGCCACCGCCGTCTCGCCGGCGGCGAGGAGGCCTTGGTGGGCGCCGAGGCAGGGGCCGCAGCCCGGGTTCGTGACTATGGCGCCGGCCTCCATCAGCGTCCGCATGGTACCGTCCTCCATCGCCCGCAGCGCGGTCTCGCGGGACGCGGGCACCACTATGAGACGGGTGGCCGCGGAGACCCTCCGCCCTTTGAGCAGCGAGGCGGCGGCGCGCAGGTCCTCCAGGCGGCCGTTGGTGCAGCTGCCCAGCACCGCCTGGTCCACGCTCACGTCGCTGAGCTCGTCGGCGGGGAGGACGTTGTCCACGCTGTGCGGCGCCGCCACCTGGGGCACCAGGCCGCTCACGTCCATCGAGTGGCAATGCTGCGCCGAGTCCTCGTCACTGAACAGCTCCTCGCCGCCGGAGCCCCTCTCCCCCAGGTAGCGGCGGGTCTTATCGTCGGGGAAGCAGACGCCGGCCTTGGCCCCCATCTCTACCGCCATGTTGCACATCACCATGCGCGAGGACACGCTCATCCCGTCCACCGCGCCGCCGACGTACTCGACGCAGCAGTAGTCAGCGCCGTCAGCGCCCAGCTCCCCTATCGCCTTGAGTATCACGTCCTTGGACATGCAGCCCTCCGGCAGCCGGCCCTCGATGCTCAGGCGCAATGTCTCCGGGACACGGAACCACAGCTCCCCGGTGGCCCACACCGCGGCCATCTCGGTGGCGCCGATGCCGGTGGCGAAGGCGCCGAAGGCCCCGTAGGTGGTGGTGTGCGAGTCGGAGCCGACGATGAGCTCGCCGCTGCGCACGTGCCCCATCTCCGGAAGGACCTGGTGGCAGATGCCCTCGCCGTGGCGGTAGAAGCTCTCTATGCCCTCCTCCTCGGCGAAGAGCCGCACCTTGCGATGGCCCTCGGCGGCGGAGACGGTGTTGGCGGGCATGCGGTGGTCGAACACCAGGACCACCTTGGCAGGGTCCCATATCCGCTCAGCGCCCATCTCGCGGAACTTGCTGGAGACCAGAGCGGCGTTCTCGTGGCTCATGGCCAGGTCCACCTTGGCCACCACGGTGTCCCCCACCGCGGCATCGCATCCGCTGGCGCGGGACAGTGCCTTCTGGGCGAAGCTGCGGCCGCTCATCGCCGCTCCAACCGAATCCGCGCTTAAATCGCTATTGGTCGGCGGATATGACGCGGTGGACCCCCTCGAGGAGCTGGCAGTGGACATCGGGACGCAATCGAGCGCGGGCGAACTCCTTCCCGTTGTTGCCCAGGCCCCTCCGTAGCCCCGTGTCTTCGACCAGACTCTCCAGGTAACGGAGCATTCCTTCGAAGTCCCGCTCAGCGAAAACAAGGCCGCCCTTGGCGTTAATTATGTACTCGTGGGTGCCGTTGCCCTTTGAGCATATCACAGGGAGACCGCTGGCCATGGCCTCAAGCGGCGAGTAGGCCGCCGGCTCGTCGTCGGAGGGGAGGATGAAGATGTCATGATGCCGGTACTCCATCAGGGTCTCCTTGTGGGAGAGGTCCATCCTCACTTCGGTGGCGCCCTCAATGCCCAAGGATTCGATGCGTTCGAGCACCATGTCACGGTAACGTACCTTTCTCTCATCGCCGGCGTTACCGATTATGGTCAGGCGGACGTCCCTGCCCCCGGCGAGTAGATGGGCCGTCGCCTCGACGAGCTCCAGGACCCTCTTCCTCTCCCTGAACTCAGCTACCGTGAGTATCCTGACTGGCCCCTCCTCAGGCCATTCCTCCTTCGGCCAAGGCTGCTCGACGACGAAAGGCACATGGAACACCGTCCGCCCGCGGTGCCGGGAGCGGGTCCCCCTTATCAGGACCCTATAAGGCTCAAACCCGCTGGAAGCGTCCGTCGTTCCGGATTCCTCCCTTGAACCGTCGGTCTCCATACTGACCGCTTCAAGCCCTCGGTCCTGAAGGCCCTCCGCCTCCGTCAGACCCAGAAGGGGCGTGATCTCGTAACGCATCAACGGCGAACTGATGAACTGCAGAACCCGGGTCAGCGGGGTGCGCCCCTCGTCATCAGGAGGGTTGCAGATCGGCCTCTGCGTGTGGAGGACGCATTTGAATCCCAGCGCCCTCATGAGAAGCATCGATAACGAGGAATAGCCTCCCTGCTCACGGATCACGGTGATGTCGGGTTGGAACTCTCTCGCCGTTCTTATCAGTCTTAGCGCCGGAGGATAGGAGAACAGCTTGTTGTGCGTCTTGACGTCGGCAAGGCCGCGGAGCGATGCGGAGATGTATCCCTCCCCCAGGACCACCGGCGCCAGGTCATCGTGGTCCTCCTTGCTGCGGATGCGCCGTGCCAGGAATACAACGTCCTTTCTGGAGCGGAGCAGAGCTCTGACCGCATGCGCTTGGTTGGTGTGGAACCTCGGGGCTATGAACAGGATTCTTCTCATCATCGTCATGCTAGGACCGTCACGAAACGGCGATGGTGCTTATTATTGATTCCTCGGTGGTTAGGGCCGATGGTCGATGCTCAAGAACGCCGCCGATCGCGCCAGGCCGCGTGGGGCGGCGGACAGTTGGCCGTAAGGCAGGAGGCGCGCCTCCTCTGATAGCGTGTTCGAGCTTGGGCGCGGTTCGGGCCCTCAGTCCTGACGGGGGTCCTCGCAGGCGAGCAGCAGCCCGCGTATCAGCGACTGCGTCTCCTGCGGCGAGCGGATGGTGTTGACCATGTGCACCGTGCACTCCCT
>PWHV01000004.1 GCA_003555025.1 Methanomassiliicoccaceae archaeon | reverse complement strand
GCAAACCTTTTTATCGTTTAGCTTTATTCGAGGTTCCATCACAGGGGCCCATGGCTTAGGTTGGTTAGAGCGCCCGGCTGATAACCGGGAGGTCATGAGTTCAAATCTCATTGGGCCCACTATTCCCCATTCTAGCACCCACATTTTATAAAAGTCATACATAAAAATCTAGCGTAAACCGCGGATTTATATCGGGATGCCCTTTGTACATTAGTGAGTTGAGCTGCAGACGGTTTGTAACTCATCCTTGACCCTACGTACCCTTTCCACCACGTCGGGATGTGTCTCGAGTACACGCCCCATAAGGAGCAATAAGTCCACACCTTCCACATCCATAACGTCGTGATCAAAGCATTCCTTAGCCACAAGGGACGGTCTTCGGACGCCGAACTGTTCCTGCAGTATCCTTGCGGCATGAAGATCGCTCCTAAACTCATCCTCATGCCGTATCTCGGATGTCGACCTGAAGACCACCACTATCGTAACAACACTTATGACGAACCCCACCATCGACGCCAGTACCGATGGAAGAACGTTGCTCAAGATGATACCGACGGGAATGAGGAGCAAGGCGAGAGATGCCAAGATGGCCAAGGTCCGTTGGAAGAAAACCATGTGTCCCTCCTCGTGCAGAAGTATGAACCGAACGCCGTCATCAGACAAAGCAGCATAGGCGGGATTGATCCTTATCGACCGCTTGAGAAGCGATGCCTTGGAGCTGGGCATGTCATCGTCGATTATCAATGCCACCCTATCACGTACGAGTCCCCTTTGTTTCAGGTCGTTGAGGATTCCCCGTATCCTCCCGTCCTCCCCCGTCATATATGATCAAGGGAGGCAGATGCATAAATCAACTACCCCGTTATGGCCGGTGTGATAGGAACAGATACAATAATGACTCCATGGAGAGGCCGTTGGGTTCATCGTTGCAGATAGGAAGATCGATGGTATGAGGACGATCGAATTGATGGATACATAAACGGTACATTCGGATGGTCCCGGTTATAACCATACGTTCAGCATTTGAATGAAGAAGGTGGATGCGTGGATATTGTTAACGCACTTTTGTTCAAGACGGTGACGTACTAGCAATATCCCCAAGAACCAGAAGTCACATAATGATCTCTTGACACGTGAACATATATCGGCTGACGTGTTACAACCGATGAAAAATCATTCTTACAGCGAAATCGTTGCTTTATGTGTGACACCGCTGAACATCGAATGTGACAACGATTTCACTCACCCTTTCGGTGCTTATGATAAGAAAATAGTTTGATCGGGCCGAAGCCCGTTTCAGACGCCGCAGCCTTTACCGCTCTCCTTCTCACGGACGGATGCATCCTCGAGATTGCCCATGGCACGGCGTAGGCCCTTCAAGCCTTCGGCGACCTTTCCGAGTTTACTGAAGGGTATGCCGACATACATCTGGTCATCCTCCAGTTTACCGGCGGAACGGCAACCGTAGCAGCCGACAGTGAAGTTGACATCCCCCGTCTTTATGGGCAGTGTCGTCGCATCAGCGCAGGAGGCCTGCATACCGGCGAAATTCGCGGTCAGGCGCGGTGTGCCCTTCTCGTAGATCAAGGAGTTGGCGACCCACATGGCCAATTTCGGACTGACCACCAGAACGATGACGTCAGGCTCGCTCTCGAACGAGTCAAGCGGACCTACGAGACTGCCGATGGAAGAGCCCTCGGGCAATCTGGGGACCTCGGCCATCACCCTCGCTGCCGATTCAGGGCTGGAGGCGAGGCCGTGCATGTACGGCATCTGTCCTGATGCTACCTTCTCCGGGAGGGGTCCCATTCCCAACGACGACTTGCCGGCGGCGCAGGCATGATTGGACGCGGATATGTACAGCGGCGCTCCCAGGCTGGCCATGTGGATAGATACACAGTGTCGCGTGGGCGAGCCGAAGGTGTTGAAATTCTCCTCAATCTCGTCATCAGGTCCCACCAATTTCAATCCGACGGGTTCGTTGTCCATACCCAGCAAATCCTTCAGAAGATCACTGGTCTCGGTGAATCTGACTCCACCGGCCTTCTTGACGATCTCCTCATCAGGGATGGTCCTCGTGTTAAGGGTGATCGCGGACACCGGACACTGGTCCTCACATATGCCGCATTCGGTGCAGCCTGCCTCATTCAATAGTACCGGTTTCTTATCCTCGAAACCCAACGCATTGTTGGGACAGATCTTTACACACTTGCCGCATTCGGTGCAGACAGTGTAATCGACCGATATTTTCTCCATCACTCATTCCCTCCTCGGTCCTTGTCAGTTCTGAGCACGAAGCCTCCTGTCATATCTCCATTTATCATGTTCATGTATTTCAACAATAATTGAAATAGTTTGTAACTATTTAAAAGCCTGACCTCGACAGTTTGATGTCGAGAATATAGTGTTCTGAAAAAAACTCGACACTTAGCTTTCACTAATGTGGTGATACAATTTCACCATCCTTTTCCCTCGGTACGGGGCCTAAACGGCCCCGTTCACCCCCGGTTTTATCATAATCTCCCGCAGAATCGTGGTGTTTAGGGGTTCGAAGTTGGAGAATATGCGCGTCGAGCGTCCGGTCGCATCAAAAATGTGCGTAACTGTCATTTTTCCAGCGAGCGGATGATGAATTTTGACGATCTCTCGCGTATCTTAAGGTTCTCGAAACGCATCATGGAGACGATCAATTGAGCAAGGAAACCCAGTAACAAAATGCCTTTGACGGAGTGCTCTGATTATACCCTGAGAGGCTTTATGTTGATGTGGTTCTTGAGAGACTCGATGAGCTTCTCGACGGTGTCTTTTCGACGGTAGATCCCGTAGACCTCGAACGGCGTCAAATTCATCAACGACTGGAGCTTGAAAACCCCCCTCGATGGTTCATTATCATCTCTTTCGTGTATTTCGAACATGGCGTCTTCGCCGTCAAAGAAGGCCTGTTGCACGGTTATGTTGACCTTCAGCAAAGGATTGAACTTCTTCACCACGGTCTTGGATATGCGGAGTTTACCGTTCTTCGAATACGATATGGCGTCCTTGGCATCGCGCACGCATTTGCGTGCGCACCCATCAACGGACGCCATCTTCATTTCGTACAAAGAGCGAGAGAAGAGGTACGTGGTCCGTCCAGAAGAGGTGAAAGTGTGCTTGACGCAGCAAAGACCCCGAACCTCATCCACGATGTCGATTTCGTCCCAATTTGTTCTCGGAGATGCGCTTGTCAACGGACATGTTCATCTTCTTCCGCGTGACGTAGCGCATCCCGTGCTCAGCGATACGGTCAAGATTCTTCTTCGGATCACCTCCGGCGTCGAAGACAAACATCGAACCCGGTCGCATGTGGCTGACGACGTTCTCAATGATGTTCAGGAACTGCATCGGATCGGCGGCGTTTCCACGGTCAACCGCTAAATCAATCGGAATGTTGATGGGATGTCTGATCTCCGCTACACCGAAGTTAACTTGTTCCAAATCCGGTCTACGGCCCCTTGAGTAGCCATAGGCACTCAAGGGGCCGTTGTTTCCATAGACGGAGACGGACGTGGTGTCAATGTTCACATCGGTATGATCCAGCGCATACATGGAGAAGATTCGTTCTCGAACGGCATGAAGGATCTCCGGCATGTTCTCACCGACTATCTCCACAGCACGGTTGAGGGTGCGAAAACTCACTTTCCCCCGGATTCCCAACTCCTGTCGCAGTTCCTTGGATTGAAGCCAAAGGCCACAACCCTCGATAGAAAAGTTCTCCGTCAATCAGTAGCGGATCGAGGCGGCAGCGAGCGCGAAGAGAACGCCGGCCCGTCCCTTAAATTGTGTAAACAGGGAATCGAGCTCTAATTTTTCCATGAAATGCCGCACCGCGGCGATGGTCCCTATCGGAATTGACTTGTTGTCGTTAATCTCTATCAGATTCGTACTGAGTTTAGTTTGTTTTGACACAAATCCAAGCAAGGCTCAGGACACCTTCATTCTTCCTATAGCTTGGTTCCATAAACACTACCCAGAACAAATACTAGGACTGCAAACTGTCGAACTCAGGGTGTAAACGAAAGATATGGGATACACCGAGAATCCTTCAGAAAACTCGCTTTTTGCTTGAGTAAGTGAAGAAAAAGGTTTGGTGGAAAAATCCTATTCGTTTATGCTATCATAAAGAGAATATGAATGGGAAGAGATCTATCATATCTCCTAACAGACCAGTTATGGATTCTGATATTTCCTGGCCGGAATTCCCGATTCCAGACCTGATATTTTCTATGATATCACGTATTCCACCGGATATCTCCTGTCCTAAATTACTATTCTGCGGATTCATTCTATCACTTATATATACACCTTCTTTGTATTTCATATATATAATTATGCGTTATACCAATAAATCAGGAATAAACTACCCTCCCATCCAAAGTGATATTCGATACACACGTGTCTTGTAATGAAGGATGAACGACAATTATTCTTTCATTTTTCTGATTACTGGATTGACCATCGTGGTCTTTGATACGATATCGACATCAATTCTCCACTCATGACCGAGTGTTGTACGCCCATTTACCGTAGCATCACTTCCATCGAATAGTAGCGGAGAAGCGGCCCTGACATCTCGATGCGCATAATGTCTAACCACAGTTTCAGGTGGATGTTTTCCGTAGTATGGGTGTGAAGGGGCACCGCGGAGGATGAGGTCTTTCCTCCGCTACCTAAGCGAAATCTAGGGGTAGGTTCTACGGTCGGGTGGCGACCGAGACCGAGCCGAACTCGGAGGCCATAGAGTCAATGCTCCACGCCATGTGTGCCGGAGGCATGCGCTGCCGTTCCTACATGACCATCGGCACGGATTCCTGAACTCCCACGAGCAAGGATGAGAGGAGAGGACAGGGCATTCGACACTGGACTGCTGGCCATGGTGGCGAACGGCGCGACCGATGGGCGATGATGGGGCATAGGTATCTTCTACCGCTTGCTGGCCGCACCCATCCCTACTCGTCGATGTCTTCGATGCCCCTCCTGAATGCCTTGGGAGGCTCCATGCCGTCCCTCTCATAGTCCATCAGTATCAAGGACCGTTTCAGGAAGGTCATCTCCGTCCGTAAGGTGTCCAGGCGGGGGTCGTGCGGGTCCCGGTACTGGATGCGGATGAACTCCATCCTGAGTTTCCACAGCGCTTTGAGCACACGATTGTATTCACCGGTCCTCTCCACCCTAAGTTCCAATCAGGGGCCTCCTTCTCAGATGCAATGAGGGCCCTTCCACTCTAATGTTTTTTCTGTATGTTCAGAATCCTCGGGGACACCAGGTGTATGCGTAACACATGGAATCCAGATGACACGGCATGATCATCGAGTAACATAACCGTCCGCTAGGGTTATTTTCGGTCCGGGGCGAAACCCTTAAAACAACATACCGAGACGGTCGGACGGGAGTTGTGAGAATGGACATGAGGAGACAGCTGGTATTGCGGGTGGCGGTGGCGGTCGCGCTTCTGGCCGTTCTGTTCGGCAGCTATCTTGCTTTCGACCAATGGCTGGGGGCCGGAGACCTGGCGCTAGCTTCGACCGCATTGGTGCTGGTGATTGCCTTCTTTGTCGCCACATACATTCTGCGTAACAAGGTGTGGATTTGAGGCCATGGACGCCTGACCCAGTGTCGCTACCCTGAATGAGAATGTCCGATCCTCGGCGGTTCATGCCCGGCCAGCCTTCGCCGCGGCGATGACCGCAGCCATCTCCCGCACCGCCTCGCCTATGTCCGGATGCGCCAGCACCGCCGATATGACCGCCAGGCCGTCGGCGCCGTTGCGCAGCGTCTCCGCAGCGTTTCCCTTGGTGATCCCGCCGATGGCGACCACCGGGATGCCGACAGCCGTCTTCACCTTCTTGAGGGCTTCAAGGCCGCATGCGGGGCCGGCGTCGTCCTTCGAGCCGGTGGTGTATATAGGCCCGAGGCCCACGTAATCCGCCCCCATCCTCTCGGCCTCGAGGGCCTCTTCGGCGTCAGCGACTGAGACCCCTATTATGAAACCGAGGGGCGCAAGCTCCCTGGCCTCCCGCACTGGCAAGTCCGTCTGTCCCAGGTGGACGCCGTCGGCCCCGGAGCGCAGAGCCGCTTCCAGACTGTCGTTCACTATCAGGATGGTTCCGGTGGAGCGGGTCATGCCCTTGAGCTCCCGGGCGGTCTCCAACAGCTCCTCGTCGGACATCGTCTTGTCGCGCAGCTGTATGACGTCCGCTCCCGCGCCGGCCGCCTCTTTCGTGATCTGGACATGGCTGCGACCTCCGGATACCTTGCGGTCGGTTATCACGTAGAGGTCGTAGCGCGTCATAGCCTCGTAACCCTGGCTCCCGCAGCCAGTTCGGTGACCTTCAACGCCTGCAGCCCATCGAACAGCGCCGTCTTGAAGGACATCGGCCCCTGAGCCGACCGGGCGCCGTGCTCGCCGGCGAGACCGAATGCCGCCAGGGCGGCGGCGGTCTCCGCCAGGGCGTCCTCCTTCCCTGACACCATCGCGCCCACCAGAGTGGACGCCATGCAGCCGGTGCCGGAGACCATCTCCATCATATCGTCGCCGTTCTCCACCATGTAGCTTCTCGTCCCGTCGCTGACGAAGTCCTGAGGGCCGGTCATGGCCACGTTGCAACCGGAGAGGACGGCGTACTCCTCGCAGATGGTGAGCAGGTCCCCGCTCACCTCTCTCGAATCAACACCGACCACCTTGGCCTCGGAACCGGCCAGGGTGGCCACCTCGCCGGCGTTGCCCTTGAGGACGCTGACCTCGAGCTTGTCCAACAGCATCTTCGCTGTCTCGGTCCGGTAGGGGGTGGCGCCGACGCCGACCGGGTCGAGCACTACGGGGATGTCCATCTCGTTGGCCCTCTTGCCCGCCTGCAGCATGGAGCTCACCAGGCGCTCGTTCAACGTCCCGATGTTCAGCACCAGGGCGCCGGCGATGGCGACCATGTCGTCCATCTCCTCCGTCGCGTCGGCCATGACCGGCGCCGCGCCGGCGCATATGGCGATGTTGGCGCAGTCGTTCACTGTCACGTAGTTGGTTATATGATGGACAAGGGGCCTCCGCTCCCTCATCCTGTCGAACAGACGTGCGGTCTCGCGGGCCATATTCATGTTTTCAACGTCTCCTGCGGGGAGCGTCATCTCCTGACCGGTATATATTTTGTTCAATGGCCTGCCGCGGGCTCAGCAGGGGAAGAGCGCTCACCTCACCTTGGACGCGGTCGCCAGGGCGCGGAACGCCATGCTCAATGCCTTGCCGTGGTGGCCTAGCTGTTGGACGGTGCCTATCACATGCAGGTCGTCCTCAGGGTTGTGGAACATGAAGGCCCCGGTCCCGCCGGCGTGACCCCACAGCTCGAAAGGCATCAGCAGAGGAATCCTGCGGAAGCGCATCGGCCCGTAGCCGTAATCGAGGCCAGGGGATAACTTCCTCCAATCCTGCATCTTCTCCAGGGCGCTCTCGCTGACGATTCCCCGCTCGGCGAAGGAGCGTGTGAAGCGCAGCAGGTCCTCGGAGGTGGAGATGACGTCCCCGGCGGCGTACTCCTCGCTGAGGCTGCGATAGCCGATGGCGTTGATATCACCCAGAAAGACGCCTGCTACGGGGTGCTCGCTCCCCTCCATCGGCTCGGAGTACTGTATCAGATGGGAGCGTTCCTTGCCCAGCGTGCGGAATATGTACGAGGACAACGCCCGGTGGTAGGGAATCGAGATGAGCTCCTCGATCAAGAGCCCTAAGAGGTGGTATCCGGTGCTGGAGTAGTAGAACCCTTCGCCAGGAGGGGACTGCGTCTCCCTCGTGGCCTTGGAGTATTCCACTATCTCCCGCGGAGTCCAGAACCGGTCAGTGCCATCCAATAAGACATCCAATTCCATCTTCTTTATCGACCTGCCCTCCTCGAAGTAGTCGTGCAGGCCGGAGCTGTGGTTCAGCAGCTGCCCTACGGTCATGTCCTGGCTGTGATCGACGCCCTTGTGTACGTGCAGCCCACGTATTATGTCGGCGTCGAGGTGCTCGGCGATGCGGTCCCCGTAGGAGAACGCTCCTTGCTCCTCAAGGTTGGCGAGGATCACCGATGTGAACATCTTGCCGATGCTGACGGTGAAATAGTGCTGCTCCGGGTGGGAGTATATCCCCTCGTCGGAGGCGGCGGTCTCGACGTGCATTCAGAGCTTGTCGGAATGGACCATCATGTGGGCTATGTGTATCTTGTCATCGGCGGCGACGGTCCTTTTGAACCTTTCCTCGATGGCCCTCTCGGCAGACTCTGCATTCATCCCTAGTATGCAACGCCTGACGGGATAAAAGCCTTCCATCGCTCGGGGCCGCTGAGCGGCGATGGCGGGCCTGCCCCGCGATGGATGGCGTCATGCGGCAGGGGGATTCCGGCCACCTGCTGGCGCCGGGACGGGCATGTGCGGGCGGGGCGACGCCGACATGCCGTTCGGCGGCGGTGCAAAAAAAGGCGAGCGCCCGCTCAGCGTCCCAGATTCCAATCGTTCTCTCTTCTAATCAGCAACACCATTGCCACCACAAGCACCATCGCCGCAGCCAATATCACATCCGCCATTACGCTCCACCTCTGATTGTCATCATCATCAGAGCTCATTAACGTTACGGATGTGCCCCCGTCCGGTGACCCGCCCGGCGGGGAAGTCCCGCCTTCAGCGTGGCAACCGCTTTCGGACCGTCATGCCTTCCGGGAGGAGTACCATTCCCAGAGCCTCCCTGTCTCCTCAGCGTCGACGTCCTTGACCCGGAACGACTTGCCGCCGGGGGAAGAGAGCACCGCCGCCTCCACCGTGCGCAGGTCGTTGTAGCGCTGGAAGGGGTTGGCGAGGATGCTGAGCGACTGCAGATGGGGCTTGTTGATCAATACCGTGTAGCGATTGAGGTCGCGGAAACGGAGTGTCAGCTGGTTACCGTTGATGGAGGTCTTTCCGTTGCCGTGGCGGGAGACAGCGAGCACGGCGGCCGGTAGCAGCAGGGCGAACGCCGCCCATCCGATTCCGATGTCGAGATCGGCCAACACCGCCCATGCCCCCGCGGCGAAGAGGGCGGTGGGCGCCATGGCACGCAGCATGTAGCGCCGCAGAGAGCGCGGCGGTAGCTCCACCGGGGACGACGGAACGCGGTACTCCGGAAGGATCGCGCCCAGGAAATCAGGGAGCCCCTTCACCCGCACCAGCGGGTGGAGCATGGATATCTGCTCCTGGCCCTCGGCGCCGCCGCCGGCGACCTCGATGAAAAGGGTGCTGAGGCCCAAGGGCTGTCTGAGCACCCCCTCCTTGACCACCAGCGCCTGCAGGCGGTTGAGCCCCACGGTGACATGGTTCTGCTTCAATATGCCCCATGTTATCTCCAGGCGGTCCTCGTAGCGCCTGATGGTGAAGCGGGCGTACTGCACCACGAACGAGATTATCGACAGCGCCCATGAAAGCAGGAAGAGGAGAACGACGGCGATGGCGATGGCGGTCACCGGCACATCGATAAGGAGCTCCAAGGCGTATTCGTACATCCGGTCGGGCACGTAGGGGAAGAGTTGGGAGAAGAGTAGGGCCGCCACCGAGAACAGCACCAGGAAACGGCCGGAGGTGATCGCCGCCAGCCATAGGTCCTTGCCGTCCAGGCGGTGCACCGCCTGCTCGGACTCCTCCGCCGCTTCGATGCCAGGATGTTGCTCCTTCTTCAGGTTGGCCTTTATCTCCTCCACCTCGTCGAGGGTGAGGGCGCGGAGGTTGACCTCCGCCTCGGTGCCGGTGCCGGCGGTCTTGATCTGCAGCGTGGCCAAACCGATGGCCCGCTGCAGAATGTTGGTGTAGACGTTCACGGACTGGACCCTTTCGCGCTTGATGGAGCGCTCGCTCTTGAACAACACCCCGCGGTGGATGTGCACGTACCCGGGCTCGTGGCGGTACCAGAAGAACGCCCAGTTCAGGCTGTTGAACACCGAGGAGATCAGCATCAGCACCAGGAAAACGGAGATGAACTGTAGAGCGAACTGCGCCAGGGAGGCGCTGAGAGCGCTTATGGATGTGACGAATCCGAGGCCGATGAAGGCGGGGGCGCTGCGGCTGGCCTCGAAGACCATCATCATCGGGTGCTGCCGTCTGTATTCAGACATCTTCATCACTGACCCCGGCCAGGGCGGATATCTCTCCCCGCAGCTCCTCCGCCCTGCCCTGAGGCAGGGCGGGGATGGGGAAACGGGTGGCGGCGGTGTTCACAAAGAGCGTGGCGAGGCCGAAGTAGCGCATCAGCGGCCCGTGCTCGGTGTCCACATGCTGCACCCTCACCATGGGGATCAAGTGCCTCTTGATGATGAATATGCCGTGCTGGATCTCCATCTCCTTCTCGCGGACCTCGTAGCGCCAGAAACGCATGCGGAGCCACGGGGCGATGGCCATCCCCCAGGGGCCGTAGGCTAGCGCCAAGGCCAGCGCCGCCGTGCCCGCCAGCGGGGGCAGGTTGACCAGTCCCACGATGAAACGGTCGAACGCCAGTGCCAAAGGTAGCAGGATGACGAAATTCATCGCCCCCGCTATGGTCCATACCTTCCAAGCCCGCGGGTCTATCCTCTCTTCGGGCTCGTTCTCCAGCCTCAACCTATCCATCAATCGGTCCAAAACGCCCTGGGTCAAAGGTCGCACGCTCCTTACGGCCGCATTGAATCATCAGCGCATTAATAATAGTTTTACCCACACCGAGAGGACAGGGTATTAAAACCGCTGAACTATGCATGCAACGGTGAGTGCCATCAAAGCCGTCATCATATACCAGACTACTTACGGCCATAACCGAGAGGCCTCCATGCACATGGCCAAGTCGCTACGGGCCATCGGCCACGAGGCCGATTGCCACAATGTGCATGACATACTCGCGGAGGAGGTCAAGGGCGCCGACCTCTACCTGTTCTGCTCCCCCACCCACATAGGGAGGCCGCCGCGCAAGATGCGTTCGCTGCTGAAGGCGGTGTCCGCGGTCCAACGGGACGGTGACTACGCGCTGGTGGTCACCAGGCTGCCCGAGGGCGAGGGAGGCCCGCGCTTCCGCACCACGGAGATGATGGAGGGCATAATCTCCAAAGGCCATATGAGGCACCGAGGCTCGCTGGAGCTGGAATGCGTTGCCATGTCCGGCCCATTGGAAGAGGGATGGGGAGGGAAGCTCGATTCCTTCCTCGCCTCAGTCCTCGCTGAGATGCTCTGAGTGGACTTCGGGAAACAACGGAGCCCCCCATGCGTCGGCGAATAGGTTCTCGCCACTCGGCCTGCGCGCCGGCCTCTCCCCCTCCGCCAAAAGCTGCTTCTCCGATAGCATGCTGCTGTCGTTGCCTGGACGCCCGCAGACCACCAAGGTTATGAGGATGAAGTCCTCGGGGACCGACAGCGCCTCCTTGGCCATGAGAGGGTCGTAACCGGCGATGGGATGGGCTATGATGCCCATCTCGGTGGCAGCCAGCATCATCTCCCCCACCGCCAGGCCGCAGTCGAACAGATGATAGTCGCGGCCATCGGACAACATGCAATCATCCTCGGCGCGGGAGCACACCGCCAATATGAGGGGCGATGCCTTGGCCCACCCGTTGCCGCGGGGCAGGCAGCCCTTGAGCCGTTCCAGGGCCGCGGCGCCCCGCACCGCTATGACGTGCCATGGCTGCTTGTTGTTGCACGAGGGCGACAGCCGCATCGCCTCCGCCATGGCATGGGTCTCCTCATCGCTGATGAAAGCGGTAGAGATCGCCCTCTTCGCCCTCCTGGCGGCCACCGCGTCTCTGACGGGCATGGGGGGCATGGACATCGAACAACCCTATGGGGATATACAATTATCCTCGGCCGCAGGCCTCAGGGGTTGGCGACCAGGAATTGGATGATATACGATATCGAGCCAGTGGCCACCGCCATCACGAACAGCGCCCCCACTATCAGGGCCAGAATCTTCCTTTTTCTTTCCTCGCTCACAGCATCACCTAAAAAAGAACCTTCGCCCGAGGAATGCCCGGGCGATTTGTCGTTTCGCCTTCAGTCCATGGAATGAAGGAACTCTTCGATGGGCATCGCCTGCATCGTGGCCGTCTGCAGGGTCCCGCGGGACCCCATCTCGACCAGCACCTTGGCTATGACCTTCTCGTCCGGCACCTCAAGGATGTTGAGGAAATCATATCTCCCCAACAGGGCGTACTGGTGCACCACCTTGGCGCCCATGGCCTCGATCTCCTTGTTGACCTCCTTCAAGCGCTCCGGGTTGGACTTGAGGGTCTTCCTGCCATCGCTGGTCAGCCTGGAAAGCACTACATACACTGGCATTCGTTTCACCTCCGTCTTAGATTTGGAGATGGGATGTTATAATGATTTCGCCACCTTCATTCCGGCTCCTCATAGCAGGTCAATAGCCGGTGGAACTCCTCTTTCACTTTCTCAGTGTCCTCCTTCCAAGGAAGGAACCAGAGCGGTATGTTGCATATCCTGCAATCGCCGTTGGTGCATATCAGTTCATCAGAGAGTCCGCAATGCCTGACATCGCGGCGGAAGGCGTGGTAGGCGTTCATCATGCAGTCGACCATAAGGCTATTATGGGAGTCCAAATAGAAAACTTTGCGCTAGGTCCGGAGCCGGCCCCGCGGTCTGCATCAACTCAATTTTATTATACCTGGAAAACGGATTCGTATTCCAGACCGTGCCTGACGCGCCCATTGGCCGCAGGCCTCGGCGTATAAGGAGAGTGAAGAATTGAGACAGGACAGGGACAGACCGCCACGTGAATTCCACAAGGCGACCTGCTCGGACTGCGGAGAGGAATGCGAGGTCCCTTTCAAACCGGTGCAGGACAGGCCGGTGTATTGCCGGGAATGCTACAAGATACACGCCCCGCCGCGGAAGGAACGGTTCTGATCGGCGGAGCGGCCAAACCCTTTTTCATGTCCTTCCCGCCCGTGGCATGGTGTTTCCTGGTGATTCTTATTTAAGGGTTGGTCACGTGTTGCAACGGTCGCTACTAATATTTTTTATACTAGAACGATGTCTACACTTTTGGACCGTGGAACGGTACGCTAAGCCTGGTCATATCCCTAAGAACAAGACGCTAGTTAAGTTAGGCATAGGGAGTACGGTGTACGGTCTTATAGGAAAAGGAGTTGAGAAAGGATGTCTTTTGACAGGGATAGACCACCCAGGGAATTCCACAAGGCGACATGCTCTGATTGCAATCAGGAATGCGAAGTCCCCTTTAAGCCTACCCAGGGCAGGCCAGTCTATTGCAGGGATTGCTACAAGAAGCACGCACCCCCGCGACGCGACAGGTTCTGAAGATTTGGCGCGCTGAATAAGCGTGATCGAAAATAAACACTTTATTCATTCTTTAATCCATTATTATAACAAGCGATGCCTTGCCACAATGCCCATGCTGTCACGCTAGCGACCGAAAGACGATTGGTGACCGGCCTGTGCGTGCATTCGCATGCATTGTTCCGATTCCGCCGACCGCCCATTGGCATCGGTCGCTCACGGCCGCTCCCCGTCGGTTCTGGCCTTTTATGAACGGTGGTTTCTTTCGAAAGTCATAGGGACCGTGCGTGACGCGCTCAGGACGGACCCGATACCGTGTCTATCCAGCATCGGCAATCAAGCATGTCGGTGAGTATGTGGTAGCGCAAAGATCCGAACAGACCGCAGCCCTGCAGCTCGCGGCGCGTCTCATGCAGCTCCACCAGGTTCCGGGCCCATACTCCGAGCAGGAGCTGTCGGGGATGCTCTACCAAGGCGCTCAGGCCAACCACCGGCGGCATGTATCGACGGCGGATCTCATTGACCGCGTCCAGATTCGGACTTCCATCGGCCAGGGTGACGTTCATTATCGCCAGGTAGTCGCCGCTGATGAGCGGCGACCATTCCAGCCTCATCCATATCAGCTCCTCGTCCCGCATACGGTCCAGCCTCCTCTTCAGGGTCTTGGTGCTCATCCCGGTGAGCTCAGCGACCTCCTGCAGGGGCCGACGGCAGTCGTCCCGAAGCGCGGATATGATGAGGTGGTCCTCCGGTTGCAGCTCTGCAGAGGGTCGAGGAGGGTGCATGGAGTCGGTGAACGGTTCCTCGATCCCCCCCGCGGCGATAATTTCCCTCTTCACGTCCTCGATGGACTCCCCCGGCCGAGCGATCGCCGCCACATAGATGAACTCGCCGGATCCGATGTGCACCGAATGCACCCGGTCGTCGGACACGATGGACGATAGGACCTCTTCCTCCTCATGGGGGTCGAAGCGACCGCTTATCATGCATACCGGGCAGGCGTAGGCCCATGGCGAGGGCGAGGCGGTGAATCTCCTGAATATGCCCCGGACCACCAGGGACCTGAACCGTTTGTGCACCGCGGTCACCGACAGGCCCATGACCCTGGAGAGGTCCCTGAATGTGGCACGGGGCTCCAGGGTCAGCTCTATCGCCATCCTGATGTCGACCTCGTCCATCCTGTTCACATATTAATGAACGGATATAATTCTATTCACCGCCGTCCAGGACGGATATGAAAGATTAATCTACGGGCTAGTCGCTGGTGGCTCTATGGACCAAGGTAGCGGCTCGCAGTACTCGCACCCCCGCGGAGAGGAGGGGAGGAAAATCATGGAGAGCATGAACGAGCATCATCTTCCGCTCACCGAATGGGCGCTCTCCAGATTGGAGGGCGTCGAGCCGGGGGGCGTGCTCGACGTGGGCTGCGGAGGGGGTTTGGCCCTGAGCTTGGCCGCCCAACGCTGGCCTAAGGCGTCCCTGTATGGCGCCGATGTGTCCGCCTCTGCTCTGGAGTTCTGCTTCGAACGCAACCGCGAGCTGGTGAACAGCGGAAGGATGGAGCTCGTCCAAGCGCCGGCCGGCTCCCTTCCCTATCGCAGCGGCAGCTTCGACCTGGTCATCTCCGTCGAGAGCTATTTCTTCTGGGAGGACCTGGCCGCCGGAATCGCCGAGCTAGGCCGCGTCACCGCCCCCGGAGGGACGCTGATGATCGTCAGCGAGGCCTATCCCCATCCTGATTTCGACGACCGCAACAAAGAGAACAGCCGGCTCCACGGATTCACGCTGGTGGACCCGGAGGGGATCGCCGACCTCATCGCCATCGAAGGCTTTGAGACCGAGGTGCATCTGGTGGAGGAGATGAATTGGATGGCGGTCATCGGGGACCGGATGGGCGGCGTCTGATGCGCGGCCATAGCAACTGTAATCACGCACACACACCATAGGCCAATCATGAGCGAAGCTGGAAGAAGGCATCTGTTGCTGGTGAGCGCCGCCGCCATGAGCAATTTCCTGATAGCCTTCGACATCAACATGGTGAACATCGCTCTGCCCACTATGGCCGCTCATTTCCAAATGGACCTAGGCACCGCCGCCTGGGTGGTCATCGTCCATGGCATCGTGCTCTGCAGCCTGCTGCTTCCCTTCGGCCGGGCGGGCGATGTGATCGGGCACCGCCGCCTGTTCATCACGGGCATGGGGCTCTTCGCCGCCGCCAACCTCGCCGTGGGCCTGGGCTACATGCTCGACTCCTTCCTGGCAGTGGTGGTGTTGCGTTCCTTCTCCGCCGTGGGCGCGGCCATGATGCTGTCGGTCAACTTCGCCATCATGTCCGTGAACCTTCCGGCGGGAATGAGAGGACGCGGCCTGGGATGGTCAGCGGTCTTCGGGTCGATGGGATTCATGACCGGCCCCATCGTGTCAGGCGTCATGCTGAGCTACCTTCCCTGGAGCTCGTTGTTCTTCCTGCTCTTCGCCATCGCCGTGCCCGGCCTGTTCCTGGCCGCCAGGCACATACCCCACAGCGGCGGCGGCGGCTCTACTGCCGACATCCCGCAGACGGCGGCGTTCTTCGCCGTGATATTGTTCTCGGTGCTGGCCATCAACCGGGGGGTGATAGACGGCCTGACCGCGGGAGTAGCATTGTCCGCCCTGGCCGCCGCGGCCGCCGCGGCAGTGGTGGTGCGGAGGCAGAAGTCGGCGAAGTCGCCGCTGCTCGAGCCCAATGTGATATTCAATACCCGGGTGATGCGCTCCCTGTTCTCCATGTCCCTCCTCTACATGTGCTACTCCGGATCGATGGTCATACTGCCCTTCTACCTTCAGGACGTCCGCGGCCTCGACACCGCCGCCATGGGAATGATGTTCCTCATCCCGGCGGTTCTCATTACCTTCCTGGGTCCGGCCAGCGGGAGGGCCTCCGATTACCGCGGGTCCTACGGCCTCACCCTGGGCGCGGCGGCGGCGATGGTGGCCGCAATGCTGCTCTTCCTCAGCTTGGGAAGGCTCGACATGCTGCTGATCGCCCTGGCGGGGCTCATACTCATGGGAGTCAGCTACGGAGGGTTCAACGCCCCCAACAACCGCCGGGTCTTCAGCTCCGTGCCGGTGGAGAACCTCGGCACCACCTCCGGCACCCACCAGACAATGAGGCACACCGGCAACGTCCTCGGCGCCGCCACCATGCCCGCGGTGTACCAGTTCGTGGTGGGTCCGTCGCTGGACCCGGCGGTCATGCTCGACGGATTCCAGGCCGCTTTCCAGCTTGGACTGGTGTTCGCGGTGGCCGCCATGCTCCTCACCGCGACCATATCCCGCCAGTACCGCGCGTGACTTTGAGGTCTGATGCAAGTTATTTAGCGGCGGCGGGGTATTGCGGAGGCATGTCCGAGCAGAGGGGCAGGCACAAGCTGGTGGTGGCGTCCGCCGCAGTGAGCATCTTCCTGCTCTCATTCGATGTGAACATGGTCAACATCGCCCTGCCGACCATCACAGCGCACTATTCCCTGGATGTCGCCACTTCCGCATGGTTGGTCATCGTGTACGCGTTGGTGCTCTGCAGCCTGCTGCTTCCCTTTGGCCGGGCGGGCGATGTGATCGGGCACCGCCGCCTCTACATCGCGGGAATGGCGCTGTTCTCGGTGGCCAACCTCGGGGCCGGGCTAAGCTACCATCTCGATGACTTCTACGCCTTGGTGCTGCTGCGCGGCGCGGCCGGCCTGGGAACGGCGATGATGGTATCGGTGAACTTCGCCATAGTTTCGGTCAACCTCCCCGAGGCGGTGAGGGGCCGTGGTCTGGGCATATTCACCGTCTTCGGGGCGGTGGGATTCATGACCGGCCCCCTGGCCTCCGGTTTGCTCATCAGCCTCCTCCATTGGAACTGGATATTCTACACCAACGCGGCCATCGCCGCCTTCGGCCTCGCGCTGGCCGTGCTCTTCATACCTCGGAGCGGCGGCAAGGGCGAGACCGCCGATGTGGCACAGACAGCGGCGTTGTTCATCGGGCTGCTGTGCTTCGTGGTCGCCGTCAACAGGGTCCTGGCGGAGGGACCGTCCCCGGTGGTCATGGTCTCCGCCTCGGGAGCGTCCGTGGCGGCGCTGGCGGTGCTGCATAGGCAGGGGCATGCCGCCCGGCCGTTGTTGGAGAGGTCATTGGTGCGTGACCCTCTGGTGATGATTCCCATGGCCAGCATGGCGTTCGTCTACATGGCGTACTCGGGCTCCATGGTCCTGCTCCCTTTCTACTTGGAGTACATCCTCGGCCTCACCCCCGCCGCCATGGGCCTGCTGTTCGTGCTGCCGGCACTGGTAATAATGACTATCGGCCCCCTATCCGGCTCCTTCGCCGACCGCCGAGGCTCTTACGTCATTACCCTGGCGGGCACAGGATTGATGGTCGCGTCCATGCTTGTCTTCACCGTCATGGGCAGGGCGGACGGCCTGTTGTTGGCCTCCCTGGGGCTTTTGGCCATGGGAGGGGGCCACGGCCTGTTCAACCCGCCGAACAACCGGCGTATCTTCTGCACTGCGCCAATTGAGCACATCGGCACCGCCTCGGGGATGCATCAGATGCTACGGCAGGTGGGCATGGTCATCGGCGCCGCCACCATGCCGGCGCTCTACCAGATGGTGGCAGGCCCCGCTCCTGCCACGGGTATGATGTTGGATGGGTTCCAGGCTGGGTTCGCCCTCGGCATGGTGTTCGCGGTGGCCGCCGTGACCCTGGCGCTGCTCACCAGAAGGGCTTGCCGGCCTAGATGATAAATGGAAAGGGGTAAGTGGTTTGTCCCAGGTTCATAGCTCGCGGGTCTTGAACTTGAGCAGGGCGATGATGCTGGTCAGTGCGGCCCAGGCCGCCAGCACCGCCGCCGAGGTGTTGACCTCGGAATAGTAGACGTCGCCGAAACCGGGCATGGGCACCACTTCGCCCGCCTGACCGGTCACCACGTAGTACAGCGACTCGCCCGCCTGGGTGATGCTGAACCAGGGGTCGACGCTGGAGAACATCAGCACCGAGTCTATGATGGGGAACACCAGCAGCAACGTGGCGAACACCAGTATTGCGGCGGTGGTGGCGCGGCTCATGAAAGCGCTGAGCAGGAAGCCGAAACCGGTGGCCGCCAGCACGTAGAGCAGGGCCAGGCCGAGGGAGGTGTATCCATCGTTCAGGACCTCGCCGGTTATCGCCAGCGACAGCAGGTAGACCGCCAGATAGAAGATGCTTATCATCACCGCCGAGACCGCGAAACTGGCCATGAACTTCCCGGCGAAGAGCGCCTCGCGCTTCATCGGCTGAGTGAACACCAGGAAACCGGTGCGGTGCTCGTACTCGGTGGCGAGCGAATCAGCGGAGAACAGGGTCGCCGCCAGGATGACAAGTATGCTCCCGAACGACAGGTAGAGAGTCATGAAGCTGCGCGGGTCGTCCGGAAGGTCCACGCCGAGCAGGTACGGGGCGGCTGTGAGCAGTACGAGTATCAGGCCGGTGAGCAGCAGGAAAACCAGGAGCTTCCTGCCCCTCAGGTATTTGAGTATCTCATACCTGGCGGCGGTTAAGGCCTGGGAGAAATCGTTGGGTAGTTGGGGCGCCATCACGATCACCTCGAGTCCTGGACCAACTCCAGGTACAGCTTCTCCAGGCTGGCGCCGCTGCTGGATATGTTGTACACGCCCAGCTCCAATGGTATGAGCTTCTGCAGGAACTCCGCCTGCTCGGCGTCGCCGCCGGCAAGGCTCACCTGCATCTGATAGGGGGTCACCCTCTGAGCGTTGTTGACCATCCCGAAGGAGGTAATGAGCTCCAACGCCTGGTCGCTGATTTCCTTGGAGGTGTGGACCTCGATGCGGCGCTTGCCGTTGTCAGCGAGGAGTTCGTCCACATCGCCCTCGGCGATGATCCTGCCGCGCTCGATGATGGCCACGTGGTCGCAGAGCACCGAGACCTCGTACATCATGTGGGAGCTCATGAAGATGGTGAGGCCTTCAGTGTTGAGGTTGCTCAGTATCTCCCTCATCTCCACCATCCCTCGGGGGTCGAGACCGGAGGTGGGTTCGTCCAGTATGACTATCTCCGGATCGACGAGGAGCGACTGGCCGAGAGCGATCCTCTGCTTCATGCCCTTGGAGAACTCCCCGATCCTCTTGTCCTGCCATTCGGTCATCTTCAGCATCTCGAAGAGCTCCTGCCCTTTGGCGTCGATACTCTCCTTGCTCATGCCGTTGATCTCGCCGATGTAGCGGAAGGTCTCCTTGGGAGTGAGGAAAGGATAGAACTCCGGCGTCTCCACCACCACGCCCACATTGTGCAGGGCGTGCTTGAAGTCCTTGGTGACGTCGATGCCATTCAGATAGGCGGAGCCGGACGTCGCCTTGGTCAGGTTGGTGAGGATCTTCAAGGTGGTGCTCTTGCCGGCGCCGTTGGGTCCGAGGAAGCCGGTGAAGCTGTTCTTCTTCACCCGCATGTCCACGGAGTCGACGGCGGTCAGGTCGCCATACACCTTGGTGAGCCCCTCCAGTACTATGGGGTCGGTCATTGTTATGCCCCTTCCTGTTTGTATCTGAATTCAATATATAATGCCTTGTAAACCCGATGGTGTACAACTCAGACATTTCTCATCCTTCGCCAACTTCTTCCCGCATGCCAACCGCTACGCGAATCGCTCATGGCCTGATGCCCGTTGCTTGACGTTAAACGGTCATATCTCCCTGCTCTTGAACCTGAGGAACGCCAGGCCTGTCGTGGCCAGTGCCCAAACGGCCATGACGATGGCGGACCTGTTGGTCCCGGGATGATATTGCACCACGTCGAATACCATTTGGACGTGCCAAACCCCCACGGTGCTGTGGAATACCGCTTCACCGGCGGAATGGATGCTGAACCATGGCTCGGTGTCGGCCATGAGGATCACGGTCTACACCAAGAGTAAGACCAGCATCAGCGAGGCGAACGACAGTATGGCGGCCGTTGCCCCGGGCGAGAGGAGAGGGCTGAGCATTAAACAGAAACCGGTGGCCGCCAGCACGTAGAGCGGGGCGAGACCGAATGACGTATACGCCTTGGAGTGTACGGAGCCGGTGACCGCGTATGACAACGCGAACACCGCCAGATAATGGGCCAATATCATTGCCAGGGACATCGAGGAGCTGGCGAGGAACTTGCCGGCGAACAGGGAGGCTTTCTTCATGGGCTGAGGGAAGATCAGCAGACCGGCGCGGTGCGCGAACTCGCTTGACAATAAGTCAGAACGTAAGAGCGTCACTATGATGATGAGTATGGTGGCGGACATCATGTAGAGCTCGACGAACGGCCGCGGCTCGGAGGACATCTCCTCCACCAGGAGATAGGGTGCAGCGCTCAGTAGGGCCAGGACCAGGATGATGAAGGCCCAGGAAGAGGATCTTCTTACCTCTGATGTATTTCAACACCTCGAATCGGGCGGCAAGCTAGACTTGTCGAGGGTCGCTTGGTAGTTTATCGGCCATTGATCTCACCCGTGCTCATGTGCCGTGGCGCGAACTGCTGATTGAGATAGAAGGAGACCTTCTGGCAGACCCTGTCGGGGCATCAGATGTTGCGGCACCGTCCTCACGGCGTCATCCACTTGGATTATAATGGGGTTGTTTATACAGACCCCGGTAGCCTCTGAATGATGACGCGCAAATGATATCAACCCACTCCGGTATGAAGGAACGTGGACCGAAAGCAATTGGGACCGGGGTCGGCGGCACTGACAGCGTTCGCCCTGGGTGCGCTGGCTGTACTCTTGACCCTCGGGATAGGCCTGGCCGTTCAGGACTCCTTATCATCGCTGGCGAATACCCTGGTCGCCGCCCCGGTCATTGAGGAGCTGGTCAAGGCAGTTCCCCTCATCCTTATGATACGCATGATAAGGACAGCGAAGAGAGGGGCTATGCTGGGAGTGTCAGCGGGCGCGGGGTTCGGAATGATTGAGAACCTCGGGTATTTCGTAGCGTCGATGGACACCGATCTTCTTCTTTTGCGCAGCTTCACCACTCTGCCGCTCCACGCTGCCGCCACGGGGGTGTTGGGTTACGGCATCGGGTCGAGAAGAGCAGGTACTGCGGCAGTGTGCCTGCTGATGGCCATCGCCCTGCATATGGCGTTCAACACCCTGGCCATGAGCGTGGTGCTATGGGGGGAGTGGACCGCCATTCCTTCTCTGGTGCTGCGCATCGCCGTCCCCGCGGCGACGCTGGTGCTGCTGGCGCATCGCTCGAGGTGATGATTCATCAGCCGGGCCGGTCATCGCCCTTGGCCCTCACTTCCTTCTCCATCATCAGTGTGGACCCTGTCCTACCCAGGATGGACATGAAAAGGCCGAGCGCCAGGAGAAAGACACCTGCCCAAACATGGTCGTAGAACACGATAAGGGACGCCCCCACTATCGCCAAGGCCAGGCCGTAGAGCAGGAAGCGGCGCAATACGCCCGTGCTGAGTTCCATGCCCGGTGATTGCTCCGCAACTATCTAACCGTTGCCGGTGATGGTATCAAAGATATTATAATCGCTGAGCGATTTACTCCCTTAGATGGCTTCGGCGCTGGACGGCCTCGGTGATATAAAGAGGGGAGAGCTCATCAAGCTGGGAGGCATATCCGGGACGCTGGTGTTCGCCGTACTCGTTCAGATATTATTCTTCTCTCAGGGTTTACAGGACTATCCTCAGGCGTATCTGAGCCTGTTCTACATCCCCATGATCCTGGCATCGTACTACATGCCTAAGTACGGTCCCTTCCAGGCGCTGATCATCGGCACGATCCCCTTTGCAGTGGCCTACGGCCTATACACCCCCGGGACCGATTACGCCATATTCCTGCTGGTTTGGTTGATCATTTTCGTGGTCATCGGGTGGATGATAGCCTACCTGGTGATGAACAGCGAACAGGCCCGCGAGAAGCTGCAGGAGGCCTCCCAGGAATTGGAGGACAACAAGGATCTGCTCGACACCGCCCTGTGGGGGGCAGGACTGGGAGTGTGGGAGCACGACTACCGCGACGGGAGCGACAAGGTGGACGCCCGCTGGCGCTCGTTGATGGGCTACGACCCCAAGGACGACCTTCCCAGCGATGTCTTCTCTGTACACGTGCATCCTGAATTCCAGCAGCAGTACCAGACCATGGAGAGCCAGCTCCGCGCCGGCGACCTGGACAACAGCAAGCTGGAGCTCAAACTCTACCGCAAGAGCGGCGAGGAGATTTGGGTCCGCATCTATATGACCATAAATCGGGACAGGAACGGTGATGTGATCAAACTCGTGGGTGTGTTGGAGGACATCACCTCCTTCATTGTCCAGCAGATGGCGGTGGTCTCCGCCAACGAGAAGCTGAACATCCTCTCGAACATAACCAGGCATGACATACTGAACGAGATCACCGCCGCCCAGGGGTACCTCGGCCTCCTGGACCTCGACGGCTACATCCTCCCTGACACCAAATCCTACGATTACCTCAAGAAGGTCAACGATGCCATCGAAAACATCGTGAGGCAGATGGAGTTCACCCGCCAGTACCAGGACATCGGCGCCAAGGCCCCGGAGTGGCACAACATTCCGGAGAAAGTGAAGAAGATGGCGGTGAGGGCGGAGTTCCAGGACTTGGAGGTGAACGTGGACTGCCCGGTCGAGGTCCTCGCCGACCCGTTGTTCATGAACGTGTTCTACAACCTCCTGGAGAACACCGTCCGCCACGGGGACGAAGCGAAAAAGGTGGAGGTCACCTACGGACATGGACAAGAGGAGGGAGTCATCGTCTACCAGGACGACGGACCTGGCATACCCGATTCCGTCAAGGGCCGCATATTCGAGCGCGGCTACGGCCGTGGTACAGGTTACGGCCTTTTCGTTAGCAAGGAGATACTCGAACTCACCGACATCAAGATCAAGGAGGTGGGCGTCGAGGGCAAGGGCGCCCGCTTCGAGATCGCCGTTCCACTGGCCAATATCAGGCGCCTGTGAGGGATTTGAAGCCGCTGTTGTAATGTAAAAAGGGGAATGGGTTTGGCCGGATATCAGGCCAGCTTGGTGCCGCTATCGGGGCTGGCGCTCTCGTTCCACACCCCGGAGGGTTTGAAGGCCCATACCCCCTGGGCCTTGAGGTTCAGCTTCGCCAGCTGCTCGTTCATCTTGTCGACTATCTCGCCCTCGGTCAGATATCCGGGGTCCTCGGCGGTTATCAGGTACGCCTCGGTGCCCTTGACTACGTTGATCGCCGCCTTCTTGGTGGCGTTCAGGTTGGCGCTGGTGGTCTTCATCATCACCTCGCCGGCGACGATCAGGTCAGGGGAGGGTGCCATGCAGCTCCCCACCACGATGGCATGGGGCATGCCTTCCGCGGATACCGTGGCCAGAACCTTCACCGCCTCGGGGTCGTTCAACAGAGCCATCACATTCTCGGGTATCACTGCCATGTTATCACCGGGAAACATCGGATGCGGGCGTATTTAATATTTTATAATATGATTCAATAATAATATATTACATTGTCCTTTAAAGGACATACCTTTCCCTTTTATCCCGATATTCACTGCCGGGAAGGTTTGCGGTTCATGTACACGGTGAGTGTCACCACGAATCCTATGGCGATGATGATCGGTACCAAATCAGTAAGCTCCAGACTCATGTTGTCAGGCCTCTTCCGCCGTTATGTTGACTGACTATTTATTCATGACGCTGGTCACTCGTCGATCTCACGCAGATGCTGGACCACCATCGCTATCCTGCCCTCGCTGTCCTCGAGCGGTGTGCTGGTGCACTGGTAGTACTTGCCGGTCTTCGGAATGAATTTGTTGAACTTGAGGACCGACGTGTGCTTGGCCGATGACGGGGTCTCGCAGTCCTCGCATGGGGAGTTCCTCCCCATCAGCGAGTGGCAGCTCTTGCCCAGCACCTCGTCTATCTGCTTGCCGCAGGCCTTCAAACCCGCCTGGTTCATCCATACCACAGTGTGCTCGGAGTCGTGGATCAGTATTATGTCCTCTATCACGTCCATTATTATGTTCAGGAGAGTCTCGCAATAGTCGGATATCGTCTCGGTCGCCATATCCTCAGGCCTCGCTTATTAGATTCATAAATTCCCTATTTATAACTAATCGGCAAACGTTCTGCCGCAACGAGGCCGTTATCAGCGCTGCGGGCCGCTCGGTCAGGTATAAATATCCTGCTTAACGATGAAACATCAATGAGAAAGAGCGCGGGTGAGAAACTGGAGACCTTCCTGGCCATAGTGGGCCTCTTCCTCATGGTCATCGGTTTCATCGGGGCGCTCCTACTGATGTTCGTGGGCATCGCCGTGGAGCTCTTCTACACCGAGGTGGTTGTTTCCGGCCAGAACCTCCTCCTGCTGTTGGGCTTTGTTTTCGGCGGGATGGCGTTGGCGGGCATGTCCATGTTCTTGCTGCAGTTCCTTATATCCAAACTGAGGACGCGCCGGCCGCCGCCGACGGATGCGCCATGAACGAACGCCGGAAATATATACGTCTATAGCCTTGCGCTGGATGATGGGTCTGTTCACTCCCCGAGAAATCCCCGCCGAGGCTACAGAAGCGAGGATAGCTCTGGACAGGGGGTTGATCAAGGCCTTCTATCTCGTGCTGACTGTCTCCGTCCTCTTCTCCTTCATCTACGTGGCCTCCAGCGGCAAGACCCCGAGCATGGCGCTGTTCCTCGATGTGCTGGTCCACACACTGATGGTGTTCTTCTTTTTCCTGGGCGCGTACCTCTATGCGAAGAGGTTGGATCGCGGTTATATAAGGAACGCCAGCACATGGCTCGTGGTGGCGGCCCTGGTGCTGGTGGCGGCCCTGGGCTCGGTCCTGCTTTTGAAGATGGGTCTCGACCTTCGGTACTACATGCAGCCCGAGGTCACCGGCGAGTCGTTCCTGGTGGATCTGATGGCCGCGTATGCGGTAATATTCGCCACTTTCATCTGGGCTTTCATGATCAGTTTCGGGGTCATCGGCGTGTCCTGCGCCCTGCTGCGCAGGGACATCCCTAGGCTCTTGGCCTACGTAGGAAGGATGGACACCCAGGACCACTCGTTCAAGAACAAGCTTGCCATGGGGACCTTTTCCATACCCTCGATCATCGACGTCCACCGGGTGGAGGTCGGTCCGGTCCCCGCCCGCCAGGACTTCCCCTATGACAAGCTGCGGCAGAATTTCCTCTTCATAATGTATTTCGCGGTGCTCATCCCCTCCTACGTGCTGCTTAACCCTCTGTTCCTGAGCCAGACCGAAACCGTAGACCTGGTGTCCTTGGCCATCGGAGCGTCGCTGTTCATACCAGTGGCCATATTCCCCTTCTCCATCGTCATAGACACCAACGCCCGAGCGGTGAACCCCTGCCGCGACTTCCACCTCGGCAGAGGTTTCAGGAAGACCGTGATGGGATTCCTGGGATGGGGGACGTTGGTGCTGCTGTTCATACTGGCGCTGCAGATAACCACGCTGATGGACATCGCCTCGATGTATTTCTTCTACCTGCTGGTGGCGGTATGCATCGCCATGGTGTACATATTCATCTACTACAACTTCTTCCAGAACGACCTTGTCAACGACATCGTCGAGAGGTTCCAGAGTTTCAAAGGGGTTTGAACCCTTTGAAATCGGCCCAATCGCCGCCGGCGAGCAGCTCGCAATCGCGCCAGGGGCCGCGGTGCATGAAGACCAGCACATCCTCGTACTCTCCCCCGCTAATGGCCTTGGCAGGCTCCAGCACGTAGCCCGCGGCCTCCTCCATGGCGCGTACGGCCTCCGCCATCCGAGGAGGGAGCCGGTAGAGCTCCGCCTTCACGATGCTGCCTTCGCGGGGGACAGCGCGGGGGAATCCCTCCCCTGGGCATACCGCCAGCGCTAGACCGGGAAGCTCGGCCTCGCCGATGAACGGGCATTCGTCGATGCGGTAGGCATGATGCAGGGCGCCGCCGCGGCGAAGGGTCCCGTACAACGCGTGCGGAGAGTTCATCCCCTCGTGTCCTGCAACGGGTAGCTGTACCCTCCAGGGAGCCCTCCGTCGGACTCGTACGCCTTCAGGTATTGGCCGCAGTTGCTGCCGATGAGGTTCTCCTCGGCCTCGCCTATGCTCAGTATGACATCATAGCCTGCCTGTCCCAGGGTGTCGGCCAGTCCGCTGTCCAGGCTGTTGCGGATATGGTTGCTCCTGGCGTTGTGGGTGGGGTTGACGGGGGTGAGCTTGAGGACGAAGTCGCGGGGGTCGAAATAACGTAGCAGCGCATCGGGGTCGATCTCGCTCCCTTCGCCCACAGCGAAGTTCAGCGTGACCTTCCTGCTGTCTCCGCGGCGCATCTCCGCACCGTAGGCGGCCATGCGCTCCATGCTCCAGGTCCTGCGAGGAATGAGCCACGACCTTCTTTCCTCATCAGTGCTGTGCAGGGAGAACTGGAATTGGAAGCTGTCCTGGTAAAGCTCCCTCTTCACATTTAGCAGGCGGTCGAAGAACCCGTCTCTTCCCGCAGGGGCGATGGTGGAGAGGGACAGCATCAGCCCGGGGGAGTCATATCGCCGCGGCAGCTCCCGCATGGTCTCCAGAACGTCGTCGTTGAAAGCGGGCTCGCCCATGCGGGAGAACTGCACCTTGAACTTTTCCGAAGGGACCCTGCCGTCGGGGTAGCGCCGCAGGACCATGTGGTCGAGCTGGGCGAGCATCTCGGCCTTGTCCACCCGTCCGTGGAAGGAGCCGCCGGCGTCGCAGAACCTGCATCCCACCGGGCAGCCGTAGAGCGTGGAGATGATGAGGACCCATTTCTCCTCCCGCGTCAACGGAGGCTGCACCGACTCCACGAACTCCAGGCGCCGGCCGCGGGTGCCTTCCGCCACATAGACCGTTGCCACATCGTCCCTGCCTGTAGATGCCAGGACATCCATCATCGTTCCCTCGTCTCCCGGGCCCCCATGGCCGCCCTGATGCCGTCGGCGGCGGCGATGGCCGCCTGACGCCGATGGCCGTTGACGACGTCGCCCGCAATGTAGAACACGCCATCCTTGATAAGTGATTCCGATCGGTCCCGCAAGGGCCCTCTCAGCAGGCCGTCGGCGGGATCCCTCCCCACTGCCAGCAGCAACGCGTCCGTCTCCAGGGCGAGGGGGCTGCCGTTGTGCATCAGATCAATGGACAGGCGGCCTCCCGTCCGCCGTGTTCCCGTCAACGCGGCGCGGTCAAGTATCGACACCGAGGGCGATCCCTCCGCCCTCTTCCGGAGCAGGGGGAGGGAGCGCGGGCAAGAGCGGCTGACTATCGTCACGGTGTTCGCCGCCGACAGGCGTAGGGCGTAGTCATAGGCGGCATCCCCTCCCCCCAGGACGGCGATGCTCATCCCCCTCCAATCCGCCAGCGGAAGCACGCTGTCGAACACCAGCTCCCCGTCGGCGGCGAGACCCGTCCCGGGGCGGGAAGGGACGGTGCCCGTGGCCATGATCGCCATCTCGGCCCTCTCCTCCCCCTCGGCGGTACGGATGACGAAGCGTTCGCCGTCGTGGTCTAGGGAAAGGACCTCCTCCCTACGGACCTCCACGCCCTGGCGGCGGAGCTGCTCGCTGAACCGTGAGCACAGCTCGGCGCCGGGGAGCCCTCCAGGAAAGCCGAGGTAGTTCTCCACCAGGTTGGCCTCGCGCAGCAGGCCCCCCAGCTCCCCCTTCTCGAAGAGTACGGCCTCCATGCCTGACCTCGAGCACTGGAGCGCCGCCGCCATCCCCGCCGGGCCGCCGCCGATGACCACCATCTCAACCATGACGGCCCTCCAACTTGGAGATGAGCTCATGGCAGCTGGTGACGTGGGCGAACCCATGGGCCAAAGAGGCCAGGGACCCGCGGTGCAGGTTCAGGTTATGGGCGGCGGCGCAGTCGGCGGGCAGCACCACCTGATAGCCACGGCAGAAGGCGGAGCGGGCGGTGGACTCCACGCAGAGATGGGCGCAGACGCCTGTGACCGCCAGCGTACCGACCTCGGCGCGCTCGAGTAGAGCTTCGAGGTCAGGATCGCAGAACGCGTCGTAGACGTCTTTGACCAGCAGCCCCTCCCCCTCGGCGGGGGCTATGGCGGGCGCCTGCGACCATTCCTCGTCCAGGCTGCGGCCCCACCAGCGCTGCATCGGACCGTCGCGGTCGCGGTGCACGGTGAAGACCACCGGCAGGCCGCGGGAGCGGAAAGAGTCCACCAGCAATCTCAGGCGCGGGAGTATGGCCGGCGCCGAGGGCAGGAATGCGGGGGAGCACTCGTCGAGGAAGAACGACTGCATGTCCATGACCAGCAGCGCCGGCCTCGCCCGCAGCGACCAAGGCTCTGCGCCCCGACCCTCCAGACCCTGCAGCAACACCGTGGCGTCGTCATCGCCTTGCATGTAGATCTCGCGCATCGCGTCTTCCGTTATGGTGGAACAGGGTTAAAAAGTAAGGGAAGGGGTTTACGGGAAAAGGTTTGGCTCATTCCTTCTGATCCTGGATGAGCTTCTCCACTTCCTCCTTGGTCGCCTTGCCGGCGGCCTTCTGGGCTATCTCCGCGGACTCTTTCATCTCCTTGTCCATGTTCTCGTAGATGGCGTCGGCCTCGGCGCGGAGTTCGTCCACCTTCGGCACCGGCCCGAGCAGGTCCTCGGGGAGACCCAGAGCCTTGGTCAGCTCCTTGAGGTCCGATACGCCCCTTTCGGGAACGCTCGCTCCGCTGCCCATGTACTCGGACATTCCCTGCGCCAGGCGGGTGAGCTCCATGGGGAAGAAGAACTTCGAAGCCTCGCCCTCGCCCAGGTCCTTCAGGGTCTCCAGAGACAGGACGGTTATGGCCTTGGAATCCAGAGTGGAAGCGCCCAGCGACAGGATGCGCAGCTTCTGCGCCTCTCCCTGGGACTGCAGGACGATGGCCGTCCTCTCTCCCTCCGCCTCGAGGATCTTCGACTGACGCAGTCCCTCCGCCTCGAGGATGCGGGCCCTCTTCTTGCCCTCCGCCTCGAGGATGGCCGCTCTCTTCTTGCCGTCCGCCTCGAGGATGGCGGCGCGCCTCTTCCTCTCCGCGGAGGTCTGCTCCTCCATGGACTCCTTGACGCGGGACGCCGGGTCCACCTCGCGTATCTCCACCGCCTCGACCTTGACGCCCCACTTGTCGGTGCTCTCGTCGAGGGTGTCGCGGAGCTGCGTGTTGATGCTCTCGCGGTTGGAGAATATCTGGTCGAGCTCCATCTCGCCGACGACCGACCTCAGGGTGGTCTGCGCCAGATACATGGTGGCGGTGCGGTAGTTGGTGACCTCGAAGAAGGCCTTCACCGGGTCTATCACCTTGGTGTAGATGACCGCGTCCACGAAAACCGGGGAGTTGTCCTTGGTTATGACCTCCTGCCGGGGGACGTCCAGGACCTGGGTCCTGAGGTCCAGTTTCACCACCTCGTTTATCAGCGGCACGACCACGTTGAAGCCTTGGTCGAGTGTCTTGATGTACTTGCCAAGCCTCATGTATATGGCCTGCTCATACGGCTGGACGATCTTAACGCCGCTCACCAGTATGACCAGGACCGCAACTATTACGAAGATGACAAGTGCTATTGCTGCTACCATTTTCAGTTAACCTCCTCTTCGACGGGATCCACCTTTATGTGCACCCCTTCGCTGCCCACCACCTTTACCTTGGCGCCCTCCTCTATCTCGCTATGGGACGTTGCGCTCCAGGTGTCGTTGCTGACCCTGACCTTCCCCCGCAGGTTCCCGGGGGTCACCTTCACGATGACGGTGCCCGTTCTCCCTATAAGGGAGGTCGACACCGTGGTCGTAGGAGGGATGGGCTCCCCCAGCTTCTGATAGAACTTGATCGTCAGCACAGTGGTGGGTATCATCACCACAGCCGCTATAAGCGGCGCCCACCAGCTTAGAAGCAGGGGGGGATAGATCAAGCCGAGGGCGCCGAGTATGAGCAACACCGTCCCTGGCACCACCAGGAACGTGCCGGGGCTGACCGCTTCGGTTATTAGAAGCAGGATCCCGATAATCACGAATGCCAAAGCAACGCTGGTTGCCAATGCTGACATGTGGATTGTATTGTATCAAGAGTATATCATGTTTGTTGAGGTAAAAGGGAAAAAATGGTTTGACGGCCGGCTCATTCGGACTTGGGAAGCAGGTCGTAGAGGGGCTTGCGGGACCCCAGCTCGTCATCGAGCATGATGAGCCCCTGCACGTAATCCCCCATCTTCTTCATCCGCGACAGTATCGCGGAGGCGGTGCTCTCCTCCTCCACCTGTTCGGTGACGAACCATGCCAGGAACTGGTTGCTGGCATGGTCCTTCTCGTCGATGGCCTTGTCCATCAGGGCGTTTATCATCGCCGTGACCTTCCTCTCGTGGTCGAGGACGCTGTCCATCACATGGAGGGGGGAGTCCCATTCCGAGGGGGGCTCGTCGATGGCTGACATCCTCGCCTTCGAGCCCCTCTCCATCATGTAGCCGTAGATCTTGACCGCGTGGGACAGCTCCTCTTTGGCCTGGCATTCCATCCAATGAGCCATCCCGGGATAGTCCTGGTCGTGCAGGTGGGCGGCCATCGACCAGTACAGGTAGGCGGAGTAGGTCTCCGCCACCATCTGCTCGTTGAGGCCTTTCTCCATGGTCTTAGACAGCATTCGTCTTACCTCATGAATCGATTGCGACCGGACGGATTTAAGGTTTTCCCGCCTCCCAGATTCTTGTTTGGACCGTCCCCTCCTTGAAGGAGGACGGTGGTCGCGGAGAGTCCCGTTGAAACACTGGACAAAATTATTATACATTGTATCGGTTGGAAGAATGATGACCCACGACCTCATCGTGATCGGCGCTGGCCCCGCCGGTCTGACCGCCGGGATCTATGCCAGGTCGAGGAAGATGAAGACATTGGTCCTCGATGCCGCCTCCGCCGGCGGACAGCTCATCAGCCTATATCCTGACAAGGGCATACACAACTATCCTGGCTTCGCCGAGGTCCAGGCAAAGAAGCTGTCGGAGAGGCTGGTGGCGCACGCGGAGTCCATGGGATGCGAGATCGCCGAGGGCTGCCGCGCCCTCACCATCGAGCGGGATGGCGAGTGCTTCGTGGTCGGATGCGAGGAGGGTCAGCACCGCTCCAAGGCGGTGGTCGTGGCAATAGGCATGGGGTTGTTCAAACCACGCCGCCTCGGCGTGCCCGGCGAAGAGGAGTTCTGCGGCAAGGGAGTGGACTACGTTCTCCCGGAGAAGGACAAGCTGGTGGACAAGAGGGTGGTGATGGTCGGCGGCGGCAACAGCGCCCTGGAGATGGCCATCATCGCCGACAGCGTCGCTGACGCCGTGCTTATGCACCGCCGCGACTGCTACCGCGCCGACGAGAGCGTCGTGGAATCGCTGCAAAAGAGCAGCGTGAGCTGCATGATGGAGACCGTCCCCCTGTCCATCAACGGCGGCTCCCAGGTGGAGTCAGTGACGGTGGAGAGGGGAGGGGAGACGTTCGATATCCCCGCGGACCTGGTGGTGATCAACATCGGTAGCACCCCCGACCTCGAGGACCTCAAGAACTGGGGTCTCGACATGGACGACAACGGCCTCATCAGAGTGGACAGTGACATGAGGACCTCGCGCCCAGGGGTCTTCGGCTGTGGCGACGTGGTCATCTACACCGGAAAGTACAGGCAGATCGTGACCGCCTGCGGCGAGGCCGCCACCGCCGCCAACAGCGCCTACAAGTACGTGAAGAAGCCTTACTGGGCCTGATCATCTGGCCCTTAAAACAGTAAAAGGAAGAGGTTTCTCAGGTTTTTCCTGCGGAGCGCTCACTCGGTGATGGCGTCAACCGGGCACTCGTCGATGCAGTTGTGGCAGTCAATGCACAGGTCGGCATCCACCACGGCGTGGTCATCCACGGTGATGGCGTCCTCGGGGCATATGTCCGCGCACGCGCCGCAGGCGGTGCATTCGTCAATGTCTATCTTAACGACCATTTCGAAACCTCAGCGCATGAAAGCTGATAATCGTATTTTAACCTTTTTTCAGCACTCCGAGGGTGGGCGTCACTCGCTGATGGCGTCCGACGGGCACTCCTCTACGCAGTTGTGGCAGTCTATGCAGGCATCGGCGTCAACGATGGCGACGTCGTCCACGGCCACGGCGTCCTCCGGGCACACATCAGCGCAGGCGCCGCAGGCGACGCACCCGATCTCATCGATCTTCACGACCATTAGGAAACCTCACCGATGGAACGCCGGGGTGCGTATTTTACCTTTTTCTCCAAGGCGCTGTGCTGCGGGCCAAGCAGCTCAGGCCCATGGCTGGAAGACCGGCCGGTGCGGGGCACGATCCCCCTCCTGGCATTTGGGTTTGCCCTTGTCGATGCGAGCGGTCCGTTCATCTAGTCCGTTCCTTACGCTCCCGCAACTTATGGTATTCCTTCTCCACCG
>PWHV01000029.1 GCA_003555025.1 Methanomassiliicoccaceae archaeon | reverse complement strand
GACCGGACGGTGACGGTCCGCCCGCTCAACCAGACGGACGACGATGACACCGGCGAGGACATCGGGGATCTGATGCTGGATGACGGGGAGACCTATGATGTTGCCGCGGATAACACCATGTCCGTCTTAATGAATCTGACAGGGTTGCCTGAGGGGCTAGTGGACTCAAAAATTATCCTTCAAAGTTCAGCTGGTAATAATTATAACCAAGGCCCCCTGCTCCAATATCAACTAGAAAATAATATTTATAATACTACAATTGAACCCGAAATCGGTCCAACTACACAAGATTACCAATTACCCAATTACAAAATATCAGATTTATCTAATACAAGTTTTATTTTTGAAAATGGACCTGAAGATTCCGTATCCTTTGAATATCTAAATTTAAGCATAACGTATCAACCTCAGGCTTTCATTTACAAATGGGCCAACATCACTCTCCAAAACTCGCTCGATGAGCCGATAGCCAATGTCGCGGTGAACGCCCATGAAGAGGTCAGCAAGGATCCGGCAACCTACACCCCATACAACGGCGACGACTCGACACCGCCGCCATCGGTCCTCGGTTGGCTCGACAGGGATGCCGACGACTTCAACTGCACCGGCTCGGACGGAGGGGTCGTTCTCCCGCTGCTCTCCAACAGGATCGACAGTAGCGGCATATCCCATCACGCCTGGTCTCTGGAGGCCAGCTCGGGCCCTGGCGGCTACGTCATAGGACACGGCAACATAAGCTTCGGCTCCTATCCATATCTGGACCAGCCCTTGAACGAGGACGTCAGCAAACCGATGACCATAACGGGCAGCGCTCCCGCCCTCAACCTCTCCGAGCCGTACCAAATACGGAATGAGACCGGCACTTATCTCGCGGTGGACGTCACCAACGAGGGCGACAGGGACCTCGTCGAAGAATTCCAGGTCGACTTCGTCGTCAACGGCACGTCCAACGTGAGCAGCGGTGTCGAAGAGCTCGAGGTCGGTGAGAGCACCACAGTGGCGCTTCTCTTCGAACAGACACATCCCGGCGACCTCTCACTGGACACGGTTGTGCTGTCGGACGATGGGATAATCAACGGCACGTCCGCGAGCATAGACATGACCGTGAATCTGGCCATCGTCGATCTGGTGAGGTCTCCCACCGGCGACCTGAACATCGATGACAACATGATTTTGGCTTACGAGATAAGGAACCAGGGCGTCTATGATGCGACGGAAGTGGACATCAACATCACCTACTCCGAGGATGGAGGCCCTGAGCTGCTCCTCGCTGAGCAGACGATAGACCGGATAGATGCCGGGCAGACCGTATTCCCATCGTTCGTGTGGGAGGGCGCCAAGTCCCCCGGCGAGAAGCAAACCTCCACAATGGAATTCACCGTAACAGTCAACCACGGCGAGTTCGTGGCGGGAGGGATACCGGAGTCGGACTACTCTGAGAACACGGCAAGCACAAGCACGGTCTTCATCGATGACCGGGCCGACCTGGTGCTGTCTCCCGCCGTCCTTCCAGGGGGCGGGTCGGTGGCCAATGCCGGGGTAGCACCGCCGGAGAACGCGTCGGTGGGCAAGACCGTGGACATAGGTTTCACCGTCTACAACACAGGGCTTGCAGACTTCGACGGCGCCAGGCTCACCATGTACCTGGTCGAAGGAACGGAAAGGGAGCAGATAGTCAACACCACCGTTACCTACGACGGAAGGTCAATCGACGTCCCCGCCGACGGCAACTTTAGCGGCACTGTGCAATGGAAGGTCGACGCCGATCCTAAAGATTACACGCTAGAATCGCATATAAACGAGTTCCGCACCGAGCCCGAGCGGGACTACGACAACAACCGTTTTGACACCGCCTTCACGGTGGACCCGTTGGAGCCGAGGGTCACCATCAGCACCCCTTGGGTGGTTTACGATGCGGGCGACGCCATAGTCATAACCGGCTCGGCGGTCAACCAGCACGACAGCGATCAGGCCCTCGCAGGGGAGACGGTCACCGTGTCAGTGCTCAAGGACGGCAACCCGGTGGCGCAGCGCAGCGCCGAGACCGACAGCAACGGCTTCTATCAGGTCGAGATAGAGGCCACCGACGACATGGCCGGTGCGGCGGAGCTTATGAGCGAGGTGACCGTCGACGGCGAGAGCGCCACCAGCGTTCCCCTGACGATCACCGTCAACCCGGCCACGGCCATCACCGACCAACCCATTTGGGTCTGGCTCATCATCATCGCGGTGATCGCCGCCATCCTCGGCGCCTTCAGCCTCTACGTGTACCGCTACAGCCTGGGCAAGATGGCGGAGTGCGGCGAGTGCCACGCCCTCATACCGGAGTCCTCTCGGAGCTGCCCCAACTGCGGCACCGACTTCGAGACGGGCACCGCCAAGTGCAGCGAGTGCTCCAGTTGGATACCGTCCGACTCCAGCAGCTGCCCCGAGTGCGGAGCGACCTTCATCGGCAGCACCATCGTGGGCGAGGAGGAGAGCGACCACATGCAGCAGAGGCGCGAGGCCTACGAGGCCTTCCTGGGGACTTACCGCGAGGCCGCAAAAGAGGAGATGGGGAGGAAGTTCTCCGAACCGAAGTTCAAGAAGTGGTGGAAGTCCCACCCCGAATACATCAGCTTCGAGGACTGGCTGGCCCGGGATGAGGGCGAGAAGGTGGAGAAGACCATCTCCTGCCCCGACTGCGGCTCCCCCAACGTGGTGGGCAGCAAGAACTGCCACCGTTGCGGCCACGTCTTCGGGAAAGGAGACGAGCCCGAGGTGGCCCGCCGCGTCGTCCGCCGCGAAGAGGCGGAGAAGAAGCCGGAGATAAGGACCGGCGAGCCACAGCGCAAGAAGGTCGTGGTCAAGCGCAAGCCGAAGGAGCCCGAGGAGGGTGCCGAGGAGGCCGCTGAGCCCAAAGACGAGGGGGAGAAAGACAGCAAAGGAAAGGGCTGAGCCCCATCACTCCTCGGGGGGCTTCTCGGCCCCCTTGATCTCCTTGAGCTTGCGCCGCATCTCGGTTATGACGTTGTCCGGGTCCTTGTAGTAGGAAGAGATGATGGACGCCACCTTGCGGAAGTTGTCCACCCCGGTCGCTTTCATGTAGTCGAGGATGTCTATGCGGCGCTTGACCTCGCGCTCCATCTGCCGCGGCGACCAGTTCCTTATGCTCCTGATCTTCTCGTAGACATAGGAGTGGCCTGAGAAGTAGAAGGTGTCATCGGCCGGGTTCCAGGTGAAGACGGTGTTGGTGATGAGCTCCCCGCTCTCCGGATCCATCCCAACCATCTCGGTCACGGCCTTGACGCGCCTGGTCATCTTGTCGCCCACCTTCACCTGCCCCTGGAGCAGCACCACGTCCAAGGAGCTCAACAGCGCCCGGGGCAGGTTGATGGGCTCGTTCTCCATCCGATGGACCATGGACTGCACGTCCTCAGCGTGGAATGTGGAATAGGAGGGGTGGCCGGTGGCCATGGCCTGGAAGACCACGTAGGCCTCGGCCCCGCGGACCTCGCCCACCATCATGTACTGCGGCCTCTGCCGCAGCGCGGCGCGTAGGAGGTCGAACATCGTCACCTCCCCGCCCATCTCCGCTCCGAAGGCCTGTCTGGTCACGCTCGGTATCCAGTTCTCGTGGGGAAGGTTGAGCTCGCGGGTGTCCTCGATGCTGACGATCTTCATCTGCGGCGGTATGAACAGCAGGGTGGCGTTGAGGGTGGTGGTCTTGCCGCTGGCGGTGCCGCCGCAGACCATGATGGAGTTCCCGTACTCGATGCAGAGCCAGGTGTAGGCGACCATCTCCAGTGACATGGTGCGGAAGCGCACCAGGTCCACTGGGGTGAAGGGGTTCTCGCGGAAGCGCCTGATGGTGAAGGACGAGCCCCGCTTGGTGACGTGCTTGGACAGGGTGGCGTTCAGCCTCGAGCCGTCGGGCATGGTGGCGTCGAGCATGGGGTTGGCCACCGAGATGTGCTTGCCGCACTTCTGCGCCAGCCATGACACGTAGCGGTCCAGCTCGGGTTCGTTGTCGAACCTGATGTTGGAACGGATGGAGCCGTATTTGCGGTGGTATATGAACAGGGGGATGTCCACGCCGTCGCAGGAGCAGTCCTCCACCCCCGCGTCGGTCATCATCACGTTTATCGCCCCGTAGCCGATGAAGTCGCGGCGCAGGTAGTAGTATATCCGCTCATTGGACGACTCGCCGAGGACGATCTCCATGCTCTGCAGCAGGCGGTCGAGGGCGATGCGGAGTATCTCCTTGCGCTCCTCGTCGCCGGTCTCCTCCCCGGTCTGGTTGAGGGTGCTGGTCAATGCCTCCTTGAGGGCCTCCAGCAGCAGCTCCTCGTCCTCGGAGAGCTGTGGCTCTATTACCTCGTAGAGGTGTTCCCCCAGGGCTCGGTCGTAGTTTATGCGCACGTAGGTGTAGGGCTCCTCCACCGGGTGAATCTCCACCATCCGCACATCGTCCCCCATGATGGGGGGTATGTGGGTTATCTCGCGCTCCTCCTTGATCTGGGTGGGTATCTTCACCCGCATGGGCTTGTCCTTGATGTTCAGGAGCACCGAGCCGTACTTGGAGGTGAAACTGCCCCGCGTCTTGGTGCCCACATCGCCGTTCTTGCGCGCCATTCAGTTCACCCCAGTATCGCCAGCGACACCATGCCCGCCAGGAGCATGATGAAGCCGTGCCTCATTCCGTTCGCGATCCTCCCGTCCTGCAGCACCCCCGCCATGATGCCGTTGCCCACCGCGTACACGATGACCGAGACCACGAAGACCACCTGCACCTCGGTTATGATGGGGACGTTTATCATCGCCCCCTCGACGTTGATGTCGAGCATAGCCGGCAGGAAGACGCTGTTCATGATGAATATGGTGGCGATGAACACGAAGAAGGCGATGTAGATGACCATCATGTACATGACCATCTCCACCTTCCTCTCCTCCTCCATGAGCCGGGCCTCGCGGGCGTCCTTGGCCACCATCTGCAGCACGTCGGAGACGTTGCCACCGGCGTTGTTGGCCTTGACTATGATGGCGATCATCCTCTCCACCAGCGGGGTCTGGATGCGGTCCACGAAGAGGGTGAGGGCCTCGGTGGCGGGCACGCCCCACTCGATCTGCGCCGCCATCTTCCTTATCTCCGGCGAGAGCTTTCCGTACTTTCCCCGTGAAGCCACCTGGATGGACTCGGGCAGGGTCATGCCAAAGCGCCCCGCCTCCGCCACGTCGCGGAGGAAATCGGGGAGGCGGGCCTCGATGTCCGCCTTCTTCTTCGCCACCGAGGTTCCGTAGAACCCGTAGGGTCCGAGTATCACCAGCAGGCCGATGGCCATGAGCTCGTACCACTCCAGCGCGAAGGTCATGCCCCCCGTCTGCACCAGCGCAGCGACCGCGAAGAACACCATTCCGATGCCCAGGCTGAGGCCGAGCATGGGATATCCGTAGTCGCGGCCCTTGGACCCCTGCAGGCGGGAGATGTCCATTATGTCCTCTTTGATGACCTCGGTCCTCATACCCGCGCCTCCTCGGTCATGTTCCACACGTAGAATATGAAGCCTATCTGCGACACCGGGACCATGAGAGCCACCACCAAGTACAGCAGGGTTATGGCGATACCCGAGTCGAGGCCGCCGATGATGGCCATTATGGCCATGATGATTACCAGGAACAGCGGGAAGGCCACGACCACCGTCACGTAGGTCTCGGCCATGAGGCCCAGGTTCTCCAGCATCGCCCGGTTCTGTATCTTCATCTCCCTCTCGTACTGCTCCGCCTTCTGCAGGAAGTACGGCTTGAGCTGGCCGCCGGATGTGGAGGGGGTGACGACGCCCTGCAGGAAGTCCTGGAAGCGGTCGGAGGGGGTCCGCTGCGCTCCACGGGACACGGCGGTGATCACGTCGATGCCCAAGAGCTCGGTGTCGCGGGTGATCCATTCCGCCTCCTCCTTGACCGAGCCGTAGATGTTCTGGCGGGCAAGCTCCTTGAATATCACGTCCACGTTCACATCCGCCGATGCCAGGGCGGAGATGAAGCTCATCGCCGGGCCGATGCGTTTGTTGATGTCCCGGCCCCGGCTGCTGGCGTTGGAGCCGGGTATGATGCTGAGCAGCCCGTAGACCGCCATGCCCGCGATCAGCGGCAGCATGACCGCCGCCGCCAGGGCGACCTCGAAAGGCTCCAGCACCGCCAGGAGAACGATGCCCACCACAGCGGCGAGCAGCACCGCCAGCAGGGAGGTGAACCACATGTAGGCCTTGTACTCCTCTGCCAACAGAGGCATGTGCGCCTGCAACAGGGCGTCCTCCAACTTGATGTTGGCCTTGGCCTTCATGGCGGCGTTGCCCAGGACCTTCCAACAGAAGGCCTGGTACGGTGTCAGCTTGATGTGGTCCGGCTTGAGGCCCTTCTGCAGCTTTATCAGCCGGGGGTGCTCGTGCTCGGCGGCGTCCTCCGAGCGCTTGGTCTTGGAATAGGTCTTGGACTTGCTGGGGTCCAGGCGGGAGAAGACGTCCGATATCTCAGGCGACATCCTCTTCCTCCTGGGCCAGGCGCGTGGCCACGATGCGCATCACCTTGTCCGGCTCGTTGCTGTAGCGGTTTATCAACGCCCATATCTGCCGGTGGTCGTTGATGTTCTTCTTCTCCATGTAGCGGATGATGTCCACCCGGCGTTGGAACTCATTGTCCATCTCCTCGTGGGTTATGCCCTTGAGCTCGATTATCTTGTCGAACATGTAGCTCTGCCCCTTGAAGATGAACTCGTCGCTCACCGGGTCCCATTGGAAAACGGTGTTGGTGATGAGCTCGTTGGTGTCCGGCTCGAAACCGACGATCTCCACCAGCTCCCGGACCCGCCTCACCATGTCCTTGCCGACCCGCGCCGGCGCTTGGATTATGACGTTGCGCAGCGAGGTGAGCAGTATGCGGGGGATGCTGAGGGGCGGGTTCTCCAGACGGCTGACCATGGACTTGACGGAGTCGGCGTGCATGGTGGAGTAGGTGGTATGGCCGGTGGCCATCGCCTGGAACATGTTGTAGGTCTCCTTGCCCCTGACCTCGCCGACGATGATGTAGTTGGGCCGCTGCCTCATCGCCGCCCGCACCAGGTCGTACATGTCGATGTCGCCGGCGGCCTTGCCATCCTGGTCCCTCTGCCCGGAGCCCGCCCGGGTGACGCTCGGAATCCAGTTGTCGTGGGGGAGGTTGATCTCGCGGGTGTCCTCCATGCTCACCACCTTGGCCCCCGGGGGTATGAACAGCGCCAGGGCGTTGAGGGTCGAGGTCTTGCCGGCGCCGGTGCCGCCGCATACCAGGCAGGACTCGCCGTTCTCCACCGCTATCCAGATATAGGCTATCATCTCCGCCGAGGCGGTCCTCCCCCGCACCAGGTCGGTGGGGGTGAACGGGCGGTCCTTGAAGCGCCTGATGGTGAAGGTGGACCCGTGGGCGGTCACCTCGTCGGAGTAGGTGGCCTGCACGCGGTGCCCCTCGGGAGTGGTGCCGTCGAGAAGCGGGGAGGAGACGGTTATCTGCCGGGCGCAACGCTGCCCCAGGGCGATGATGAACGAGTCCAGCTCATCCTTGCTCTCGAACATAACCGAGCTCCTTATGCTCTCGTAGCGCGCGTGATAGAGGTAGATGCTGATGCCGTGACCGTCGCAGGACACGTCCTCGATGCTGTCGTCGCGCACCAGCACGTCGATGGGCCCGTACCCCACCAGGTCGCGAATTATATAATAGCCGATCTTGGCCTGCGCCGTCTTGTCGACCTCGATCCTGCGGCTCTCCAGGAAACCCATCACGCTCTCGCTTATGTATCGGGACTTCTCCATCTTCCCCAGGCGCTCCCAGTCATATCCCAGGGTGCGCTGCAGGGTGTCTTTTATCCGCTCCAGCAGCCGTTGCTGGAAGTCGTCCAGCTCGGGCTCGATGACATCGAGGCGGTACTCGTTCAGCAGCTTGTCGTAGACCACCTGGATGTAGCAGTAGCCCTCTCGTATCGGGTAGGTCTCCAAGACCTCCATCTCATCCACGGGGTAGCTTGGTATGACAATCACGCCCACCGTCTCCCCTCCGGGGTCCTCCTCTTTCGCCCGCGCCACCTTGATCATGGTCGGCTTCATGGAGGACTTGCGCAGGAACTTGGCGTAGCGGTCCAGCAGCTTACCGCCCGCCCCCTTCTCGTCGCGCCTGGCCTCCATGGGGATCACTCCAGGACCACCTCGGTCCAGACCTTCGTTATCTCAATTTCGTTCAGGTCGTTGAAGATCACGGTGACCTCGCCGCCGTCGCGGCTGACGCTGTCGGCCACCTCTGGCATGAAGCGTTCGTTGAGCCAATCCTCCCAGGCCGCGGCATAGGCGCTGCCGATGACCATGGTGACCGTATCATCGCCCGGGGTGAGCTCATAATGCTGAATGTCGTTGACATCGAGTCTGACGCCGGACGCACCATCGCCGATCCTCTCGCTGTCATCGCCAACGAGTTCGTACATGGTCAGCCGCAGGTCGTATCCGCCCCCGGAGCTGGGTGAGGCGGCGATCTGCGGCGCCACCTTCACCAGACCCCCGTCGGGCTGGAACACCACCACCGCGCCCATCTCGTAGGAGATCCGTTGCTCCAGCTTCGAGTTCTGGTACACCAGGTATTCCAGGGATCCGGTCGATTTTATAGGTTCGCTCAGCCCGGCGAAGTCTACGCTTATGCTGGTATCCGAGACCTTGGACGGCGTGAAGTCCAGTTTGCCGAGCACCGTCTTGCCGAAGAGCGGGACCTTGGAAGGGGCCAAGGGGATGGACACGAACTGCTGGTCGTCGGTCTCCATCAGGCCGTTGACGCTCTTCACGGTGGAGAAGCGGGACAGCGTCTCGTTCATGAACTCCTGCTCGTTCTGCTTCTCCCAGGCGGGTATGTAGGTGGTTATCAGCAGGGAGAGCAGAGTGAGCAGCACCAGGATTGCGAATATGGTGCCGATGACGGACGCCACGCCGTCATCTCCGCGCATCCTCCTCTTCCAGCGCATCGTTCTATCGAACTTGTTCATCAGCATGCCCCGCCAGTGCAAGTATATCGCAGACTCTACATATATATTAATTGAGGGCGATTTCCGGTGGGCCAATCAGTAAAGTTTATAACAGGACTGTGTCTTTAAGGCGTTACACGCCGCGGTAACTCAGTTGGGAGAGTGCAAGACTGAAGATCTTGAAGTCGCTGGTTCGAGTCCGGCCCGCGGCACCATCCGTGCCTGTTCTATAGAAAAACGATTTATCGGCCGTGGAGATTGCCATGCCATCGCCCGTGGAGATAACCAGGTTCGAGATCACCGGCCTCGATGCCAAGCGCTTCCAGAGGATGGGAGGGGGGTCGGCGGACGTCCGCATCGACCAGAACAGCGCCATCACCCAGGTCACCGCCCTGTCCGAGACGGAAGGGGCGGTCGCCTTCCGCTTCTGCGTCAGCTATTCCGGCATGGGGTACGTCAACATCGAGGGGGAACTGCTCTTCCGCGGCCCCGCCCAGGAGGTCGCCACATCCTGGATGGAGAGGGGCCAGATACCGAGCGAGGAGGCCAACGCGATACACAGCTCCATCGTCTCCAGCTGCATGGTCTCGGCGGTGCTGGTGGCGCGCGAGGCCAAGCTGCCGCCTCCATTCCCTCTGCCGCGGGTGAACGTGAAGCGCCCCCCGCCTCCGGGGCCGGAAGTGGCCTGATCACTTGATGTGGTCCAGGGTGAAGGAGCCTATGTTCAGGCCCCGGTCGCTCCATGTGTAGCGCACATCGTTCCGGGTCTGCACGTCGGTTATTCCCTTGACGGCGAAGAAGTTGCGCTGGTTGTCGATCTTGAAATCGAGCATGCCGTCGACGATCATGCTCAGCATCTGGATCTCCTGCTCCTGCTGCAGCCCCTTCTCCAGCACCAAGAGCGACACCGCCCGGTCCTTCTTACGCTTGCCCACGAAGGGGCTGAGGAAGCGGAAGGCCTTGTTGATGTCCGAATAGGCTATGAGGTTGGAGAGGGAGCGGAAACCTAGGCGGTAGTAGTCATGGTCCTGCTTGAATTCGGCGGCGATCTTGTCCACCGCCGCCGAGATGGCGTCGTGGCTCTCCGGGGATTCGATGTACGCCGTGTAAGGGTCGTCCCCTGGTTCGTCCACGGTGCGGCTGTAGGCGTCCACGTACTTGACCAGCCCCAGCTTCTCGTATTCCTCGTAGCCGGAGATGATCCTTTCCATCTCCGCCCGAATCTCCGTCGGGCTGCTGTCCGTCAGGACCCATAGCGCCGGCACGCCCTTTACCAGCCCCTCGGCGACGAACTCGTTGACCAGTATCTCCTTGCCCACGAAGGAGGGCCCGTAGGCCAGCAGGCTGCTGCCGAACGGATAGCCTCCCAGCAATAAATCGTTGAGGCGCTGGTTGCCGGTGTGCGCCTTCTTGGCGCTCACTTCCGCGAGGCGGTCCTCCTCGCGGACGTCTATCTCCTCCTCGATGAGGTCTAGCTCGCGGCGGCGCAGCTCCTCCATCTTGCTGTTGAGGTAGCTCTCCTTTTTGCGGATCTCCTCCTCCTTGTTGGTGACCTCGCCGCGCAGATCCTCGAGGCGCTTCTGCATCTTCAGCTCGTCGATGCCGTCGACCTGGGCCTTCTCGCTGGCGAAGCGCTTCTGCTCCTCGTCGACCATCCTCTCGCGGTAGATGAGGTCCTCCTCGCGCCGCACCAGCTCCTCCTCCTTGTAGCGCAGCAGGCTGCGCAGGCGGTTGAGCTCCTCGGAGCGGTCCTCCAGCTGCACGCGGAGGCGCTGGTTCTCCCGCTCCAGGGTGATGCGTTCCTCCTTCCAGTTCTCCAGCTCCTTCATGCGCTGATCGAGGAAGGCATCGGCATCCTCGCGCCCCATCTCGACGAGCTCCAGCTTCTCCTTGGTCATAGCGTCGGCGATGCGTTTGTTCTCCACATCGGCCTCGATCTCGGCCATCTTGGCCTCCAGCGCCGGGGTCTCTTCCTCCATTTTGTTCTCTACCTCGGCGGCCTCCTTGGCGTGCTGGTCCAGCGCCTCCGGGCGCTCCAGAAGGTTGCGGAGCACCCCCCTCATTTCCGAGTCCAGCGCCTCTATGCGCTTCTGCACCTCGATGTACTTCTGCGTCTCGGGACAGAGCTGCTCCGCCACCGAGCCCAATTTGTTGGACAGGCCGTCCATGCGCATGCGGAAACGCTCCAGGCGCGTGCGCAGTGAAGGGCGGGCGTCGAGGACATCGTCAAGCGTGGCGTGGGTGCCCGCGGCGCCCTCGCGGGCGGCCTCGAGCTCCTCGGTCAGCTGAGCCTTCTCGTCCTCCAGCTGCATGATCCTCTTTCTCAGCTCGAAGGACTCCTCGCCCTCCGCCGCCTGCGTCCCCCCCGAGAGCCAGGAGACCAGGCTGGAGTCGTCGCCCTTGAGCCACTTGCGCAGCGAGTCGCTGCCTTTGTTCCCCTCGTCGTCCTCCATGCTAACCGTCCGCGCGTCATTCTCCGATGAGGTAGAGCAGCACTGCCTCGTTGACCATCGCTTTCACCGCGGGCGCTCGGGACGCCGCCGGCCCGTAGGCCTGGACAATCAGCGAGCGGTATTCCTCCGCCCCCATATGGCGGTTTGCCTCGAAGAAGTCCCGGGCTCCGGGCACCTCTCCCCGCTCGTAGTCCAGCAGTGTAGTGGCCTTCAAGACCTCACCCTTGATGGCCGGGGCCATCCGTTATACTATTAACGTAGCGAATATAAAGCATATGTCCTCCTGGCTGACGCCATTCGCCCATGGGCCTCGCGGGCCGTGCAAAGGTTTTATATGCTCCCGTCAATCCAAGCGATGAGGACGGGGACGGATGCGAGAGGTATTCATCGACGTGAGGGACAGCGGCATAACCCTGACCGAGGTACTCCGCAAGATCGAGGAGATCCAGTCAGACAACCCCGACCTGGAGATATTCCTGGACGGCGATCTGCAGGCCATACGGAGCCGCCCCCGCCAGAGCGGCGGGCACAGGGTCTGAGATGCCGGGAGGCGATCGGTTGCGAAGAGAGGAAGTGCTCAAGGACAAGGTCAAGCCCATCGATTTCGACCGCATAGAGAGCGTCACCGACCTGATGGAGGCCTACAAGGACAGCTCCATCCAGAGCCGGGCGCTGGCCACCTGCGCCGCCGCCCTGGAGAACGCCCTCGAGGACGAGGACCGCCCCACGGTGATACTCGGACTCTCCGGGGCGCTGATAGCCGGCGGCTTGCGCAAGGTGATATGCGACCTCATCAAGCGCGGCGTGGTGGACGTGATAGTGACCATCGGCGCCATACCGTACCAGGACTTCTACCAGGCCCGCGGGTTCCACCATTACAAGTGCTCGCCCCACGCCGACGACCTCGGCTTGAGGGAGCTTTACCTCGACCGCATCTACGACACCCTCGTGGACGAGGAGAAGTTCCGCGAGACCGATGAGTACATCGGCCGCATCGCCGAGTCCCTGGAGCCGAGGCCGTACTCGTCCCGCGAGTTCCTGGACATACTGGGCGCCCATCTGGACGATGATGAGTCCATCCTCTGCAACGCCCACCGCCACGGCGTGCCGGTGTTCGCCCCGGCGCTGAACGACTCGTCCATAGGGATTGGGCTGACGCATATGTACGCGCGCAAGCGCGGCAGCGGCGAGCCGACCATGAGCCTCGACCCCATCCGCGACAACTACGAGCTCACCCAGGTCAAGATAAGGTCGGAGAAGACCGCCGTCATGTACATCGGCGGCGGGATACCGAAGAACTTCATCCAGCAGCTCGAGGTCATCGCCGAGATGCTGGGCCACGACATGGGCGGCCACCACTACGCGGTGCAGGTGACCACCGACGTGCCCTTCTGGGGAGGGCTTTCGGGATGCACATTCGAGGAGGCGCAGTCCTGGGGGAAGATCAACCGCGAGGCCCGCAAGGCGGTGGCCTACGTGGAGGCCACCATCGGTCTCAGCCTCATCGCCGGCCATATACTGCAGAAGGGCGTCTGGAAGGGCCGAGACCGCCTGCGTTTCCACTGGGAAGGCGACGAGCTCAAGGCCATCGAAAGAGTGGGCCCGTGAAGGCTGGCCGCCGCGGCCGCCTCACCATCGGCCTGTACAACTCCTACGACCCGCGGCGCTTCCGCGAGGCCCACCGGCGCGCCCTGGCGCGGGCGGGCCCCTTGGCGCTGGCCTTCGATGCCAACCTCGCCACCCTCGGTTTCCCCTTCCCCGATGACCTGTCCCGGCCGGCGGAGGTGGCGGAATGGGTGGCCTCCGGCACCAGCATCGGCGAGGACGGCGGTTACCTGAAGAGCCTCAGCGCCGCGGGGCGTTTCCAATCCTTCCCCGCTCCCGGCAAGGGCTTCCCCCCGCAGCTGGGGGAGCCGGTGACCACCACCTCCCGGCCCCGGGAGGGCAGGGAGGCCGGCGTCAGCGAGGTGGCGGCCATACTCGAAGAGGGAGGGAGCGTGCTGCTGGTCTTTGGTCTCGGGCCCCACGGGCTGCCGCGCAAGGTCGCTGAGATCGCCCGCAGCGACCTCGACGTCACCGGGAGACGGATGTCCTTGGAGACCTGCACCGCGCTGGGCGCGGTGGTCGCCGCCATCGCCGCCCGGACCGATCAATAATTGAGATAGCTGATGCCATCGGGCAGGCGGACGCCCTCCCCGGCGACGACGGAGCCCACCACCGCCGCGTCCTCTGACCGCTTGACGAACGCCTCGGCGTCGTCCTCGGGCATGGCCATGATGAAGCCCATGCCCATGTTGAAGGTCTGGTACATCTCCTCGTCGCTTATCGAGCCCCATTCCTGCAGCAGCCCGAATATCGGCTGCGGCTGCGGCGGCCCGCTTATCTCGTAGCAGAGGCCGCGGCGCAGGCGCAGCAGGTTTCTCATGCCTCCGCCGGTGATGTTCACCAGGCCGTGGACATCCCCCTCATCCAGCGCGGTCAGCGCCTGGCGGACGTATATCTCCGTGGGGCGGAGAAGCTCCATGCCCACGCTGCCCTCCAGGCCGGGGGCGCTGTCGAGCAGGGGGACGCCCTCGCTCTCCAGCACCTTGCGCGCCAGGGTGAGGCCGTTGGAGTGTATGCCCGAGGAGCGCAGGGCCACCAGCAGGTCGCCCTCCTCCACACCTTGGCCGTCGACGAGGCGGTCCTTCTCCATATAGCCCAGGCAGGTCCCTGAGATGTCCAGGCCCTTGACCATCTCCGGCAGCACGGCGATCTCCCCGCCGACGATGTCCATGTTCGAGAGGGCCGCGCCCCGCTCCAGGCCCTTGCCCACCTCGGCGGTGAGGGCCTCATCAGGGCGGTCGATGGCGATGTAGTCCACGAACGCCACCGGCTCGGCGCCGACGCAGACGGTGTCGTTGACGTTCATGGCCACGCAGTCGATGCCCACGGTGTCCCAGACCCCCAGCTCCTCCGCCAGCAGCAGCTTGGTGCCCACCCCGTCGGTGCACAGGGTGAGATAGACGTCCCCGAAGTCGATGAGGCCGGCGAACTGCCCTTCTGCGTCCACCCTCGTGCCCCTTCCCTGGCGGCGGTACGCCAGCTGCTTTACCAAAGACCCTATGGCCCCTGATTTCCGGTCGATGTCCACGCCCGCTTTGGCGTAGGTCCATGGTTCGCGCGTCATTGCCCTCGCACGGTAATCTTGGACACCCGTATATTATTGTTCTCCGCAGCAGAAAGCATATATCGGAGCCCCGGAATCAATCATGCGATGACCAGGCGCTGGGTCGCAGAGAGGAAGGGGGAGCACTATTACCGCATGGCCAAGAGGATGGATTATCGCTCGCGGGCGGCCTTCAAGCTCATCCAGATCGATGAGCGCTTCCGCGTGTTCCGCCCCGGCGACAAGGTCCTGGACCTCGGCGCCGCCCCCGGCGGCTGGCTGCAGGTGGCCGTGGACCTGGTGGAGCCGGGCGGCACGGTGGCCGGCATCGACCTGCGCTCTATCAGAAAGGTCCCCGGCGCCAGGACCGTCAAGGGCGACATCCGTTCGCCGGAATCGCTGCGTCGCCTCCGCGGGATGCTCGACGGGCGCGCCGACGTGATCATCTCCGACATGGCCCCCAACATCAGCGGCGCCTACTCCACCGACCACGCCCGCTCGGTGGAGCTCTGCGAGCACTGCCTGGCAGCGGCGTCCACCACGCTCAAGGAGGGGGGCAAGATGGTGATGAAGGTGTTCCAGGGAGACCTCATGCCCCGTCTCCTCCAGGATGTGGAGGCCGCGTTCGATGATGTCAAGGTCCATTCACCGGACGCCAGCCGCAAGACCTCCTCGGAGCTCTACATCATCGCCGCCGGGTTCCGCGGCGCCGTGGACGCCCACGAGGCCGCCGAGAATGAGGAGGATGCGCCGGAGTTCTCCAAGAAGGGGAGCCTGCCATGAGGCCCGGGAAGATCGCCGCGGTGGGCTGGAACTACCGCCCCCACCTGCAGGAGGCCCGCGCCTCGCTGCCCCGCGAGCCCATCTATTCCTCAAGCCTTCGAGCGCCGTCATCGGCGACGGCGAGCCCATAGTGGTCCCTCCCGGCGTCGGCAGGGGGGACCACGAGGTGGAACTGGCGGTCATCATCGGAAGCGGCTGCCGCCGCGTCAGCGAGGCGGAGGCCCTCCCCCACGTGTCGCACTTGGCGGTGGCCAACGACGTCACCGCCCGCGACCTCCAGAACACCGCGCGACCAGGGCGGCCCATGGTCGATGGCCAAGGGCATGGACACCTTCGCCCCGTTGTCGGAGCCGCTGCCGCTGGACGCGGTCGACGACCTGCAAAACCTGGACCTGAGCCTGAAGGTCAACGGCGAGCTGCGCCAGCACGGCAGCACGTCGCGGATGATATTCCCGGTCCCGAGGCTGATCGCCCACATCTCCCGCTTCATGACCCTGGAGGCCGGCGACGTGATCATGACCGGCACCCCGGAGGGGGTGGGCCCGGTGGTGCCCGGCGACGAGGTGCTCGCCGCCATCGAGGGCGTCGGCGAGCTGCGCAACCCGGTGCGCTAGTCCCAGAAGCGCTTGGTGCGCGCGTAGTCTATCTCCGCCGCCAGTATGTCCCGCAGCAACGCGTCCTCGTCCTGGTGGTGGCCCCGCAGGATGCGGGCGGCGGCGTCCGGCCCCACGCCCCGCGCCGCGAGGACCAGCAGCGCCCTGCCCCCGAACTCCCGCACCAGCTCGGCGTTCTTCACCATGCGCCCGACCTCTGCCTTCGACTCCCCCTTGGGCTTCTCCTGCCGCAGCAACGCGACCTTGTCCTTCTCGTATCCCTTGAGGGCGGCCAACATCAGGCCTCCGCAACGGGGGCACTCCATCCTCCTCGGCGCGGAGGCCAGCGGCTGCCGCCACTGGCCGTGGCAGCTGAGGCAGCTGAGGTGGAGGGTCTCGTCCTCCAGACGCTTCTTCAGCGCCATCAGTATGGAGCGGTCCGCCCGCGCCGGCTGCACCAGCTCCTTGATGTCCTTTATGCCCGCCCTCCCGACCGGGCCGATGCGGCAGGTCTGCATGAGCAGCTCCCCGTCCCGCAGGCGGCGGAAGAACTCGCGCGCGCTCTCGATGTCCATATCCTCGCGCAGGACCTTGTCCATGGCCTCCTCGTACGCGGGGCTCCCCTCGTAGACGTCCATCAGCCGCTGCATACGCATGTAGCGGTAGTCCGCGTCGCGGTCCACGATGCCGAACTTCTTTGCCACGTAGACGAAGCGGCGCCGCAGGATGTTGGAGTTGCGCACCACCAGCCGCAACAGGCCGTCGAGGGCCTCCGGCCTCACCGACGAGAGGGTCTCGGATATCACCGCTCCGTCGATGCGGCGCGGCAGCTCCAGCATTATGCGGTAGGCGTCGGAGCTGGTGCCGACCCCCTCTCCCAGGCGAGCCGACAGCAGCACCGACAGCATCTTGCCCACGGTGTCGTTTACCTTGCTGCCGTGGCATGAGTTTATTATGGCCAGCTTGTCACCGGTCTCGATGGTCAACAGCTCGTCGGAGGGCATGAGGCCCTCCTCCCTCTGCTTGTCCAGGTACTCGTGGACCCTCCTCTTGGCCTCCTCGCCGCCTTCGTAGCCGTCGGGGCCGCCGAGGCGCCGCAGTCGGCCCACCTCCATGGCAACGCCGCAGGGCACCGGTATGTCCTCCCCGATCCAGGACGGGACGTTGCCGATGTCGCCCACCCTCTCCACCAGCAGCTCGTCCTCGCGCACCTCGATTATCCTCCAGCTGCGGCCTTGGGCGATGAAGGTTGCGAAGGGCTCGGCGAAGCTCATCACGAAGCTCTCGTCGAGGGTGCCGACGATGCCGCGGGTGCCGATGTCCCGGATGAGGAAGGTGCGCTCGTCGGGGATCATCGAGATGTTGTCGTAGAAGTACTTCATCCCCTTGCGGCTGCGCCTGTAGCTCCCATCGCCGACGTAGACGAGGCTGATGGACGCCAGCTGCTCCACGGTGCGGTCGAAGGCCTCCCGGGGCAGGTCCTGGAAATGGCTCGCGCCGGTCACCAGGCGGTAGGCCTCGTCCAGTTCCGCCGCGCCCGACATGGCCATCGCCACCAGCTGGTTGGCGAGGACCGTCAGCGGCGCCGGGCGGGCGACGTCCTTGTCCATGTCCCCCTCCTGGGCGCGGCGGCAGATCACCATCGACTCCAGCAGCTCGTCGGGGTCGGTGGCTAGGACCACGCCCTTGGTCACTTGGTCGATGCGGTGGCCGGCGCGGCCGATCCGCTGCGTCAGCCGCGAGGCCTGGCGCGGGGAGTTGTACTGTATCACCAGGTCGGTGCTGCCCACGTCGATGCCCAGCTCGAGGGACGATGTGCAAACCAGGGCCTTGAGCTCCCCCGACTTGAAGCGCTCCTCCATGTCCACCCGTATCTCCTTGGAGAGTGAGCCGTGATGGACTCCCAGGGGGAACGAAGCGTCCCAGATGTGGTAGCGGGCGGAGATCACCTCAGCCGCCTCGCGGGTGTTCACGAAGAACAGGCAGGACTGGCTGCTCTCTATGTGCTCCCGCGCCAGCCTCATCATGGAGACCATCTCCGGGTCGGCGCGGAGCTCCTCGGCCAGCCTCCCGTCCTCCTGCTGGCGCTCCGGGGCCTGGACGCTCATGAGGACCTCCTTCTCCACCGGGAAGGAGCGCAGCTCCGCCCGCCTCCCCGCGCCTTCGAGGTAGCGTCTCGTCCAGTGCTCGTCGCCCACGGTGGCGGAGAGGCCGATGCGCTGGAACTCGCCGCAGAACGAGACGAGCCTCTCCAGGCCCACCGCAAGCTGGGCGCCGCGCTCGTTCGAGGCGAGCTCGTGGACCTCGTCCACGATCACGTGCCGCACATTGCGCAGGTGCTCCCGCAGGCGCTTGCCGGTGAACAGCACCTGCAGGGTCTCCGGGGTGGTGATCAGGACCTGCGGCGGCTGGCGGGACTGCCTCGCCCTCTCGGCCTGGGAGGTGTCTCCGTGCCGCACCCCCACACTCACCCCCAGCTCTCGGCCCATCTCCTGCAGCCGGCGGAGCATGTCGCGGTTGAGGGCCCGCAGCGGTGTGATGTAGAGGCAGGAGATCCCCTCGCCCCCCTCCTGCAGTATGCGGTGGAAGACCGGCAGCATGGCCGCCTCGGTCTTGCCGATGCCGGTCGGAGCGATGACCAGCAGATGAGCCCCCTGCAGCACCAGCGGTATGGCCTCGCGCTGCGGCGGCGTGGGCGACGTTATGCCCCGGCGGCGGAGCAGCCCGCTAATGCGTGGGTCGAGCATCTCGAAGGACATCGGCCCGGTTTCCAGAGCGAGGATGTTATTAAAGATGTCGAAGCGCCCCGAACGGTGGTGCCACTCAGTCCTGGAAGAGGCTTCGCCATTTCTCCGCCTGCACCTCGAAGCGGTACTCGCGGCGCACCAGGTCCCCGCCGGCGGCGGCCACCTCCTCCAGGCGGGGGTCGCGCAGCGCCTCCAGCGCCCGCGCGGCTATGGTGGCCGGCCCGTTCCCCCGCATCAGGTAGCCGGTCTCGCCATCACGGATGACCTCCGGCACCGCGCCCACGTCGCTGGCGAGCACGGCGGTGCCGCAGGCCATGGCTTCCAGCATGACGTTGGGCAGCCCCTCGGTGTGCGAGGGGATTATCAACAGGCGGATGCTGTTGAGGTGCCGTGGCATCTCCCCGTGCGGGGCCCAGCCGCTCAGCTCCACCCTCTCTTCAAGGCCCATCTCTCCGAGCATGCCCTTGACCCGCGGCTCCAGCTCCCCGGTGCCCATTATCCTCACGCCGCAGTCAGGTTCCCCTTCCAATATCCCGGGCAGCGATTCCACGAACTCCAGTATCCCCTTCTCTGGCGCCAGGCGGGCCATGTATCCGATTTCCAGGGGACGGTCGCCGATGCGGGCCTGGGGGCGGAACTGCTCGTCGTCCACGATGTGGCGCGACCTCACCGCGGTCTTGTGCGCGAACGGCTCCAGGCCGTAGTCCTTGATGCCGCTCTTGGAATACACGACGATGCGGTCGGCGAGCGCGCAGTTGAGCCTCGATGCCATGCTGAGCATCGCAACCATCAGCGGCGACGCGCCGTAGGAGCGGAAGGTCCGCTTGGAGGCGGCCCCGAAGAGCTGGTAGGCCGGCCGGCCGGATATCTTGGCCAGGACGGCCGGCAGGGTCTGGGTGTCGCCGCCGACGAAGAACAGCCAATCGTCAACTTCGTTCCAATGCGAGACCATGATGCGCGCGTTGCGCAACTGGGACAGTAGGTAACGGGCCAGCCGGGCGGGCAGGCCGCCGCTGGCCCGGTCGATTGCATGGACCTCGAGGCCCGGGGTGCCCTCGAGGGCGGCCACCAGGCCGCTGGAGGTCGCCAGCAGAACGTGGCCGTGGGTGTGCAGCAGGATCCTGACCATGTCCCGCACCGGCACCACGCCGGCCAAGCTGGGCTCCTCCACCGAGGAGATGATGCAGATGGTCCTTTCCTCATCGCCGTTCATCCGCACCACACCAACGAAACCTCCCCGCGTGCAAAGGCAGGGCATGGCTGTTGACGCTTTACGATGTAATATAATTTGCCGGCCAGGCGGTCAGTACTGGTGGTGCCTCTCGTCCAGCTTCTCCAGCCACATGAGCACGTCGGCCCTCGCCAGTATTCCCACCACGGTCTCGTCGTCCTCGGGGTCCACCACCATCATCCTCACTGCCTGGGGGGTGTAAGCGGCGTTCATCAGCTCGAAGGCGTCCACCCCCTCCATGTCGGCGGGCACCTTCTGCATGCTGTAGCGCATCACAGCCTTGACCGGCTTTTCCGGCTCCCTTTCCGCCCTGTGCTCTATGACATCCCCGGCCACCTGGCCGACCGCGCGGCCGTGATCGTCGACCACCGGGTACACGTAATGGTCGAGGCCGCGGACCCGCTCGGCGGCCTCCTGCAGCGTGAAATCCTGGTACACGGTGGCCACGGGCGAGCTCATCATGTCGCGGACGCGGACGTTGCTGAGGGTGCTGATGTCGAAGGCGAAAGAGCGGCGGGTGAGCTGCCGGTCGTAGAGGCTGTAGTCCCCGCTCACGATGTAAGCCAAAGCGGAGCCGATTATGACCGGTATTATCAGGGCGTAACCCCCCACCATCTCGGTGATCAGAATCGGCGCCGCTATGGGGGTCTTGGTGACCGCCGCCATCATCGCTCCCATTCCCACCACCACGTACAGTCCCCCTCCCGACAGGCCGAAGAGGGACGCCATCAGCGCACCCAGCAACCCCCCCATGAACAGCGAGGGGAAGAAGACGCCGCCGCAACCGCCCGAGCCGATGGTGAAGACGGTGGCGAGCAGCTTCATAGCCAGCAGCAGCAGGAGCACGCTGAGGGCCATCGTCCCCCCGCTCACCAGCGTCTCCACGGTGTCCTCCCCCAGGCCGAGCACCTCCGGTGCGATGAGCCCAACCAGCCCGGTGAGCAGACCCCCCAGCGCCACCTTGGCGTAGAACGGTCCCCGCAGGGAGGAGAACAGCCGCCGCACCAGGCGGAACACCAGTATGAACAGGACGCCCAGCACCCCGGCGGCGACGCCCACCAGCGCCACGAAGAGCAGGGAGCCGGCATCGAAGCCGAAGGCCAGGTCGGGGACGTCCATGTACGGCCCGAGGCCGAAGACCGGCACCGCCACCAGATAGGCCACCACGCTGGCCATCAACGAAGGTATGGCGGCACTGGACTCCATGTCGTTCTTGTAGGGCACCTCCAAAGCGAAAACTGCGCAGCCCAGCGGGGCCTTGAAGAGCGCCGAGAGGCAGGCGGCAGTGCCGGCGATGAGCAGTATCCGCATGTCGGAGCGGCTCAGCCTAACGCGGGCGCCGACGGTGGAGGCGACGCTGGCGCCGATCAGCGCCGAAGGACCTTCCCTGCCGGCGCTGCCGCCGGAGCCGATGGTGAGCGCGGAAGCCACCAGCGTCACCGGCGCCATGTACCATTTTATCCTCCCGCCATGGTGGTGGATGGAATCGATGACCGCGTCGTTGCCGAAGCCTCTGCCCTGGGGGAAGCGGGTGAGCAGCAGGCCGGCGACCAGGCCTCCCAGGGCGGGGAGGAGGAACACCAGGTGGCGGGGGGCGGGCTGCCGTAGGAGGCGGTCCAGACCGCGTCGATCATCAGCTGGAAGGCCACCGAGAACAGCCCTCCGGCCACGCCCACCGCGACCGCCAGCGGTATCCATTTCCGCAGGTAGTCGTGGAAGTCGGCGTTGATCAGGTGCGCCATACGTCGGCGTAGCTGCTTGAGGATGTACCGCTGGCGCTCGGTGAGCATCACGCCTATATGCCCCTCAGGCAACGATTAAGCTTTGTGTGTGAAAGAGTGGGAAGAGGGTTGAGGGGCTCACTCCACCGGGCCGGTGACCTGCAGCAGTAGCTGCGAGATGTCCATGACCTTGACGGAGGAGCCGATCTTCTTGGCGCCCTGTTTCAGGTTGAGGACGCAGAACGGGCAGGCGGTGGCGATTATCTCGGCGCCTACCTCCTCGGCGTCGCGCACCCTCTCCGCCGCCACGTTCACGGCGAATTCGTTGAAGGCGCTCTTGTAGCCGCCGCCGGCGCCGCAGCAGCGGGAACTCTCCTTGCTGCGCTCCATCTCCACGAACTCCAGCCCCTTGATCTTCTTGAGTATGTTGCGCGGCGCGTCGTAGACGCCGGCGTGCCTCCCCAGGTGGCAGGGGTCGTGGTAGGTGACCTTTGCTTCGAGCTTGCCGGTCAGCTTGAGCTTCTTGTCCTTGATCAGCTGCTCCACGTACTGGGTGAAGTGGTTGACGTCCTGGGATGTCTTGGAGTAGAAGCGGCCGAAGTCCTTCTTCACCGTCTTGTAGCATCCGGCGCAGGTCATCACCATGTCCTTGGCGCCCATGGAGTCGGCGGCGTCCACAACCTCGTTGGATGCTGTCATGGTGGTGTCCCTATGCCCCGTCCTGAGCGCGGGCGAGGTGCAGCACCATTCGTCCGGGCCGAGGCAGTTGAGCTTGACGCCGGCGCGGTTCAGCACCTCCACGCCCGCCTGGGCGATGTCCTGCATGCGGTACGAGCCGGTGCAGCCGGCGAAGAATATGACGTCGGGGATCTCCTCGCGGGGGACCTCCTCCGGCCACCACGCGTCCCTCTCTGAAGGGGGCTCCCCGTAGGGGTTGCGTCCCTGGGCGATGCGCTCCTTGAGCTTGGAATGGGCGGGCATGGGGCCGGCGCCCTCCTCCACCATCCAGTCACGGACCTTCTCCCAGAACTCGACCAGCTCGATGTTGGCGTGGCACACCGTCTCGCAGCTGCCGCAGCCGGTGCATTTGTACATCGCCTCCACGAACTCGTCGCTCAGCTCCACCTTGCGGCCCAACAGGCGGTCCATGGGGTTCTTCTTGTCCAGTTGAGTCAGGTAATAGATCTTACCGCGGGGGGTCACCGACTCCCACGGGGTCTGCGCATGGGCCTCGCACACATCGATGCAATAACCACACTGGAGACAGGCTAACATCTCCTTTTGGATTCGCGGCATGTTTCCCATCAGGACACCTCAGGCTTCCTTGTAGTGAACGGGCCATCCTGTTCATGGAGACCCATGATTGTGAAATCGTACTTAACAGGGTACCAGTATATTTAATTTTATCCCAGTGACGGTCTGGCTATACTCCGCCGGCGCCGCTCACGCCCCCCTAGCCCGATCGAGCGCGGCCTCCGTCATCGCCCTCATGTTCGCCAGCGGAGTCTCGGAGGCGAAGCCGCACCCCGGACACACCACGTCCGTCCCCGCGTCGATGCAGCGCCCCACCTCGGCCTTCACCTCGGCGGGCGACCCGCTCAGCAGCGTGGTGGTGGGGCTGACGTTGCCCAGGGCGGCGCAGACGCCGCGGAGCCTCTCCGCCACCCAGGCGATGTCCATCACCTGGTCGACGCTGATGCCGTCGGCGCCCACCTCGGCCATGAGCGCCAGGTTCTGATGGGTCTCGCCGCAGATGTGCAGCACCGACCTGCCGCCCTCCGCCGCGACGGCGGCCGCCACCCTCTTCTGGTAAGGGAGGGCGAACTCGGCGTACTGCTGCGGGCTCAGTATGGTGCCCGAGGAGGTGGCGTCAACCATGGTCACCACGTCCGCCCCGGCGGCGATGGCGGCGCGGGAGAACTCGATGTTCCAGCGGGCGGCGATGTCCAGGATGCCCTTGAGGAAGTCAGGGTCATAGGCCACGTCCATGATGGCCATCTCGTCACCCCGCAGCTGGCAGGCGAGCATGAAAGGGGAGACGGTGGCGAAGATCAACGGCACCCCGTCAAGCTGAGGGGAGAGCTCCTCCAGCGCGCCCAGCACCGCCGGCGCCCGCCCATCGGCGAGAGGGTCGGGCACCGAGGCGGCGCGCAGCTCCTCCTCGGTGGTCATGGGCCGCTCCAATATCGCCGGGTGGCGCTTCACCGTCTCCATGCCGGTGACGGCGCCGAAGGCCGAGGCGTCCATGGAAACATCGAAAGGAACGCGGACGCTCTCGATGCCGGCCACGGTGTGGGCCGCCAGCGCCAGCCTCGCCATCTTCCCCGCGTCCCGGTGGGCCTCCGGCCACCAGGCGCCGGACGCCTCCATAAGGTCCAAGGTGCCGGTCTGCAACGGGCTGGCGCAGGGTGGTCTGTCCACCTTCTCGCCGTCGAGGGCGGCCATCAGCCTCTCTTTCATGTCCATGAAGCCGGTCTCCTGCGGCCCGTCAGCGGGCCACGGCAAAGTCTCCGCATTACGGCCTGAAAACACTTTTGCCGAACCAGGGCCGCCGGGATGGGGGAAAAGAGGGTGGTGGGCCTGGCCGGATTTGAACCGACGACCATCGGGTTATGAGCCAGACGCTCCGCCAGACTAAGCTACAGGCCCGTGCACGGTGGTTATTTTGCCAGAAGATATATAGTTTTCGCCGCTAGCTAAGAAAAAATTTTGGAAGGGGGTTTGGCAAGGGGTTGATGCGGAGCATGGCGATACAGATATATTTGATTTGCCGTAATAATTGTTAAGTCGAGAAGAGGGGGATGGCGCCGTCGCACGGGCTCGAACCGTGGACCTTGTGATTAACAGTCACACGCTCTACCAACTGAGCTACGACGGCAGGTGATATTCAGCAAATAGGGCGCTCATATTAAAGGGTTACGTCCTGTCCGCCAGACTGCCACGCAGCTCCTCGGCCCGGCGCGAAAAGGCCTCCAGGAAACCCTCCAACTCGGCGAGGAAATCCTGGTAGGAGTCGGTGGTCATGGCGCCGTCGGGCGAAGGCACGATCAGCCCCTCCTTCTCCAGGATGCGGAGTGAGTAGCGGACCTTGTGCTGCGGGAGGGAGAGCTGCTCGGAGAGCCGTATGATGCCCATTGGCTCGTTCCGCCGCAGCGTCCGCAGCATCATCACATGCCGCTCCAACAGCTCAATCTCCGCCGATAGCTTGCTTAACAACGAGCCTTCCGAGTCCATGGCCTCACCTACTGGGAAAAAAAGCCTTGACAATATATCAATGATTCCAGCGGGAAAAGGTTTTTGCGCCCTGCGGGTATAGCGACTCATGGACAGGGGGCATCTGGTGAGGAGGGCGGTGCACATCAGCGCCCCCGTTTTCCTGGTCTACTATCTGCTCCCGGAGGCGTTGCTGGGCGTCCCCAAGGACGCCGTGCTTTTCTCCGCCGCCGCCGCGGTGTTCGCCTTCGAGGCGTGGCGGCTGTGGGCCAAGCCGGAGATACTGGGTATGCGCGACTACGAGAAGCACCGCATGTCGGCGGCCGCCTGGTTCACGCTGGCGGCGGTGCTGACGCTGCCGTTCTTCCCGTTGGGATGGACGATGCCGGTGTTCCTGGGCGTGGGTCTGGTGGACCCCCTCATCGGGGAACTGCGCCTGCGGTCCTCGAGGCTGAATCCCTCGCTGCCGACGCTGGTCTACTTCCTGCTCGCCGCGGGGTCGATGTCATGGTACTTCGGCGTGCATGCCCATGTCATAGCGGCGGCGGTGGCGGCCACCGCGCTGGCGATATGGGTTGAGGGCCTTAAGCTGAAGAGCATCGATGACGACTTTTCGATGATAGTGCTGCCCCTGGCGGGGATCGCCCTCACGTTCTGGATCTTGGCCTAGCGGCCGAGGAGCCAGTTGTGGCGGCCCCACTTCTCATAATTGGTGTACCAGGATTGGGTGATGGATTTGCAACAGTCCAACGCCTTCTGCTCGTCCTTGAACGTCTTGTAGCATTTGAGGCATTGGAACCTCCGCTCCATCTTTCTCTCCTTTGCCATCGGCCCATTATAGAAAAGTCCGTTAATAAACTTATTCTAGCGGTTCCCGCATAGAGTTCCAGAACGGAGCGCGGAAAGGTTGTTAAGGATTAACCGAATATAAACTCTGGGATTGACTTTATATGATTGTTCGTGCATTGACTAGAATATGAATCGTATCAAGGTCATAAACGAACCCTCGGAATTGGTTCCGATGCTGAGGGCCGTGGACACTCTTGTGAAAAGGGAGGTCTTGAAGGAAGTGACCTTGGAATGGAGGACCTCGAAGGAGATAGAGGAGAAGTATGGCGCCGAGGGGAGGGACGCCATCACATTCTTTGAGAAGATGAAACTGGTGGAATCGAGGTGGCAGTCCACCGAAGGCAGTTTTCCAGAGAAGGCTTACCATACCTATTACACTTCTTTTCACATAAATGCGCAATGGCCCGTTTACGAGATCAGCGACGTGCTCTCCGCCGCCATGATGTCCGAGGAGGACTTCGCTGAGATCGAGGGCACGATAATCGAGATCGTGGGTGACCGAGGCAAGTTCTCCGGCGATGTCGCCGAGGCCCTGGGGGTGACCTCCACCATGCTGCGCAGCCTGGTGAGACGATCGGTCAAGCTGGACTACCGTGGCCACCGCATTGAGATGGGCAAGGATTGAGAGCGCCGATGGCCGAGATACAGGTTCTACGCATAGGACATCGGCCCGAAAGGGACAAGAGGGTGACCACCCACGCCGCCCTCGCCGCCCGCGCCCTGGGGGCGAAGCGCGTGCTGGTGGACAGCCGCGACCCCAAACTGGAGGAGAACGTGCGCGGGGTGGTGGAACGCTTCGGCGGCGACTTCTCCATCGAGACGGGCGTGCAGTGGCGGAAGGCGATCCACGAATTCGAGGGCAAGGTGGCGCATCTGACCATGTACGGCGTGAGGGTTGACGAGGCGGTGGAGCAGCTGCGGGGCGAGGACGTGCTGGTGGTGGTGGGGGCGGAGAAGGTCCCCGCCGAGGTCTATCAGGCGGCGGACTGCAACGTGTCGGTGGGCAACCAGCCGCACTCGGAGATCGCCGCCCTGGCGATATTCCTCGATCGCCTCACCGGCGGAGAGGCCCTTTACAGCGAGCGCGGCGGGAGGATGAAGGTGGTGCCTGACGAGAGGGGTAAGAATGTCGTCGACCTTTCCTGATGACGAGGGCTGCCTGCGAATCCTCCGCGAGGAGGATTGCTCGGAGCGCGTGATCATCCATTGCTGCACCGTCCGCGAACTGGCGGTGCGGGTCGCCGCCCTCTGCGGCGCTGACCTGGCCACCGTCTCCAGCGGGGCGTTGCTGCATGACCTGGGGCGCTGCCGCGAGATGGGGATGATGCACGCGGCGGTGGGCGCGTCCATGGCCGAGGATCGCGGCCTCTCCGATGAGCTGGTGGAAATAATCCGCCGCCACATCGGCGCCGGCATCGACGACGAGGAGGCCCGGGCACTGGGCCTTCCGCCCGGGGACTACTTCCCCCGCAACCTGGAGCAGAAGGTGGTGGCGCACGCCGACAACCTGACCTCGGACGACCGCCTGGTGCCCAGCAAGGCGACGGCGGAGAAACTCAGGTCCCGAGGCCAGCACCACGCGGCCGAGAGGGTGGAGGCGCTGCATTCCGAGCTGACGGGACTCTGCGGCAGGGACCTGGACTCTTTGACGGCGAGGATCGGCCGCCGCCCTCCTCTCACCGGGCCCTGCGCCCGGCTATAGGGTGGCGTGGGTGTCCTCGTCGCCAGCGGAGACCCACTCGGGGAAGTGGCGCAGCAGCACCACGTCGCCCGCCGCTTGCACCCAGCGATAGGGGACGTTCACCGCCATCGAATCCTCCACCAATCCGGGGTCGGTCCAATCCAGGAATATGCCGTCCACCTTGTTCAGATCCAGGTCGAGGATGAGGTTGCTCACCTCACCCAGCAGCCTGCCCCGCGGGGTGTACACCTCCTTGCCGATCAGCCTCGTGGCGTCCCTATGCATCCGTATACCCTCCACATGAAATGCATCAGGCATTTATTAGCGATGCCCCGTCCGGAAGGGTTTATTAAATGGTTTCTGTGAAAGCTATTTATCCCGCTTGTGCAATTGTTGTCCAATCCAAATAATCGTTTGGACTCTGGAGGAAAAAGAATGTCTGGCAACACCGTAACTCTCACCGACAACAATTTCGACAGCTTCATCGAGGGGAACCCCCTGGTGCTGGTCGACTGCTGGGCCCAGTGGTGCAAACCCTGCCATATGCTGACCCCCATACTGGATGAGCTGGCCGACGAGATGGCGGGCAAGGCGGCCATCGGCAAGCTGAACGTGGACGAGAACCCGGGCATATCCTACCGGTTCAACATATCGGCCATACCGACGATGCTGGTGTTCAAGAACGGGGTCATGCAGGAGCCCCTGGTCGGTGTCAGGCCCAAGGAAGACATCAAGAAGTACCTGCAGTCAAAGATGTGAAGGTGTTCCAGTTGAGTTACGACGTCGCCATCGTGGGGATGGGGGCCGCCGGTCTCCAGGCGGCGATCAGCTCCTCCCGCAAGAAAGCCAAGACAATCGTCATGGGCAGGTCCGAGGACAGCGCGCTGCACGGCGCCGAGGTGGAGAACTACTTCGGTGTGCTCCGTGCGACGGGCAAGGAGCTTTTGAACATTGGCATGGAGCAGGCGCGGTCCTTCGGCGCCAAGCTGCTGCAGGAGGACATAATCGAGATGTCCTCATCAGAGGGGGCGTTCCGGCTGCTCTCCGACTCCGGCACGGAGATCGAGGCCAAGGCGGTGGTGATCGCCTCCGGCATCATGCGCAAGAAGCTCAAGATTCCCGGGGAGAAGGAGCTCTTCGGCAAGGGCGTAAGCTATTGCGCCTCCTGCGACTGCAACTTCTACAAGGGGAGGCCGGTGGCGGTGATCGGCGCCGGCAGCGAGGCGGCGGTGTCCGCGGAGCTGATGACCCACTACGCCAGCAAGGTCTATTGGGTCGCTGAGGAGGTGGATGCCTCTGAGAATTTGAGGGAGAAGGCGCTGAACGCGGGCGCCGAGCCCGTGTCCTCGCCGCCCAAGGAGATAATCGGGGACGACAAAGTGTCCGCCCTTGTTCTTGAGGACGGCAGCGAGCTGGAGGTGAACGGGGTCTTCATTGAGCTGGGAGCGCGCTCCACCACCGACATGGCCATGGACCTGGGCGTGATGCCCACCCCCGATGGCGAGATAAACGTCGACAAGGACTTCTCCGCCGGGGTGGAAGGGGTCTACGCCTGCGGGGACATCACCGGCAAGCCATGGCAGGTGGCCAAGGCGGCGGGCGAAGGGGGCGTGGCCGGAGAGATGGCCGCCAAGTACGCCCGGGGTCTCTGATGTCGCTGGTCAACGAGCTGGCCGCGGGGATGCTGCGCAAGGAGGGCGGCTTCCAGGAGGCGCTGCGCAAGATACTCGAGGAGGACCTGGCGATCAGCGTCAACGAGTTCTGCCAACGGGCCGACCTCTCCCCCTCGACCATGTACAAGATACTGGAGGAGCAGCGCGAGCCCAACCTCCGCACCGTGCGGCAGATAATCAAGGCGGTGCGCCGCATGAGCGACTCCCACGGCGGCCATTTCGTGGCGGTGATCGCCTCGCGGCCGGTGCTGCAGTCCATCGAGGAGAGGATAGTCCGCGTCGGCGAAGAGCCGGTAACGGTGAAGGAGTACCCCGCATCAACGATGGAGGACGCCATCGTCGCCTCGGTGAAGGCGGAGAGGGACGGCGCTTTGGCCGTCGTCTGCGCCCCCATAATCGCCCCCACGGTGGAGAAGATCCTCACCATACCGGTATCGGTGGTCATCCCCGGTAACAGCATCATACGCGCCATAGAGAAAGTGAAGGACGAGCTTTAGTCGTCGTTCATCACGTTCTCCTTCTCAAGCTCATCGAGTATACTCTTGCGCATCTCCGTCACCTCCGGCGAGGCGCGGTCCCGCGGCCGCGGCCAGGGGACCTCGATGATCTCCTTGATGCTCCCCGGCCGCTTGGTGAGGACCACGATGCGGTCGGAGAGGAAAACGGCCTCGTCCACCGAGTGGGTGACGAAGAGGATGGTCTTCTCCGTCCTCTTGATGATCTTGAGCAGCTCCTTCTGCATGATGTTGCGCGTCTGCGCGTCCAACGCTCCGAAGGGCTCGTCCATGAGCAGGACCTCGGGGTCGTTGGCGAGGGCGCGGGCGATGCCCACCCGCTGCTTCATTCCCCCGGAGAGCTCGTGTATCCGGGCATCGGCGAACCTCTCCAGGCCCACCATCTCCAGGTACTCGTTGGCCCTCTGCTCCCTCTCCGCCTTGGGCACGCCGGAGAGCTCCAGACCGAACTCGATGTTCTTCCGCACTGACCTCCAAGGGAAGAGGGCGAACTCCTGGAACACCATGCCGCGGTCGGAGCCCGGCCCGCTGACCTTGTTGCCGGCGACGACGACATCCCCGGAGCTGGGCTCGAGCAGTCCCGCCACCATCCGCAGTATGGTGGTCTTGCCGCAGCCGGAGGGCCCGAGGAGGCTGACCAACTCCCCCTTCTTCACATCGAGGTTGAAGTCGGCGATCGCCACCACCTCGTCGTCCTCGGTCTTGAAGACCTTCTCCAGGTTCTTGATGCTCAGGCTCTCGTTCATTCCATCCCCACCCTCCTCACGACGATGCGGTGCACGCGGTCGGCGAGCCCGGTGGTCAGGATACCCAGCGCGGAGACCAGGAACAGGCCGACGAAGACGTTGGACCAGTTGCCTATCTGCGACTGTGTCAGTATGAAGTAACCCACGCCGCCGCCGAACGCGATGATCATCTCCGCCGCCACGATGCACATCCAGCCGATGCCCAGCCCTATCTTTATGCCGTTCATTATGAACGGCACGGTGCAGGGGAACATCACCTTGTAGAACACCTGGAGGTTGTTGGCCCCCAATGTGCGGGCCGCGTCCACCATGTAGGGGTCGATCTTCTTCACTCCGAAAATGGTGTTGGAGAGCACCGGGAAGAACACCCCTATGAAGACCACCATCATCGGTCCGAGTAGCGCACCCATGGAGAGTATGAAGAGCGGGGCCCACGCCATGGGGGCGATGGGCCTGATGACCTCGATTATAGGGTTGGAGAACTCCTCTGTGGTCTGGGAGTAGCCCATGGCCAGGCCCAGCGGGACGGCGATGGCGAAAGCGATGGCGAACCCGCCCGCGAACCTCTGCAGACTGGATTGGACATGCTCGCCCATGGTGAGGCCCGTGGCCACATCGCCGAACTCCATGAGGCGCCAGAAAGCGTCATAGACCCGCACGGGCGTGGGCAGATAAGGGATGTCGATAAGCAGGGCGATCATCCACCATACGAGGACCAGCAGGGACAGTGAAACGATGGTTATGCCCAGGACCCTGGCGAACTGATGGAGCTTCTTGTCGGGGTCGTATCTCAGGGGCATCATTCCACGCTCTACTGGCCTTTGACAGTGTCAAAAAAGAAAGGGTTGGAGAAAAAGGTTTGTATTCTTAGTTCCGATATCTTCAGGCCATCGCGTTGACGGTCCTCAGTATGGCCGGCGGGGCGCCGAGGTAGCCGATGTCGATGTCGTCGCTGAAGAACGCGTCCATGACCACGCCGCCGTTGGCGTAGGGGTTTCCGTCGCCGCCGATTATGTTGAGGCCGAAGGCCTCGAATATGCTGCGGTCACCGTAGCCCAGTCCCGCGCCGATGTTCTCGTCCATGGCAACAAGCCTGGCGAGCTGGTGGATGTCGCCGGCGAGCCATCCGACGCGGACATCGAGCAACTCATCGGCCTCATCCGCCTCGGACACGTTGGCGGCGTTCTCCAGGTACGTGGTGTTCACAATCGTGTCCACGAATTCCTCGTTGGTGTCGTATCCGAGGGATTCAGGGTCCTTCTCGAAGAGGCCCAGGGTGGCGTAGGTGTCAACAACATCCTCCAAAGAGGACTTCCACGCATCGGTGATGGCATAGTCGAAGGCCACATGCGACAGCGAGTCCTTCGTCACCTCCTTGTCCTCGGTCGAGTTGTCACCGAAGGCGAACTTGGACCCGATATCGACCATGTAACTGTAGTTGGCGGATGTGTTGTCCTGGACGGTCTCCATTATCCAGGCGGTGGCCACCACATGGGCGGCGACGAACCTCTCCACCGTCTCGGGGTTGTTCTGTTCGAACTCCGAATTCACGGCCAAGACACAGCAGGGGTGGGCCTCGATGAGCTCGTCGGACCACTTGTAGATCCAAGCCCCATCGACCTCAGCCACTATCTGCGAGTTGTAGGGCTCCCAGGCGATGCCGCCCTGTATGGTGCCATCCTCAAGGAAATCCTTCATCTGCACGGGACCAACCTGAGTCCAGTAGACCACGTCATCGCTCTTCTCAACACCTTCCCCCGGAGCGGCACGGAAATCGTAATCCGTCTCCTCGGTGATGTAGTTCATAAGCATCATGTGCTGGATGGAGTCCGGTCCCGGGGTTGCGAAGATCTTGCCCCCGAAGTCCTCCAAGCTGTTTATCTCACCGCTGACGAAGATCGCAGAGCCTTCCGAGTTCACCTGCGCCAGTATGTTGATCTGAGGATCCTTGTCCTCAGTCTCCACCAGGAGTATCACCCCTACCGACGCTATGACCAGAACGGCGACCACTGCGACCACGATCATGTTCTTGCTAAGCATTGAATTTCACCTGTGACGATCCACGGTAACATCCTATTTAATCGTTATTACATATAGGTCATTATTAACCTAATTGTGTTATCTAATCACTACAAAGAACCTAAAATTGATAAACTCTGAGGAAAAAATATCCTGTTTGTGCTAATAATCAATCACCAAGATACTACGGGATTCGACGTCCTATCGAAAGCAACGCAACTAATTAATAAATATGCTAAACAACTATCTGCCATAAGGAATGAGCATGTTCGAACTCAACGTGATCAGCAACACGCCGCTGGAATCATTGGGCGACGCCGAAGAGGTGGCGGAGACCTTCCTCGCCCAGATAGGCTACCTGCCCCGCAGCCACGACTCCCGCTCCGGGGGCCAGGGGCTGCGTGACAGCGTCCCCTACCGCCTGTTCATGGACCACTTAATGCGCAACATGGGCAAGGCGTGGTCGGT
>PWHV01000009.1 GCA_003555025.1 Methanomassiliicoccaceae archaeon | reverse complement strand
GGCGCGGTTCGGGCCCTCAGTCCTGACGGGGGTCCTCGCAGGCGAGCAGCAGCCCGCGTATCAGCGACTGCGTCTCCTGCGGCGAGCGGATGGTGTTGACCATGTGCACCGTGCACTCCCTCAGGTAGCTGCGGAAGAACCTCTCCCGGGTGCGGAGCTTGCGCGGCCCACGGGACATCTGATGAGGATTGCAGAGGTCATGCTCGCGCAGGTAGTCCCAAGCCTCATCGGCGGAGAGCTCGCGTAGCGCCTGCGGGTCGTCGCGGTCCCGCTTGAGGAGGATGATGTGGTGCATGGACGTCATCGGTATGACCGAGCCGCGGCCGGCCACCCAGCGCACGTCCACTATCGCCCGCTGGCGGTTGTCGAAGCGCGCCTTGTCGACCAGCGGCTGGTACTCGTTCCATATCTCGCCGATGTCGGAGTCGATGTAGCAGTTCTTCTCCGAGCCGAAGGCCAAGGGCCTGCGGTCGGAGAGGCGGACGAAGTACCAGTCGTCGGTCACCAGCCGCGACTCGCGCATGCGCAGCAGCCCCCAAGACTGCGTGGTCTTCCCGGTGCGCGAGGGCGCGATCAGTGTGGCGCCCTTGCCGTCGACGTCCAGCGCCGCGCCGTGCACCGAGTGGATGTTGTGGGTGTCCTCAAGGATGTCGCCGGCCACCGCCAGGGCGACGCTCTTTATCCAGCCGTAGTAGTCGAAGTTGTAGAGGAAGGCGGTGCTGGTGAGCGGCTCGTACAGCACCTCCACCCCGCGGTCCGGGTCCTCGAGCACGAAGAGCCGCGCGTGCGAGCGCACATGGTCGGACATGGCGTAGAAGTTGTCCTCCCACATGATCTTCGTCCCCTCGCGGCAGGTGTACAGCTTCACGCAGATGCCGTGCAGGTCGGCCTTGGTGCTGTGGAAGTTCGTGCCCTCGATGCAGGCGAGGATCTCGTCCTTCTCGTCCAGGGTTATGGTGGAGACGGCGTAGCTCACGTTATCATCGAAGCATGTCCCTGACAGCGTTTTAAACCATCTCCCCGCCGATGGTGATACGGTCATCTTTTTATCCGTCCCTTCCGCTAGCAGGCCGTGGAGTGCGTCCGGGAGCTTCCTGTGCTAGGTCTGCGCCTCAAGAGGATGGCGGACAGCGACATCGCCTACGCTATGGAATGCATCGAGGAGGCGGTGCTGCGCTCGGTCAGCGAGGCGGAGAGGAGGAGAAGGGATGATTGGCTTCCCCGGCTGCGTCTCAGCGTGTCCTCCATTTACGACCGCCGCGAGGGTAACGAGGCCTTCGTCCTCTGGCAGGAGGAGAGGAGGGCGGGCTTCCTCTGGCTCGGCCAGGGGTCGGACCAGTTCACCTGCGCCCCCGCCGGCTACCTCTACGGCATCTACGTGGACGAGGGGCTGCGCGGCAAGGGCGTGGCCAAATGGCTGATGTCCTTCGCCGAGGACTGGTGCGCCGACAACGGCCTGGAACGGCTCTGCCTCAACGTGGGGTCGCACAACAGCGAGGCGGAGAAGACCTACCGCCGCCTGGGCTTCGCTCCGCGCTCCACCATCATGGAGAAGAGGTTCAGATGAGGCGCATGCCCTTGAATGGGTCCTTTCCCGCCACGTAGAGCAGCCACCCGAGCGCCGAGGCCTCCTCGGCGTACGGCGGGGGGAAGAAGCGCCGCACCGCGGCGCTGTGCAGGTAGCCGAGCATCAGGGCCATCCACGCTATCACCAGAACAGAGCTCGCCTCCAGGTACTGGGCGAGCCAGACGGTGTCCTGCCCCAGCACCAGGGAGAGCGAGCCTATCGCGATGTAGGCCATCGACAGCCGGGCCATGCGCTGCCAGGAGAGGCGGTCGCCGCGGGAGAGGCGCAAGGTGGTGGCCAATTGATTGGTGAAGAGGTAGAACATCACCCCCAGGACGGCGACCAGGTAGAGGAGGCCGGGACGGTCGCCGCTGCCCTCGATCACTTGCGGTATGGACTGCAGGATGCTGATGAAATAGAGCACCGCGAACAGCAGCGTCACCAGGGAGAGGAACGGCAGCGGGCGGGGCCTCGCCTCGGACTTCATCGCCTTGGATAAAGGGTCGTTTCTATTAAAGCTGTGGCGGGCTTTTCATAATTCGGTATAAGGAGGAAAAGGTTTTAATCATCGAGATGGATGGAATGGACCGACATGAGCCCCATGGAAGAGCAGAACGGGATGAACAATCCCATATCGGATTCGGTCCAGCAGGCTACCGAAGGGCTCACCGAGGCGCTGCGCGGCATCGGCCCGGCCATCACCGAGGCGCTGCGGGACATGGGGCCGACGCTGTCGGCCGCCTTCACCGACATCTTGGACGCGCTGATGGAATACCTGCCGCTCGCGGCCGGCCTGTGACCTGCGGCATATTGCAATTGATATACTAGTCCCGGCGATAGGGGTCATGATGCCCCTCTGCGACAGCCGAGAGGTCGCCAACCGCATCCTCGCCAACGTGCACCGCCGGGAGAAGACCGACCTCGTCATCGAGCCCTTCCTGGTGCTGGTGGTCATCGTCGCGTTCATGGTGCTCATCAACTACTTCATGGTGAGCCTGCTCATCTCCACGCTGCGCGCCGGCGATGGCGTCTCCGAGCTGTTCTTCAACATCGGCCTCTACATGGTGCTGCACCTGCTGATCATCACCGCCGGCTTCTACCTGCTGATGAGCCGCAACGAGAAGCACAGCAAGCGGGAGGATGAGCTGCGCTCCCTTTTGCTGGAGTACTTCCGCTGCAAGGTGGAGGACCACGAGATCCAGAGGCCGCTGCGTGGGATGGTGGAGACGGACGAGGCCATCAGGAGGAAGGAGAGACCCGTCTCAACGTGGAGGGCGCTGATATGGATCGGCCTGCCGCTGTTCATCACCGTGCTGATGGTGGAGCCGGCGCTGTCCTTCGCGGCGGTGGCGCTGGGGCTGTTCTTCTACCTGGTCTCGTTCCTGGCGCTGGTGTACGTGGTGAGGAACATCACCAACCTCTCCTACCACCACGAGAGGAGGTGGCTGGCGTTCCAGAAGCACATGGTCGACGCGGCCAAGCGCACGGGCATGAGGATAGGGCACCCCTCCCGCAAGACCATCGGCATCCGCTCCTTCCTGGTGTTCATTGTCGTCTCGGTGATGACCTACGGGTTGTTCTTCCCCATCTGGATATGGTTGCTGCTCAAGGACATGAACCGCCACTTCGAGGAGCAGTGGCTTTTCGAGGAGTCGTTGATCGAGGCTTTGCGGGAGAGGGAGGGCGCCCGCGACCCAACGGGAGCGTCGCATGCCTGAGCTGCCCGAGGTGGAGACCTTCGCCCGCAGCATCGCCGGCGGCGTGGGCGGCGAGGCCCTGGTCTCGTCCACGTCATCCGGGTTAAGGTACGTGAAGGAGTCGGTGTGCGAGGTGGAGGACATCGCTCCCGGGACGGTGATCGAGGGGTACCGGCGCCACGGCAAGGCCCTTTTCCTCAAGCTCTCGTCGGGGCGGTGGCTCTACATCCATTTCGGCATGTCGGGGAGGCCGTTGGTCTTCGACGGCGATGAGCCGCCGTACACCAGGCTGCGCCTTGATTTCGAAGGCCGTTCGCTGTCGGTACAGGACCCGCGCCGCCTCGGCGGCGTCGGGGTCCTGGACTCGCCGGAGGACTACCTGCTGCCGCGGCGCCGGGGCCCGGACGCGCTGTCGGTGGGCAGGGAGGAGCTCCTCTCCCGCCTCAAAGGGGGAAGGGCGGTGAAGGCGGCGCTGATGGACCAGTCGCTTATCGCCGGGGTGGGCAACCTCTACGCCGACGAGGTGCTCTTCCAGGCGGCGGTGCTGCCGCGGCGGAGGGTGGACTCCCTGCACGAGGAGGAAAGGGCGGCCGTCCATGAATGGATAGGGAGGGCGCTGCGCGCCTCCCTGGACGCGGGCACCGACCTCTCCCGGCTTCCGGAGGGCATGATGCTGCGGGTGCGCTCCAAGGACGGCACCTGCCCCCGTTGCCTTATCCCGTGGAGCGTCGGCACCGTCGGCGGCAGGACCTCGTATTTCTGCGAGGGCTGCCAGCGATGAACCGGCGCATCCTTTTTATCGATGCCATGACCATCGTGTCAGCATGAGGCAGGCGGTGGTCACCGGGGGCAGCAGAGGGATAGGCAAGGCGGTGGCGGACGCCCTTGAGGGCGAAGGGTATCGGGTGCACCGGGTGAGCACGGCCGTCCTGGACGTGGCCGACAAGGAGGCGGTGGACGCCTTCATGTCCGCGCTCGGGGAGTTGGACGTGCTGGTGAACTGCGCCGGCATCGGCCACTTCGACCGCATCGAGGACCTCGACCCCGAGGACTTGCAGCGGGTCTACGACGTGAACGTGATGGGCACGGTGCATTTCTGCCAAGCGGCCATCCCCCTGATGAAACGGAGGGGCGGCGGAGTGATCGTGAACATCGGCTCGCTGCGGGCGATACACTGCAGCGCCGGACGCGCCCCATACACCATGAGCAAGTTCGCGGTGCGGGCCTTCTCCAAGACGCTGGGCATGGAGCTCAAGGACGACGGGATAAAGGTCAGCTGCATCAACCCGGGATACGTGTACACCGACATGATCTCCCACCGCGTCGAGCGCGAAGGCCTCAGGCCGGAGGACATCCTCGTCCCCGAGGACGTGGCCAAGACGGTGCTGATGCTGACCACGCTCTCGGCGGGGGCCACGGTGGAGGAGGTCAACATGGGCGAGATATGGGATTAGACCTCGCTGATGGACGCCGCTGGGCGGAGCCCGCCGGCCGCCGGCATGATTCACAACCGTAATATAAGCCGGTCAGTATTCGATGTTGATTAGTACGCGGTGGGAGCTTTGAAGATATCGGTATTGGGAACAGGTTATGTGGGGGCCATCACCGGCGCGTGCTTCGCTGAGCTCGGCAACGAGGTGGTGTTCGTGGACAACGACCCGCGCAAGGTGAGTATCATCAGCGAGGGCAGGTCCCCCATCTACGAACCGGGCCTGGAGGACGTCCTGCAGCGCAACCTGGAGCGCATAAGCGCCACCGGGGACACCCGCGGCGCCGTGCTGAGCACTGACGTCACCTTCATCTGCGTCGGCACGCCATCGCGCGAGGACGGTTCGATAGACCTTTCCTTCGTGGAGCAGGTGAGCAGGGACATCGGCGACGCGCTCAAGGACAAGGAGGGGCACGTGGTGGTGGTGAAGAGCACCGTGCTCAGCGGCAGCACCGAGAACGTCGTCGGCAGGACCATGGAGGAGGTCTCGGGCAAAAGGGCGCATGCCGGTTTCGGCCTCGCATCCAACCCCGAGTTCCTGCGCGAGGGCTCCGCCGTGCACGACGTGTTCCACCCTGACCGCGTAGTGCTGGGGACGGAGGACGCGATGTCGCTCCGTGTCCTGGAGGAACTGTACGACCCCTTCGACTGCCCCGTCCTGGTGACGGACATCGCCACCGCCGAGATGATCAAGTACGTGAGCAACGCCTTCCTCGCCACGAAGATAAGTTTCGCCAACGAGGTGGGCAACCTCTGCAAGCACCGCGGCCTGGACACCGCCAAGGTCTTCGAGGGCGTAGGCCTCGACCACCGCATCAGCCCCCAGTTCTTCCGCTCCGGCATCGGATTCGGCGGCTCCTGCTTCCCCAAGGACGTGCGGGCGCTGCTGTCGCAGATGCATGAGAGCGGCCTTGCCCAAGGTATACTGGACGCGGTGGTGGCCGGCAACGAGGCGCAGCCGCTCCGGGCGGTGGAGCTGCTCAAGGGGCATCTGCCCGATCTCAAGGGCAAGCGGGTGGGGATCCTGGGTCTGGCGTTCAAGCCCGACACCGACGACATCCGCGAGAGCCGCGCCGTCCCCATCATCGAGCGCCTTCTGGAGGAAGGCGCGGAGGTCATCGCCTACGACCCGCTGGCGGCGGACAACTTCAAAGCGCTGTTCCCCGCGATCGCCTACGCGGCGAGCGCCGCCGAGGCCTTGGACAGCGATGCGGTCATAATCGCCACCGAGTGGAAGGAGTTCGAGGACCTGGACTACGACGGCAAGACGGTGATCGACGGCCGCAGAGTGGAAAAGGCCAAGAGCGCCGCGGTCTATGAGGGGGTGTGCTGGTGAGCAATGTGAGGAAAGCGGTGATACCCGCCGCCGGCCTGGGGACGAGGTTCCTGCCGGTGACGAAGTCCATGCCCAAGGAGATGCTGCCCATAATCGACGTGCCGGTCATCCACTTCGTGGTGACGGAGGCGCTGGCCTCCGGGGTGGAGGACATAATCATCATCACCGGCCGGGGCAAGAGGGCGATCGAGGACTACTTCGACGACGCCCCCGAGCTGGAGATGCACCTCTCCGCAAACGGGAAGGAGAAGTACCTGCAGATGGTGCAGGAGATCTCGGCGATGGCCGACCTCCATTACATCCGGCAGAAGGAGCCCAAGGGCCTGGGGCATGCGGTGCTCCAGGCGGAGAAGCACATCTCCGGCGAGCCTTTCGCCGTCCTTCTCGGCGACGACATCATCAAGAACGACAACCCCTGCACCCGGCAGCTCATCGGGATAAACGAGGAGAAATCCGCGTCAGTGATAGCGGTGGAGGACGTCCCTCCCGACATGGTGAGCAGCTACGGCATCATCAGCGGCAGCGAGGAGGCCCCCTCGCTCTACCGCATCGACGACATCGTGGAGAAGCCGCCGGTGGGCGAGGCGCCGTCGAACACCGGCGCCATCGGGCGATACGTGTTCAACCCAGAGATATTCGATTGCTTGAAGGAGACCCCCAAGGGCGTGGGGGGAGAGGTGCAGCTCACCGACGCCATCCGCATGCTGATGGGGCGCCAGCCCGTGTACGCCTACAAGTTCAAAGGCCGGCGTTACGACACCGGCAGCGCCATCGGCTACCTGGAGGCGATCATCGACGCGGCGCTGGAGAAGGACGGCCTCCGCGACGACCTGTTACGATACATGGGAGATGTGATGAGAAGATGAGAGCACTGGTCACCGGCTGCGCCGGATTCATCGGGAGCAACCTCACCGACCGCCTCCTCGCCGAGGGGCACGAGGTGATCGGCATCGAGAGGTTCTCCAGCTACTACTCGAGGGAGCTGAAGGAGAGCAACATCGCCGCGGCCAGGAGGAGCCCAGACTTCTCCATGCTCGAGGACGACATCGTCGACATGGAGGATTTCCCCGACGTGGACGCGGTGTTCCACCTCTCGGCGCAGGCGGGCGTGCGCGCCTCCTGGGGGAAGAGCTTCGACACCTACATCCGCGACAACATACTCGCCACCCAGCGTCTGCTGGAGTTCTACAAGGACCGTGACCTGAAGAAGTTCGTCTACTCCTCCACCTCGTCGGTGTACGGGGACGCGGAGCTGCCGGTGCGCGAGGACCGCCCCGTCAGGCCCATCTCCCCCTACGGGGTGTCGAAGCTGGCGGCGGAGAACCTCTGCTACCTGTACTGGAAGAACCACGGCCTCCCCACCGTGTCCTTGCGCTACTTCACCGTCTACGGCCCGCGGCAGCGGCCGGACATGGGCATCAACCGCTTCACCAACGCCATCCTCAAAGGGGAGACGATAACCATATTCGGCGACGGGGAGCAGACCCGCGACTTCACCTATGTGGACGATGTGGTGCGCGCCAACTACCTGGCCGCCACATCGGACGTCAGCGGCGAAGTGTTCAACATCGCCGCCGGCAGCAGCATCTCCGTCAACGACCTCATCTCCCTGATAGCGGACACGGTGGGCAAGCCCGCCATCGTGGAGTACAGCGGCAAGGAGAAGGGCGACGCGGCGCACACCCTGGCGGACACGTCGAAAGCCAAGGAGCTCCTCGGCTGGGAGGCGGAGCTGGACATCCGCGAGGGCATCGGACGCTGCGTCGACTGGTTCTCGCAGCGCCTTGAGCACTAACGTTCAAAGACGTCCACGCAGGCCTTGACGCAGAGGCCGCACCTCAGGCCCTCGAGGGTGGAGAACATGTACTCCTTGCACCCGTGCCGGGATATGGAGCCGTCGGCATGCAGCGCCCCGGCGGGGCAGACCTTGACGCAGGCGAGGCAGTCCTCGCAGCGGGGGTCCTTGAACCCTTGCAGGGGAGCACCCTTCTCCAGTACGGCGTCGGTGACCACCGCGGTCATCCTCACCCGCGGCCCGATCTCCGGCAGGAGGAGGAGGTTGCTCACCCCGTAGCGCCCCATGCCGGCGAGATAGGCGGCGTACTTCACCGACACGTCGGCCTTTAGCGTCTCCTTGTCGGCGTACCAGTAGCCGAACTCGCTCCCCTCGATGGGTATGACGCTGGCCCTGTGGCCTTTTGATTCGAGGGCCTGGGCGAGGCGGAACGCGGCCAAGCGCAACGTGACCGTCCCCGCCAGCAGGGTGTTGGTGTACTCCGCCCGCGCCTGCGGCAGCGGCTCGATGCATCCGCGGGGCACCTTGACCGCCAGCACAATGACCGAGTCCGCCGCCGGCATTATGCCCCGCGGGCGGTTCCCTTGGTAATCGGCGTTCTCGAAGCCGGCGGCGGGGGCGATGCCGAAGAACTCGACACCCATCGCCGTCGACGTCGTTCTGAGCTCTTCGCACAGGTCCGAGGTCATAGTGCAGTGAACAACGCGAACGTAAAAATCAGTTCCCTTGCGCAAGAGGCGGACATTCTTATGGGCGTTCGTAGAAGGATCGGACCGCTACTCGGTCGAAGAGGCTGAGCCGCGAAGATCGCGTGATCTTAGATGAAAATGGTTTAAGAGGTTTGATATGGCGCCTCACATCGGCGACAGGGTTCCGCTCCAGACCTGCCAGGCCAGCAATGTCTTCGCCACCAGGCTCATGATCATGTATCCCCTCTCGCCGTAGAGGTAGTCCTCCCACTTGCCGACCTTCTTGTACTGCAGCACCATGTTCAGCGGGAACACGTTGAACACGATGAACAGGCTGATGATTATGCCGTAGACGAAGGTGGGCACCGCGTCGCTGGCGCCGAGGATGGCGCCGAAGAAGTAGAGGAACAGCACTATCCATGGCAGTATGCCGGCTATGCAACCGACCCAGAAGGGCATCCAGTCAACCTCCTCGCGGTTCTGGTTCCTCATCTCCATCAGCATGCCGCAGAGGTTCATGACCGCGCAGCTGCCGAAGATGAGTATCAGCGCGCCGAGGTCGAAGACGCCGCAGAGCAGGGCGATGATGACCAGCATCCATGACGAGGAGAAGGAGTACTCTATCCAGCGGATGTAGTTGATCCTCTCCTTCAGCTTGGCCACGTACCATCCGTACAGGGGCCCGGCCATGGTGAAGTGGGCGATCGCCGACATGAACAGGAAGGCGGCTATGGCGGGACCCAGGTTCAAGGAGAAAACCGTCTCCGTTGTAGTCCCGAACCCAGCATTGAGAGGGCCGAGGAAATAGGTCTTGATGTCCACGACGAACCTCTCGCTCACCAGCACCATGATGACGCCCTGTATCAGATGCAGCACGCCCAAGGCGGCGTTCCACTTCCTCAGGTTCAGATATTCGGCCTCGTCAGAGGCCTGTGATACGCTTGCGTTCTCGCTCAAGATTAACACCTTGCAAAGTGTTGCCCTTGAGGACTATAAATAGGTTAGACAAACGTCGCATTCATCGGCGCTCAGGAGGCCGGTCCATAAGGCCCCGTGCCGTCCGAGCTGCCGCGACCATGAGACCGCCCTCGTATACTGAAAAAAATTGAAGTAATGATATCGATATGACCATGGCTGGGATTCCCGCACGGTCGCGTCCGTTCCCTCCCGTCCCGTCATTCCCTTGAACGATGGACGTCATTCAACGAATTCGACGCAGTTCCTCTCCACCGCCTTGAACCGGTTCTTGGAGATCATGCCCGACTCCATCCAGGCGGCGGTGAGTATGCCCGACGGCACCAGGCAGTTGGCGCTCATCTCCTGCTCCTGGTAGGTCCTGATGACGAGGCTGTCCTTCTTGTCGGTGAGGTCGTCCATGCTGAGCTCCTTGACGAAATCGGCGAAGCGGCGGACGTTCTGGCATTCCGATTCTATCTGCACGTCGAAGCCGCAGTTCTCGTTCATGCTCACCTCTATCATCGAGGTCTTGTTGCAGATGTTGTTCTTCACTCTCACCTTGGAGCTCATGGGAAACCTGTTTCGGAACCGTTTTGAAATAGAATAAGTTTTGCTCGGTCCTCTGATGGTCATCTCAGACAGGGGCGGGGCTCTTCCGCCGCCCTTGTTTAGGACTGCCGATCAGGAAAAAAACGCCTTCTGAGCTTCCCGAGCTTGGAATGCAGGATCTTGTGCGGCCGTGTCTCCGGGGGGCGGAAGTCCTCGGTGAGGTAATCGTCCTTCTCCGAGCTGCGCACCGGCGTCCTCCAATCTCCGTAAACGTGGTCAAGGTACTCCTCGGAGCGGAGCGGCGCGGCATAGGTCTCGCCCCTGAGCGAGACCTCCCGTCGGCCTTCCATCAGGCGGCGGGGGATACGGAAGCCGTCGCGGACATAGTGCTCGCCGTCGGCGCTCCATGCCCGCAGTTCGTACTCGAAGCCGCCGTCCTTCCTTAAAGTGATCTTCCAGGCCTTCCTGCGCCTTTGCACCTTGACTATCTTGAAGCCGCGGGAGCGCAGGGCCCTCAGCAGATCGCCGGTCCTATGCTTCACCTCGTCATGGAAGAGGAACATCTCGGCGTCCCAGTCCCAGTTGATGAAATCCTCCTCTCGCAACGCCCCCAGCAGCGTGCCGTCGGATATCATGTACTGCAGACCGTGCTCCCGCAGGACGTCGCGTATGAGCGCCAGCCCCTCGCCCTGGGCCTGCAACTCGGCGTCGCTGCGGAGCTTGGTCGTGTCCCTCTTGCCGCTCATCCTCAGAGCCTCTAGTGGAAAGGCATAGTATCCGGATGGTTAAACGTATGCCCTTGCCGTGCTGGAAAAATTTATACCCGGAGAAGATTTCAAGCGCTCATGCTCAGCGCCAAGTTCCTGGCATTCGTGTTCGGCTCCTGGTTGATCCTTATGGTGCTGGCCATCGTCAACGCCGGCATCAGAGAGGGATTCTACAGCGGATTCATGGACGAGCTCGCGGCCCACCAGGCGAGCACCGTCACACTGATGGTCATCATTGTGCTGTTCACGTTCCTCCTGCTGCGGTTAAGCGGCATGGAGCTCAGCGCCGAGCAGGCGGTGGTCATGGGTGTGCTGTGGACGCTGACCACCGTCGCCTTCGAGTTCCTCGCCGGACACTACGTGTTCGGGAACAGCTGGGACGCGCTGCTGGCGGAATACGACATACTCGAGGGCAGGCTGTGGCTGCTGATACCCGCCACCACTTTGATCGCACCGTATCTCATCCATCGCCTCCTTTGACCTTGCCCGCGGAGAAGGTCCGCCCTCAAGCTGCGGAGCACTTTGTTTCAGAGGACTGAGAAACCCCTAAATAGGGAGGCGCCGACTGTTAAACGGTGGGAATATGGGATATTGCTCCGAATGCGGCATCGACCTCGGGCCTGGAGCGGAGGCCTGCGATTCCTGCGGAAGGCCGGTGGACCACGAGGCGTCCCCTGAAGGAGGATATTACCGCAAGGAGGCAGTGTCCAAAGGGCTCCTCCGCCAGGACGGCAGGACCTACAGCGTCTCAGCGTTCGCGTTCGCCGTGCTTGCGTTGGTGGCGTTCCCTCCGCTCTTCGCCCTGGTCGCGGTTGCGCTCGGATACATGGGGTACCGCCGCGGCGACGTGCAGCTGGGGATGGCGGCCATCGCGGTGGGCATCATGTTCGGCATCATCGGCATGCTGCTCGGAGTCATGGTCTGGAATCTTTGACTGAAGTCGGTCAATGGCGATCCGGTGGTCTGTCGGTTGGTTGTTTCGCCGTCATCTCATCGGGAATGTCTCTTTCCATACCTTCGAAGATGATACGGTGGCCCATCGATGCTGATGTTATAATCCTGGAGGAGGAATCGTCTATGTCTGGTCCTGTGCTTGTCAAGTATTTTACCATTGTTGATTAAAGTAATTGATTATCGTAATAACTAAGGTTTTATATATTGACCAAGTAAGTATCAAACATTATGGTCACGGTCAACCGTAATCGTACGGATTTTTCCATCTACAAGCCAAAAGGCTATCCGGTGAAGCACCGTCGCAAGGTACCGTTCGAACCTCGCATCAGAATCGGATTGGAGCACCGCAAGCTTTTGAGTGAGCTCAGAAACCTGGATTCCGAGCTGGACTGCATGGTCTTCGGCGAACGGGAATATTTGGAGCTCTTCAGGGACGCGTACGCCTCCAACATCCACCGGTCGGTCTCCATCGAGGGGAACCCCCTCGACGAGCAGGAGGTGAGGAGGATAACCACCGCCGTCCTGGAGGGCGGAGCAGGAAGCATAGATACGGATGGCCCCAGACAGGAGATAGTCAATCATCTTTACTCATTCTTCACCGAAGTTGAACTCTCGCTTCCTTGGAGCATCGATACCGTCCGAATCGTCCACGGCCTCCTTACCCGCGAGGCGGGCATCAGAGGCGTGGCGGGCGGATTCCGAGAGAACAGGACCTCGATAAGCGGCCAGGACGGTTTCGAATACTTCCACACCTGCCCCCCTGAACACATAACCGAGGAGTTGGCCTCATTATTGGTATGGTTGAACTCGTCGCCGTTCGACGAGGTGGTCACGGCCACACTCTTCTTCCATGAGTTCGAGAGCATTCATCCCTTCGAAGACGGCAACGGACGCGCTGGCAGGACGATGTTCCACATCCTGCTGCAGGAGCTGGGCCTCAAGAATTCCAAGCTGTGCAAGATCGAGAAGGAGATATTGGGGGCCTTGGAAACCTATTACGACCTCTTGGCCTACACTGACGAGACGCAGGATTACGGGCCCATCATCGATTATGTGCTCGAATCCCTCCATGACGCCTATGTGTCAGCCATGGACGGGTTCCGCCGCAAAGACGTGCTCCGCGAGCTCGACGAGGCGTCGAAGACCATCGCCGTCAAGGCCAAGGGGCGGTCGTGGTTCACCGTGAATGACGCCAATGATTGGGTGCCGTCCCTGGGCGAGCAGCGCATCAGGCACCGGCTCAACCGCCTTGTCGAGATGGGCGTGCTGGAGAAGGAGGGCAGGACCAAGGCCACCCGTTTCCGTTTCAATGACCCGTTCCGCCATCTCAAGGAAGCCTGAAAACAATCTTGGTGAATGATGATGGCGAGCCCGCGGGGTACTGAACCTAGCTTAAGCCAGATAACTGAGAAATAATTCTATTAAACCTCATTTTCCGGCGATAGAATTTGCCGTGATTTTGACACCGTAGACGTTAACGTGGATGGAATCGAATCCATTACAACCCGTTGGGTCAAACGGTACCGAGGAGGCCTCAGGGTATGCCCCATACCGTTTCAAATCTTCTTCGGGTGGCGAGTGGCGGCATGGTAGCGAACTGAAGGATGCGTTGATTTCCAGAACGACGACTCTTCGTGACAAGGTATTGCAACGAGAATTCCTCGATTGGGTTTTGACAGACAATGACAATGTCTTCAAGAACAAGGAAACGGGAGAAATCAAATACATAACCACCCGGAAGAGAGGTAATCGCCAGTATGCTTATCGTAAAAGGAAACAACTTGAGGAGATTGCCCGTCTATATGACAAAAAAGAGTTTGATTTCGATGCACCAGGGTGGAGATCTAATTATCGGTTCACGAATCATTTGTTCATAACGCTCTCATTCTCACAGAGGGATTATGAGATGGAGGATGCTTGGTTTCTATTAAGCTCAGAAGGGGGCGAACTTAACAATTTCGGAGCGAACATAAGCAGTATATTCGGCCATAATGGGAAGATCGTCGTCAAGGAGGCGCAGAGCAGGGGCTATCCTGCCGCGCATCTGCTTATCATACTTGACCGGTCCATACTGGTAAAGAGGCACAGCAGCAGGGACGGAAAACAATCTTGGCGCTTGGCCAATCGTCGGGATCAGGCTCGCGTCGGCAAGACCGATAAGGACAGGAGGAGGGCGTTCACCGATCCTGATTCTTTCAAGGACAATCCCATCTGGAGCCACGGTATAATGGACATCAAGGGCATAGTCCGCGGTGAACGTTTCATGGGCTCCAGGAACGAGCTGTCGTATATCTACAAGTATATGGTCAAATCCATCGATCTGAAGAGATCTCCCGAACTCATGGAGGCCGGTTCGATTGATGAGATTTCCAATCCTTCCTTAAGGACCGCCTTATGGACGCATTTCTGCAACAAGTGTTTCCGCACCAGGGACCTCAACATCGGCAAGGCCTTCAAGGATAAGATAGGACTTCTTCCTGAAACGTCTCCTGAGGGGCCATCGCCGTGGATCCGTCTCAGAACGATACCGTCTTGGGTAGGCGACATCATCCGCGCAAAGAAGGAAGAGAAAACGTTGTCCGTAGGTTCCGATCCTCCGCACTCTTGACGCCGTTACTCAAGAGTAACTAGGTTCTTGACTGATTCCTGTATTTCAGCTACGGCTTTTTTTCCCATCCCTTACTCCAGGCACCATAGGCTATCCTCATAAAGGGCAGCGGTTGCGCCGCTGCCCGCGGGGGGATTGAGTGCGCCCCGAGGTTATCCGCGGGGCGAACGAAATCCTCGTCCGGGGTCGAAGCGGTAGCGAGACCGTACGACTTGATTAGTATATGCCTGAATTAAAACAACTGTAATGTTTCTAATTATATTCATATCTCTAATACAGCAAATAGGAACCATATTTTATTAACGGATTAATTTATATATTTATTAAATTGTTAAGAGACGATTGATATATGACTGGTAATAACAATATATAATTCCTAAAAATAATGATAATGGTGAAAATATGTCTAAAATCATTTATGTTTGTTATAAAAACCGATTAAACCCTCCAAATATAGAAGAATCTATGAGATGTGTTTGTAATGAAATATCTCCTGACAACATTGCCCCCAATCCTCCAAAAATATCGAGAAGTGAGGGGATTGCTTATGGAATTGTAAATCCGGTTGATTCGGTTTTAGAACATGAAAATAGTGTTTTACTAGGGTGTTTGTTGAGTGAAAAATATCCTTGGTGGGAGGCCAAAAAGGAAGATTTGGACGGCTCCTATGTGATAATTCAGGCAGGCAATGATTCCATTAATTTGATTAGTGATATTGTTGGCTCGAGAACAATATGGTATTATAAAGATGATGAAGTTTTTATAGCATCTACCTCACAGAGAGCAATAACAATGCTAATTTGTAGTTTTGAATTCAATCAAGAAGTCATTCCATGGTTTATGTCAACCGGATCCATGGGGCTCTCAAATTCTTGGGATAAACGATTTAAAATTGTACCGCCCGACACCACGATTGTTCTAGATAGGCATAAGTGGACAATAAGCAAACAAAAGAACAGAGTGGAATTCATTAACGACCAGAAGGATGGTCAATCGTCTGAGACTCGGTTAATTGAGATTCTTAAAAAAACATTAAAAGAGACAAGATTGGATTATTCGAAATGGGTTTTACCTCTTTCCGGAGGCTACGATAGTAGGGGAATTTTATATTTTATTAATCGTGAGGATGCTGATAATCAAAAACTGATCACCATAACATGGGGGTTAGAGCATTCTTTGGATCAAAAAGGCAATGATGCTTATGTGGCAAAGAAATTGGCTGAATACGTGCAATTACCGCATAATTATTATTTTACGGATGTTGGGGAAGAGCCAATTGAAAAAATAGTTGAAAGATTCATAATTAACGGTGAGGGGCGAATAGACCATATATCGGGATATATGGATGGTTTCAATATTTTTAAAAAATTATTTGAAGATGGTGTTGAGGGCATTATTAGAGGCGATGAGGGATTTGGTTGGGTACCCGTCAATTCATCTATACAAGCAAGGATAAGTACCGGTTTAGGAGTTTGTTCTGACTTTGAAAATTTAAAAGATTATGAAAAATACGGTTTTCATAAACAAACGATACCAGAAATACTAGATAAAGGAGATGATGAAACTCTGGCCGCATACAGAGATAGACTGTATCATGAATATCGTATACCAACAATACTCTCTTCATTAACCGATTTAAAAACGCCATATATTGAAGTGCTGAACCCATTATTATCAAGAAAAATAATAGAAGAAATTAGGAGAACTCCAGACCGCCTTAGAACTGATAAAAGACTTTATAAAGATATTGTTACAAAGTCAATGCCTAAGATTGGATTTGCTAAATATGGTGCAAATAAATCTCGGGGAGATATATTGAAAAATGATGCGATTGTAGATTTGATGGAATCGGAATTGTCATCAATGAACACTAAGACTGTCCTCCCACCCGAGTTTGTTAAATACGTATTAAAAAATGTTAAAACGCAAGAGTTTTCTAATAGCAAGCGAGAAAAACCTTCAGTTTTTAAATTTGCGATTAGAATTGCCCCAAAACGGATTAAAAGTTGGTTTGTTGGTACTTCGCGTATGAATGTTGATTGGAATGTCTTAGCCTTTAGAATGTATATCGTAGTAAAGATGAATGGGGTTCTAAACGATGATGCTTCTTTATTAGAAACAACTTGCAAATAATTAAGATACTATTTGGGTCGTTTATAAATTTTTATTTTTTTCCTTATCTTTAAGATATTGTTTATAAGCTCTCCTTTCTAATTCATCATGATCCATTGTTGCTTCGTCAACGAAATCGTCTATACGCTCATTTTCATATTCCTTAAGACGTTGCTCAATCTCCTTCGATTCGAATTCGAACCCTCCCGGATATATTTTGGTATCTTTATAGACCACAATTTTCCCATTCTCCACATGATATTGTAATTCATCCCCTGCCTCGAGTTCCAGAAGATCCGCCAGTTCTTTGATGAAACTGATTCTTCTTGTTCCATCGATTTTTGTTTTCCCAACGAACACCATATAATCCCAATGTTACTAATTATGGAAAAGACATAAATAGTTTGGTTAGTAATAATGGTAATGATGGTAATTAGTAATAATATTAGTAACATTAGTAAGTTAAACAGTATCGAACAGATACGATACAACAATCAATGCCGTAGTGAAGCCGGTGGCCAATCGGAAACCGAATGCAAATTGAAAAATCGATCGTCTGGATACATTTCATTTGAAACATATGAAGAATTTGATTATGAAGAAGGCGTATTGATTTACCGGAAATTGTCTCGTTTGATTGATATTAGCCGTTTGGCCTCTTTCATCCGCGATTTCCCATTGTCCAATCTTACCAATGAAGAACGCGACATAATACTCGAGTTTGAAAAGTTCGTTGTTAACCTTGAGAATCGAGAGTTTTCAGATTTGGAGATATGGTGATGGGGCGATATCCTTTTACTGATTGTTTGAACGAATATCTTCCTGCGGAAGACGGTCACCTATCGGATGAGACATTAGCCACCACAAAGAGAAGACTTAGGCAGATTGGAAAGATATTTCATCAACTGAAAGGTGACGGAAAAGTATCCTCTGACAATCCCCGCAAGATATCGGAGAAGGATATTGATATTTTCGTCGGATACCGTAAGAAGAGCGGTGTAAAGAACACAACGATCCAGAAAGACCTCTCATATCTCAGCAAGCTGTTTGTCTATTTTGACAATGACTCTGTAAATCGTTTCAAAGTGAGATATCCCTCTCATGTTCCAAAAACAAATCACATTCGCCTTCCACCGATGGAAGATGAAATCGTTGAGATGATAATCGAACGCGCCTCCATAATCGATGTTGAAGATTGGAAGCTTATGGAGGCATATGGGCTTGTAACTGTCGCCATCTGCACCGGACTGCGTGCTAAGGAACTCCGGTTGCTTTCCGTCCATAACGTCATAATTGATGAGAATGGGGCGAAGATATTCGCTGAACGTGTCAAGGGAGAAGGTAGTTACGGGCAAGCCCGTTGGGTGCCTGTCCATATTGACGGTGTGGAAATACTCAGTAGATACCTTGTAGCAAGAAGAATCAAACTTAATTCGTGTGGAAAGGACGAGGATGCGTTATTCCCGCCGATATTCAATGACGGCGGTTTCCTCTCGTACAAGAGCATACGAATTTTCAAGACCCATGTGGAAACGGATATTGGTGAAAGATTTGACCTCCGGAAATGTAGACGAACTTTCGGTCAACGTGCAGTGAACGAAGGTCAAGACTTCCATAACGTTTCCCTTGCTATGGGTCACACATCCTTGGCCACCACGCAAAGGAACTACTGCGACAAGGAGCAGAAGTCCGCCGTAGAGGAAATGAGATCGTTCTGGTCGGAAAAGACCAAGGGAAAGGAGGGCGTCTGATACGGTGAAGGTTCAATAGAAATTTTTCTCCATTGTCTGGCTAAGGAATATGGCGAGCCCGCGGGGATTCGAACCCCGGTTTTCGGCTCCGAAGGCCGAAAGGATAATCCTAGCTACCCTACGGGCCCGGGGAATCCTCTAATGGGAATGGTGTTCATAAGTCTTCCCTACACGAAGGAGAAAAAGATATGGTTCTGGGCCCCTTTCTTCAGGCCTATGGTCTAATGCGGCGGAAGCCGAGTAGCTCCACGCCTTTGGCCCCCACCATGGAGAACAGTATCTCCTTCTTCACGCCGTGCGCCAGGCGCACGGCGCGGGATATCTCCGGCCAGGATGTGCCTTTCTCCGCCGACGTCGCATGCACCAGATAGCGGGCGTGGCATTTGTCGGGGTCCTCCTCGTACATGCGGAAGTGCGTCCCGTACTTGAAACCGGTCTTCACTATCAGGCCTTGGTCGCGGAGATGGAAGTAGGCGTCCTTCCTCACCCCGAACTCGTCCTGGTGCTCTTCGCCGAAGCGCAGCAGTTCGGCGAGCCCCATCGTCCCTCCCTCGGAGGAGAGGACCTGCAGAGCATCATTGGCGGTTAGGTAGGCGCTCTCGATGATGGAGAGCTGCAGGACGTCGCCCATCTTCTTGCCGAACATCCCCGCGTCCATGAGGGCGTCCGCCTGATGCTCGTGAAAGACTATCACCCTGTCCTGCACCAGGTGGCCCTGGCACAGCTCCGTGGGTATGGACATGTGGCACCTGGCCTTCGGCACGCCGTAGGACACCGCGTAATAGGTGATGTCCCCCTCCTCGTCAACGACGCCGTAGACGAGCTCGCGCTCATCGTCCTTGATCTCCAGCAGGGTTAAGAACTCGTTGATGTCGAACTTCGACCGCTCCGAGACCGCCTTGACCCAATACCTCTCCCGGGAGCGGGCGGGGTTGTCCCCCCGGGCGTAGACCCTAAGATCGTAGTCGCCCTCGTTGGGCTTGACGATGAAGCCGCGGGAGCGGAGCTCGGAATACACCAGGTACTTGATGTCGAACTCCTCTATCACCGAGGCGGAGTGGCGGAACAGCTCGGGGAAGCCTATCCCCTTTCCGTCCGACTCCACGGCGATCTTCCCCGATTGCGCCAGGAACGTCGCCTCCACCAGGTCGAGGTCGAGGCCGCCGCCGCTGCGCGGATAGCCGAAGCTACCGCGGTTGTGGAGCTGGCTGCCCTCCTTCTGGTCCTTGATCACCACGGTGTCGTCGACGAGAACGCCTGGCATCGTGGTTCTGTACAGCGAGTACGTATAAATTGCTTGTTCCTGCGCCGTGGCGCTGGAGCCCTTGGTCGAGGGGTCCTCGACCATGCCTTCGACCGTCATCGTTAAAGGCGCGGTTGTAGGCAAGGGTTATCTTCAACGTCCTCGTTGCAGGGGCATGAAGAAGGTGATAATGAACCACGGTGCCGGCGGGGAGCTCATGCAGGAGTTCGTCTCCCGGCACGTGCTGTCCCACCTGGAGGGAACGGCGTCCGAGGTGCCCTTGGAGGCCCTGGACGACTCCGCGGTGGTGGACGGCATCGTGTTCACCACCGACGGGCACACCGTCAAGCCCCTCATTTTCCCCGGCGGGGACATCGGCTCGCTGTCCGTGGCGGGGACTGTCAACGACTTGTCAGTGATGGGCGCCGAGCCCGTCGCCCTGTCCAGCGCCGTCATAATGGAGGAGGGCTTGGACATGGAGACCGTTGACCGCGTTATGGCCGGCCTCGCAGAAGCCAGCCGCGCCTGCGGCGTCCCGGTGGTCACCGGGGACACCAAGGTCATCGAGTCCGGAGGCATAGACGGGATGGTGATAGTGACCTCGGGCATCGGCCGGAGGTCGCCTCATATGGACTCCAATTTGGAAAGGGCGCGTCGAAGCCGCGAGGTGAAGAGCGCTTGGCTGACCGATGACAACGTCGCCCCCGGGGACGCCCTGATCGTCAGCGGCCGCCTGGGGGACCATGGAGTGGCGCTGCTGTCCTTCCGCGAGGGCTACGGATTCGACACCGATGTGAAGAGCGATGTGGCCCCCTTGAACAGGATGATCGCCTCGGCGCTGCAGGCGGGAGGAATCGTGACCATAAAGGACCCCACCCGCGGCGGTTTGGCCAACTGCCTCAACGAGTGGTCCTCCAAATCCGCCGTCGGCATCGAGCTGGACGGTCCGGCGATACCGGTCAGCGAGACGGTGAACAACGCCTGCGAGCTCCTGGGCATAGACCCGTTGAGCATCGGCAACGAGGGCAAGGCGGTCATAGCCTGTGTGCCGGAGGCGGCCGAGGACGTGCTCGCGGCGCTTCGCTCCCACCCCGAGGGCGAGGACGCGGCGCTGATAGGGTACGCCACCGCCGAGTACGACCGCGTGGTCATCAGGACGGAGATGGGCGGGCGCCGGGTGCTGGAGCCGCCCGTCGGAGACCCGGTGCCGCGGATCTGCTGAGCTCAGATGGAGCGCTCTATCAGCATCCCCAGCAGGAAAACCACCACGCCGATGGCGGCCATGCGGAACCCGTTGAGCACCGGCCTCTTTTTGTTGCCGATGCGGCCCATTATCAGGCCGGTGAAGAAGAGCAGGGCGATGGCGGAGCCGATCGCCACCCAGGCGGCAGTGGCCATATCCGTGATGAGCACGATGGGCACCAGCGTCGCCGTGGCCGCCAGCCACGGCGCGAAGGCGTTCACGCCGGCGATGAGCATCACGCTGATCCTCGAGGTGTGCTCGATGCTGCTGCGGTCCAGCCTGCGGAGCATCGCCCTCTCGATCTCCATGATCCTGATCCTCTGCTCCATCTTCTCCGCCTCGTAGACGGCGACGGCGGTGGACATCATCAGCGCCATGCAGCTGGTGATTATCGTCAGGACGACCATGCGCTGCACCGGCTCCGCCACCAGGGCGGTGCCGATTATGACGCCGAGGACAACGAAAGTGGAGTCGAAGACGGTGTTGATGAAGTAACGCCGCATCGCGGGGAATGTCTCCGGCATCCTCAGGGCGCGCACGATTGACTCGTACCGGGGTGCCCCCAATATCCGTCTCATCACCTCGGCACTTCTCGTTTCATTCAGCCCGTTCGACATCTCAATACGGCTCTCCGAGGCCAGGAACAAGGACCTCTGACCTCCGAATGCGCCTCTCCGTAAGTATAACTTTCGATATGGTCTGGAGAGGGGGCTTTCCCTCCGTCCGCTGGACGGGCGCGGTTCACTCCGCGTCGGTGTAGTCCTCGAGCCAAAGGGCGTCGGGGTTCCTCTTCAGCGCCATGGTCCTCCCCAGGTTCTCCGGCAGGGCCGCCTGGTGGTACTTCATGTAGACGTTCTCGTCGTCCATATCTATCACTTCTATCTTGCCGGTGCGGTGCGACATGGCGTACTTGAAACGCTTTCCCAGGCCGGAGCACATGTTCTTGGCCTCCTCGCAGATGCGGAAGGACTCCTCGATGGGCACGGCGAAGTGCCTGTTGCCCACGGTGGGACGGCACTGGAACACGTAGTACGGCGCGACCCCCATATAGGAAAGCTCGTTCATCAGCTCCGCCAGGGTGTGGGGGTTGGAGTTCACCTTGTGCAACAACGGCGTCTGGTTGTTGAGGAGGGCGCCGGTCTTCTTCAGAAGGTGCAGCGACTCCGCGGCCACAGCCGTCAGCTCGCGGGGATGGTTGAACTGCGTCATCATGTAGAGGCTGCGATAAGGCGTGATGTGGTTGTCGAGGAGCTCCAGCAGATCCGGGTCCTCGGTTATGCGGTACGGGTTCACCGCGGGGATCTTCGAGCCGATGCGGATTAGCCTCACGTGGTCGATCTCCGACACGCGGTCCAGCACCTTCTCCAGCTTGCGGGTGCCCAGCATCAGCGGGTCCCCGCCGGTGATGAGGACGTTGCTCACCTCCGGCCTGCGGGAGATGTAGTCGATGGCGGAATCGATGTCCAAGGGGCCCTCCACGTAATCCTGCATGAAGAGACGCTTGCGGAAGCAGTAGCGGCAGAGGCTGGCGCAGGAGCCACTCAGCAGCAGGACGGCAGTCTGCTCGTACTTGTGCTCCACCCGGGGCGAGACGGTGTATTCGCTCTCCCCGGACGGGTCGAGGCTCCCCCACTCGTCCAGCTCTGAAAGCGTTGGCACGGCGATCATCCGCAGAGGGTCCAACGGGTCGTCCCAATCGATGAGGGACAGATAATATTCCGTGGTGCGGAACGGGAATCTCTCTACGACCTTGGAGAGCTGCTCCTTCTCATCATCGTTCAGGCCGTTTATCGAGTTGATGTCCTTGACGTAGATTGAAATCCCTCCTGTTCCAATATCGTAGCATGAGACGCGGCCGTATTTAATCGGAACGGAAGCGTGGCTTCCGTGATGACGACGCACTATTGTCGGAACGTAGCCCATGGTAAGACTTCTTCCGATAAAAAAGATGATACCTCCGCCCTCTCGGCGCGATGACCATAAGGCTGCAGAACGCCCGGCGTTTCGGCAATCTATTTAATTGATTTCCGTATAGCTTAGGCTACGCCTTGGAGAGTCGTCATGGTAAGGTTCCGCCCATTTTCCGGACACAGGCCCGTCCTCAATGACGGAGAGAGCATCGATGAACGTATCTCCCCTCCCTATGACGTCATATCCGACGACGAGCTTCGCAGGCTCCAGTCGCGGCCATACAACGTCACTCGCATCACCCTCGGCCAGGTTGACGGTCGTTATCATGCCGCCAGGGAGGAGCTGGACTCCTGGATGGGAGGCGGCGCCTTGGCGCGCGACGACGAGTGCTTCTACCTCTATGAACAGGTGTTCTCCGACGGGGGAAGGGAGCATGTGCGCTCCGGACTAGTGGGTGTGCTAGGTACTGAGCCATACTCTTCCGGCAAGGTCATACCGCACGAGGAGACCTTCCCCAAGGTGAAGGAGGACCGTTTGAACCTCCTCCGCGACACCGAGACCCATTGCGAGTCGATCTTCGGCATATCCGAAGGGTTGGACGAGGAGCTGCAGGAGAGGATGGCCAAGGAGGCCCGGCCTTTGTTCGAGAACGTCGACGGCGATGGGGTGAGGCACCGCTTCTCCGTCCTAAATGACAAGAGCACGGTGGAAGCCATCGCCTCCGCCCTCGAGGGCCAAAGGATACTCATCGCCGACGGCCACCACCGCTTCGAGGTGGCCTGCAGCTACGGTCAGGAGAACCCCGGCACGGAGAGCAAGCAGTACGTGCTCGCCACCCTGGTGGCCTCCAACGACCCGGGGCTCGTTGTCTGGCCCACCCACCGCCTCCTCCGCTGCCAGGATCATCTGGAGGAGGATTTCGTCAAAGCGCTCAGGAATGAGTTCGAGGTGATCGATTGCCCGGACACCGACGACATGGACTACCACCTGGGCCAAGGCGCCGACATGGGCATCATACTGCGCTCCGGCGAGGCCTTGGCGCTGTTCACCCCCGAAGAGGACGACCCGCTGCTGTCGTTGGACACCTTCATCGCCCAAGAGAGGATACTGAAGGGGCTGCTCGGTTACGAGCAGAGCAAGGTGGAGGTGAGCTTCGAGGCGAGGGCGGAAGTGGCCAAGGACCGCATGAAGCGCGAGGACCACGACCTGGCCATCGTGTTCAAGGCTCCCTCGATCGATAAGATCTGGGAGATATCGAACGCGGGGAAGAGGATGCCCAAGAAGAGCACCTACTTCTTCCCCAAGATATGGTCCGGCTTCGTCTACTACCGCATGGATTGAGTCATCGTGAGAACGATGCCCGCTGCGGGACCAGAGAAGAAATGTGGAGCCGCTGACGGGAATTGAACCCGCGACCTACGCCTTACCAAGGCGTCGCTATACCTCTTAGCCACAGCGGCCTATCCAGCCCTAATCCGCCCCTCGTTAATAAGAGTTTCTGAATGTGGGTGGGAAAGTTTATGATGCCAACGCCACTAACCCAAGGCGATGAAGAAGGAGATGAGCGCCTTCGACGTGCGGGCGATGGTGGAGGAGATGCAGGAGCTTGTGGGCTCCCATGTGGACAAGGTCTTCCACTGGGGCGAGGGGAACGTCCTCGTCCGTTTCAACGTCCAAGGGGCGGGGAAGAGGGAGCTCTTCTTCAAGAGAAGGAAGTTCCTCCACTTGGCCCAAAAGAAGCCAGAGACTCCGAAGATGCCTTCCAACTTCGCCTCCTTCGTGCGCAAGCACATCTCCAATTCGAGGGTGAACGCGGTCGAGCAGATAGGATTCGACCGCATCGTCAGGGTGGAGCTCTCCAACAAGGAGGCGCCGATCCATCTGGTGTACGAGATATTCGGAGGAGGGAACGTCCTCCTTGTCTCCGAAGGCAGGATAATGAACTGCGTGGTGCAGAAGAGCTGGAGGCACCGCCAGGTGCGCCCCGGCGCCGAGCATCAGATGCCTGGGCAACGCTTCGACCCCGTGACAGCGAGCGCTGAGGAGTTCATCGACGCGGTCAAGGACTCGGACTCCGACCTGGTGAGGACCCTGGCCACCGCCGCCAATCTGGGAGGGCAGTACGCCGAGGAGGTCTGCGTCCGCAGCGGCATCTACAAGAACAGCATGCTGTCCTCGCTCGCGGAGCCGGAGCTCCGCGAGGTGCACGCGGTGATGACCGCCATGATCGAGGAGCTGCTCAACTCCCGCTCCCCCTCCATTTACAGCGATGGCGAGCATTATGTCGACGTTTCGCCGCTGGTGCTGAAGAGCAACTCACACCTCCAAAGGGAGGACAGGGACAGCTTCTCGGCGGCTATGGACGAGTTCCTCTCCCAGCTGCAGGAAGAGGAGGACGAGGCCATCGTCGACCCGATGCTGGAGAAGCTGGACCGCAGGATAGAGAACCAGCGGGAGACCATCCACAACTATCAGGAGGAGGCGGAGGCCTGCCGCCTCAAGGCCGACTCCATCTACACCGACTATCAGAGGGCGGACGAGCTGCTTCAGGTGCTGCAGGAGCAATCGCAGAAGCTGGGCTGGGAGAAGCTGAGGGAGGGGGCGATGAAAATCCCCTTCGTGCGCTCCATCGAGCCTTCCAAGAGCACGGTAGTCGCTGACCTTAACGGAATGGACGTCCCCCTCGATTACCGCGAGAGCCTGGACGCCAACGCCTCACTGCTCTACGACAAAGGGAAGGAGATCGGCGAGAGGGCCAAGCGCGCCGAGGCCGCACTCAAGGAGACCGAGGAGCAGAAGGCCAAGCGCCTCAAGGGCCTGATGAAGAAGCAGGCGGAACGCTCGGACGCCAAGCCGACCAGGCAGTTCTGGTTCGATAGGTACAAGTGGTTCGTGTCCAGCAACGGGCACCTGGTGCTGAGCGGCAGGGACGCACGCAACAACGACCAGCTGGTCAAGAAGCACCTGAAGGATAACGACATCTACGTGCACGCGGACGTGCACGGAGCGCCGTCGATCGTCGTCAAGGAGGGGGCCGACGCGTCGGAGGACGACCTGCGCGAGGCGGCCACCTTCGCCCTGGCGCAGTCCAAGGCCTGGACCTCCTGCTTCGCCGAGGGGGCCGCCTACTGGGTGCGTCCGGACCAGGTGAGCAAGACGCCGCAGCCCGGCGAGTTCGTCCCCCGCGGGGCGTTCATCGTCCGGGGCAGAAGGAACTACCTCTACCACTTGCTGGTGGAGCTGGCCGTGGGCGAGGTTGAGTACGAGGGCGCGCGCAAGGTGATGTGCGGCCCCGCCCCCGTGGTGAAGAAGAGGGCGCAGCGCCTCGTGGTGCTACGCCCGAGCAAAGAGAAGAAGGGCAAGCAGGTCTCCAAGCTCGCCAAGGAGTTCCATGTCCCCGAGGAGGAGCTGGCGAGGACGCTGCCCCCGGGAAGCTTCGATATCGTGGAGAGAAAGGGCTTCAAAGAGGAGTGAGTGGTGCCCGAGCCGGAATTCGAATCCGGGTCAAGAGATCCGCAATCTCACAGGATATCCTAGCTACCCCACTCGGGCTTTTTTATCGCGGTGAACGGGAGAGTGAGGTTCACAGCTCGATCTGCTTGCGGTAGTTGACTATGTAGCCGGCGATGCGGTTGCGCATCGCCACCGAGTTGACGTCGCAAAGGGCGTTTACCGTCTTCTTGTTGGCCTCGAAGTCTTCGCTGAAGGCCTCGGGGTACCTCTCGAGCAGCTCGATGGACACTCTCTTGATATAAGTGGGTCTGATCTTTCCCATATCATTCACCGGGTGAAGCAGGTTAAGTTAATTCCGTATTTAAACGTTATCGCAATCCCGGCCTCTGGTCCTCTCCGCCGCGAATGCTGGCTATCCCCGCGGCTCGCCGCAGCTCAGCTCCCCCTCGGGACAGGGGCCGCTCACGCAGGGGGCGCCGGCGTCCTTGAATATCACTGGCGAGGCGTCCTTGCACAGCTCGAGCATGCGGTCGGCCATCTCCCTTATCTCCCACTGGGCGCGGTTGCAGCAGCGCAGCGAGAAGAAGTGGCGCAGCTCGCGGGCGTTCATCGTCATGGTGATGTTGGTGGTGCTGCCGTTGGGCAGAAGGTAACGGGCGTCCTCCTTGGGGACCGACTCGGCCATCTCCCGGTAGGCCTTCCACAACCCTTCCATCAGGTCCTTGTACTTGGCCTTGAGGGCGGGCTCGGCGGCGATGCTGGGCGGCGTGACGAAGCTGGGCTCGTTGAGCGACACGTAACGCTGGCTCTGCTGCGAGTAGGACGCGATACGATGACGCACCAGCTGATGCGTCAGCGCCCGTGAGGCCCCTTCCACGGAGAAGGTGAACGACGCGTGCTCTATCACCGAGTGGTGGCCCATGCCCACTATCTTGCCGAGGATCCTCTCCGCCTGCTCGTCATCGGTGCCCTCCAGCAGGGAGGTGGCGCTGTTGGCGGAATAGCAGGACTTCCCCGCCGCGGCGCAGATGCGGTCGGCGTCCTCGGTGTAAGCCAGAAGGCTGACCCTCATGTCCTCGCCTCCCCGTGCCACAGCTCGCGGCGGATACCTTCCATCTTCACCGGGTCCAGAAGGTCCCGCAGGCGTATCTTCCTCACCTCGTGGTCCTTGAGCGATTCCGCCAGGCCTTCCACGTGGGCATCCCCGACGACGACGACGATGTCCTTGTACCTCGCCGCGGCCGACCCGATCTTCGCGGCCATGCGCTCGTTCCTCTCGTCGATGAGCATGGACATCAGCGAGGGGAATTGCCTCCTCATGTCTTGAATGTAATCCTCCTCCGCCTCGCTGAAGCGCCCCAACTCCTTCTCCACCGTCTTCTTGGAGGACAGCATGCCGCGCATGGAGGACAGCAGCAGCCGGACCTTCTCCCTTCCCGACATCCTCTCCAGCAGCTTCTTCACCGCCAGGGATGCGTACTCGTCTATGAGGACCAGCTCCGCCCCCGCCTTCTCGGCGGCCTCCACGGCGGCGAGCATGTCGCTGCCCACCTCGCTGCCGAACTCGTCGGCGAGGCGCAGCTGCTGCTGCGCCATCATGCGGTAGAACCAGGGGGCCTTGGCCTCCTCCTTCCCCGGCGGCGAGCGCATCGATCGCAGGCGCTGCGGGTCCAGCTCCACCAGCACCGCCTCGGGCCAGCTGTTCTTCACGATGAAGGACACCTGCTCGTGGATGCGGAATACGTGGCCGGTGCCCAGGATGGTTATCATCGGCCGTAGATATCTCAACTTTTTTAATTAACCTTTCATATGGGCCTTCGTGAAGGGAAGCTGCAGCCTCGTGGTCTTCGACATGGACGGCGTCCTTTTCGATCACGTGTCATCATGGAAATGGGTGCATGACGTCATGGGCGTGGACAACAGCCACAACCTCAGCCTGTTCAAGAACAGGGAGATCGACGAGGCGGAGTTCATCCGCAGGGACGTCGCCCTGTGGAAGACGGTGAGGCCGGACATGGGCATAGAGGACGTCAGCAACGCGTTCCAAAACATGCCGGTGATCGACGGGCTGCAGGAGACGGTGGACTCGCTGCGCTACAACGGCATACGCTCGGTGATAGTGTCAGGGGGCATAGACCTGGCGGCGGAGAGGATCGGGGTCGGCTACGGCTTCGATGACTATGCGGCCAACACCCTGATCACCAACGGCGATGGCACCCTCGCCGGCGAGGGCATACTCAACGTGGACCTCTCCGACAAAGGGGTGAAGATGCGGGAGTTCATGCGCAAGTACGGCGCGGACAAGGAGGATACCGTGGCCATCGGCAACTCCTTCGTGGACGTGAAGATGTTCGAGAACGCCGGCCTCTCCATCGCCTTCAACCCTCTCGACGACGAGGTGGTGGAGGCCGCCGACGCGGTGATAGAGTCGCGGAACATCTCCGCCGTGCTGGAGCACATCCTCCCTAGGCGTAGGTAGTGCGCATGAACTTGCAGTAGATGCGCACGATGTCGCGCGCCTCGACGGCGCCGCGGCGCACCATGCGCCTCCTGGCCTTTATGCCGTGTATCACAGCGTCGTCCTTCCCGAAACGGAGGATGTCGCCGACGGCGAACTCCTCGTCCGGGGCGGCGTCCACGCTGCGGGACAATGTCTTATGCACGTTGTTTATCGACACCTTGAGCGAAAGGCGGTCGAAGCGCTTGGCCCATATGGTCTCCAGCTCGGTGGCGGGCGCCTTCTTCACGCGGCGGCCGTCCTTGAGCTCGAGGGAGGTTATCTTCACGTACACATCGTCAACGAAGAACTCGTCCCCCAGGACCAGAAGGTCATCGGACTCCAGCTCGGTGCTGAGGCGGATGGAGTCGTTGCCGTCGCTGACGATGACCGGCGCCAGCAGGGTCTCCGGCTGCCTCACCGTCTCCGCGTGCACCCGCTGGCACTCCTGGCAGCGCAGCGTGGCCTCCAAGGATGCCTTGCCCACTTTGCCCTTGAGCACCTCGTGCAGGGTGACCTCCCCGCAATCAGGGCATTCCACATAAATGACGTCGGACTCGTACATGGCCATCACCGCTCAGGCCGGGAACGGGAAGCCGTGCCCCGGCACTATGATGTCGGCGAACTCCCCCACCCTCTTAATGCTTTGCAATGCTACCTCGCGGTCGTAGTGTATCCCCGGGGGCTGCATGCGTCGGAAGTTGTCCTCCAAGGGGACGGCGTCGCCGGTCACCGCGTAGCGCTGGTCGCCCTCCACGAAGACGCTTATCGACCCGCGGCTGTGGCCGGGGGTATGGACGAGCACCACGTTGGGCGCGATCTGCATCATGTCGTCCTCCATCACCGTCCTTCCCTCGGAGGGGGCCTCGCCGCGGTGCATTATGAACTCCGCCGCGCTGAACAGGTCGTCGTTGCCCATGTGGTCGTGGTGCGCGTGAGTGGTGACCACGAAGTCCACCTCCTCAGGCCGTACATCCAGCCCGCGGAGCGAATCGACGATGCTGTCGCGGCGCTCGCGGGAGCTGGTGTCAACCACCACGGTGACGCCGTCGCTGCGCAGCAGCGTGGAGGAGGAGTGCGCCTCTTTGATAACGTCGCCGTCCTTGACGAGAAGGCCGACGGTCAGCATGTCCAAGGTGGGAGGTGTCATCTCCATCTTAGTTCAAGACCGCAGCCGCACTTAAGTTTATTCCCCTTCAGCACCGGCCTTTGGCCACAGGCGGGGCATCTGGCGTTCTCGGCGAACTCCTCCAGCCATGCCAGCCTGACGTCCTCCTCGTCGGCCTCGGCCGCCTCGCGCAGCGCCCTCTCCGCCTGTGGCGTGGACGCGCAGGCGGAGAGCTCGGAGATGTCCAGCGCCTCGTCCTTGCTTGCAGAGGGGGCATGCGCCACCGCCCTCGCCACCAGCGCCCCGCCGAGGAAGCCGCCCACGTGCGCCCCGTAGGCCACGCCCATCTCGGCGCCGGCGACGAGCAGGAACGCCTGTATCAGGAACCAGGTGCCCACTGACAGCCAGACCTTGACGCGCTGCATGAATATCGGCCCCAGGAAGAACGGTATCTCGTCGTGGGGATAGAGGAGGAGCATCGCCCCCATCAGGGCGGAGATGGCGCCGGAGGCGCCCACCAGCAGCGTGGTGGAATGGCCCGCGGCCGGCGACCATTGCAGGAACGTCTCCGTGAACACCGCCACCAGCCCGCCGAGGAAGTACACGGCGAGCATCCTGCCGCGGCCGATGCGCTGCTCCAGCTGTGTGCCGATGAGGAAGAGGAAGAGCATGTTCATGACCACGTGCAGCAGCGACGCATGCACGAACATGTGCGTCACGATGGTCCAAAGGTTCTCCCCGGTCTCAAGATAAACGGCACGGAACCCCAGCTCGAACTGCACCCAGCCGAACATGCTCTGCCCCAGGTCGGGCACGGAGAGTATGCTGATGAAGAATATCAGCAGGTTGCTCATAATGAGCACATAGGTGGCCATGTAGCGGCGGCTGAGCAGCAGGGCCAGAGTGGCCGCCACCACCGCCACGGCCAATATGCTGAGGATGTGCAAGGCAGGTCATGAACGGACTCTCCATATAAATATTTGAGAAATCCATGTATCACATGATGTTTTTCGATCCGGAAATCAGCATAAAGGTGTTCCCCGGCGTGTACGAGCCGGACGAGGACTCCATCCTCCTCATCGAGTCCCTGGAGGTCAACCCGGGTGACAACGTCCTGGAGATCGGTTGCGGATCGGGAATAGTGGCCATACACTGCGCCAAGGCGGGTGCGAACGTGACGGCGGTGGACATCAACCCCATGGCGGTGGAGAACACCATCGTCAACGCCGAGGACAACGGTGTTGAGCTCATCGTCCGCGTCAGCGATGTGTACGAGAACGTCCACGGGGCCTTCGACCTCATCGTCTTCAACCTCCCCTACATCCCCGTGGAGGAGGAGGGCGCAGCCGAGGCGGCATGGTCCGGAGGTGAGGATGGCCTTGAACCGCTGCGCAAGCTGCTGGACGGCGTGGACGGCCACCTGACCGCCGACGGCCGCCTGGTGGTGGTCACCTGCTCCCTGATGGCCCATGGCAAGATGGAGGAGATGCTGGAGAGCTACGAGGTGAGGAAGCTCGGCTCCAAGCCCCTGTTCTTCGAGCGCTTAGACGTCCTTGAGATCCGTCCCTGAAGGCTCCCACATTATGCCGGTGAATCCGGCGGCCACGCCGGCGAGCATGCCGAGGGCGAAGCCCCCGCCGGCGGGGAATGTGAACAGGGATACGACCATCGCCAGCTTTGCCAGGCCCTCGGTGTAGGCGGGAGCGAGGAAGATAAGACCTCCCAGCAGGGCCACCGCCAGGCCCATGGTGGACATCGCCGTGTAGAAGACCCACGGGTCGATGCCGAGGTCGAAGAGCATCAGCCCCTGCGACTGGAACCACCATACGTTGACGATTATCAGCAGGCCGGACAGGATGCAGGCGCCGATGGTCGTCACGGGCTTGCCGCTCATCCCCATCATGTCAGCAGCTCCTTTATCGCCTTCTGCAGCAGCTCGCTGGCCGCCTTGCCGTCCACCTTGCCGCGCATCTCGGCCATGAGCGGGCCCATGAGCGGGCCCGCCGCCGCCATGCCCTTCTCCTTCACGAAGTCGGCCCGCTCTTGCACCAGTTTGCGGACGATGGCCTCGGCCTCGTCTTCGTTGAGCGAGCTCAGCCCCAACGATGATACGGCGTCCTCGGCGGCCTTGCCGGAGGCCATCTCCCGCAGCAGCGAGGGGAGGGCCTCCTTGGCGAAGCGGCCTTCACTCAGCATCTGGAACAGCCGTAGGACGTCATCGTCGGGAACGGCGTTGACATCCAGCCCCTCGCGCTCGATCTCAGGGAAGGTGTTGGCGAACACCGTGGCGGCCGCCGCCGGGAGCTCAAGTGTGCGGGCGATCCTTTCGAAGGCTGCATCGTTCCCTCCGCGGACGATCTGCGAGGCCTGCTGCTCGTTCACGCCGTACTCGACGACCAGCCTCCTGATGGTCTCGTCAGGGAGCTCGGGGAGGTTATCGCGTATGAGCCGCAGCCTCTCTTGCGTCACCGTGACGGGAGGCACGTCCGTCTCCGGGTACATCCTCGCCGCCCCCGGCAACGGTCGCGAGTAGCGGGTGCCGCCGTCGGGCAGCGGGTCGCGGGTCTCCTCCGGCACGCCTTGCAGCGCCTCGTTGGCGCGCTCCGCCGCCATGCGCAATGCCGCGACCGCTTTGTCCTCGTCGGCGGCGCAGATCGCGAAGGCGTCACCGTCCTCCAAGGAAAGGGACTGACGCAGCGAAGAGACCTCGTCCTCAGTGATACCGTGGCCGGGAAGCTCGTCGGAATGGAATATCCCCTTGACGCCGCGGGTGCGGGCCCGGCCAGCGAGTTCCGCGCCGAGGCGCAGGGCGCCGTCCTCGCCGTTCAGCACGCCGGCGAACCCCGGAAGCCTTACCGCGAATGCCCTGCCTCCGGACTTCAGGGCCGACCTGATGACCTTCGAGCCCGATCCCTTCAGGCTCTCGGTCACGTCCACCGGCTCTGTCGCCACGGGAAGGGCGCCGCGCTCCTGCAGCATGCTGCGCACGCGCAGCAGCATCCTCTGCCTCTTCACCTCGTTCTCCACGTAAAGCGGAAGGAGGCGCAGCTCCTGCACTCCCTTGATCTCGATCCTCGCCCCTTGGGGTATGGAGATGTTCAGGTCCTCGCGTATGGAGCCGATGCCTCTCTTCACCCGTTTGGTGGCGCGCAGGAGGGTGCCGATGCGCAGGGCGACCTCCTTAACATCCTCCGGCGAGTGCATATCGGGGCCGGTGGCGATCTCGATCAGCGGGATGCCCAAGCGGTCGAGGCGGTAGGTTATCTCGCCGTCGCCGGCGTCCACCTTGCGGGCGGCGTCCTCCTCCAGGCATATGGACTGTATCCCCACGGTCTTGCCGTTCATTTCCAGCCTACCGTCCATGGCGATGAGCGCGGACCTCTGGAACCCGGCGGTGTTGCTGCCGTCGATGACCAGCTTGCGCATGAAGTGTATCTCGTCGACGATGCGGGCGTCCATCATCGTCGCGAAGGTGAGCACGGTGTCGGTCGCTTCCTCGTCGGCAACGTGCGGAGGCTCCTCGTCCGCGTCCACCAGGCAGCTCACCCCCTGGGGCGCCTGGTAGCGGAAGGTCATGCCCTTCTGCGACTCCAGCAGGGCGGCGCGGTCCATCTCCCCCATCTCACTCGCGGTCGGCCTGAGGCGGCGGAGGAAGGTCCCCTCATCGCTCTCCACCAGGCCGCTGCGGCAGGAGCAGAAGAGCTTGGTGGTGTCCAGCTGCTGGTGTATCTCGATGCCGCAGGTGAGCTCGTGCTCAGACATGCATCTCCCTCCTCTCGCCCATTTCGTTCTGCAGCGGCGTGGTCATCGTCCTCCTCACGTCATCGGAGTTGGCCATCGCCCACATCAGCTTCACGTAGGCGGTCTCCGGTAGCATGTCCATCACCGTTATCACGCCCGCGTTGATAAGGTCCCGGCCGGTGTCGTACACCCCCAGGTTGGTGGCCCCGCTCAGGCATTGGGTGGTCATGACCACCTCCGTGCCCCCGTAGACGGCGCGGGATATGAGCCCCACCATGTCACGGTTCACGTGCCCGAGGCCGGTGCCGGACATCACCACGCCGCGGGCGGAGACGATGAGGTTTGAGAACTGCGACGCATGCATACCGGGATAGTACTGCAGCAGCAGCACGTCCTTCTGCAGCTCAATGGACGGAGTGACCTTGACATCGCTCTTTCTTCGGCATGGGGCGTTGAATTCGACCTCGCAGTCCTTCATCTGCGCCAGGGGCGGGACGTTCATGCTTCTGAACGCGTCCCGCCGCGAGCTGTGCATCTTCCGCACCCGCGTGCCGAAATGCACCGCGAACTCATCGTCCGACGGGCCGGAGTGCATGAGCACGCAGACCTCGGCCACGTCCTGCTCCAACGCGAAGCGCAGGGCGGCCATGAGGTTGCTGTACGCGTCCGACGACGGGCGGTCGGAGGAGCGCTGCGACCCGACGAGGATGACCGGCCGGGGAATCTCGCCGAGCATGAAGGAGAGGGCGGCGGCGGTGTAACCCATGGTGTCCGTCCCGTGGGGGATGATGACCGCCTCGGCGCCGTCGTTCAGCTCCTTGGATACGGCGACGGCCAGCTCCTGCCAGTGCCGCGGCTCCATGTTCTCGCTGAATATGGAGAACAGCACCTTCGGGTCCAGGTAGGCGAGGTCGGCCATCTCCGGCACCGATGCTGCAAGATCCTCGGCGGAGAGGGCGGGGTGCACCGCGCCGGTGCGGTAGTCGGCGTAGGACGCGATGGTGCCGCCGGTGCCGATGATGGCCACCCGCTTCCTGCCTTCGACGGCAGGCTTCTCGCGCCGCGGCGGCTCCCGCCGCGCCGCCCTCTCCAGCACGGAGACGTCGTCATCAACGGAGACTTTGATGCCGATGTTGTAGCCGCTCTTCAGCTTAAGGACCAGCACGTCCGGGTCGCTGAAGTCGTGATGGGGCATGAGGGTGCCCACATGCTCCCTCCCCGAGGAGATTACGCGGAGCAGGTCGCCGTTCGACGCCTGCAATGATTCCAATACGCTTGAAAGCTCAGGTGAATAGCTCATGCCAACAAGCCACCCAAAGCGCTAGGTCCTTATTTTGTTTTTTACAACATCAGCGGAGCGGCAACAGTTAATAGACCGTTCCCTGATTCAAGGACGTGCACAAGATCACCGAGATCGGTATGGAGTTGGACGTGCTCGGGGAGAACCGCCGCCTCGCCGAGGGGAACCGCGAGCTTCTGCGCTCCAAGGGAGTGAGGTCGGTCGACATGATGGGCTCCATCGGCGCCGGCAAGACCGCATTGATCATCAGGATGGCCGAGGCCCTACGCGACCGCGGCCTCAAGGTCGCCGCGGTCGCTGGCGACGTGACCGGAGAGGACGACTTCATCCGCCTGCGCAACGCCGGCGTTGAGGCGGTGAACTGCAACACCGGCTCCGAGTGCCACCTGGACGCCCATCTGGTCGACCATGCGCTGGAGAAGCTCGACCTAGACAACGTGGACGTGCTGTTCATCGAGAACGTGGGCAACCTCGTCTGCCCGTCGGACTTCCCTCTGGGCGCCGACAAGCGATTGGTCCTGATATCCGTGACCGAGGGCGACGACATGGTGCGCAAGCACCCTGACATCTT
>PWHV01000025.1 GCA_003555025.1 Methanomassiliicoccaceae archaeon | reverse complement strand
GGGGTCCTTCTGGTAATGCGATACGGCCGCCAGCTCCTCGCGCTCGCCGTCGAGGAGGAATACGCCGAAGGCCATCTGCTCATCGTAATCCACGTTGGCGAGCTTCATGCGCTCGTTGCGGCTGATGCGCGGGTTGAGGCTCATGAAGCGCTGGTAAGTGGTCTTGTCCGAGAAGGAGTAGAACAGGTCGCGCAGGTGGTGCTCGTCCGACGGCCTCATGGGACGCACCAGCGCCTCATGGCCGTTGATCGTCTCCCAGTACTCGAACTCGCGCGGATAGACCTTGCCGCGGTAGGGCAGGCTGCTCTGATCCTCGGGCAGGAAATTGAGCTCCTTGGCAGCCTCCAGCAGGCCGTTGCGGTAGTCGGGGTGGGCGATGTTTATGAGCTCGAGGGCGCGCTGGACTATGGTCTTGCCTCGAAGCTGCGCTATGCCGTACTCTGTGACCACGTAGTGGACGTCCTCACGGGTGGAGGTGACGCCGGCGCCAGCGGGGAGGCTGGGTAGTATGCGGGAGTGCTTGCCGTCGATGGTGGTTGAAGGGAGGGCCAATATCGACCTCCCCTTCTTGGAGTAGGAGGCGCCGCGGATGAAATCCTCCTGCCCTCCCGGCGACGACGCGTATGGCACTGACATGCGGTCGGCGGTTACCTGTCCAGTGAGGTCCACCGCCGGGGCCGAGTTGATGGCCACCATCTTGTACTGGCCTCCGATTAACCGTGGGTCGTTGGTGTATCTGCTGGGATGGAACTCCAGCATGGGGTTGTTGTCGACGAACTCCATCAGCCTCTCGGAGCCGATGCAGAACGAGGCCACCACCTTCTCGGGGTTGTTGGTCTTGCGGCTCCCGTTTATCACCCCCCGCTCCACCAGCTCGATTATGCCGTCGGAGAACATCTCCGTGTGCATCCCCAGGTCCTTGCGGTCGACGAGGAAGCGAGGGACGGCGTTGGGGATTGTGCCCATGCCCAACTGCAGGGTGGCCCCGTCGTCGACGAGGGTGGCGGCGTAGCCAGCGATGGTGTGTATCACCTCGTCGCGGGAGTCCTCGACGAAGAGGTCGTGCGATATCGGGTAATCGACCTCCACCAGGTGGTCTATCTCGCTGATGTGTATGAAGCAGTCACCCAGGGTGCGGGGCATCTGACGGTTGACCTCCGCTATCACCAGCTCCGCGGACTCGGTGGCGGTCTTGGTGATGTCCACGGACACGCCGTAGGAGCAGAAGCCGTGCATGTCCGGCGGCGACACCATGATGAGCGCCACGTCGATGGGTATGCGATCGTCCTCGATGAGACGGGGGATCTCCGACATGTGCATCGGTGTGTAATCGGCCCTCCCCTGCTTCATCGCCTCCTCTATCTCCGTTCCCAGGTGGAAGGAGTTGAGACGGAAGCTGTCCTCCAGCCTCTTGTCGGCGAAATGCCCGGTGGTGAACGAGAAAGGGTTGATTATGCTGTTGTCGGCCAAGGCGGCGGAGTTCTCGATGAGCTCGTCTGTCAGCTCGCGTGGGTGCCCGCAACCGGTGCCGATGAATATGGTCCTGCCCCTTTTCACATAGGAAATGGCCCTGCGGGCGTTGGTCACCTTGCGCTCGTACTCGTCACGCCAATACATCATAGCCCCAAGAGCGGCTATCGGGATTGTCGTAATTCAAGGTATCGAGCTCAGCATCGCCTCTCGTCGACTTTGTAGCAGGAGGCGATGTCCCGCACCATCTCGATCATGCTCTTAGAGTCCACCTCCTCCAACACGTGACCGCCCGAGAAGAGAAGCTCCTTGACCCTCTCGCCCACCACATCGTCTTTCCCGGCCTCGACCTCGATTATGAAGGACCCGGGGAAGGTGAGCTCCTCGTCGCAGATACCGTCCACGTCCCCATCGACGATCCCGACCACCGGTATCGAGAAGCGGTACAGCAGCCCGGCGGCGATGCAGGTGGTGTCGTCGCCCACTGTGACGGCGATGCATACGTCATCGCAGTCGTCAAGGGCCCTCTCCGCCTGATGGTCGATGAATATCGCCCTGCTGCCCCCCTGTCGCGGGAGGGAAACCGGGATGCTGCTGGTGCGGCGGACCTTGCCGCTCCTTATTTTGGCAGCGAGGTGGTCGAAGTCCCCCGCGTGGGCGAGGGCGGAACGCCTAATTTCGATGCCATCGAACTCCAATCCGCCCTCGGGATTCCGCCAAATGCGCGGGTTTTCGTTGAGCGCCACGCCGATGACGTTCCCGTTGACCCATACGCTTTCGCCCGGGAGGACCCCGTGCAGCACTCTTACCTCGGATTCCTGGTAATCCGGAACCGGCATCCTCTCGGGGCAGAACCTCTCCGCGATAGGGCGCCATATCTGCTCTGCGCCTGGGTTGAGCACGCAATGGAAGCCGTCATCCAGCATGATGACGGCCGAATCGCTTGGACAGGAGCGGTGCCTGACCACGGATGCGAACCTCAGCGAGCCTTCCAGCGTCTTGCCCTGATTGACGATGAGAATGAGCTCATGATCCTCGGAGAGCTCCCTGACCGCAGATGATACCAGTCTGTGGGTGAGAATCTCTATGCGGCCCTCGAGCCCGGCGTCGACCACCGCGGCGGCACCGGTGGTGCCGGCCATAAGGATCCGCCCGACGTCATCTGCGCTGGAGATGATCTCCTGGAACATCCCGCTGTCCAATGGCTCTGCCCCGTGGATGACTGCGCCGATCATCCTGGGGTCAATGGCTCATGAACTATTTGGCACTATCATCACGGGACTTCGATGTAGATCTTATGCGCGAATTGATAGTGTGACCATGGATTGGCATTGTTATCATCTGCCGCAAGGGTGAACCTAGGAATCTCGATATACACAGAATTCCAACCAGACTCCAAAGGAAGACTATTGACTATCTGGGCCTTGCTGAACTGCAGGACGAAATTGCCGCCGCTGCCCTTGGTCACAGAAACATCGTCCCCTGTTATATTGGCCGGTTGCTCCTTGGCCTCATCCTTGGTCATGGATATATTGGCCGGTTCAAAAACTGAAGATTCAATATGCAGGGGGAACTTGTCAGCAGCGTCATCGATGAACACGTTGATACTAACATTCGCATCATCCGGCTTGAAGTAAAGGGTGTCGGCAGTGTCGTTCGAGGACGAAGTGACCACCGATGGAGAGCCGTTCTCATTCAACGTGACGTGCCCGTGCCAATCGATCTGCTGAGGTGCACCACCTGGACCGGTTGTGATCTCTGTGGCTATCTTGACGCCGTTGGCGGCCATTGCCGAGGTGAAGGTGACCTCCTTTTCCGAGTAGTCGATCGTCCGGTCTTGGTTGTCAGTCAGCGTGACCGCGTTGGTGAACTGGTCATCTCCTGTTTCGGTGGCACGGACATTGTTCCCTGGGTTCTTGGGGTCGTGGTATTGGACCTCTGCCGCCTGTATTTCCTTGTGGTCCTTACCGCCCTTTGTTATGTCGATCTTGAAGACGAGGTAGAACTGGTCATCGACGTCGAATGCCCTCTTCTCATTCAACAATGGCGGGTCTTCTCCGGATTCCACCGCAGACTTGAAGCCTTCCCAGTCGGTGTAAGAATAGACGAAGAAATCAAATGGCACATCCTCTTGGAAGAAATCCGGAGGGGATTCCTCGGGATCGCCCCCGCCCGGAACAGTGGGGTCGCTGGGTTCTGTAGGGTCGGTCGGGTCGTCCGGGTCTGTCACGGCATCCGGTGTGAAGACCTTCAATTGATACGTCTCGGTATCGGTGTTCCCCATCTCGTCCGTGGCGGTGATCCAAACTAGCTTGGTGCTGTTGTCCGCATCAACAGGGCCGAGCTCCACAGACCATATCTCAGGTCCGCCCCCGAATGCAACTTCCTCGTAATCTCCAGTCTTGAAAAGCGAGTTGAAGTTCCCCACCACGGTGTCAAGGTCGTCGTCTATGTCCGTGACTCTCACTGTGAACGTCACCATGTCCCCGCGGGCTATCTCGCCGTTGCCGCTGTTCTCACCCTCGACCTTGAAGCTTCTTATCTCCGGAGGGTTGTCCGCATCGGTGCGCAGAGTAGCCGACCATATGATATTGGTCTGGTCCACGTAGGCGACGCCGACGGTGACCGATTCGGGTTCGTAGGTGCCGTCCTCATCGAAGAGTTCGTCGTTTTCTGTGAAATTGAAGTACCAGGTAGAGCCCACCGCCCATTGGCCGCTCCATTGCGCCCCGCCCGGAGATTGGGTTCCGAACGACAAAGGCACGAAACGGGTGAGTCCGTCAGCCTCTATCTTCACCCGGGTGTAGTCCTCGTCTTCGGGGAGAGTGCTTCCGCCGTTGTGCTTGATCGAGAGCAGGTCGCCGTCGAGGTTGGCGCTCATCTCCACCCTCACCGGGTCATCGGGCTCGGGCACGGTGCCCACGAACGCCAGCACACCGGAGAACAAGGTCACAGTCATCCCTAGGATGAGTATGTTAGCCAGTATATCGGAGACGCCTCTCCTGTCCCTGCCCTTATGCTTGGGCTTTGAGCGAAAGCCTTTCATCTACACTCCAGTGATCGTGTGAATATCAGCTATGTGGTTTTATATAAAACTATCGTTAGAACCCTGAGTCCAGTCATCAGCGCAATCGGCCGGTGAGCCAATCGATCTCCCGGCCCAGGTCCTTGATTATCCTCAGGTTGCGAGGGTCCCCCTCTAGGTCGGAGGGGCCCTCGGCGGTGAGCACGGCGCATTCGGAAGAGGGGCATACGACCATCTGGCAATCGAGCAGGAAGTTCACCAGCTCGGCGTGCGCCATCATGCCCCCTCTCGCACCCTGCACCACCAATGCGACGCCTGCCTTCCTCCTAAGGCGCTGGTCGCCGTAGCGGGAGCAGAGCCCTACACGCTCCAGGAAGATCTTCATCTGCGACGTTATCGAGCCGAAATAAACCGGCGAGGCGAGTATGACCGCTTCGGCGGCGTACAGTTTCTCCAGGTACTCGTTGAGGCGGTCGTTCTCGTTGATGCAGCGGCCGTCCTTGCGCAGACGGCAGGACATGCAGGCGTTGCATGGCAGCAACTCCTCGTCATATATCTGCAGCTGCTCGGTCTCGAAGCCTTTCTTCTCCAGCTCGTCGAGCAGGGTGCTGAGGGCGGAGGAGGTGTTGCCGATGAGTCTCGGGCTGCCGTTCACGCCGACTATCTTCATCCTGGCGGGGAACGGTCTCCGTTTATTTAACTGAAGGGCTTCCTCATCACCACCGCGAAAAGCGGTGCCGTATGGCTTCCCTCCTCGATCCTCGCAATGGATAGGAGCTCATACCCTTCCGCCAATCTACGCAGCTCCCTCTCATCGAAGCGGCGCTGCGCCTGAGCATCCTTCTCCTCCTTTCCCTCCGACCCTCCGGCCGCATGCCCTTCCGGGCCGCAACAGGGGCCCTCCTTGTTGCGTACCGAGTAGACCACCAGGCCTCCCGGCCTCAACACCCTTCTGAGCTCCCTCATCATCGAATGCAGCTCCTCATCCGGGAAATGGATGCTGAAGAACAGATGCGAGTAGCAGGCATCCAGGCTGCGGTCCGGATAAGGGAGTCCGTGACGGACGTCGCAGCACAGTGCCTCGACCTGAGAGCTAGCCTCGTTCAGCTGCCGGCAGTATACCTGGCTGTGATCCACGGCGCTGACGGAGAACCCCTCACCGGACTCAAGGACTCCAGGACATCCTTGCATCCGTGGCGGCGCATGACGTCGACGGCCAACGGCACCAGCGGGCTGGGTCCATCACCGGTATTGCCGCTGGCGCGGTTGTCGTTGCCACCTTGCGCATCCCTCTGCTCATTCGGCATACACATGCATTATCAAGCTGTAATTTTAATAAACGATGTTTCCATTATCACAGGAGGCGTTATAATTGCTGCAAATTGAAGACCTGCATGTAGAGGTCGACGGCAAGGAGGTGCTCTCCGGCGTGGACCTGGAGGTCCCGGCCGGTCATACCTGCGTGCTCTTCGGCCCCAACGGATCGGGGAAGTCCACGCTGCTTCACACCATAATGGGGTTCGGCCAGTACAAGATAACCAAAGGCAGGATCCTCTTCCTCGGACGCGACATCACCCATGAGCCCATAGACGAGAGGGCGCGGATTGGGATGGGGATAATGCTGCAGAGGCCCCCCAACATCGTCGGCCTCCGTCTCAACGACATGGTGGAAGCTGCCGGTGATGGGCATCTCGACACCGATGAGACCGCGGGAGCGCTGAACATGAAAAGCTTCCTGGAGCGCGACGTCAACGTGGGGTTCTCCGGCGGGGAGATAAAGCGCTCCGAGCTGCTGCAGCTGATCATGCAGGAACCATGTTTCTTCCTGCTAGACGAGCCTGAGTCCGGCGTGGACATGGAGAGCATCGACCTGTTGGGAAGGAAGATCCATGACCTGCTATACGACAAGAAAGGCTGCGGCTGGGATAAGGGGGACTGCAGCAAGTCGGCGTTGGTGATCACCCACACTGGACGGGTACTCGATTACATCGACGCCGACTGCGCCTATGTTATCAGAGGCGGCAGGATCATGTGCTCCGGCAGGCCGCGGGACATACTCAGGGACATCCAGGAGAGAGGCTACGGAGAGTGCATAAAATGCCGGATGGTCAAGCTTTGAGGAGAAGGGCGGAGGAGGCGCTGAATCGCAAGGGCGCCTTCGGGAAGGACTACGACTTGGACGAGTTCGAGGCCGCCAGCAGGGAGCGGGACAGCTACGAGAGCCTGGAGGAGGTCTCCCCTGAGCAGAAGCAGACCATGATGGACGTCGGCGTGCTCCCCGAGGCGGAGGACCGCTCGGGCAGCCTGGTGTACATGGACAACGCCGTGGTGCACCAGAGCTCCGCCGACCAAGGCCTGGAGCTCATCCCCACCCTGGACGCCATGGATAAGTACGACTGGCTCTCGGAGTATTCCTGGAAGGCGGTGCCGGTGGACAAGGACAAGTACACCGCCCGCGCCTACCTGGAGAACGCCAACGGCTACTTCATACGCGTCAAGGCGGGGAAGAAGGTGAAGTTCCCGGTGCAGACCTGCATGATGATCGACACCGAGAAGCGCACCCAGCACACGCACAACATCATAATCGTGGAGGAGGGCGCATCTCTGGACATAATAACCGGCTGCGCCACCAGCTCCCATGCCAACGAGTCCCTGCACCTGGGCATATCGGAGATCTACGTGCATGAAGGCGGCTCGCTCAACTTCTCCATGATACACAACTGGGGAGAGAAGACCGGGGTCAGGCCGCGGACAGGAGTGGAGCTGGGCAAGAACGCCAGCTTCGTGAACAACTACGTGATAATGAAGCCTGCTGGCTCAGTGCAGAGCTTCCCCACCTGTTATCTCAACGGCGAAGGGGCGTCGGCGAAGTTCAACAGCATCGCGATATCGCATCCCGGCTCGGAGATAGACCTCGGCTCGCAAGTGGTCATGAACGCCCCGGGCACCGCGGCGGAGATACTCTCGCGCAGCATAACCCTGGGAGGGGAGATGATCGCCCGCGGAAAGCTGGTGGGCAACGCCAAGGACGTCCGCGCCCATCTGGAGTGCCGCTCGCTCATCATGTCGGAGGAGGGAAGGACCCTGGCGATACCGGAGCTGGAGGCCATGTACCCCGATGTGGAGATGACCCACGAGGCTGCGGTGGGCAAGATCGCCCGTGAGCAGGTGGAGTACCTCATGGCCCGCGGCATCGACGAGGACGAGGCGGTGGGCATGATAGTCCGTGGCTTCCTGGAGGGAAGCATTCGCGGCCTCCCCGAGAGCCTGCGCAAGGAGATAGACGATGCTGTGAACATGGCCAACGTCGGCCACTGATCACAGCTCGATGAAGGTCAGAAGGTTGCCGTCGTCGTCGCTGAGGACAGCCGTCAGGCCCAGCTCCCCCCGCTGAGGGGGCTGCATGAAGACCACCGCCTCATCGACGAGGCGGCGGTGGAGGTCATAGATGCTGGGGGTGCTGATGTACAGCCCGGTGTCCCCTCCCGTCCACTCCACCGGGGAGAGATTGAGCATGATGAACTGCCCGCCGCAACGCAGGATGACCTGGTCGTCAGCCTCGCTCAATGGCTCCATCAGGAGCAGGTCACGGTAGAACTCCGTGGCTGCGGCGATGTCCGACACCCTCACCGTCCCCATTACCAGGCCTCTCGGTTTCCCCTCGTCGCCGTATTGGAAATCGCCCCCCTGCGGATCGCCTAGTGGCATGGAGCATGTATCGGCGCGAGGCGATATACCGTTTTCCGTCCCTTGGGTGGCCTCGGCGGGGCAGCGTTGACCTGACGGTACATATTAACGCCGTAAACCTCAAATCCTCGGCGCCGATACACCTTCGATAGCCATGACGCCCACCGAACCGATGATCAAGAGCGAGAATTTCAAGCTGAACGAAAGTCTGGACAGAATCAAGCATGTAATCATCGTGATGAGCGGCAAGGGCGGCGTGGGAAAAAGCACCGTGGCCTGCAACCTGGCCCTCGGACTTTCGATGGCGGGCCATCCCACCGGCATAATGGACCTCGACATCCATGGCCCCAATGTCCCCAAGATGCTCGGCCTGGAGGGGGAGAGGGTGGCCAGTGAGAACGACGGCCTTCTACCGGTGGAGCTCCCGCCCCGCCTGAAGGTCATGTCCATGGCATTCCTGCTGAAGGACGTGGATTCACCGGTCATATGGAGGGGGCCAGTCAAGATGGGCGCCATCAGGCAGTTCATAGAGGACGTGCGCTGGGGAGACCTGGACTTCCTAATCGTCGACCTTCCGCCCGGAACGGGCGACGAGCCTCTGAGCATCATGCAGCTGATCCCCCGCGCCGACGGGGCGGTGGTGGTGACCACCCCGCAGGACGTCGCCCTGCTCGACAGCCGCAAGTCCATAAACTTCTGCAAACAGATGGGCGTCCCGGTCCTCGGAGTGGTGGAGAACATGAGCACCATGATTTGCCCTCACTGCAACGGCACCGTGGAGGTGTTCAAGCAGGGAGGAGGAGAGAGATCGGCCGCCGAGATGGGCGTACCTTTCCTCGGGAAACTGCCGCTGGACGCCGACATAGCCCTGCGGGGCGACAGCGGCGAGCCGGTGGTCACCGATGGCCGCGGGCCGGCGGGCAAGGCGATGATGGCCATCGTCGACGGCCTGCGGCAGCATCTCCTCTAGGGACAGAACATTATTTCAGCAGCGACATCGCTCCCCTGGACATGAAGGTGGGAATAGTCACCGAGGGGGACGACCTGTCGTCCTTCGTGGCCGAGGACTTCGGTCGAGCGCCCTACTTCCTCATCGTCGACGATGAGACCATGGACTACGAGGTGGTGGAGAACGAGTTCAAGGACGCGGCTGAGGGGGCGGGGATGCTGGTCTCCGACGCCATCATTGATCTCGGGCTGGAAGCGGTCATCGTCGGCGGCATCGGCCCCCACGGCTACGACCGTCTCACCCAAGCGGGGATCACCGTCTCCTTTGACGAGGACGGGCCCGCCGAGAGGGCGCTGTCCGATTTCCTCAGAAGACGGGAGAGGATGAGGAAGCGTCAATGACTATCCACTGAACGGAGCCATTGTCAAGGCGCGACCCGGCGACGCATACGGCCAGACCTGCTCTGGACTTAACGCCGAAGTGGATAGATTTTTTTATAATCAGCGCTTTCCCAGGTTAATCCCCCTCACGGAGGAAGACACTAGAGCCTTGGATTTACGATCCCGGTTCATGATGATGACGCGCCGGCGGGCACCTGACGGTCGCGCCGTCGATAGATAGGCACAATCCAGTATCCTCAAGGTTTCAAATCAGAGAATCTGAGCAGGTGACAAAAGCCATGGATGAAGGGACGTCTTTCCAAGAGCCGGCCGGAGGTAGATGGACGATAGTCATCGCGGGGATAATGATACATCTCTGCCTGGGCTCCATCTATGCCTACGGTGTGTTGAGGAACCCGTTGCAGCAGCATTTCGTATCCTTGGGCCTGGAGCCCACCGCCATGGAGATGACATGGCCTTTCATCGTGTTCCTGGCGTTCTTCTCGATAACCATGCCGCTGGCGGGGCCTTATATTCAGAAGCTCGGCCCCATGAAGGTGAGCATGATAGGCGGTTCGCTCTGCGGCCTCGGCTGGATAGCGGCCTCGTTCGCCACATCGCCGCTGATGCTCATACCTCTCTACGGCATCATCGGCGGCATCGGCGTCGGCATAGCCTACGGGGCCCCCATCGCCGCATCGGGACTGTGGTTCCCCGACAAGCGCGGACTGGCGGTGGGGCTCACCGTTCTCGGTTTCGGATTCTCATCCGCCGTCATAACCTATGCAAGCAGATTCCTCCTGGACAGCGGATGGGGGGTAATGTCGATACTTCAGCTCCTCGGTGTGGTGTTCATCCTGGCCAGCCTTCTGCTGTCTCTCAAATTGAGGTTTCCCCCGTCGGGATGGAAGCCCGCGGGAGGGGTCAAGGCCGCTAGCGGCCCTGTCGGCCCCAGCCTCACCCGTGACAAGATGGTCAAAACCACCGCGTTTAAGGGCCTGTGGATATGCTACACCATCGGTGCGCTGGCCGGACTGACGGCGATTGGCATCTCCGGCCCCGTGGGGGAGGAGGTCTTCGCCAACGCTGGCCTGGGCCAAGAGGCGTCCAGCGCTCTCATATTCACACTGATACTCCCCTTCGCCATATTCAACGGCATCGGGAGGCCCATATTCGGCGCCCTCACCGACAAGTTCTCGGTGAGGAACACCGCCGCGGTCACCTTCCTCCTCATAATCACCGCCTGCCTGGTCATGTACCTGGGGTACAACAGCGTGTGGGCGTACATCTTCGCGTTCAGCATACTCTGGGGTTGCCTGGGCGGATGGCTCGCCATCGCGCCGGCGGCGACAGCGACCTTGTTCGGCGCCAAGGACAGCGCCAAGAACTACGGACTGGTGTTCACGGCCTACGGCGCCGGAGCGATAATCGGCGGCATTATCTCCGCCCAGGCCAGGGACATGCTGGCCTCTTTCCAGCCCTTCTTCATCATCGTGGCGTTGCTGGGGGTCGTGGGGATCGCCGTGGTCTACACCATGCTCTGGCCTCAGCAGGCTGAGCCCCAGTGAGGCCGGTCAGAACCCTCTTCATGACGGGTCCGTCACTATGACATCTCAACAGTGGTTTGAAAAAAGAGAGGGGGCGTTGCCCCATTGAGTTTCGGCCTTACTTTCCGTCCTTGGCGTGGGAGTAGTCGCTGTCCCGGGACAGCAGCGGGTTGGGGCCCAGCTCGCGCAGGTCCGATATGAACTCGTTGACCACCTGGGCATAGACCTCGGGCTCCTCGGGGTTCACCCATTCCACCCGGAAGCGGCGCCTATCGAGGCCCATCTGGTCCAAAAGAAGCTTGATGAGCTTCATGCGCGTCATGGTGCGCAGGTTGCCGCTCTTGAAATGGCACTTGGTGGGCTTCCCGCCCATCAGCAGCCCCCCATCGGCCCCCTTGCTCAGCGCCTTCAGGACCCAATTGGGGTCGATCCTTCCGGAGCAAAGGGTCCTGATCATGCGGAAGTCGGGGTCGATGGGGATGCCCGCCGCGCCGGCGGCATCGGCCGCCTGATAGGCGCACCAGTGGCAAGCGAACACCAACGCGTTGGTGCAGTCGGACGATATCCGCGACAGGAACGTGTCCAGCTGGGACAACATCTGGGCGTTGGAGTACACCGTCATGTCCAGGGCGTCCACCGGGCAGGAGGTCACGCAGACGCCACAGCCCCAGCACTTCTCCGGGGCCACGTTGGCGACCTTGCTCACCCTGCCATAAGGGTCGGGGACCATGCTGATGGTGTCTTTATCGCAGACCGTGTAGCATATCTCGCAACCGTTGCATATGGTCTCGTCCACCAGCGCATAGACTTTGCTGGAGGGCTTGGTGGCCAATAGGTCGGCCATACCCATGGCGAACTGGTCCCTCGCCTTGTCGCGGGCCTTTCCTGGGTCGCCCTGATGGATGGCCGATATCTGCTCGCGGATGTTGACCGAGTTGACGAGGTAGCGGTTCATGCCCGCCTCCCCGGCAGCCTCCCTGAACTCCTCGAGGTGCTTGTCAGGCGCGCAGGTGGCCAGCAAAACCCGGTCCAGGTCATGGTCGACGATGTCGCTCTTCAGCTGCTCGAGGGAGCTGTCGCCGCAGAGCTTGGAGTCCCTGCGCAGCAGGACCGTCTGCGGGAACTCCTTAGCAAATGCGGCCAGGTCATCGAAGTCGAACTTCTCGCTCAGGCCGCGGCTGTGGCATTCGCAGAGATACACCCCCACTCTGTCACCAGGTGCCGGTGACTCCTCGGGTGCGTTCATGCCCTCCACAGGCCGTGGATGTTGCAGTACTCCCTGGCGCTGACCTTTTTGGGGTCGGCGCACTCGAAGAAGGCCTCGGGGGCCTGTCCGGGATCTAGGAACTTCTTGCAGGAGTCTTCGCCGTCGAGGAGCTCGATGAGCATTATGTGGTGCTCCTCCTCCATCGGATGAGGCACGTCGCCCACCTTGACCAGCACTCCGCCGTCCTTCTCCTCGATCACCGGCACGTGCTTCTCCATGCCCTTGTCGGCGGTCTTCTCCTCCAACAGGACCATCTCAATGTCGCAGCAGGCCATCTTCCCCGGTCCGCCATCGAGGACCTCGACCAGGTTACCGCACTTCTCGCACAGGTATATCTCGTTCCTTATTGCCATGTTGTCTGCCTCCGTAAATCAGACGCTTCTACGGGAGCGAAGCTCCCTGTGGACAGGGGGCTGGCCCCTCAGCGTCTCAACGTTTCTCTGCGAATGGATTGAGGTTGACGGAATAAATAAATGACCATGCAACAACCATTCATAAACCATTTATCGGATTGGGGAGATGACCGGACATGAAAATCCTAGCCATTGATGGAAGCACCCGCCAAAGCGGATACACCGCCAAGGCCTTGGACCTCATACTGGACGAGGCGGAGGGCATGGGTCACGATGTGGAGCGGGCCCGGCTATCCGACCTGAGCTTCGAGGACTGCCGCGGCTGCCGTGATTGCCACCGGACCGGGGGCTGCGTGGTGGACGATGATATGGGCGGAGTCCTGAAGTCCGTAAAGGAGTCGGACCACATCATAATGGCCAGCCCCATATACATGGGCTCGGAGACCGGTGTCTTCAAATGCTTCCTCGACCGGCTGTACTCATTGCTGTCCCCGATGGAAGGCGGGGGTTTTGAGAGCCGCCTTCCCCCCGGGAAGGCGGCCACCGTGATGCTGGTCTGCGGCTCACCAGAGGGCCATATAGTCTACCATTACCTGACCAACCGATACACCAGCATCATTAAGGGTCTCCTCGGCATGGAGGATTTCAACGCCTTCATAGTCCCTGGCACCTCGAAGCTGGATTCGGTGGACGATTCCGTTACCCTGCAACAGAACCTCGAGACCGTGAAGGAAAGGCTGTGCTAAGGCTATGGACCAAGAAGGTTTCGAATCCGTCAGGCTCATGCCGTTGCTGTCCAATCCTGCCCGTTCCGGCGTGCCCGGAGGGGGGGAGAAGGTCAGTGCCATAGCCTGGAACGAGGGGCGTTTCACACCGATGGGGGAGATGGCGGAGAGGCAGGAGTTCCTCGCGACCCTCGCCGAGCGGGACGGCGGGAGGGGGAAGAAGCTCATCTTCGACATCGCCGGCGTGAACAGCGGCGATGCCGACTTCGCCGGTTTGAAGAGGGCCTTGCGCCGGGGCGGGCCCTATTGGCTGGAGGCGGGCGCCTCGGACGTGGAGGACGTCTTCGATGTTCTCACCCTCGACCCCGACACCGCCCTTATCGGCACGATGAGGCTTCCAGGAACGGACCTTTACGCCGAGGCTATAGAGGTCTCGGAGATCTGCGTGCCCGTCCTCTACATCGAAGATGGCAAGGTCAGGTTCCGCCGGCGCAGCATGGATGTCCTTTCGGTGTCCTCAGAGCTCAGGGACATGGGCTACGAGCGCTGCGTCCTTTTCGACTCAGCATCGGCGGGCAGGAGCATCGACCGCAATCTGTGGAGGAGCGTGCGAAAGGCGGATTGGGAGGCCTTCGCGGCCGGGGGCATAGCGGAGACCGACCTGCCCTTCCTCTCCCGGGAGGGGTATGCAGGGGCGGTGCTGGACCCGTCCATACCCTCCCGGAGGCCGCATGAGGAGGGGGTTAGGCCGTTGGAGACCGAGTTCAGCTTCAAGTCACCGGCACCAGACGGCTCATGGAGCGGGTTCTGATCTCTTCGCCAGGGTCTCGCCCAGCTCCCTGGCCTCCCGCAGCAGCCATGGTTTGTCGAAGACCTCGCCCTTGGAGTCCACTGCCGGGGCCGTCAGCTCGCCCATGTATTCCACATCGATGCTGTTGAAAAACGACCTGGCGACCGAGATCGAGTTGCGGAAGACCGGCGAACTCTGTCCGCCCACGCTTATCAGGGCCCCCTTCCTGCCGGGGGCGCCGACCGTACGCCCCAGGACCACTTTCCTCGCCCAAAGGCACTGGCAGCGGTCGATGAACTGTTTCATCACCGACGACAGCCCGGAGAAGTAGACCGGCGATGACAGTATTATGACTTCGGCCTCGGTCAAAAGCTCGTAGAGCGAGGTCATCCCGTCCTCGATGCGGCATTCCCCGTCGGAGAAGCAGGAGTTGCATCCTTGGCAGTGGGTGATTTCCGCCGTCCTAAGCTCCACCATCCTGGCCTCAGCACCCTGCGAGGACGCTCCCTTCAGCGCTTCCGCCAGCAGCGTCTCGCTGTTGCCTCCCGCCCGGGGGCTGCCCGATATGCCCAGCACCTTGACTATGCTCATTCCTCCAGGTTCTCGATAATCCTCTCTTTCAGTTGGGTGTAGTACTTGAAGGACTTGATGATGTAATCCAGTGCCCCGCCCTTCATGACCGAGAAGCTGAGCTCAGGGTCGTCGGCGGCGGTCACCATGATCATCTTCTGATCGGAATTCCTATCGTGTATGGCGGTGAAGACCTCGAGCCCGTTCCCGTCCGGTAGATAATAATCGATGGTTATGAGGTCGTACTCCTTCTTCATCGCCTTCTCCAGCGCCTCCGCCTTGGTGGTGGCGGTGTCGATTTCGAAGATTTCGTTGGGAAGATGCTCTATCATAAGCTCGAGATGCTCGGGGTTGTCCTCGATCAGAAGCAGCTTGTACTTTTCGCTCATCTCATCGAATCCGTCGTTTTAGTATTATATAAGTCATTCATTAAATAATGGATTGTAGCGTTCATATCGGTTCACTTCGAAGCATCAGAGAGGAAGAGAAGGGTCTTTCCGTTAACGAATCCACTTTTTTTCGGAAATTTCTCTGATTAGTGTATATATAGGTTTTTATCAGACCTTCATGTTATCAGTTGTAATAAAACAATCATTATATACTAGTTTCTTATTGCTTCTGATTAACCTTCCGGGGAGGAGTACACAGTTCTCCTCCTAAGAACCGTACATGTTCCACCTTGCAATCGCTCCTTCCCGGAAGAGTTCTTCTTACATCCCGGCAACGACGGGACGCTCCCTGCACCGCTGCCGCTACGTTGCTTCGCATACGCCGCAGACGCTCGATAGAGGCCGAAATATGGGGTCTGGATTACCGATAGTTTGAATAGTGATGATGCCGATGGCTCTGCGGCGGTCTAGACCCATGAACAAGCATGTTTTCAAGCGCGCTAAGGCCATGGTTTTCCCCCGTAACGTCATCGCGGGCCATGGCGTCATCGAGGAGGTCCCCCAGGTATGCATCGACTTCGACCTTTCAGGTCAGGGCCTCATCGTCAGCGGGCCAGCCACCATGAAGGTGGCCGGGGACGAGGTCAAAGAACTGATGGTGGACGCTGGTTTCGAAGTGCAGGCGCATGAGGCCGGCGGAGCCACGTTCAAGAACCTGGAGCCGCTGCTCGAGCACGCGCGCGAGATGGACGCCGGTTTCCTGTTGGCTGTCGGTGGCGGCAGCAAGATAGACCTCTGCAAGATGGCCGCCAAAGAGCTGGGGAAGCCCTTCATCAGCATCCCCACCTCCGCCGCCCACGACGGCATCGCATCGGGGAGGGCCTCGATGAAGGGGGACCTGGGGCCCAAGTCCGTGGATGCCAGCGTGCCTATGGCGGTGATAGCCGACTCCGCTGTCATCGTTAAATCGCCCTACCGGCTGCTGGCATCCGGTTGCGCCGACGTGGTTTCCAACTCGACGGCGCTCATGGACTGGGAGTTCGCGAGGCGCCTGCGCAACATCGAGTTCAGCCGCTCCGCTTACGCCCTGGCGCAGTACTCTGCCGAAACGATCATAGATAACGCGGAGTTCATCAGGCCCAGCTTCGAGGAGAGCGTGTGGATCGCTATACGCCCGATAATAATATCCGGGGTGGCCATGAGCGTGGCCGGCAGCTCCAGACCCACCAGCGGCGCTGAGCACATGTTCTCCCATGCCATCGACATACTGTATCCCAACGAGTCCCTGCACGGAGAGCAGTGCGGAGTCGGCTCGATAATGATGATGTACCTTCACGGCGGAGACTGGCAGCGCATACGCGAGGCCCTTCGGCTTATAGGGGCCCCCACCAACGCCAAGGACCTGGGGCTCAAGGCGGACCAGGTGGTGCACGCGCTCACCGAGTCCCATCGCATACGCCAGGACCGTTTCACCATACTAGGCGACAACGGTCTGACCTACGAGGCCGCCGAGCAGGTCGCGGCCTTGACCAAGGTCATCTGAGGAGGCTTAACATGGTCTTGATCACACTCATCGGAAAAAAACAGGCCACGCCAGGGTCACGCTTCATCTACCTGGGGCCTTTGGGCGAGTGCAAGGATTGCCGTCTCAAGGGAGTCTGCCTGAACCTGGAGAAAGGCACCCTCTACGAGGTCACCGGCCAACGGCCGGTCGGCCATGACTGCCCCGTCCACGAGGACGGGGTGCAGGTTGTGGAGGTGGAGAAGAGGCCGCAGATGCTCACCGTGCCGCTGAAGGTGGCCCTCGAGGGCAGCACCATCACCTACGAGGAGCCGAAATGCGATGACCTCGGCTGCGCCAACCACAGGAACTGCCATCCCGTGGGGATGAGGCAGGGCTGCAAGATAACCATAACCTCGCTGGAAGGGGATGTCGACTGTCCTCAAGGACTGCGACTGGTCTTCGCCAAGGTGGCTTGAGCCTCAACGGAAGCTCTCGCCGGTTATCCTTTCGAACATCTCCACGTAAAGGTCGCTGACCCGTTTCACCAGCTCATCCGGGAGAGGAGGTATGTCCGGCTCTGGTGCGCCTATCTCGCGGGCGGCCATCAGCTCGTCGTAATAACCGGTGTCCCGGTAGTGGCGGCGTACGAACTCCTTGCTAAGCTCCTCCGAGCCCCCGCCGGATCCAACGGAGTCGGAGTCCCACCAGCGGTCCTCGTCCATGGTCCCGAAGGTGTCTATCACCACCAACTGGCGGTTCTCATCGTAGCCGAACTCCTTCTTGCCGTCGACGTGTATCAAAAGCCTCTCCATGGCCTCGTCGTCGATGATGGAGTCTATCCTCAGGGCGGTGGATACCATCTCCTCGTACTCGTCCATGCTTAGCCCGGAAATGTCCAGGGCCTCGTCGAGGTCGAGAAGGCGGTCGTGGGCCTCCAGCTTTGTGGTGACCTCCACATGGGTCCGCGGCAGCTTCTCCCCATAGGCCACCTCATGGCCTGCCTCGAAGCCGAGCTCCTCGGGGGAGACCTTTCCCTTCTTGAGACGGTCCATGAGCGAACCGGCGGCGTAGTGCCGGGTGATTATCTCCAGAGGGATGAGGTAGTTGCGGGTGTCAGGGCCTATCTGGTCGTAGTCCTCTATCACCTCGAAACGCTTCACCCGCATCCGGTTGGGTGGGATGTACTCGGTGAAATGCGTTTTGATCCCTTTGCTCTTCAGCAACTGGAACCAGAATGCGGCGCTGCGGCACAGGGTCTCCCCTTTGTAAGGGATCTCGGAAGGAATGACCTTGTCGAAAACGGATATCTTGTCCGTGAAAACGAACTCCAAGGTGTTCTGGTCCACCTCGTAAACTTCCTTCACCTTGCCGACGCGTAGCAGATTCATCGGCAGATGCTAAATAGAATGATTATAAAAAACTTACCCGCGAGGTCTCATTCCCCGCCGATTATGGCGTCGAATCCGTAGTCCTCCCATGACCGCTCTCCAAGGGCTATCTCCAGCTCCGGAGGGGTCAACAGCGGCCTTGGATGCATCCCCGCGTCATCGATGGCCACCCGCGGGCATGCGGTGCTGACGAACGCGCCCACGCGGTAATGGGCCAGGGCGGAGGGGTTGATCTCCTCCATCACTGCCATATAGGCCTTGCGGCCCTTGGAGCGGATGAGGCCAGCCGCCTCTTCGGCGGCCTGCATCCTCCTCTGTCCCGTCTTGGACGACGCTATGACCATGAACTCTTGGGATTCGGAGGCGGCGGTTATGGCGGCGAACCTCTGCCGCAACAGGCGCTCCCGCCGTTCGGACGTCTGCCGCAGCTCCCGGCGCACGGGATCGAGCACGATGACCTCCCTCTCCGTCCCCAAAGCCGCCGCCAGGGCGTGGAAGTCCCCCTCGCCGATGAAAAGGAACGAGTCGACCTTGTCAGCAACGGATGCGGCGGAGCTGTGGTTGCAGCCGAGCACCTGGCCAGGATGGGCTATCCTGCTGTCGCCCTCGCCGACGGCGGCGCTCCTGCCAACCGCCTCCAGCCTCCTGACCGCCTCCGGCACGAGGTCTAGATACTGCAGAGTGGCCAGCAGCCCGACATTGTCCCCGAGGAGGGGGAGGGCGTCCTCCACCAGACCGCCGAGTCCCACGTCCGCCCTCATCTCCACGAAGAGCACGTCGTCGCCCGCCGGCAGAGAAGGGATGGGGGAATGGCCGAAATGGATCAGCCCGTCCGCGTACTCACGATGGTCGGGGCAAAGGTCGCAGGCCCCGTAGCAGGGGTCACCTATCACGATGAACGATGCCGCGGTGCGGCGGGAGAGCCCGTCGATGACGTCAGTGGCGCTGGACTTGACACCCTCGGGCATCTGCAGCGCCACCCTGGACCAGCATTTGGACGTTATCCACGCCGCCAGCTGGTCCAAAGAAAGGTCGAACATCTCTCAGCTGAGGAGCTCTTCGCCCTTGTCAATCTCGATGTAGGAGGTCGAGGGTATCTTCATGGAGGCCTTCCACAGAGCCCTCTTGGCCTGGGTGAAGTTCTGGGGGTTGCAGCGGATGGTGATGACCTCCTGGTCGATATCCAACCGTGCGGCGATGCTGACATTCTTCCCGAAGGAGTTCCTCATTCCGCTGGACACACGGTCGGCACCGGCGCCGGTGGCCAGCTTATTCTCCCTCAGCACCTGGTGGGGATAGGGCTTGACCTTCAAATGATAGTTGCTGGTGCCCACTCGCTTGCTCATCACCCGGTTGGCAGCGATGCGGCATGCCTCCAAGGCGTTGTGCCTTATCTGGACTTTAGTATCGACCCTCAAGGATACCTGGACAGGGAATTCCTCCTTGGCGCTGCCCATGTCGAACTGGTTGATCCTCCGGTTGGGGACCCCTCCCATGTACTTCCTGCGGGTGAAGGCTTGTCCCTTTATCTGCCTGTACATCACTGCGGGCTTCCTTGCCATCTGTATCACCGATTTTGAGCTTGAATGCGCGAGCGGTCCCTACAAACCCAGTATAGTATATAAGGCCTGTGTCACTGCGGACGGCGCTGTCAATCACCTTGGATTTAGAGAACGGATATAAATGTTTCTACGCGGCGCCCGTCCCTGAGCCCCATAACGGCGGTTGCAGGAGGGGGAATAGGGGCTGCGGGCGATGGCTACATGGTCGCTGTTCCAGGAAAGATATATATCGGATACATGAATGGAGAACGGAGGGCGCCCATGGCCAAGCGGAGGATCTCCAAGCAGAAAATGAGGGAGATTGCCGAGCAGAGGATGGAATCCCTTATGGAGATGGCCTACCGCGAGGCCGCGGAAGGGCGCCGGGAAAGAGCCAGAAGATATGTGGACCTGGCAAGGCGCATCGGGATGCGGACTCGCACCCCCGTGCCGAAGACGGTGCGCCAATGCAGGCGCTGCCTGTCACCGATGGTGCCGGGCATGAACTGCAGGGTCCGGATAGGGCAGGGAAGGGTGGCCGTGCATTGCCTCGACTGCGGGGCGGTGCGCAGGACGCCGTACATCAAGGAGAAACGAGCCAATGACCGTGAAGGAAGCGAGAAAGGAACTGCTTAGGAGAGGGGCGGAGATCAAGCCCACCGTCCATGTCGGCAAGGAGGGGCTCACCGACTCACTGGTGGACGAGCTCGTCAAGCAGGTGAAATCCAACAAGCTGGTCAAGGTGAAAGTGCTGCCCGCGGCAGAGGAGGAGGTCTCCGCGCTGGGCGAGGAGCTCAGCTCCCGCTCCGGCACCGTGCTGGTGGACTCGCGGGGGTCGGTGCTCATCTTCAGCGACAAGAGGACCCATCAACAGCTCACCGACAGGAAACCTAGGTGTTGACGTGCTGGACGCCAATCTTATCAGGGATGATCCCGAGAAGGTCCGCCGCGCCATCATCGACCGTTGCTATGACGTTTCGATACTGGACGGTTTCCTCGCTGCCGACGGGGAGTGGCGGCAGGCCGTGGACCGCACCAACCGGCTCAAGCAGGAGAGGAACCGCGTTTCGCATCAGATACCGGGACTCAGCGGCGAGGAGAAGACCGCCAAGATCGAGGAGATGCGCCAGGTGTCCGAGGAGATCAAGACCTTGGACGGCAGGATATCCGAATTGGACTCGTCGCGCCGGGAGGCCCTTCTCAACATGCCCAACCTGCCCCACTACAGCGTCCCGGTGGGCGCTGACGAGAACGGTAACATCATATCCAAGACCTGTATGAAAGAGCGCGACTTCGACTTCGAGGCGAAGGAGCACTTCGAGATAGGTGAGGATCTGGACATAATAGATTTCGTCCGCGGAGCCAAGGTGGCCGGCTCGGGGTTCTACGTGCTCAAGGGTGACGGCGCCCGCCTGGAGAGGGCCCTGATCAACTTCATGCTCGACCTCCATCACCAGCAGGGCTACCGCGAGGTGTTCCCCCCCATAATCGTCAACGACGAGTCGGTGATCGGCACCGGGCAGCTCCCCAAGATGGCGGACGACATGTACCACATGGAGAAGGACGGCCTATGGCTGAACCCCACCGCCGAGGTGCCGGTCACCAACCTGCACCGCGATGAGATCCTCGACGCATCCGAGCTCCCGCTGCTCTACACCGCATACCTGCCCTCCTTCAGAAGGGAAGCGGGCAGGCACTCTGACACCCGGGGCATCGCCCGGGTGCACCAGTTCAACAAGGTGGAGATGGTCAAGTTCGTAAGGCCCGAGGGCTCCTTCGACGAACTGGAGAGCCTGCTTCTCGACGCTGAGACTGTGATCAAGGCGCTGGAGCTCCCCTACCGGGTGCTCCTCCTATGCACCGGCGACATGAGCTTCCATGCCTCCAAGTGCTACGATATAGAGCTGCACGCGCCCGGCGGGGACCGCTGGTTGGAGACCTCCTCCTGCAGCAACTTCACCGACTTCCAGGCGCGGAGGGCGATGGTGAAGTACCGTCCCGAGCCCCATCTCAAGAGCGAGTTCGTCCACACCCTCAACGGGTCGGGCGTGGCGCTCCCCCGCACCATGGTGGCCATCCTGGAGAACTATCAGAACGAGGACGGCACCGTCACCGTGCCGGAGGTGCTCAGGCCCTACATGCAAGGTCAGCGGACCATTGGCTGATCATACGTCGATGCGGGATATGCTCTTCGCCAAGGAAGCGGCGTCTATGCCGCGTGGCCTCATGGAGGACAATCGCTCCTCCATGTCCCGCTGACCCTCCCGGAGGGTCCTCGACGCCATGCCGTGCTTGATGGACACCGTCGCCTCCAGATATGCGGACAGGAGGTCGCACATCTTCACCATGGTGCCGTCCCGCGGGTCGCTGCCGTTGTTGTTTAGCTTCGCGGGAATGTCCCCTTCCATGCGGCGCTCGTTCCCGTCGACGCGGACCTTGTCGCTGCCCGGCTCGAAGAGCAGGTAGCGCATATCGCCATGCCAGCGGGAGGGCAGCAACGGCAGCAGCTTCTCTTCCACCAACTCCCGCTCCAAGCCATCGATTATCTCCTGCAGCCCGCCGATGTTGCGCTTAACGGGGGATATGATGTCCTTGGTCAGCACCTCGGGGAGGTCGTGGAAGAGCGCGGTGTAGTGGTTGTTGTAGATCCTGCGGGGGCAGTCGCCCATGCCGCTGGACAGCAGGAACGACATCAGCGCCACCATCATCGAATGGCCCAGGACAGATGTCATGGGCACCCGCGGCGAGCGGGCCCAGCGGCTTTGGAAGCGCAGTTGGCCGCAGAAATCTATGAAACCGAACGATTTCTTCTCCAGGAGTATCCTCTGGACGCCGATGAGGTCATAGTGGTCCTCGATCTGCAGGCCGATCTCCCTCTTGGTCTCCTCGATGCCGTACATGCGCGGGTTGGCGCCGTAGATTATCTTGAACTCCCAGTCGGTGGCTAGGTAGTGGGCGGCGTTCAGGACCCTCCTCTCCACGCTGGAGCATTCCTGCTGGAAATAATCCTCGAACCTTCGCAGCATGGCCTCGTCGATGCCCTCTATACGGGAAACCTCCCCCATGACGAAGCTCTGCAGCTCCTCCCCTTTCTGCCTCTTGATGCGATGGAAGACGGGCGGCTTGAGGTCAGTGAGTATCACCCTCTGCAGGAACTCGAACATCCCACCCTCGATTATGGCGGTCCAATCTATGGGCACGTTCTTCTCGCTCTCCTCGAACTTGGCCAAGGTCCAGGCTATAACCGCCTTGTGGGCCTGTTTATCGAGCTCGATGAGCTCCACCGGCCGCAGGTGGTCGTTCCAGCGGCGCATATGCGCCGCCTGGAAGAAATGGTGTATGAGGTCGATGCTGAGGCCGCTCATCCCGTCCCCCGACCAGGCCTTTCTAGGATTAAATTGTTTGTCGAGCTGCGGCCGTGACTGCGGACCTGGGACTCCATGTAGGCGTCCAGGCAGGCACGGTGGAAATGATGGTCGTCGCGGTCCATGGTGGTCAGCCGGTAACCCTCTTCACCAATCTCGACGAACTCCAGGCATATGGGGCATCGTCCTTCGTCCCCGCGGGCCTCCGCGAAGCCCGCGAAGCTCTTCAGCGACGCCCCCGGCCCCACCGTCTCCTCCACCACATGCAGTCCCAGCAAAGCCAACAGCGTGCGCTCCACCATCGCCAGCCTCTCTTGGCAGCCTCCTCTTACCGGTTCTGCGGGGCTCCCGTCGGGCATACGTTCCTCTTAGTGATTGGAAACGCTTAACCTTTTCCCGCTCAATAGGTTATGCTGCCCTTCATTATCCATACGTCGGCGGGGCTGCCGGGGTCGGCCCTGAACATCGGCGGGAGGAGATTGCCCGGGACACCGGATATCAGGACACCGAATCCTATCCTCTTGTCATCCCGGGCCATTCCCCCTAATGAAGCCAAGGCCGCCAGGTTCATCTGCACCATCGCTCTGACCTCGTAACGGTCGTTATCGCTCAGCCGGCCCACGAAGCCGGGCGGCCCCATGCTGGACACGAAACTCAGGCGCAGATGCGACTCCTCCAATAGGAAGTCCGCCCCCTCTCTATGGCCGTTGCCGGGGTTCAGTATGTCGTCCACGGCGCCTTTGACCGACCCCAGTATCCACCTCAGACCTTCCAGGGCGAAGTCCCTGCCGGCCACCAGCGACAGCTCCATCCCTCCTTCGAGGGATGAGGTCAGGTCGCTGACGCCCAGGTATATGAACAGCTTCATCTCCACGATGCAGCTCGCCAGTCTCTTCATCACCCTGTCTATCAGTATCTCGATGGTCTCATGGAGAAAATCAGCGAATATCGTCATGTCCGCATCGGACTTGGTCATCCTGGTCATCGCCGTCAGCGCTGACTCTCTCAGCTCGGAGACGAACCATTGCCCCAGGTCGGCGGTGGCGGTCCGGGGGCCGTTGCTCTCCCCTCGGGTTCCCTCAGCGAAGACCCAGCGGTCGGAGCCGTCGTACTCCCGCTGCCAGGTCCGGGAATCGTCGTCGGTGTCGACGATCCAGGGGGTGGAGTCGACCATCGCACCATCGGCGTTCCAGAGCATGACGGACTCGCCGCGGGGAAGGGCCAGGCCGTCCCCGTTGTACAATGTTCGCACCGGGAAGACGTGGACATGGAACTCGCCGGGGCCGAGGGCAATCGCAGGCAGCTGATGGTGGCGTCCGTTGCCGTATCCCGTGCTGACTGTCCATCCGCTGATGTCCACCTCTTTGTTGAGAGGGTTGAACAGCTCTATCCATTCCCTCCCCGAATCGGGACCGGGGGGGTTGGTCTCAACCTCGTTGATGACCACGTTCGTGGCCTGGGGGATGTCGTACTTGAGCTCCATGCCCGCATCGACGCTGCCCCGCATGCCCGGGAAGGGCAGCGGTATGCTGGAGATGAAGGGGGCGACGGCAGGGACCTGGGAGAGCCTCAGGCTGAAGGTCTCGTACTGCCTTATCTGAGGGAAGTTCATCTGGAAGCCATGGTCGCCCACGTTCCCCTTGACCTCCACCAGGTGCCGGTACACCCTCATCGACGGGTCGATGGTTAGGGAGACGTACCAATCGTTCATCCCCATGTTGCCCGTCCCTAGGACGTAATAATCCCCCGCATCCATCCGCAGAAGGCGTAAGGATGCCGACAGGTGCACATCGCTGATGTTGACGCTCAAGGTCATGCGCAACAGGTCCCTTGTCTGTCCCAATGCCATCTCCAACGGGTTGGTCTCCAAATCCAGTCTCATGCCGAATATGTCAGTGGACAGCTTTATATTCCCCGCGTCGTCGAGGAATCCCTCGAACAGGTGCATCATCACGCTGCTGAAGCCTTCCTCGAGAGCCTCCTGCAGCGCCAGCACCGGGCCCATGACCGCCTTCGTGACCGCCAACATGGAATCGGTGGCGTAGGAGTTCAGCTTCATCCCCGCCTCGGCCACGAACGCGAACACTGAGTCGCAGGCGCTGAACGCGCCCCGCAGATGCTCCATCATGGGCATGGCGCTGCGCAGCACCGTCGCTGCCATGTCGCTGCCCAGGGTGTTGCTGTTGCGGTACTCTACCCCCTGCAGCGGCCAAGCGGTATGCACAGGGACCCTCACCTCCAGGTCGAGCTTCACTGTTTCGCTAGCCTCGCTGACGGGGAGCGGTCCGTCACCTTCGGCGGTGGAGAGCGTGTACAGAATCTCGCCCTGCACCCTGACTATGGCCGTGCTCATGTACGGCGCCATACTCCAATGATCCAGGCCGATGTAGCGGACCGCCCCTCCCCTGACGTCCTCCGGCGCTAGGACCCTGACGTCAATGTCCCCCTCCCCCTCCCGCTCGACCTCGAGGTCCTGGAGGTGCACTCCGCCCTTGCTGTCATGCAGCCGCATCCCTTCGCCGTGCATCAGCTCCACCCCTTTGCCGGTGGAGAGCCCGCTACCCTCAGCCATGGACTCCGCCACCGAGAGCATCGATGAGAGAACCTCGTCAGCAATGGCGGGGACGCCTTCGATGGCTCCAGAGGCCAGATCCCCCAAGGTCCGTGAGAGGGCCCCCGGGCCGCCGCCCTCGCTGCGCAACACCCTGTTTATGAGTTCTATGGAGGCATCGCCGGCGGCGCGGCTCTCGTCCCATATGTGGGAATGGGTCCCGGCGCGGATCATGCTCATCTCCACGTCGCTGCGCAACGCCCTCATGGCATCGGGGTCGGCGAAGCCCTCCGCCGCATCGGAGCGCAGCAGCCCGTCGAAGTAATGCTCCGTGGCCGCTTCGAGCATGGCCTCGTACGCCGCATCCTCACGCAGCAGCGAGGTCCTGTACTCCTCGAGGTAGGAGGCGAGTTCAAGCCCCATGGGGTCGGCGGAGGCGCTCTCCCTAACGCTCATCTCCACCGCGCTGTTCAACGCCTGCTTCGCCATAGGCATCGCTTCCTCCACGGCCTCCGCCAGGGCCTGGGAGAAGGGCACGTCGTCGTATGGGTCCGCCGCCACCGAGACCGTCGGCAGCTCGTGGGAGGCGGCCGCATGCGCCGCGGCGTCCTTCATGATGTTCTGGAGCCTGTTGCTGAGGCCCGAAAGGCCCTCCCGGTAGATGGGCATGAACGCCTCCCAGCCCTCACTATCGAATATGTCCACCTCCGGCACCTCGACCGTGACGGTGCCGCCTTCCACAGTTGTGCCCCCGGCCAGTGAAGCCCTCAACGGAGGCAGATGCAGCGCGGCAACGCCTCCCGTGTGCAGGTGCCGGTATTCATCAGGTCGGTGCCCCGCGTCCGCCATCCTCTCTTCCAGATAGGTCGCGGCGGGGGGTCCGTCGCCGAGGGCGGTTGCGAAAGTCTCCACCACATGGGAGATGTCGTGGACGGCGCGGTCGAAGAGGTCGATAGGAAGCCTGATAAGATCCAGGTACTCCATCCACCTCAGGACGGTCAGGTCCACGATGGCGTACAATGACTGCGCCAGCAGTTCGTTGAGGTCTATCTCCAGCGCCTCGCCGGGGAGGAAGAGTTCAGCGGCGTCCAGCAGCGATGCTTCGGCGGGGAGGCTGCTGTCACCGGCATGGGAGCGGAAAGAACCGCGCTCGAGGATGTCCAGGGACGAATCCAGCGACCGCCTGGCGTCCTCATCTTCCAAGAGCCGCTCCGTGCTGCCGACGGCAGAGGCCCCGGAGAGGGCCCTCATCTGCGCCAACGAGCCCAGTTGATATGCCATCAGCCTGCCGAGCTCGGACCGGCTGCCCTCCAGGATGGAGGAGTGGTCCCCGAGAAGGCCGGAGAGGAGAGGTAGCGGCACCGGCGCCTCAGCGTCAACTGGCAGCTTCCTGCCGAGCTCGGCACCATCAGCGGATACGTTCACCTCGACGGTGCCGACGACCTTGGCATACGAGGGCAGGGAGGCGGCATGGGGCTCCCCCGGGGACAGCGACAGGAACACCGTCCGCGCCGCGATCCCGTGCCCGTCTATGGTCCTGAGCACCCCCGCCTCTTCCCGCGGGTAGCTGTGCTCAAGGGCCTCGTCCAGCCTTTGCTGGAACAGGGTTTGCAGCTCTTCGGGTTCCAGTCGCCCGCCCTCCCGGGATATCGAGTGCAGCACCGCCAACGAGGTGGCCCGGACATGGTCCGCCGTCTCGCCGGCGGCATCCTCCAGGGTCCGCAGCACCGTTTCGGACGCCTCCAGCTCGGCGCCGGCCCTCTCCGCCTCTGCCAACACCACCACCGAATAGCTGGTGAGGACCAACAGAACCACCGCCACCAGGGCGAAGGGCATCTGCCCTCTGCGGTCGCTTCGCGGATGTAGGGCTCGGAGCATCGCTCCATCGAGAGGGCGGGGGGTTATTAACGGCGCCAGCTACCTGCAGCCTTATTCCAGGTTGGAGCTCAATATCGAGAGCAGATGACGGGTGATGAAGGGGTTGTCGATGAAGCCGCAGATCTCCAAGTCGGGGGTGGCTATCAGCGTCATCTCCCCATCGACCACCAGGTCTGTGACCATCAGACCCTCCTTGCGGATCGCCTGACTGCATTCCGGGGCCTTGATGAAGGGGCCCATCACCAAAGTTACCTCCACCCCTCGGTCGATGGCGTCCTTGAACCGTTCGCCGTGCTCGAGACGCAGCACTTTCATCTCCGGCGAGGACAGGAAGAGCGTGCTCCTCGACCCGTCGATCGTCTCGCCTATCTTCTCCATTATGCGCTCCCTTCCCGCTATGGTGTAGACCAGTTGTGGAGTGCCTCCCTCGGAAAGCAGCCCTTCCACCCTTTTCAGTATGGCGAAGCCTTCTCGGACATCGGATATTATCTGGTCCTCGACCTGCTCCAGGCTCTTCACAAAGAACGTCATGGGCTTCCCCTCGCTGTGGCCCACCAGGTCCCTGGCCTCCAGGCCTCTCATGACCTTGTAGATGGATGTGCGGGGGACCTTCGATATGCCGGCGACATCGTTGGCGCTGCCTCCGCGCAGGGCTATCAGGGCCACATAGGCCCTGGCCTCATACTCCGAAAGCCCGAGGTTGCTGAGCAGGTTCAACAGCCTGCTCAGCTCCTCCCGCACCTCGACGGGGTCGAGGCCGGCCATTCCCAATAAGTTCTTCAAGGTGATGTAGCTATCAACGCTACACAAATATTAAATCGTGATGGATTATAATGGAGAGGGATGTCTTAAATGACTGCCAGGGATTACGAGATTAAAAGGGGCCTCCCCAAGGAGACAACGTCCATATGCCCGGAATGCAAGAGGCTTGTCAAGGCGTGGATACTGGAGAAGGATGGCGCCGCGGTCATGGAGAAGGAGTGCCCCGAGCACGGGCAGTTCAGCGACACGTACTGGTCCGATGCTGGGATGTTCCTCAAGGCAGAGGACTACGCGTACGATGGCATCGGCCTCCTGAAGACTAGCAAAAGATGCAAGGGTGAGGATTGCAACGCCACCGTGAACATCGGAGGAAAGGATTTCGAGATGCTGAGCGGCACTTCCCTGGCGAACATCGACCTGACCAACCGATGCAACATGCGCTGCCCCATCTGCTTCGCCAACGCCAACGCGGCCGGTTACGTTTACGAGCCTGACTACGAAAGCATAGTGGATATGCTGGTGATGCTCCGCGAGGAGCGGCCCATACCCTGCACCGCCGTGCAGTTCTCCGGGGGAGAGCCCACCATATACCCTCGTTTCCTGGACGTGATACGCAAGGCCAAGGAGCTGGGCTTCGCCCAGATCCAGGTGGCCACCAACGGCCTGTCCTTCGCCAACAACTTCCAGCTGCTGCAGGACGCCGAGGCGGCGGGGATGAACACCATTTACCTATCCTTCGACGGCGTTAGCGACGACATATACCTGCAAGCGAGGGACCGGAAGATGTTCGACGTCAAGCTCCGCCTGTTGGACAACCTCCGCAAATTGGAGTCCGCTCCCTCCGTGGTCCTGGTGCCCACCGTGGTGCGGGGCGTCAACGATCATCAAGTGGGAGCGATCCTCGGTTTCGCGTTCGAGAACAGCGATGTGGTCCGCGGCGTCAACTACCAGCCGGTGGCCTTCACCGGCCGCATCAACCAAGAGGAGAGGGCGAAGGAACGCTACACGCTCACCGACCTGGCCTTCGACATCGATGCACAGACCGGTTACGCCACCAAGGAGGACTGGTACCCGGTGCCGGTTGTGGCCCCCATATCGAAGTTCGCCTCCGTCATGATGGGAGAGAAGAAGGTGACCTTCACCACCCACCCCCATTGCGGCATCGCCACCTACCTGTTCAAGGACCAGGACGGGTCGGTCACGCCGATACCGCGGTTCATGGATGTCGAGAGCTTCTGCAAAGGCATGTACCGTCTTTCGGAGAAGGCGAAAAGTTCTAGGTTCAAGTCATGGTACAAGTACCGCGGACTCAGGCTCATCAGGAAATCTATCATCCATAAGAGAATCCCGTCCGGGCTGAGTGACATCGACATCGCCGACATCATAGCCGGCGTGGTCAAGGACAAGAGCATAGAGTCATTGAAGGAATTCTCCTGGAAGATGATGTTCGTAGGGGGTATGCACTTCCAGGACGATTACAACTACGACGTGGAGCGAATACGCCGCTGCGCCGTGCACTACGCCACCCCGGACATGGAGGTGGTGCCGTTCTGCGCCTACAACGGCGGCCCGGATTACCGTTCACGGGTGGAGAGCGAGCATTCCGTACCCTTGGAGGAATGGAAGGCCAGACACGGCGATGAGCATTGCTGAGAGGTTTTTGAAATGAAGGTGGTCTATGAGAAATGCCTGCACTGCGGCTGCTGCGTTGGCTCCTGCAAGCAGAACGCCATATACCTGAACGACTACGTGCTGGAGTTCAGCGACAGCTGCAACCGCTGCCGCCGTTGCATTAAGATATGCCCTGTGGGGGCTCTTTCGATGGAGGACGAGTGAGATGGAGACCCATGAGTGCGACATAGTGGTGGTGGGCGCCGGCCCCGGAGGGAGCATGGCCGCCAAGTACGCGGCGTTGGGCGGACTGGACGTCATACTACTCGAGAAGAGGGCGGAGATAGGTTCGCCCCTGCGCTGCGCCGAGGGCGTGTCCAAGAAATGGTTGGAGGAGATAGATATGCCCCCCGACCCCGCTTGGATCTCCGCCGACATGGACGGTGCCATAATAGTCTCCCCCAGCGGACACACCTTCAAGCTCGACGAGAGCCGTGCGGGTAACGAGGTCGGATACGTGCTGGAGAGGCACCTTTTCGACAAGGCCCTGGCCGAGCAGGCGGGCAGAGCGGGGGCGAGGATATGGATGCGCACCGCCGCCACCGGCGTGATCTTCGAGGACGGCAAGGTCGCCGGGGTCCGCGCAAACCGCATGGGCGATGAGCTCGAAATCCGCGCCAAGTGCGTGGTTGCCGCCGACGGCTTCGAATCACAAGTGGCCCGCTGGGCCGGAATAGACAGCAGTCTGGACCTAAAGGACATCGACACCTGCATCCAGTACCGCATGGCCAACATCGATGTTGATCCCAGCTACTGCGAGTTCGTGCTCGGCAGCGCCGCCCCCGGGGGCTATCTGTGGATATTCCCCAAGGGCGACGGCAAGGCCAATGTGGGCATCGGCGTACAGGGCAGCAAGTGCAAGCTCGGTGCTGACCCCAAGCACCACCTTGACAAGTTCATAGCCGAGGACCCGCGCCTGAGCAAGGGCAGCGTCCTGGAGATAGTGGGCGGCGGCGTCTCCACCTGCCCGGGCCTCGAAGAGACGGTCGCCGACAACCTGGTGGTTGTGGGCGACGCGGCGCGGATGATAGACCCCATCACCGGCGGCGGCATATGCCACGCCTGCCGGGCGGGGATGTACGCCGGCAAGGTCCTCAGCGACTGCGCCGAGAAGGGCGACTTCAGTAAGGAGGCCCTACAGGACTACGAGGATATGTGGAGGGACAGCATGGAGGACAAGCTCTACCGCAACTGGATGGCGAAGGAGAAGTTCGCCGAGCTCAGCGATGAGGTCCTGGACAAGCTGGTCCTCGCCATTAAGGACTCCGATATCGAGGAGGTCAACGTCTACAACCTCCTCAAGGTGATCAAGGACAAGTACCCCGAGCTGATAGACGAGTTTGAGTCCTTCATCTGAGGCGTTGCGCCCTTCAGTCCTCATCGGCCGTCGCGCCCGGCTCGCCGGTCCTGACGATGAAGGGCACCCCGCCGTGCTTCCTTATGGCCTCGCAGGCCTGTTGCGGACGGTCGGTGAGGGCGACCATGCTCCCGCCGCCGCCGGCCCCGGTGAGCTTCGCTCCGAAGGAGTGGGGAAGGACCGCCTGCACCAGGCGGTCCAGCTCACGGCAGGACACCCCCAGTATGGAAAGCAGCTTGTGGTCGGCGGTCATCAGCTCCCCCAGCCGCGGGAGGTCGGCGGCCCGCATAGCCGCCGCCGCCTCCAGGGTGAGGTCGCCGATCTCATCGATGATGTCGCGGGCGAAGATGTTCCGCTCGCGGTAGCGGGCGACCTTGGCGACCAACGGGCCGGTGGGGGCGTTGACGCCGGTGTAGCCCACCACCAAGGTCATCTCGGGCACCTGGATAGCTCCGATGCTCCAGGTCTTCTCCCCGCGGGAAAGCTCCCACAGCGGCTCTTGCCCCTGGAGGTTGACCGCTATGCCGCCGCCGTTGACCGCCGCCGAGGTGTCGATGGGGCTGGCCGACCCCTGCACCCCCAACTCGGCGGAGAATGAGCGGCGGGCGCACTCCGCCGGGTCCATACCTTCGGACATCGCCATAAGGGCGGCGTTCAGTGAGGCGCACAGGGCCGCCGACGAACCCAGGCCCGAGCCTGATGGTATCTCGCTGTCCATGGAGATGTCCAGCGGCCCTCCCTTCCAGAAACTGTCGATTATGAAACGGGTGTAAGGGTGTTTGCCTGGCTCGATCCGGCGCCCGTTAACGCGCATGGCATCAGAGGGCTCCACGCGGCAGCGGAAACGCCGGTTTATCGCCAGGGCGATGGCGGGCTTCCCGTAGACCACAGCATGCTCGCCCAGGAGTATGACCTTCCCGGGCGCGGATGTCATCATGGCCATGTCCGGGACCTACCGGGTGAGCCCGTACTTCGACATCTCCTCGAGGATGGCGTCGTTGGGTGTCCTTCCGCCCAGCAGCTGCTTGCCCACGGTCCACCAGCGCTCGTCCATGTCTCTGATCGCTTCCTCGAACTCCTCGTCGCTGGAGTACTCCTCCCGGTCCACCTTGGTGAGGGTCTGGTAGTTAGCGTCCAACAGGTCGACCTCGAAACGCCGGTTGACCATCGACAGCCCGATGAGGCTGTCCATGCTGGCGCTCAGCTCCACCGCCAGCTCCTCGGGCAGGGTCTCCATGACCATGTCCATCACGTTGTTGGCGGTCATGAGGAATATCATCTCCCTCTTGGCCTCCTCCGGTTTGTCGTCCTGGTCAACGGTCTCGTTCATGAGGTCGAGCCAGAGGTCTTTGAGGGCCTGCGACCGCTTGGGGTTCTTTCCCCATAGCTGGGCCTCTATGTCGATATTCTCTTCTCCGAACATGTCGTTTATCGTGTTCTCTTCTTCCATTTATGTCTCTCCTACTGAATGTCAAAGTGTGGCGGCCACCCTCTCGAGGATGTCCATTCCCTTCTCTATCATCTCCTCGCTGGTGGCGTAGGAGAAGCGCAGATGGCCTTCCCCGGCGTCGCCGAACGCCGAGCCGGGCGTGCTTATCAGGCCTTCCTTCACCAGCATCATCGCCAGGTCCACCGATCCGATGTCCGCGTCGTAGGACGGGAACGCGTAGAACGATCCCCGTGGCGGCTCCAGGTGGAAGCCGTCAATCCCTTTCAACCGCTCAGTGATGAGCTGGCGGCGTCTGTCGAACACCGGAACCATCTCCGATATGAACCTCTCGATGCAGGGCATCGCCTGCAGCAGTCCGAACTGCATCGGAGTGTTGGGGCAGGCGGTCATGTGGTACTGCATCTTGGCCATCTCGTCGATGGCCTCGACATTGGACATGGCATATCCCATCCTCCATCCCGTGGCCGCCATCGATTTGGAGAATGCGTTGACCACGATGCAGTTCTCCGTGTCGTCAAGGAAGGAGTGATGCTCCCCCTCGTATACGAAACGGTCGTAGACCTCGTCGGACACCACCATGATGCCCCGGTCGGCGGCGATGTCGCCTATCGCCCGGCGCCTTTCAAGGTCCATCACCCCGCCGGTGGGGTTCGAGGGGCTGTTGACAACTATGGCCTTGGTATTGGGGCCCAGCGCCTCCTGGATGGAGTCCAGCGATGGCTGGAAATCACCGGAGGTCAGACTGTAATCCACCGGAACCCCGCCAGCCAGCATTATGTGGGGGCGGTAGACGACGAAGCCGGGATCGGGCAGCAGGACCTCGTCGCCAGGGTCCACGAAAGCCTGCATTATGGTCATGAGGGCGGCGGTGCCGCTGGGGGTGACGATCACGTTGCTCTCACCGATGTCCTTGTTGTAACGGGACGAGTACTCGGCGATGGCCCGCCGCAGGGCCGGCAACCCGTTGGTGGGCCCGTACTTGTTCCGCCCCTCGGAGCATGCCTGCCGCAGGCCCTCCATCGCCTCCTCAGGGGGCTGGAAGTCTGGCTCTCCGATCCCGAGGTTCACGGTCTCCGGAGTGGCCAGGTCGAAAAGCTTGCGTATCCCTGAAAGCGGGACTGAACTCAATCTCTCTGACGGCCGCACGGTTGGTGATGGAAAGGCCATCATATCTATCTTTCCCACAAAAAAATTAATATTTTTTATTCGATATAGTTATTGATTACATATAATATAAATAGTTGGTGTTAGTTGCTTTCCATTAGATGTTGTATCTCGGGGTGTTGGCACCCTGTTTGCAACGCTTTGCCCTGATTCATGCGAAAATGATTTCAATTTGATAATCTTTATAAACTAATAATTCAACACATGATACATGGGTGGAATATCGAACAAACCACACCTCAGACAGGAGGGAATTTAAATGGGAATTTTAGATAAAATCAAAGCGCTGTTTAAGAAGAAGCCCGCTGGAGCGGCCCCGGGCGCGAAGCCTGGCAAGGCTGCCCCAGCGAAGGTTGCAGTAAAGGACTACGGTAGCACTCCCCTCGGAAAGGCCTTGACCTTCGCCGAGACCAAGCTGGCCGAGAAGCAGGACAATCTGACCAACGCTGAGATAGAGATGTTCAGATCGAAGATTGCCACTTACGCCGAACAGGTGGGGAAGGACGAGGAGGATGCGTTGGTCTCCGTCAGCCAGCTGATTGGAGGCATAACGAGGGCCTGACCTCGCTACAAATCTTTTCCACACCCTTACCCATTTTTTCGATGGTCAGAAGGTTGTAACGACATCCATAGCGGAAAGCATGTCCCGGGCGTCATCCCAGTCCATACTTTGGATGCCTTCGATCAACCGCGCATCGGAGCATAAAGCCTCCAGGTCCTCGGATATAACGTAGACCTCGGCCTCCAATGTGATCAGGTCCTCCACCGATTCGACGTTGGAGGGCATCGACAAGGCCTGAGGATGCTGCGTCGACAGGGCGTTCAGGGTGCCCTCCCCCATCATCAATACCACCGTCCTCTCCATGAGGCCGGAGACCTGCAGCGCCAGTGCCTGCCGCATGCCGGCGAAGGCCTCCTCGGTGCCGTAGGGCGGCTTGGTTATCATTACAGCGATGTTCTCTGCCATGATGTCACCTCGCCAGCGTGACCATGCGGTCGCACTCCGACACGAAGACGGAGAGGTCGTTGGTCATGCTGCCTATCTTCGAGCCCTCGAACTCCTCGCCCCGCTTGATGCCGCGGGCGTGGCAGCAGGTCTCACAGGCCACCAGCGTGAGGCCCTGCGAGATCTGCCCTTGCAGTATCTCGCCCACGTTGGGGAACCTCTTGGGCTCCTGCCCGTCCTTGAGGGCGGTTATCCCCTCCCCGTAGGCGAAGACCTTGACCGCGTGCCCCCGGTCCAAGGCGGCCTGCGACAGCTTCACCAGGACGTTGGTGTCCATGTTCATCATCGTTCCCGAGCGTATCTGTATCAACATCGTGGACATGCCATCACCTACAGCGTAACTGTCTGGTCGTACTCGTCCATGATCAGGTCCACCAACCTATGGTAGTCTATCTCCACCGCACCGGAGCAGGGATCCACCCCACGGGCCTGGAGATCGTCCTTCATGACGAAGACCTCAGTGCACACTTGCAGCAGCCCCTCGAGCTTGTTCTCCTGCGCCGCGAACAGCACCGCGTCGTTCAGGAGCACCGCCGCCCGGTCAGCATCGCCGGCGATGGCGGCGATGTCCTCTAGGCCGGAGAATTCACGCGGGGACTTCAGCAGGAGGAAGAGCTTCGAACGCAATCTATCACCCTATGAAAAGCTGCACCTTGGAGCCGGCGGCGATGTCAAGGAACTTCGAAGCCCCTAGCACATCGACCCCATCGCGCAGCTGCTCCTTCTTCAGGCCCATGGCCTCCATGGAGGTGCTGCAGGCGTAGAGCCTGACCCCCATCTCCGAGCAGGTGTCCATCATATCCTGGAAGGACTCCACCCCTATGCCCTTCATCTTCTTCTCGAACATGCCGGTGAACGGCCGGTACATGCCCTTGAGCCTGGGCCTCTTGTTCTTCTTCAACAGCTCAAGGCCGAAGAAGGTGAAGAACAGGTGCACCTCCATACCAAGGCCGGCGGCGGTCGAACCGAGGAAGACCGAGGCCATCGCCTTGTCGTAGGACCCCTCCGAGACCACTATCGCCACCTTGTCGTCAGCATCGTTGCTTGTCATCGTCATCAACTCTTCCTTATGATGAAATGGAACTCCCCACCGTCCTCTCTCTTCTCCATGAGCTCGTTGCCGGTGCGGTCCGCCCATGCGGGGACGTCCTCCAGTGAGCCCACGTCATCGGCGACGACCTCCAGCACCTGACCGGGGTTCATCGTCTTGATCTTCTTCGTTATGTGGACTATGGGCATGGGGCACATCATCCCCTTGCAGTCCAGAGACTCATCGACCATCTTAGCTACCTCCATACGGATTATTACGGTTTTGCGCGATATATTGTAAATCGATGCATATAACTTTTCCCTTGCTGATAATCTATTGGTTTCACGGAGCATATAACGATTTTGAATACGGTTTAATAATCAACGAGCGATTAACATGCAACGAACATGAGGACCAGATGCCTTTGGAGGGCCGCGGACGGTAGATGCTCCAACTGCAAGGCCAAGCGCATCAGGCTCGATGTGCTAAAGCTACCGGACTACGAGCGCTGCGAGCCGGAGCGGGACTATGAGGAATGCGAGTTCTTCATCGAGAAGCCGGTTCCCCGGAGCTGAGACATGAAAGATGTGCTCGAAGGCCTGCGGTCTAAGGACATGGGGGAGGCGTCGGCCTCGCTGTATGAGTTGGAGGGATTGCTCCGCCGTTCCAGGGTCGGCGCTGAGGCCATAGGCCCTCTCTGCGAGCTTCTGAGCCATGGCCGCGATGAGGAGAGGGCGAGGGCCATATGGTGCCTGGGCAAACTTGGCCAGAACAAAATAGGCGACCCGCGCGCAATACCGGCGGTTCTGGACTTCGCTGACGACCCGTCAGCGGAGAACCGCGAGAACAGCGCCTGGGCCATGGGGGAGCTGGCCGGGGCCGGCGTCGGCGACGATGCCTCACTGAGCGCCCTGATCGATATGCTCGATGACCTCGACGACCACGTCAAAGCGATGGCGTCCTGGTCGCTGGGCAGGTACGCGCAGAAGCTGGGGAAGAGCGATGCCCGTTGCATCGAGCGCCTTGAAATTATGAAAGGGAGCTCCTCTTCTTACCTGCGGAAGCGCGCCGAGTTCGCACTGGAGCTCATCGAACAGGGTCCGAGCGAGGGAATCTGAGCAGGAAACGGGCGCCCGAGGGCTGGTTGTCCTCCACCGATATCGAGCCACCGTAGCGCTGCATGACCTGGTCCGCCAGGTAGAGGCCGAGGCCGGTGTTGGCGGCGTTCCCGTAGGAGAAGCCCTCCTGGAAAAGCCTGTCCTTTATCTCCGGCGGTATACCGCTGCCGTTGTCCGCTATGCTCAGCACCGTGAGCTGGTCTTCGCTGTTTACTTGGAAATCGATTCGGTCGGCGTTCCCGTGCCTGATGGCGTTGGACACCATGTTGTCGATGACGGATGGCAGC
>PWHV01000003.1 GCA_003555025.1 Methanomassiliicoccaceae archaeon | reverse complement strand
ATGACGGCCATAGCGGCGGGGTCACACCCGGTCCCATTCCGAACCCGGAAGTAAAGTCCGCCCGCGTCCCTTGTTGTACTGTGTTGCGCGAGCGCACGGGAACCAAGGGGCGCCGTCAGCCACTCCCTCCAATTCTCAACTGTGGTTGCGTGCAATCGCAACCGATAAGTAGCCATCCCATTCTTTACCACCTGGATGGATCTTTCGCTTGAGATCAGGGCGCTGTTGTTCATCCTATTCTGGATCGTCATACTGACGGTGCTGTACCTGCAGCTCAAGTACTTCCGCGACCGCTCCGATGAGCGTATCGACGCCAAGTTGGAGAGGGAGGACCTTTACAACTCGATGATGACCGCCCGCGCCGTGTGCGGGTCGCTGCGCAACCAAGGCTATGACGTCGACGAGGCGGAGACCGACGTCCAGAGGGCCATCGTGGCCTATGAGAAGAGGGACCACGGCGGCGCCGCCGAGCTGATGTCCAAGGCCAGGGAGAGGATGATGGCCGCTAGGCAGTCCGTGGAGGAGGAGCCTTTCCCGGTGACGCGACCTGTCGGTTCCAGCGACCATGAGATACTGCGGCCTAAGGTCAGCGAGACCGCGATACAGGCCCGTTTCCTGATCGGCCGCACCCGCTCCTCCAACACCGATGATGAGGTGGAGGCTTTGCTGAGCGAGGCCGAGCTGGCGCTCGACGCTGGCGAGGGGCAGCGAGGCCTCTCGCTTGCCCACCGGGCCTGCCGGGCATCGGAGGCATGCCCTGAGGAGAGGGAGGACGACGGCCTATGCCCCGACTGCGGCCTCGATGTCCCTGACGAGTACAGCTTCTGCGGCGCCTGCGGCAAGAAGGTTAGATGATGGTCGGTGTGGCCATACGATAATGTATAAATACGCTTGCCTTAATCGGAGAGTTCGATGATCCTCGTCAAGCTGGGAGGAAGCGTCATCACCGACAAGTCCCAGTATCATGCTGTTCGCCTCGATGTCCTGCGCAGACTATGCGAGGAGATGACTGGCGCGGAGGACATCGTGGTCGTCCACGGCGCTGGCTCCTTCGGACACATCATGGCGCACGAGCACGCATTGGCAGGAGGTCACCGCGACGGCTCGCAGATACCCGCCTACGCCGCGGTGTCGCGGGACGTCAGGGAGCTCAACCTCATGGTCCTCGACGCCATGATTGAGGCGGGGATGAGCCCGGTCTCGCTGCCGCCCAGCGCCGGCATCACCTTGAAGGACGGGGTCCTCGAGGATTACGACACCGGCCTGCTCCAAAGCTACCTGGATATGGGGATGGTGCCGGTCATCTTCGGGGACGTTGCCCTGGACAGCGTCCAGGGATTCGCCATATGCTCCGGCGACCAGGCGATGGAACGCCTGGCCAAGGAGCTGTCGCCCCGCAGGTCGATATTCGTCTCCGATGTGGACGGTATCATGGACCGGGATCCGGCTGAGCAAGGTGCGGAGCTGATCGGCGCGATAACCCCCGATGACCTGGACTCGATGACCTTCCATGCCCGCGTCAAGGATGTGACCGGAGGCATAAGGAGGAAGGTCGAAAGCATGCTGGCCATGTGCTCCCCTGGCATGGACTGCATCATAATAAACGGTAATGTGCCCGGGCTCCTCGCTGACGCCATAGCCGGCAAGGAGGTCAGAGGCACCAGGGTGAAGGTGGACTGACAATGACTGGCATCGGCAACAGGAAAGAGGACCATATCAACATATGCATCAATGAGAGCATCACGCCCGGGCACTGTTACTGGGACGATGTCAAACTGGTCCACGAGGCCCTCCCGGAGCTGGACATGGACGAGATAGACACCAGCGCCAGGGTGCTGGGCAAGAAATTGAGATACCCTTTCATCGTCACCGCCATTACCGGGGGCTTCCCGGGGGCGGAGAGGATCAACGGCAACATCGCCGAGGCCTGCTCCCGGCTGGGCATCGGCATGGGCGTGGGCAGCCAGCGCGCATCCCTGGAAGGCGAGGGGCGGAGGAGCTTCGAGGTCGTGAAGGACCACGACGTGCCCTTGGTGATCGCCAACGTCGGCGCGCCGCAGCTGATAGCGCAGCGAAGGAAGCCAGCCTTCGAAGACAGCATGCTGGATGACGCCATGGAGATGGTGGGCGCCGATGCGCTGGCGATACACCTGAACTTTCTGCAGGAGGTGGTGCAGCCTGAGGGCGACACCCGCTCCGCGGGATGCTACGAACGCATCCGCGATGTGTGCCGCGGCCGCAAGGTGGTGGCCAAGGAGACCGGCGCGGGCATATCCCGCAGCACCGCCGAACGCCTCAAAGGGGCAGGTGTGGCCGCCATCGACGTGGCGGGCATGGGGGGAACGAGCTTCTCCGCCGTGGAGCTGCACCGCGCCCGCGACGCCGGCGACCGCGGCCGTGAGAGCATAGGCTCAAGCTTCTTCGATTGGGGCATCCCTTCCCCGGTGTCGGTGCTGTGGGCCAATGTGGGCCTGCCGGTCATCGCCAGCGGCGGGGTAAGGACCGGACTGCACGTGGCCAAGGCCCTGAGCCTGGGAGCCTGCTGCGCCGGCGCCGCCAACCTGGTGCTCGAGGAGGCCACGCAATCCGCCGATGCGGTGGAGGAGCGCCTCATGCAGGTCATGTCAGAGCTCAAGGCGGCGATGATGCTTACCGGGTCGAAGAGCGTGGAGCAAACATCTTCAAGAAGAAGCGTGATTACCGGTAAATGCAAAGAGTGGGTGTAGAGGTGTTTCCGAATGGATATTTTTGAGATCCTTAAAAACAGGTCAAGGGACCTGGAGCCATTGATCTCCAGCTACCTGAAGGAAGGAAGACCAGATAACCTCATGGAGGCCGTCAGGCACTATCCCAGAGCAGGGGGCAAGCGGATGAGGCCGGTGGTGGCCATGGTGGTCGCCGATGCCGTCGGCGGCAAGGGCAAGGACGCCGCCCCCTACGGCGCCTCCCTGGAGCTTATACACAACTTCACACTCGTGCACGACGACCTCATGGACGACGACGACACCCGCCGCGGCCTGCCCGCGGTACACATGAAGTGGGACATGCCCACCGCAGTGCTGGCGGGCGATGCGCTCTTCGCCAAGGCCTTCGAGGTGCTGGCGGACGTGGAGGTCTCCGACGACAAGCTGCGCCGGCTTCTCAAGCTCACGGCGCAGAGCGTGTGGATCCTCGCTGAGGGCCAGCAGCTCGACACCGACTACGAGAACAACCCCAACACCACCGTGGACAACTACCTCAACATGGTGGAGAAGAAGACCTCGGTGCTGTTCGCCTCCGCCGCGGCCGGAGGGGCCATCATCGGCGGCGGGTCCGAGAAGCAGATCAGCGACCTCTACGATTACGCCAACATGCTGGGCATCGCGTTCCAGCTCTGGGACGACGTCATCGGGCTTTGCGGGGACGAAAGCGTGACCGGCAAGCCGGTGGGCAGCGACATCCGCAACGGCAAGAGGACCGCCATCGTCATCAAGGCGCTCAGCAAGGGAGGCAGAGGGCATCCGAAGTACGACGAGCTCCTCAACACCCTCGGGAACCAGGACGCCAGCGACCAAGAGGTCAAGCGCGCCATCGAGATACTGCGTGAGCTCGGCGGAGTGTCATACGCCACCGAACTCGCCGAGCGCTACGTGAAATGCGCCAAGGAGAAGCTCGGTTGCCTGCCAGACTCCAAGCACAAGGAGTTCCTCGTCGCTCTGGCCGATTTCGCCATCGGCCGCAGCTACTGAGGCCCGGCTCAAGGGCAGACGACGCCGCCCTCTGCAAGGGAGAAGATGGCGGACCGCCCCTCGGGGATGCTGCGGTGCTTCATCACCACCGTGCGCCGCCGGGCGCTGCCGGCCTTGTCCAAGCGGATGATGGTCTTGGCGTTGTGATGCAGCACATGGCCGCCGAGGAACTCGAAGGTCCCGGTGTCGATCGAGGTGTAGACCTGAGAGGTCATCACCACGGGCACATCCATGCGACGGGAGGCGTTCAGGAGCCTCTCCGTCTGCACTATCAGAGATTTCCTCACGTTGTGCATGTCATCGCGGGCGCCGAGGCGGTAGTACATGGTCATTGAGTCCACCACGATCAGGCCGACATCGGTGTTGGACTCCGCCACTCTGACGGCGTTCTCCACCGAGCGCGCCTGCTCCTCGAAATCGTGCACCTGGAAGAAGAGGATGTTCCGCAACACCTCCGCGCCGTCCCCGCCGGAGATCTGGTGAAGCCTCTCCATCGACACGCCCTCGGTATCGATGTAGGCCACTTTGCGGCCCTGCAACGCCACGTTCTTGGCGAGCTGTAGGCATATGTTGGTCTTGCCTGCGCCCGCCTCACCGTAGAAGAGAGTCACGCAGCCTTTCTCGATGCCCCCGCCCAGCATCTGGTCCACAGGACTGCAGTCGATGGGAATGCGTTCCACGGTGAGGAAAAAGGGTAAAGGGGTTGATAAAGCTGGTGTATCATCCTAGCGTTTCTGTCGACCGTCGTCAACATCCTCGTGGTCGTCCAGGCTGTAGGATCCCTCCCGAGTGCCCTCGCCCATGCTGAGATAGAACGGTATCGCCACGAAGAACGACAGCACCGAGAGCACCATGAGGACCAACGCAACGGCGACGAGTATCAGCAGCAGCCAGTATATGACGGCGGGCAGGTTGGCCGCTATAAGCAACAATGCCAATACCCCCAGCACTGCCACCGCCGCGTATAGAGCTACGAGTACAGTGCTGTTGAGCCATACCCTTTTACCTGCTGATTCCTGCTCCTTCATCTACGGGCCTCCATCATCACTTGCTGGAGCCCAGGCTGAAGGACGACCCGGACCTGCGGGGCTTGGGCATGTGAGGATGCAGTGCGTAGGCCAGGTCCTGGAGCGACAATGACTGGATGACTATCTTGCCAGGGCCGGTGAGCGTGGTCACGAACAGTCCCTCGCCGGCGAACAAGGCGGACTTCAGCGATCCAGTGGTTGATATGCTGTAGTCCACCGACTTCTCCCAGGCGACGGCATGGGATGTGGACACTTTGTACTGCTGGCCTTCCTTGAGCTCTACGACGGTGAAGTCCCCGGCGGCGTGGATGAAGGCGGTGCCTTCGCCATGGATCCTCTGGAGTATGTATCCTTCCCCTCCGAAGAACGCCGAGCGGAGCTTCTTCTGGAACGCTATGTCCATATCGACGCTGTCCTCCGCCACCAGGAACGACTCCCTCTGGCAGAGCCACTCGCCATCGCCGATGTCAAGCGCCATTATCTTTCCGGGAAGGTTTCCGCCGAATCCGGCGATGCCTTCGCCGCCGGAGGCTTTGTAGCTCACGGTGAAGAAGCTCTTGCCGGTCATCATGCGCTTAAGTCCGCCTCCCAGCCCGCCGCGCATCTTGGCGTCCATACTGATGTTCCCGGTCATGTACGCCATCGCACCGCCGTGGGAGTAGATGCTCTCTTCAGGGGAGAACTCTATGTTCACCAGCTGCAGGTTGTCTCCGGTTATTGTGTACCTCATGATATCGGGACCCGTTTTAGCGTTCTTAAGACATAATCTTTTGTATGGTCCATATAACATAATGACAAAAGGTTATAACAGGCGAGGGGATTCCCAACGCATGCTGACCCTCGAGAGGGGCGCGGAGGCGGTGGTCTCCGCCGCCGAGTTCCTCGGCAGGGAGGCCGTGGTCAAGGCCCGTTGCCCCAAAACATACCGCGACCCGCAGCTGGACCTGACGCTCCGCTTGGCGCGCACGCGCAAGGAGGCCAGGCTCTTACGGGAGGCCAGAAGGGCAGGGGTCAGGACACCCTACGTCTATGACATAGACCTGCGGGAAGCGAGCATAACCATGGAGAGGGTCAGAGGCCCCAGGCTCAGGGACGTGCTGTCGCCAGGGCTTGATTCCTTGGAGAGGCTCTGCGAGGCGGTGGGCGAGGCGTTGGCGGATCTGCACTCGGCAGGAATAAGCCATGGGGACCTCACCACCTCCAACATGATACTCGCCGATGACGGCCTGTGCCTCATAGACTTCTCATTGGGCAGCATGCCCGCCAGCGATGAGGACAAAGGCGTGGACCTGCATCTGCTGAGGCGGGCCTTCATGTCCGCCCATTCGGACGTCTCCGGGCTGTTCGATGCTCTCATAGGCGGCTACAAGCGGAACAACCCGGACGCGCAGACGGCCTTGGCCAAGGCCGAAGACATCCAGAGGAGAGGAAGGTACACATGAGGATCAAGGTCATCACCTCCAACGAAGGGAAGATGAGGGAGTATAGCCAGGCATTGGGAGAGCTGGGAATAGAGGTCTTCCATGGCAAGGTGCCGTATGATGAGATACAGGCCGACACCTTGGAGGAGGTGGTGGAGCGCGGGATGGAGGAACTCAGAGAGAAGGAGGGATCATTCATAATCGATGACTCCGGCCTCTTCATCGATCGTTTCTACGGGTTCCCGGGAGTCTACTCCTCCTATGCCCTCAAGACTCTGGGCAACGAGGGCGTCCTGCGGCTCATGGCGGGGGAGGAGCGGCGTTCCGCCCGGTTCGAGTGCTGCATCGGCTGCAAGATACCTGGCCGGGAACCTTTCATGATTAGCGGCGAGTGCCGCGGGGCGATAACGAAGGAGGCCCGCGGCGAGAGGGGCTTCGGTTTCGATCCAATATTCAGCGCCGACGGCGAGCGCACATTCGCCGAGCTCGACCTCGAGGAGAAGAACTCCCTTTCCCACCGGGGCCGTGCCATAGCGATGCTGGCCGAGAGGTTGGCCGAGGAGATGGGGCCATGACCGCCTATGGAAAGACCGTGCTGGTGACCGGTGCGGCGGGATTCATCGGGTCCCACCTGGTGGACGCTTTGTTGCAGAAGCGTGCCACCGTCATCGGCGTCGATAACCTCAGCACCGGGAGGAGTGACTTTTTGGACAAAGCGATGCTGGACGACCGTTTCAGCTTCCAAGAGCTCGACCTCCTTGAGGACGACCTCACTCCGTTGCTGCAAAAAGCGGACACCGTCTATCACCTCGCCGCCAATCCGGACGTCCGCTCCGGGGCGGAGGACACCCGTCCCCATTTCGACCAGAACGTGGTCGCCACCTACCGGCTCCTGGAGTGGTGCCGACGGGCCAAAGTGCCAAAGTTCGTCTTCGCTTCCACCTCCACTGTCTACGGCGATGCGGCGGTGATGCCGACACCGGAGGACTACGGGCCGCTGCTGCCCATATCGATATACGGGGCCTCCAAGCTCGCCTGCGAGGCGCTGGTGTCATCCTACGGCCATCAGTACTCGATGCGTTCGGTCATATTCCGTTTCGCCAACGTCGTCGGGCCGCGGAGCACCCACAACGTGCTGCACGACTTCGTCCGCAAGCTGAACGAGGACCCGGAGAGCCTGGAGATACTGGGGGCCGAGCCGGGCACCTGCAAGTCCTACATACACGTCAGCGACACCGTAAACGGTATTCTCAAAGGCTCGGAGAAGGCGGAGGGCTTGGTGGAGGTGTTCAACATCGGCTCCCGCGACTGGACATTCGTCAAGGACATTGCCGACACGGTCGTCGACAAGATGGGTCTGCAGGGCACCGAGTACCGGTGGACCGGAGGCGTGGAGGGCGGCGGCGGTTGGATCGGCGACGTGAGGAAGATGCTGCTCTCCGCCAAGAAGCTGGAGAAGGCGGGATGGTCGCCCAAGCTCACCAGCTCCGAGGCCATTGAGCTGGCGGTGATGGAGATCCTCTCCGAATGAGGCGAAGCTTTATACTCTCAGCGCTTTTTGTGGACGTCAACGGGGCCGTGGGGTAGCTTGGCATCCTTGTGGCTTTGGGAGCCACTGACTCCGGTTCAAATCCGGGCGGCCCCACCATCCCCACGCGGAGAGGTGTGTTCCCATGGAGTTTACGGCGGCACAGGCTGCCCTGATCGTGTTCCTGATGGCGGCCACTCCCACTCTGGAGATATGGATGGCCATACCAGCGGGGCTGGCGCTGGGGCTTGACCCTTTGACCGCCGCCGCGGTATCGCTGGCGGGCAACTTCGCGCCCATGGCGGGCCTAACGCTCGGGTTCGAGCGGCTGCGGTCATGGTACCGTTCCCGTTTTGAGAAGCGGGAGAAGAGGCCGCCGGGCCGCTCCAGGAGGCGATTCGACCGCCTTTGGGAACGCTACGGTATGCCGGCGGCGGCATTGACCGCCCCCGTCACTCTGGGCACGCACATGGTGATCGTCATCGTGATGTCCGCTGGCACCGCTGCCCGCCCTGCCCTCGCCTGGATGACGCTCGGCCTCCTGGCATGGGCGGCGCTGATAACATCCGCGGCGGTCCTGGGCATGACCTATCTCGGATTCTGAAAGATGTGACGGCTCCAGTTGATTCCCGGTGCCAGCCGGGCATCGCTCGCGGGCCGGTCGCCTGCCGGCCCGCCCATGAGCGACGATACCGCTGGGGGCTTTGATCCCGCTGCCGGTCCTGCCTCTCCCGGAAGCGATGCCCGCCTCCATGGTACCAGGGGCGGTCGGCTTCAAAGCTATTAAGAATCCCTGCGTGGATTGATGGATGGTGCTTGATTGAGGATGCTGGACTCCTTCTCGCGACGATTGGTCGAAAGGCCCCTGTTGGGCATATCGGTGGTGGTGGCCATCACCCTTCTGGCCTCCCTGTCCATAGCCGTCAACGGCGTGGAGCAGTCCTTCGAGATAACCCAATTCGAGCCGGACACCGAAGCGGTCGCCGCCGATGCCCTGGTTCGCGAGTCCTTCACCTACCATTACACCGTCGCGGTGGTCACCGAGTTCCATTGGAGGCCGTACAGTCCACCGGAGAGTCCCATCGCTGGGAATCTGCTCAAGGACCAGTTCCTCAGCGTGCTTGAATTCGAGCGGAACATCTCCACCGACCCTCGCATCTCTCCGCTGATTGACGACCCCGGAGAGATGGGGCGGTCCATCGTGAGCCCGGTGGGCATGATCAGCCTGGTCATGTTCGAGACATATATGGAAAACAACACCCAGGCGTGGGAGGACTTAGGCCTTGAGCTGCGTAAGGTGATCGACAGGGAGACGGGGGATCCGGTGCTGGACGACGAGGGCGAGGAGAAGCTCTACGCTCCTGCCACCTATGAGAACGTGATCGAGTACATGTCCTCATCCAAGGTCTGGACCGACACCATCCATAGGGCCATCCACCTGCTTATGACCAATGAGACGGTGCCGTCCGAACTCAAGGACAATCTGGGGCGCCTGTTCAGCTCCGATCTGCGCTACGATAGCACCCCCGTCAACGCCAGCGCCGGCGTGGTCATGGTGAGTCTCGACCGGGAGCGGGTGCTCGAGCAGGGCGAACGCCTTGACGCCGAGAGCGTCATAGCCGACGCGGCCAGGGCGAGCAGTTGGCAATGGGTCACCTTCACCGCCTTCGGCGAGTCCTTGGTCTATGACGAGATAGAGGAGGCGGGGGTGCAGGACCTGCTGGAGCTATTCCCCCTTGCGGTGCTGGCGGTTATAATCGTGCTACTGGTCTTCCTCCGAGACCCGCTGGAGGTGGCGGTAACCATCTCCTGCCTTCTGGCCGCCATCGCCTGGGTCTACGGCCTGGGCGCGGCGGCGGGCATGGTGTTCTCGCCGCTGTCTCTGGCGGTCCCGTTTCTGGTCCTGGGCGTGGGAATGGACTTCTCGATACACCTTTTCCTGAGATACCGGCAGGAGCGCCACAGGCAAGGGGACGTGCTTCTGCGTCTGTCCAGCACCATGCGCAAGGTGGGAGAGGCCATCGTGCTTGCCACCATCACCACCTGCATCGCGTACATGACCAATGTGATATCCACCATGGACGGGGTGATCCAGTTCGGGTTCTTGAACGCCCTGGGCGTCCTCAGCGCCTTCATCATAATCATGCTGGTGGTGCCGGGATTCCTGGTGATCCGCGAGCGTGGCGGCTCCTGGAAAGAAAGAAAACGGGCAATCGGCGCCATGGACCGTCTGCTTCGGCATGTGCTCAGACTCGTACGCCACAGGGGGTCCGCGGTGATGGCGGTGATGCTGGTGGTCAGCGCCTCGATGGCTGTGGCCGCCACCGATGTCGAGATGGACTTCGACATCGCCGAGTTCCTCCCCTCCGGTTCCGAAACTGAGAGGACGGGTGCATACCTGGAAGAGAACTTCATGACCTCGGGGAGGTCCAAGGCCCATGTGCTCGTTCACGGCGAATTCACCGACCCTGAGCTGATGCAGGCGATGCAGGGCAGCATCGACCGTCTCGGCGATAACGAGCACATCCTCTCGCTGGGCGGAAGGGCGCAGGTGGAATCCGTCTTCAGCATCATGCTCGATTGGAGCTCTTTGGACGGCCCTGGCGACCATCGTTACGACCCGGACTTCGCCGCCCTCCACTCTTTACACTTTGATGCCGACAGCGGCAGGTATCTGGGAGAGGCTGACACGGCTTACCTGAGCTCGCTTCTGGACTCGATGCAGGACAATCCGCGGATGGCAAATGACATGGAGAGGCATCTCAACCTGGAATCGGAGATGATGCGCATGTCCATCGGGCTGCCCGAGGACCTGAATGAGAGGAGCCTGTCGGCGATGCGTGGCGCCGTGGACGAGGACATGGACGTCTTGCGTGAGGAAGGATACGATGTGATCCTCACCGGCGCGAAGATCACCGGGCTCGATGTGATAGAGGGGATGCGGGAGGCGCAGCTGAGCTCGGTGGCGCTCACCTTGGCGATGGCCCTGATCATAGTCAGCGCGCTGTCGGCTATGCGCGGCAGAGGCATCGCCATGGGGGCGATGGCGGCGGCCCCGGCGACCATCGCCATCATCTGGATGTGGGGCATGCTGTACATGCTAGGGATAACCTTGAACCCGCTCACCATGACCGTGGCCGCCCTCACGGTGGGGCTGGGAGTGGATTACGGCATTCACATAACCCACCGCTTCTCTCAAGATGTGGTGACCGGAGGAGTGCAGGAGGCCATGCGCAGCACCGTGGAGGAGACCGGGAAGGGAGTCATGGGGGCAGCGGCCACCACCGGTCTGGGCTTCGCCATGCTGGGCCTGTTCAGCATACCGCCCATAGCCCAGTTCGGCCTGATAACCATGGCCTCGGTGGTATTCTCCATGCTCATAAGCATACTGCTGCTGCCGGTGGCGATGGCATTCCTGGCCCGCCGGGCGGGTTTCAGTGAGTGAACACCATGTGGTAGAAAACGCCAATGTCGCTCCGGCGCTGCAGGCGGAAGCCTTCGAACAGCGAGATGACCTCGTCCGGCGACAGGCGGTCCTGCCGCGGGGGGCCGTTCTCCCCGTGGTCCTTGTGGTGGTCGATCACGTGCACGCGTCCCTTTTCGGACAGAACGCGCGACAGCTCTTTGACCAGCCCCCTCTTGTCGGATATCTCGTGCAGGGTGTTGACCAAGACGGCGGCGTCTGCCTCGTTGTCCTCCACCGGCACCGGGGGCATGAGGCCTATGGCGGTCTCGAGCTTCTCCTCCAGGCCGTCCGGGACCCGGGATATCAGGTCGAATATCATCTCCTGCTCCAGGTCGACTGCGGTCACTTTGCACCCTCTCTCCAACAGAGGCACGGTAACGTATCCGTTACCGGCGCCGAGGTCAATCCAGTGCTCACCTTCGACCGGCTGCAGCTCGGCCATCAGAGTGTCGATAGGCTGCCGGGAGCGCCGGTCCTCATCCCATAGCCTCTCCCTCCTCTTGACGTCGAAGACATGGGTCATGGTGTATGAATCGGTTTGGCGGTATATCAATTGCTTTATGACAATCGTTAAATCGCTGTCACCCGATGCGCTTGCCCGATGAGTTCAGCTCCCGAGGTCGGCGACACCGCCCCTGATTTCACCCTCGATACCACGGACAGGGAGGCCTTCAACCTCCATGAGGAGGCCGCCAAGGACCCGGTGCTGCTCTATTTCCACGTGGCGGCCTTCGGCATCAACTGCACCAACTTCATGGCCAAGCTGGTGGAGAGAGTGGAGGAGTTCGAGAAGCGAGGGGTGCGGCTGATGCCGATCAACCCCGACAGCAAGGAGACGCACATCAAGTGGAGGGAGCGTTTGGGCTCCGACCTGGAGCACATAATCGATGAGGGGCAGCAGGTCAGCAGGCGATATGACGCCATCGTCAAGGCCACCTCGATGGTACAGGGCTTCACCAACCGCGAGTTCTTCCTGGTGGGCCGCGACGGTATCATCCTCTTCAAATGGAAGGCGGATATACCAAAGCAGCTGCCGGAGGTGGAGGACATCTTAAAGAGCTTGGACGATGTTCTAGGATAGATGTCATTGGGTTGGTACAAGCCTTCGCCGCTGGCCGAGGGGGACAAGGCCCCGGACTTCACCGTGGAGTCCACCGCCGGGACGCTAACGCTCTCGGAGGAACTGCCCGAAGGCCCGGTTGTCCTGGCATTCTACATGGGGGACTTCGGGACCACCTGCTCCTGGGTCCTGAGCAAGTTCCGCGACCTTTGGCCGGAGCTCGACAGCAGAGGGATGAGGTTATGGGCGGTGGCGAGGGACGGCATCGACGCCCACCGCCGGTACCGGTCGCGCATGGCGTTCCCGTTCCCTCTGCTCAGCGACCCTGGCTCCGATGTCATCAGCACCTACGGCTGCCGGATATCCAACCACGACATATACGAGGGCATGGCGGGGAGGGCGGTGTACGTCATCGACGAGGATGGGGTCATCGTCTACGCGTGGGCGGCGGATGAGGACCCTGCCCAGCCGCCCGACTACGTCGGCCTGCGGGAGTTCATCGAGTCCTTCCGTGAGCCGAGGTGAGCCCCCGTCACCTTCAGGAAGCCGGAGTCCCGGCCCATCGACCGCTCCGCGGCGGCCACCACCAGCGGGCGGGAGTGGAGCGGGGAGTCCAGCACCAGCGACTCATACTCTCCCCCCTCGCCGGCGACGTTTATGCCGTGGCGGACCGCCAGGCGGTCTAGCTCCTCGAGAGCCTCGGCGTCGATTCTGCGGCCCAGCCATCCCTCGTCCAGGCCCTCCGCCATCACCGCGACGACGCAGCAGTCGATGCCGGCGTCGAGGATCTCGTCCATGAGCAGGGCCTGGCCTTTGCGCCACAGCGGAGAGAATGTCTTCAACCCCAGGTGCTCGCAGACGCGGTTGACCCGGTCCCATTGATAGTCGGAGGCGACAGCTCCGGTGACCACCCCATCCACGTCCAGAGAGGAAAGGGTCTCCTTTAGCGCTGCCAGGTCATGGGCCTCGTCCTCGCCGCCCTCGGCCTGCACCAGCTCCTTCCCCATCGACTCGGCGATCAGAGGCAGGAGGTGCAAGTTGGGAGTGTGGAATACCCATGAGTCGCTGCGACTGGGGACTATGTTGACCAGATATGGCAGCCGATGGCCCTGCTGCTCCATCAACCAGAGTGCCATCATGGAGTCCTTGCCCCCCGAGAACAGCGACGCCAACCTCATGGCACTTAAAGCCAGGAATTGATATTTTTAGCTTTTCTGCCATTAAGCTTTAAGGAGTGGCGCCCATAGCCTTCACGTGTACTGCATGCGCTGCGACCGCTCTCTTCCCGACGAGGACGTGGGCAGAAAGAGCGAGGATCTCAAGAATCTCTTCGGCATAGATTCCCTGGACAAGGGTATCTGCCCGGTCTGCGGCGGCGATTTGATGGAGAGGAGACCGGATGACCAAAATTGAGGAGCTCACCCGCGACGAGTTCAGCCAGGCCATGGACCGCGGCCCGGTGATAATACTGCCATTGGGGGCGACCGAGGCCCATGGCCCCCACCTGCCCCTGGGCACGGACAGCCTGCAACCGGAATGGGTCGCCGGCCGCATCGCCGAAAGGACGGATGCACTGGTGGCCCCGCCGGTGCGCTACGGCATGCACTCGTCCACCCGCAACATGCCGGGAACGATCGACATATCCTTCGAGACCTTGCACCACTTGGTCTTGGAGATACTGGAGTCCTTTGTGCGCAACGGAGGGAATAGGTTTCTGGTCATCAGCGGCCACGCCGGAGGCTCCCACATGGCCGCCGTCAAGGAGGCCTGCCGCCGCATCGTCATCGCCTACGGCGTCAAGCTCATGTTCATCTGCGACTACGAGCTGGCGGCGGAGAAGGCCATCCGGTCCGGCGTCGACCCCCTGGACGGTCACGGGGGGGCGGTGGAGACCGCCCGGGTGATGCATATCGAGCCCCGCCTGGTGAAGGAGGAGATGCACAAGGGGGAGTACATAAGCCACGGTCATATGGTGCTGCCCGACCCGGAGATATGCTTCCCCGACGGCATCGCCGGGGACCCGGCGACGGCCAGCGAGGAGATGGGGCGCGATCTGAACGAGCACGTTGTCGAGCGGCTCCTTGACATAATGGCGAGGGACGGTCTATGAGCGCTGAGGAACTGAAGAGGGCGGCCGCCGAGAGGGCGGTGGGATTCATCGAGGACGGCATGACCGTTGGCCTGGGCACCGGCTCCACCGCATACTACGCCATCAAGGCGGTGGGAAGGCTGGTAGAGTCAGGATACGACCTCCGCTGCGTGGCCACATCGATGCAGACCGACGCCATCGCCCGCGAGAGCGGCATCGGGATGACGGACATGGACGATTTGGAGCGGATAGACGTCACCATAGACGGGGCCGACGAGATCGCCCCCGGTCTCAATCTGATAAAAGGGCTGGGTGGGGCGTTGCTTAGGGAGAAGATCGTCGCCGCCGCCACCGAAACCCAGGTCATCGTGTCGGACCCCAGCAAGATGGTGGAGAAGCTGGGCACACGCTCCCCCCTGCCGGTGGAGGTCCTGGGGTTCGGTAGCGCCCACACCGCCCGCGCCCTCCGCTCCCTGGGCTGCGAGCCAGAGCTCCGCGGCGGGGACGGAGGCCCGTTCATCACCGATGGCGGCAACCTCATCTACGACTGCCAGTTCCCCGAGGGCATAGACCACCCGTTCCATCTTGAATCGAGGATAAACAATATCCCCGGAGTAGTGGAGAACGGCCTGTTCCTGGACATGGCCAGCAAAGTGGTGGTCGCGCGCCCTGAGGGCGTAGAGCTGATCGAGAAATGAGTGAAAAGAACGCGGAAAGGGTTTCAGCTCTGGTTGAAGCTGCGGAGATCCTCGATGTTGTCGAGTATGCTCTGCACCCTCTCCTTCTCGTCCTCTTCGATGGCGTCAATGATCTCCGGGAAATTCACCGACAGCCGGTATGAGTGCACGGGGCGGCCCTTGCCCTTCTTCTTGATGTCCCTTTTCTCCACCCAGCCCCGGTTACGCAACTCCTGCATGGCGATAGATACCTCGGGCTGGCGCAAAGAGGTTGACGATTCGATCTCCACGGATGTGGTCTCTGGGGTGTTCTTCAGAAAAACCAGGGTCCTGGCTACGTTCTTCCTCATCCCTGTCCTCAACAGCAGATCGACGAGATGCTCATCCTCTTTCTTCCAAGCGTTTTTAGTCATAGGACTGTTAAAAATAATTATTCTAATTATATAGACCTTTGCATTAAACTAAAACATTGTGATAATCAGCACCCTGATAAAAATCAGAGGTTTTCCGGAGCGGTCCGCGTGGCCGTTCCAGAGCGCGGAGGGGGATGCGACAGCTTTATGTACCTGGGCAGGGTAAAGGGTTTTTATACGACATCAGTATTAAGAACTGTCTCCCAAGGTGATTGTTGTGAAGCTACCTAGGATCATGAACACTTACTGCCCGCATTGCAAGTCGCACAGCGACCATGATGTGGAGCGGGTCAAGAAGAAGAAGGCCAGCGAGCTGAAATGGGGCCAGCGCAGATTCAGGAAGGTCACCGCCGGTTACGGAGGTTTCCCCCGTCCCAAACCAGAGGGGAGGGAGAAGCCCACCAAGAGGATAAACCTGAGGTACCGTTGCAAGACCTGCAAGAAGGCCCACCTGAAGGCCTGCTTCCGCGCCAAGAAGTTCGAGTTGGTGGAGTGAATAGCATGACAGAAGATTTCGTAAAGATCAAATGCCCGGACTGCAGCAATGACCAGATCGCGTTCCGCAAGCCCGCCAGTACCGTGGTGTGCAACGTATGCGGTTCCACCCTGATCGAGCCCCGCGGAGGCGTGGGCAAGATAAAGGGCGAACTGCTCGAGGTGGTCGGCTGATGTACCGTGCCCAGGACTATCCCGAATCGGGCGAGCTCGTAGTCTGCACCGTCAAGAACGTCAAGAACTTCGGTGCCTTTGCCACCCTTGACGAATACGGCGACAAGGAGGGTTTCGTCCACGTCCGGGATGTGGCCACGGGCTGGGTCAAGTACATCAGGGACTACATCAGGGAAGGACAGAAGATCGTCTGCAAGGTCCTGGACGTGGACGCGTCCAAGGGCCACATCGACCTCTCGCTGAAATCGGTGAACGAGCACCAGAAGCGGGAGAAGATTCAGCAATGGAAGAACGAGAACAAGGCGGAGAAGCTCCTGGAGATAACCGCCGAGCGACTGGGAATAAAACCGGAGAAGGCCTACCAGGACTTCGGCCAGTATCTCATTGACGAGTACGAGACCCTTTACGGCTCTTTCGAGACCATCGCCGCCGCCCCGGACGAGTTCCGCCGTGAGAACAGCGGGGACTGGGTCGAGACGCTTATAGAGGTGGCGGTGGAGAACGTCACCCCGCCCTACGTGCAGATAGAGGCGTACCTGGAGCTGAGCAGCGCCGCCCCCGATGGAGTGGACAGGATAAGGAACGCCCTCCTGGCCGCGGAGAAGGAAATAGAGGACGTGAAAATCAACATCCAATACGTGGGCGCCCCCCGCTACCGCGTGGTCATCACCGCCGACGAGTACAAAGCGGCGGAGGATGCTTTGAGGTCGGTCTCCTCCAACGCGGTCGAAAGCATCATCACCGCCGGCGGCGAAGGCGCCTTGAAGCGCGTGGGCAAGTCATGAGGACCCTGCTCCGCCTCTGCCCGCGCTGCCGAGAATACACTCTTAAGGACGAATGTCCCATTTGTCAGGCGGGTACCAAAGTGCCGGTCCCGCCGCGGTATTCGCCCGAGGACCGCCACGGTCGCTACCGCCGCAAGGCCATCTACGGAGAGTGAGTCGCACATGGAAAGCATAATCACCGTCATAAGCGAGGAGCCGCAGCTCAAGGACGCCATACTCATCGAGGGGTTGCCCGGAGTGGGCAACGTTGGAAAACTGGCGGCCGAGCATCTACTGGACAACATCGATGCGGTGAAATTCGCTACCATCTACTCCAAGCACTTCCCGCCCCAGGTGGTGCTGGACGAAGATTGCGTCGCCACCATGGTCAACAACGAGCTCTACTACGCCAAGAACGTGGGCGAGGGCCGTGACCTGGTGATACTGGTCGGCGAATACCAGGGCATGACCCCTGAGGGACAGTACGAACTCTCCTCCCATATCATCAAGATGTGCACGGAGATGGGAGTCAGCACCATCTATACCCTGGGCGGCTACGGCGTCGGCAAGATGGTGGAGGAGCCCCGGGTGCTGGGTGCGGTCACCACCAAAAGCTTCCGCGAAATGCTAGAGCCCCATGGCGTGGAATTCACCGCCGGCGAGCCGGGCTCGGGCATAGTGGGGGCCAGCGGCCTTCTGTTGGGCCTGAGCAAGCTCAATGGCCTCGATGCCGCCTGCCTCATGGGCGAGACCTCCGGATACTTCGTGGACCCCAAGGGCGCCGAGTCCGTCCTCAAGGTGCTGAACAGCATCATCGGCCTGGAGATGGACATGAGCGAGTTGGAGAGCAAGGCCGAGCAGGTCGAGGAGATCACGTCCAAGATAAAGGACATGGAGTCCTCGCAGGACCCCGGCCGCGATGACCTTGGATACATAGGATAGAATAAGGATGTGGGGCTTGTAGCCCCGGGGCCTAAGAGTGCATCCCATCGCCTCTCCGGCTATTTGGACATGTACCGCTTCTCGAAGCTCTCCATGCGCGCCAAGGCCTGCTCCGCCTTCTCCATCTCCTCCAAGCGGTCCATGACCATCTCCACCCTCTGATAGAGCATGTCTCGGACCGCGGAGCGGATGGCCTCGGAGCGTGAGGGAAAATCGTCCACCCCCACCAAGAAGTCCAGCTGCCGCACGTAGCGCGTCGGCAGCCTTATGGTCACCTTCTCCAGATCGTCCTCGGGCATGTTAGACTCCTACGAGAGGTCGTAAAGACCTCTTTTGTCCGACAAATGAAAGAGAATTTTATCAGTATTTAATGATGACGCCTTCTGTCAATGGCGTCAGCGGCGTATTTTCGTTGCTCCGCATACGTTAACCATAAATAGGATATCAATAATTCCAGGACCACCCGACTTAGCTTAGACTGGCCAGAGCGGCTGACTGTAGTGGGTTACCGGGATGACCGGTGCAGCCGCCGATATCAGCAGATCCCCAGTTCAAATCTGGGAGTCGGGACCACCATTTCCCATCTATTGTTTTAATCAAAATGAGAATGGGTTTGTTGAAATGGTTTTCAAGGCCTATCGACGAGCACCAATTCTGCCTCAAAGTCGCTGGACTGCTCCAGAGAGAAGACCTCGAAGGTAACCTTGAATATGCGGTGCTTAGAATCGGCGAAGTAGACTATCTCGTCACCGCCGTCGTCCTCCACCCATTTGTCCAGGGTCCTGCTGCCCCACTCAGTGTCTATCTTGGAGTTCCCATCGGTCTCAGCGTCCTCAAGAAGGAAATAAAGTGGACCATCGGATTTCAAAGGGTTGCCAGAAGGAAACCAGGGGGTTTTCGATATATCGGCTTGCCCTGTCTCCTTTATGACGTATTCAAGATCGCTCGACACGGCCCATCTATCCGTAGTCTCAGCCGTAATCTCAAATGTCCATATACCCTCTATTTGCCTTCCAGCGTTGTCTTCACCTGTGAGCTCGAAGACGAACTTGTCCCCGACCTCATAGTCTGGACTCTGCACGTAAGACACGGCCAAGACTATTATCAATATAAGAGCTAACACAACCGCCCCTATTTTTGTGGTCATATCGACTGCCAACTGGTTCACACCCCCGCGCATCGCATGTTTTACTGTTGAAGCTATTAATAAGTGGGATATAAAATTATTATGCACCACTAAATATATTCTATACGAATAATATTAAAAATGCCTGGCAGGCTTCAGACCCGATACCACATCGGTGATGAGTGGCCTCCATGGACGGCCCAATCCGAGCGTCATCGCCGCGAGCACAGCTTGGTCCATGCGTCCTCCGCTTTAGCGAGGACCTTGTCCTCGTTCAAGGTGAGCATCCTGCGGTCCTGCATGAGCATGTCGCCCTGGCAGAGGACGGTCTTCACGTTCAACGAGTTGCCGGAGTAGACGATGTTGGACACCATGTTCTGCGGCAGCAGCGGCCTCAGATTGGGGGCCTTGCCATCCAGCACGATGAGGTCGGCGAGCTTGCCCTTCTCTATCGAACCTGTCCTGTCTCCCATGCCGACCGCCCTCGCCCCCCCGATGGTGGCCATGTCCAGCAGGGCCTGGGCGGGAGTGACGGTGGCGTCCCAGCGGCTCGATTTCTGCAGCAGCCCCAGGGTCTTCATCTCCGCGAACATGTCCATGGAGTTGTTGGTGGCGCTGCCGTCGGTGCCGATGGACACGTTGACGCCGTGCTCCAGCATCTCCGGTATCGGAGCCACCCCTCCGGTGGCCAGCTTCATGTTCGACACCGGGCAGGTGGAAGCAGACATCCCCGCCTTGCCGAGTGCGCGGACCTCGTTCACCGTCAGCCACGCCGAGTGGGCGGCCAGGCAACCGGGGTGCAGAACGCCCATCGACCCGAGCCAGTCCGCCGGTCTCATACCTGTCTTGCGTTGATGCTCGTTGACCTCGCCGCGGGTCTCGGAGAGGTGGAAGGTCATCACCCTCCCGCTCTCCTGTGAGTAAGCGCTCGCCTCCTCCCAGGTCTCGCGCCCGCAGACGTAGACGCCTTGCAGTCCCACGCCGGGGACGACCTTCCTCATCGAGGAGTGCGATTCGCAGAAGCGGCGGCAGTTGTCCATCGGCTTGCCGCTCTGGGTGGTGAACTCCTCGTCGAGCACGGCCCAGCACAGCACGCCGCGAACCCCCGAGTCCTCCACCGCTTTGGCTATGACGTCCTGCGAATAATAGAGGTCGACGAAGGTGGTAGTGCCGCCGCGGACCATCTCCATGAGGCCGAGGCGGGCGCCGGCGTCGAGGTCGTCGTCGTCACGGTCGGAGTCTATGCGGAAAACGTTGTCCAGGAAATCGGGGAAGTTGAGGTCGTCGACGCTCCCCTTCATGACTGACATCGCCACGTGGCAATGGGTGTTGACCAGCCCCGGCATGACAATGTCCCCGCTCGCCGGGATCTCGCGGTCGGCGTCCTCACCGGTGCCGCCGACGGACACTATGGTGTCACCGTCGATGACAACATCACCGCGGACTATGCCCCTGGCCGCGTCCTGAGTCAGTATCCAGGCGTCCCTTACAGCGGTGCGCATAATTCTGGATTAAGATGCCGTTATTAACATTTTGTCGCCCCATAAAGAGAATATAATGATATGCCATAATCCGGCGCATGGTCAGCATAACCTTCCTCGGCACCGGGGGCGGACGTTTCGCCACCATCTACCAGACCAGGTCGACCGGGGGAATGCTGATAGAGGACCGAGGGCGCATCCACCTCGACCCGGGGCCGGGGGCGCTGACCAACATGGCCCGGCTCAATCTCGACCCTGGTTTCACCGATGCGGTGCTGATCTCCCATTGCCATCCTGACCATTACTCCGACGCGGAGGTTTTGGTCGAGGGAATGACGCGCGGGGGCATAAACACCCGCGGAACGTTGGCGGGGAGCGTGAGCACCATCGAGGGCATAGACGGGATGAGGCCTGCTATATCAGACTACCACCGCCGGCTCCCCCACCAAGTTATGAGCGTCAGGGCTGGCGATGAGATGGACATCGCCGGCACGTGGACCCGGTTCACCCCCACCCGCCACACCGATGCCAGCGGCGTGGGCGCCATCTTCAGGACAACGGCCGGCACCGTTTCTTACATGGGCGACACCGATCCCCGCGATGAGGTCATCGCCAGCCACGAGGGTTGCCGCGTACTCATACTCAACGTCACCCGCCCGTTCGGCGCCCGCCTGCGCTGCCATCTCTGCAGCGAGGACGTCCCCGCCATCGTGGAGAGGCTCCAGCCGGAGATGACCCTGCTCACGCACATGGGCGTTAAGATGGTGGAGGAGGGGCCGGAGGAACAGGCCCTCAAGCTGGAGGAGACGACCGGTTGCAGAATAGTCGCCGCCCGCGACATGATGCGTCTGGACATCGGCGACTCCATCGGGGTTCATACAAATACCTATTTATAGTAGTTCAAACATAGTATTAATCACTCCAAGGCTGATGGGTCCATTTCTCCTTCTAAAACCATGCATCCCCTTCCCGTCGGCCTTGGAGATTCCCCTCGCAAAACCATATTACCGTTCTCCGCAATGTGGCAACGATGAGCTTGGAGAGCAGGGTCCTGGAAAGGGTCAGGCCCGATGCGGAGGAGAAAGCGCGCACCCTGCGGGCCGCGGAATCGCTGATATCCCGGATAGAGGGGCACGCCCTGTTCTCATCGCGGGACATGGAGGCGCTCCTCGTCGGCTCGGTGCAGAAGGACACCTATCTCAACTCTCCGGACATGGACGTGTTCCTGGTTTTCCCCCAAGATTGTGAGCTGGAAAGGATGGCCTCCGTCTGCTCACGCATAGGCGACGACCTGCTGGAGGACACCGAGGAGCGTTTCGCCGACCATCCCTACGTGCACGGTACCTATGCAGGACACGAGGTGGACCTCGTCCCCTGCTATGCGATGGAGGAGGGAGCAAAGGTGATCAGCGCCGTGGACCGCACACCGTTGCATACCAGGCACATAACCGAGAGGATAAGCGAACGGCAGAAGGACGAGGCCCGGCTCCTCAAGGCGTTCATGAAGGGGATCGGCGTCTACGGTGCTGACTCCCGCCACCTAGGCTTCTCCGGCTACCTGGTGGAGCTGCTGGTGCTGCATTACGGCGATTTCCTCTCGGTGCTAGAGGCTGGATCCTCCTGGCGCTACGGCGGTAGATTGGGCGGAGAGCCGGAAGAAGGCTTCGAGGACGGACCGCTGCTAGTGATCGACCCTGTGGACACGCGGCGCAACGTGGCGTCGGCGCTGCACGTTGACAGTTTCTCCCTCTTCGTCCATGCCTGCAAGCGCTACCTTGAGAGGAAGGACGAGAGATTCTTCTTCCCGCGTGAGCGCCGCCATCTTGGCACGGAGGAGGCGAGGGCGATGCTGGAGGCCGCCGGAACGAGGGCCGTCACCCTCTCCTTCGAGGTCGAGGGGATTACCGAGGACAATATCCATTCACAGGGAAGAAGGACGGAGAAGGGCGTGGCCAAAGCATTGGAGTCGCATGGTTTCAGCGTGCTGCGCTCCGCCTTCGTGGCCGATGGCCCCCTGATAGTGGCCTTCGAGCTGGAGGACGATGTGCTGCCCGCATCCAAGGAGCACTGCGGTCCACCGGTCTGGATGGAGCACAGCGAGCGTTTTCTCCGACGCTGGTCCCATGACGCGTTGCGGCCGCCTTTCATAGAGGAAGGAAGATGGAGGGCGGTAGTACCCCGGGATCTGCGCCACGCCAAGGATTTCCTGATTCAGAAGGCGGAGCACGCATCCATAGGCTCCGGTCTGCGGGGAAGGAGGATGTATGTGCTGGACCACGAAGAGAGCCTGCACATCGGGAACATGTCTGTTATGACCGCCCTCCTGGACTCCCGCTTGCCCTGGGATATCTAGAAGCCTAAGCCGTTTTGCGGATCTCGAATCTGTCGCTATCCGCCTCGTTCCCCGCAGCGTCAAGCGCCACTATCCTGAAATCATAGTTGTCGTTGCCGCTGTCCAGCTTGAACTCGTGGGTGTAGATGTTGTCCTCTCCTTCATCCATCTCGAACTTCTCCCAATCACCGCCGTCCTTGCGCAACTGCAAGGTGACGTTCTCCAGTTCGCCGTTGTCAACCACCTCGGCCTCTATTTTCCCGTCGGCGTCTCCGGCCAAAGTGAATGAATACCTGTTGGTATCGGTGGCGTTTACCTGGTTCCATCCGTCGTCCTCGAAGAAGAACACCGGCTCCCCTATCTCCGGGTCGGCATAGTCGCTTAGGGGGGGGTTCATGCAGATTATCCATACTGCGAGGAAGAGGAATATGAAGGTCAGGTAGTTGCCTATCATCGTCTTCTTCTCGATGTCGGCCACGCTTACTTTGAATATCTGGAGTATTGTCCCGAGGGCGCCGATGCTTACGAAGAGAAGTAGCGCGCCAGCGGCCACGCCTATAATGTCGGTGAGGAAGAAGGCAAAGATCCCCAGCACAATGGCGAGGACAACGACGAGGCCAAGAACCTTGGTGGTGAACATGTCCTTCTCGAGGAACTCCCTCTCATCGAATTCAGGAGGTACGAATTCGTAATCTTCCTCCTCCTCCTTCTTCTTGGAGGACCTCCTCTTCTTCTTGGCCATGCTCTCCTGAATACACTTGCAATATAAATCTTTTTGACGAGGTGCGTCATAATGAATGTCGATGGAAGGGCCTGGCTGGGTTGACGGGGGTTTTCACTTTCGTTCTCCCCTCTCCTCGCTCTTTAAAAACCACCTACAGCATAAGTGATAGTGATAGCATGGCCAACATAAGCCTAGAGGAATTACCAGGAGTAGGACCCGCGATATCAGAGAAACTCCGCGAATCAGGATACAAGGACATAATGGCCATCGCCGTAGCATCGCCCAAGACTCTGGCGGATGAGTGCGAGATAGGCGAGAAGAAGGCACAGGACATCATCGAGGGCGCAAAGATGTACGCCGATGTCGGTGGCTTCGAGAGCGGCGAGGACATAATGGAGCGGCGGAGGAGCATAAAGAAGCTCACCACCGGCTCCAAGGCCTTCGATGAACTGATGGGCGGGGGGCTGGAGAGCCAATCGATAGCCGAGTTCTACGGCGAGTTCGGAAGCTGCAAGACCCAGGTCTGTTTCCAGCTGGCGGTCAACGCCACCATGCCCGAGGAGATGGGCGGTTTCGATTCCGAAGTCGTGATGATCGACACTGAGAACACCTTCCGGCCGGAGAGGATCTGGCAGATGTCCGAGCATCTGGGCATCGACCCGGAGGAGACCCTGAAGAAGATCCATGTCGCCCGGGCATTCAACTCCCACCACCAGATACTCCTGGTGGAGAGGGCGGCCGAGATGGCGAAGGAGAGGAAGATCAAGCTTCTCATCGTGGACTCGCTGACGTCGCACTTCCGCGCCGAGTATGTCGGGAGGGGCAGCCTGGCGGAGAGGCAGCAGGTGCTCAACCGCCACATGCACGACCTTCTGGAGTTCGCCACTCTGAACAACGCCCTCATTGCGGTGACCAACCAGGTCTCCTCAAAGCCAGACGCGTTCTTCGGCGACCCCACCCGGCCCATCGGCGGCCACATAGTAGGGCACACCGCCACATTCCGCGTCTATCTGCGCAAGGGCAAGGCCGGCAAGAGGATCGCGCGGCTGGTTGACTCCCCCAACCTTCCCGAGGGCGAGGGAGTCTTCACCATCACGGAAGATGGTGTTATAGACTGAAAACAATACAGGGTCCCAATGGACCCTTTTCTTTTTGAACTCTCGGGCGAGCATCCCAGCATGCCCATGGCGGAGGCCCTGTCATTGCTGGCACTGGAGCCCCAGGGCCGTGTGGTGGAGAGCGGCCCCGGGTATCTGGTCTGCAGCATGGAGGATGCCTCGCTTGACCGCGTGGCCGATCGCATCGCCCTCACCCATCGCATCGGTAAGCACCTTCTCACCTGCCATCCCGATGAGCTCTGGCACAGGGCTGAGGCCCTGGAGCTTCCACCCGGCAGCTTCTCGGTGAGGGTCAAACGCTTTGAGAGCGCCATGGCCGAGGTGGACACCCGTTCATTGACACGCAGGATGGGCGGCCTGTTCAAGAACAACAAGGTGGAGCTCAACAATCCGGACATGGAGCTGAGGGTCTTCCTCTCCGACCGGGTCAGCATTCATATCGCCAGCCGCGGCATCGACCGTAGGTCGCTGGAGACCCGCAAGGTGGCCGAGCGCCCGTTCTCCTCCCCCATATCTCTCCATCCGCGATTCGCCCGGGCGTTGGTGAATATGACCGGCGTCCGGCCAGGTGAGGCATTGCTGGACCCATTATGCGGCACGGGCGGTCTCCTGCTGGAGGCGGCGTCCATGGGCATCAAGGCCATCGCCAGCGACGTATCCGAGAGCATGGTCGACGGCTGCCGCAGCAACCTGGCGCACTATGGCCATGAGCTCTTCGACTCCGCGGTATGCGATGTGGGGGACATCGAGGACCATTTTGGCCATCTGGCCGCTGTCGTCACCGACCCCCCATACGGCAGGTCCACCAGCACCGGTGGCGAACCGCTCGAAAAACTCTACGCGAGGACAGTGGACGCATCGCACGCGGTGCTGAAAAGGGGCGGCGCCCTGGGGATCGCCCTCCCCTCCCCTTTGGCGGGATGGAAGGGTTTCCAGGAGGTGTACCGTTTTTCCCAGAGAGTGCACCGCTCATTGACACGCAACTACCACGTGCTGCAGAGGCGCGGCTGATGCGGCAGCTCACGCGGCCTGTATCGGCAGCGGCGTGAAGCAGAACAGCAGGAGGAGCAACGCCGCTCCGGCCAAAACCCTCCTCTTCCGGTCCAAGGGCGTGATGTCGTTCAGAGGGGGAGGGTGTATTACCCCTAGGAAATAGATCAACGCCGCGAATATCAGCCATCCGGTGTAAAAGAACGACAGCACCAGGAGCGCGGCAACGGTGGCGATGCCCATCCATTTCGTCCTCTCCCCCAGCACCGACCTGGCGATATGCCCCCCGTCCAGCTGTCCGGCGGGGAGCAGGTTGATACCCGTCACGAAGAGGCCGAGCCAGGCGGCGAAGAGGGTGGGATGCATGAACATCCCCTCCGCCGCCGGGTAGAGCAGGGATACGAGCTGCATGCCCAGCGGCACCCCCAAAAGCGCCATGACCCCTGCCTCCCCTTGCGCCAGCTGACCACCGACGGCGGTGAGATGGTAGCCGAGGAAAAGGACCGGCAAGGTCACTATGAATCCGCCGATGGGGCCGGAGATGCCCACATCCAGCAACGCCTTGCGGTTGGGTAGGGGCTCCCTTATCGATATGAATGCGCCGAAGGTCCCTATCGGCGGTATGGATGGGATGAAGAAAGGCAGCGACGCGTTGAGGCCGTGCCTCCTCGCCATGAAGAAATGGGAGAGCTCATGGGTCCCCAGGATCAACAGCAGCGGCAGGGCGAAGTAGACCGCACCCCACAAGAGGTTGCTGGGAGCGAGGAGGTCCAGGTCTCCGGAGTAGCTCCCCCATAAGAAGGAGCCGGATATCACGGTGGTGGCCATCGTGAGTATCAGCATTATCTGGTTGACCCGTACCGACCGGGTGTTCACAGGGGGCATCTTCATCACACCGATGCTGTATTGGCCCCCGGACTCCCGGAGTGTGGCGATGAACCCCATCTCACGGAGATTCATGCGCAGGGCCTCGAAATCCTCATCCATGCCCCCCATTGAATGGTCGACCAGGAACACCACGCCTTCAGAGTAGACCATCACCTGCCTTACGGGGAATCGCCGCCCCACCTCCCGGTTCAAAAGGTCCAGGGTGTCCTTGCCTGAGGGCATCGCTACCTGTAGTTGTTACCACATCAATAAACTAGCGGAGCCACACGCTGCTGCACAAACGATTTCAATGGGAAAGAGGATGACTGGCCGTGAACCAGTTCCTCCAGTTGTTCCGCTTGGGCAATTGCTTCATGGGAGTTATAGGCCTGATGGTGGCCGCATTCATAGGCGCCGGCGCCGATCTTCTGGACCACTGGCGCGATTTGGCGGTTGCCTCGATGGTGGTGTTCACATTCATAGCGGGAGGCAACTCCCTCAACGACTACATAGACCGCGAGGTCGACCGTATAGCCCATCCTTCCCGGCCGGTACCCTCAGGGAGGATGGGGGCAGGCACTGCGTTGAAGGTCTCGGCCGCCGCGTTCGCCGTCTCCATCCTGGTGTCGGGTCTGCTCTCCTGGGAGGCCGCCGCGGTGGTGGTGGTGGCGATAGTTCTCATACTCGCCTACGAATTCCGATACAAGCGCACTGGGGTGATGGGCAACGTCATAATCGCGGTGCTGACCGGCCTGCTCTTCATACTCGGCGGAGTGGTGGTCGGGGCGGTCATGAACACCGTGGCCATTGCGGGCATGGCGGGGCTGGTGACCATCGGCAGGGAGATAACCAAGGACATCGAGGACATCGAAGGGGACTTCGACCGCCGCACCCTCCCCATGGCGATAGGAACGAGGAACGCCGGCCTGGTGGCCGCGCTCTGCTACCTTTCCGGAGTGGCGCTGAGCATGCAGCCGGTGCTCGCCGGCCTGTTCAACGACCTCTATTTCGGGGCGGTGCTGGCGGCTGATGCAATCTTTATATACTGCGCTTGGATTCTTTTCAAGAACCCGCGTGCCGGCCAGAGGTACGCGAAATTCGGCATGATGGTCGCTCTCGTAGCTTTCATACTCGGAGGATTTTGATGTCAGTCAAGGATTACCTGATCGAAAGGATGGCCATAGGGACGATTCACATGACGCTCGTCGACCCTGACAAACAGGATACCGAGCTTGCCGCCGAGGTGGCGGTTAATGCTGAGAGGATGGGGACCGACGCCATCATGATAGGTGGATCCACCGACGTCAACCAGAATAACCTCGACCAGACAGCCGCCGCCATAAAGAGGGCTGTTGGGATCCCCGTGATCTACTTCCCCTCCGGAGCCCACGCCATCTCGATGCATTGCGACGCTTTGTACTTCATGAGCATGCTCAACAGCCGCGATGTCCGCATGGTCATCAGGGAGCAGGCCATGGCGGCGCCGGTAGTGAAGAAGCTGGGCATCGAACCGGTGTCTATGGGCTACATCCTCGTCGAGCCGGGGATGAAGGTGGGGGAGGTCGGACAGGCCGACCTGGTGGCCCGGGACGACCCCATGAGCGCACTGGGATATGCCTTGGCGGCGGAATTCCTGGGCATGGACCTCGTTTACCTTGAGGCGGGCAGCGGCGCCGACCAGCCCGTCCCCGCGGAGATGATATCGACCGTCAAGAGCGTGCTGTCGGTGCCCCTGATAGTGGGAGGGGGCATCCGGACCCCCGAGGCCGCGGCGGCCGCCAAGCAGGCCGGCGCCGATGCCGTCGTCACCGGGACCCTGGTGGAGAAGGACGGTTACCACCAGGAGCTCGAATCGGTGATAGAGGCCATCAAGTCCTAGGGACCATGTCGAGCAGCATCCGGTGGATGCGCGTGTCCACGGACAGCTCAGGATGGAAGGAGAGCGCTAACAGATTGTTTTGGCTCACCATCACCGCTTGTCCTTTAAAATGGGCCAACGGCCTGCAGCGGCCCCATCGTTCCTCGATCACCGGCCCTCTGATGAACACCGCCGGGAATCCCTCCTCCAGGCCTTCCACCTCCAACTGGCACTCGAAGGACTCCCGCTGGCGGCCGAACCGGTTGCGGGACACCTTCATGTCCATCAGACCGAGGAGCTCGATCCCGGTCCTCCGGACCTCGTCATCCCCTTCCTTCGCCATCAGGATGCAGCCGGCGCAGGTGCCCATCATCGGCGTCCCTGCGGCCGCCATTTCACGGATTGGCTCTACCATATCCAATCTCTTTAGGAGTTTTCCTATGGTGGTGCTCTCCCCGCCGGGCAGCACCAGGCAGTCCAGGCCCGCGAGGTCCCCGGGGCCGCGGACGGCCACCACCTCCCCTGCTTGGCCCCTCTCCCGCATGGCTGCATGCAACAAGAGCGCGTGCTCCGGGGCCGCTCCCTGCAGGGTAAGGACTCCAGCCCTGAGCATCCCCGACCCTCAGTCGTAATTCTCCCGCTTGTCGACGATTACCTTGGCCTTGGAGACGTAATCCTTGGTTCCAGCATCGCGGAAATGCACCCTCGGCACTTCCAAGAGCTCCTCGTCGATACCTTGCTCTATCTCGGCTATGGAGACCAAGGCATCGACGAGGCGCTGCCTGAGCCCCTCATCGGCCCTCTCGGTCTCCACGCAGAAGGTGAGGACGTCCTTGTACCCCTCACGGTCGATGGTGAGCTGGTAACTGACAACCTCCGGGAACTGCAGCAACGCCTCATCGAACAGCAAGGGGTAAACCTTCTGGCCCAGCCCGATCTTGGTCAACAGGTCCAGGCGCCCCCCGGGCTTGCCGATGCGGCGGTTGAACCTGGTCCCGCAATCGCAACGGGGCGGGTAAAGGAAGCTGATGTCCCTGGTGCGATACCGTATCAGAGGGGTGGCCTCGGAGTTGAGGCTGGTGACCACCAGCTCCCCCTTCTCCCCGTCCGCGACATGCTCCCCCGTCTCCGGGTCGATGACCTCGAACAGCATGTTGGCATCATCGGTGTGGAGGCCGTTCATCTCATCGCACTCTATGGCGCAGGCCAGTCCGAACTCGGTCATGCCCCACACATCGAGCACTGGGCATCCCCACGCCTCCTGGAGGATGTTTCTCATGGACTCGGACAGCGGCTCGGCGGCGCATATGACCTTCTTGATGCCCAATGACCTCAGGTCCACCTGCTCGCCGGCCAACACCGTTACGCGGTAGATGAAGGAGGGCAGGCCGATGATGTAGGAGGAGTTGTTCTCGGTGATGGTGCGCATCTGCTCGGATATGTCCACGCTCGCCGAGCTTGAAGAACCGTACCCTGCCACCATGCACGCTCCCGCCAGCATCAGGCTCGGGTCCCAAGCGCCGACGGTGGGGAACATTATGTGGAGGACGTCCCCCTTCCTCATGCCCACGTTCATGAGCGCGGAGGAGATGATGTCTATCTTGGCCAATAGGTCCTCGCGGGTGTAGAAGACCCTTTTCCTCACGCCTGAGGTCCCGGTGGTGGTGAAGGCCCTCTCGGTCTTGGTCATCGACACGCAGAGGAAATGGTTGGGCTCCACGGCCATCTCGTCCGGCGTGGTCAGCGGTATGCGCACCAGGTCCTGGTAGCTGCGTATGTCCTCCGGGGAGACGCCGGCCTCGCGGAACCTGTCCTTGTAGAAGATGGAGTTCTCTTGGACGTAGCGCATCTGTTCACGGACGCGGAAGAGCTGGTACTCACTGAACTCTTCATGGCCCACCGTGTCCAGCTTCTTCCTGCCGATCGCCTTCTGCATCTCCGGGCTCTTTTTCAGGGTATCTTTGGCCTTGAGGGCCATCCACTCCTCCAAAGGATTCTCGCTGTCCTCGGGGATCTTGTTGGAGAGGAGCTTCCTACGGACGATGGCGATCTTGACCCTGTTCCAAGCGCTCATGCCCTCTGAATCCTGTGTTCGATAGATAATATTATGGTATGATGGGAAGAAAAGCTAATGAGCCTGCAAAGGGAATGCTTCCGCATGGACATAGATTGGGCAAAAGCATCCCGTCGTTTGCAAGAGGACGTTCGGCTCCGCGGGGACGCAGTGGCAGTTAGGTTCCTGGAGAGCGCTTCGGAGCTCAGCTCATTCCCGGGGAGGTCGATGAGGGACACCGCCATATGCCAGATGATCCTCCGCGCCCGTTTCGATGGAGCGGACGGGGTGCTGGCCTCCTCGCCTTCGACCATGCGTTGCGTATGGGGGGCGGCGGCCCTGGGGTTGATAGACACCCCGCCGCGCCTGAGCAGAGGACAGCTCTATCTGGGCTTCGTCCAGGATCTGGAGGCCGGCGAGCGGATGCACGCCCGCATGGGCATGATGGGCGACAGGGGCAAGAGGTACGGTTCGGTTGAGGTGGCGCCTCTGGCGCATTGCCGCGGCGATCCGGACGTGGTGGTGATATACGGCACCCCTGGCCAGATGCTCAGGCTCATCACCGGCCTCCACTTCGAGGAGGGTGGTGCGGTCTGCAGCCCGGTCACCGGGCAGGCATCGGTGTGCGCCTCCATATCCCGCGCCCACGACACGGGCGAGCCTTCCTTGGACATCCCTTGCATCGGGGACCGGCTCTACGGTCTGGTGGGCGACGATGAGATGGTCATGGTCCTTCCCGCCAACCGCATGCCGGGACTGATGAGGGGGCTGGAGGGCAGCAAGCCAATGGCCCCGTACCCCTTCCGTCCGTTCACCCGTTGGAGCCCGATATTCCCGCCCGCCATGCTGCCGACGAAGGAGGAACTGGAATAGCTCCTGGTGCTATCGTGAATTGTAAATATAGGGAAGGCTTTAACTTCGACCACAAGACCGGAGAGAATGCAAAATGGTACTGACCCCGGAGATGGCGAGAGCCGGCGTGACGCCGCAGATGTTGTCGGCCACGCACAGATTCACCTGCCCCAAGTGCGGGAAGGAGTTCAGCATGTTCCAGTCCAGGGCGATAGCCTGCAGAGGTTGCCCCAAGGTCAGCCAGAACTGCAAGTACGTCCGCTGCGTCCATTGCGACCACGAGTTCCCCCTGCTTGGTTCCTTGGTAAACACCAAGGAGAAGGAGAAATTCCTCAGCAACTACATGAGCGGCGTGGTCAACAAGCACTACGGCAGCTTCGGCTACAACCGCCGCCGTTGATCCGCTTTTTAAAAAAAGAGGCCTTTGGCCTCATTCCTTCATCTTTTCACCGTAAGGCCTGAAGGCCTGGTGGCGATAAAGGGTCTCTCCGTCCTTGTTGTTGACGTTGAACAAGCAGAACGGCACCAGCCGCCCGTCGGGAGTGACCATGTGTATGCAGCAGCGCTCCCAGCGCTCCGTCTCTCCTGTCCAGGCGTCCTGGAACGCCATCGATGACACGGTAAGGTAATGGGTCTTCGCCCGGTCGACGAAGGCGGACCAGCTGTTGTCATCGCTCTCCGAGGGGCCGTCCATGGTCTCCTCGATGAAGCGCCAGAACTGGGACACCTCGGTCCGGGTCTTCTCGGCGATGTTCTCGGTGTCGCGGGGCGGCCCCAGGGCCATTGTGGTCATGGGGAACAGGGACTTGTCGGGAAGGACGACAGACAGCGACTTGATGTCGCAGTGGACGTTGGAGCAGGAGGTGGGTATGAAGTTGTCCGCCTGCAGCATGCCCATGGTCTGCTCCTCTATCGCCTTGGCGAGCTGCGAAAGGGTGACGCGGTCTTTGTCGGAGGGGTCGACAGGGTAGCGTCCCACGTAGAAGATGGGCTGGAAGTGTATGCCCTTGACAGTGGGCACGTTCTCAATGGCGAACTGTATCATCTCGCCCACGTTGTCCAGGTTTATAGTGGGGGACACCGTGGCTACCAAGGTGACGCCCGTGCCCACCTCGGCGCAGTTCGCCAAAGCCTGCTTCTTGAGCTCGAACAGGTCGCGGCCACGGGTCTGCCTGTAGATGTCGTCCCGGGTTCCGTCGAACTGGAAGTAGAATGTGTCCACCCCAGCGTCCTTTAGCGCCTGCAGGTATTCCTTCTCCTTGGCGATGCGCAGGCCGTTGGTGTTGACCTCGATGTGCTCTATGCCCATCTCCTTTGCCAGGCGCACGATGTCGGGGAGGTCGTCCCTGATAGTGGGCTCTCCGCCGCTGAGCTGGACACAACGGGGGCTCGGCACGTAGTCCATGACTGTCTGCAGCATCTTGCGGATCAGGTCCATGTCGGGATGGAAACGGTAGTCGGTGTTGGAGCGGGCGAAACAGATGGGGCAGTTCATGTTACAGAGGTTGGTGACCTCCACCACGTTCAGGCAGGTGTGCTGCTTGTGCCCGGAGCAGAGGCCGCAGTCCTGGGGGCAGTCCTTCAGTTCCTTGACCCCGAACTTCTCCGGTGGTTTCTGCACCGCTCCGAAATCGTAGAGGTGTAGGTATTCGTCCACGCCCTCCCATATCCTGACCTTCCAGCTGCCGTGCTCGTCGCATTCCTTGACTATGTACACGACATCGTCCTCGGCGATCTTCTCGGCGGGTATGGTCTTAAGGCACTGAGGGCACAGGGCCGCGGTCTCACCTAGCTTCCTGGACATGATGGCACCATTCCTGCACGGAATCGGTGACGCTGATAATAATGCTTTGGAAAAGAACTGTGGATAAGTAAAAGGAAAGTAAGGATGCCGCTTGCGCGGCGTTTGATTCTATGCCCTCTTCTGCTCGAAGAGACCCTCGGCGGCGGCCAGAGCGCTGGCGGCCAGGTACTCCTCGAACCAGGACTCGCCCGATGTGGGTTCGCACATGCATGGACCGGAGCGGGTCGCTCCCATGTAGGTCAGGTTGGTGTGGCCCTTCCTGACCGGGGCGCCGTTCTTGGCGTAGGTCCATCCCTCGGCATCGGAGGTGTCCTGCACGATGTCGAGGATTTTCATCTTGTGCGCGTAGCCCGACTGGACCACTGCTTTTCCGCCATCGACCGAGTACACGGCATATACGGTGAGGTCTCCGATCTCCTTCTTGGCGATGTTCTTCTCGCCATCGGTGATCTTGTCGTTGGAGCCCTCCGCATTCTCGATGACAGCCTTTATGTCATCCTCTTTGAGACCCCTGGAACCAAGGACCTCCTTCACTGCGTCAGAAAATTCAAACTCCATCTTAATCACCTCACCATGTTCCGTATGTGCCGAAGTCCCTTGCCGCGCGGGTCATAGCGAGCATGTTGCCCGGTATGGTGTACGGTGGGCATTCACAGGAGTTGCCGAGGATGTAGCCCTTCTTGGCGTCGCGGCCGGCAAGGAGCTGGTCCCTGCTCTGGTCGTAGACCGCCTTGGGGTTCGGGTTGATCATCAGCTTGGTGTCAACCGATCCCATACACGTGGACACATCCTGGAACGTCTCCTTGAGCTTGTCGGACGGGAAGACCTTCGATCCATCGTAACCAACGTGGGTAACGGTGAAGGGAGACCATACCAGGTTGTCCCTGAAGACCTTGTAGGAGGTCTCGTGGTTACCGCACATGTGGTAGAAGATCTGAGGCCCGGCTCCCTTTCTGAAGCACTGGTCCACATAGTGGCCCATCTTCTTGGCGGAGAACTCCTCGACCTGCTCGTCGGCGAATATGTCGTTGTTCGCAAGCACCGAGCCCACGATGAGCATGGCCATGCCATACTTGTCGGATAGTGCGTCGGCGCCATTGACCGATGTCTCCACGTAGGTGTCGACCAGCTTGTGTGCCAGGTCCGGCTCCGTGAAGGTCCACATGATGAACTCCTCAACCCCGACCATCTCAGAGGCCGCCCCCACCAGGTCGAATCCATAGGATATCGGAACCAAGGTGTGGGGCAGGTTCTCTGCGACATAGTCGTAGAGGTTGAAGAACAACGGCATCGTCCAACCCTTCAGTAGGTCCTCTTTGGCTATGGGCTCCGCCTTCTCGACGTCCTCAGGGCCCCATACGGGTCCGGTCGGAATCGGAGGCAGAGTCTCCTTGTACTCCAGGGTGAGCCCCAGCTCGGTGACCCACGGGAGCGAGAAGAACCAGTGGGTGACCGGCAGGAGGTCGTAGAGTTCGGAGATATAGCCAACGCAGTGGATGCCCAGCTCCGGCTTCTCATAGAAGTCACGGATGGTGTATCCACATGCCACGGCAGCGTGCGATAGGATAATCGGATCCACATCGATTCTGTCGTGGAAGTTGTCTACGAAGGGACTTGCAAATCTCTTGGCGGCATTCGCATGCCAACCGTCGAGATCGTTTTTCGGAAACAGCTCTTCGTAACCCATTGCAATCCCTAGGTCATGTTACATTAATCAGTGTATTTATACGTTGCCATGTCTTGTTCGCAACTTTGTTTCACTAAGGAATTTTTTACGCTTGTTTAAGGTGGTCAAACAGGGAAAATCAGAAAAAATTGCAACAATGTTGCAAAAATCGATGTTCATTGATTCAAGAATGGTCCGTTCGCACCATGACCTCTCTGGTAACGCCGGCAGAAAACTATAATGCGCTCACGAATGATAACCTTTGGGGCGGAGGACGGAGTCCATGAGGTTGGTTTCCTGGAATGTCAACGGTCTGCGTTCGGTGCAGAAGAAGGGCTTCACAGAGTGGTTCCGGTCCGAGTCCCTGGACGTGCTCTGCCTGCAGGAGACCAAGGCCTGGCTGGAGCAGCTCGGACCGGAGCTGACCGGCTTTGAGGGCTATTCATTGCACATGTCGAGGCCGGAGAGGAAGGGGTACTCCGGCGTGGCCACCTACACCCGCAAGGAGCCGGAGGAGGTGAGCTTCCAGTTCTCGCCCCGCTTCGACGACGAGGGCAGGTTCTGCCTCTGCCGTTATCCAGAGTTCACACTGCTGAACGTGTACTTCCCCAACGGCAAGGCCTCGGCGGAGAGGCTGGCGTACAAGATGGATTTCTATGAGGATTTCCTCGGACTCTGCAAGCGGCTCCTCGAGGACGGGGAGAGCGTGGTGGTCTGCGGCGATGTGAACACCGCCCACAAGGAGATCGACCTGGCGAGGCCGAAGGAGAACTCCGACATATCCGGCTTCCTCCCCCAGGAGCGGGATTGGATCGACCGTTTCCTGGACATCGGTTTCGTGGACAGCCTCCGCGAGTTCGATACCAGCCCCCACCTCTACACCTGGTGGTCCGTGCGGACACGGGCCCGGGAGAGGAACGTCGGATGGAGGATCGACTACTTCCTGGTTAGCGAGGGTCTCACTGGCTCGATGAAGGGTGCCGGTATAATGCCGGAAGTGATGGGGTCCGACCACTGCCCCATCTACCTCGACCTGGACCTCTGATAGACAACCAGCGTGCGGAGGCGGTTAAGCGCCGCCGCCAACTCCTGCCTCCGGAACAGCGCCCGGTCTCCGTTGAGCTCCCCCAGGCGGTCGAGGCCCCCCTCCTCGACGTCGGCGAGGACCTTATCGGCCAGCTCCCGGATGCTGTGGTCCCCGTCCATGGCCTTCCATGCGCACACCAGGGCATCCGCCAGCGCCCGCGCCTGCGAGACGTCCACCAGCTGCTCCACCGCTGAAAGGTCTATCTGCTCCTTGCCGAAGTCTATGGCATCTAGGGAACGGGCGGACACCTTCTCCCTCCGGCCCCCCTTGCTGGGGTCCAGGCTCTGGGCCAGCGGAACCCTCTCCGTGGGCATCTCGAAGACGTCGGGGGCCTCGCGCTCCCTTCCGCTGGGGAATTCGGCGGCGACGGTCCGCGCCTCCTCGGTGACCTCCAGGGCACGGTATCCGCTCATCATGATGACGGTGTCAGCGAGGTCCAGGAAGTCTCCGGACCCGCCGAGGACCATGACGCAGCTGCATCCGGTGGACTCCATCATCGGCCGCACCCGGTCCACGAACGGGGTGATGGGTTCGTTGTCCTTGCTCACCAGCCTCTGCATGCGCAGGTCCCGGGTCATGAAGTTGCTGGCGGAGCTGTCCTCGTCTATGAGCAAGAGGCTGGAGCCCGCTTCCAGGGCCTCCACTACATTGGTCGCCTGCGACGTGGAGCCGCTGGCGTTGTCGCTGCAGAACGCCGAGGTCTCCACCCCGCCGGGGAGCTCGTCTATGAAGGGCGAGATGTCCACCTTCTCCGCCCGACGGCCGTCCTCCGCCCTGATCTTCACCGCGTCAGGGACGGTGACGGCGAGCTCCCTTCCATCGCCAGGTATGTGGTCGTAGACCCCGTGCTTGACGGCCTCCAACAGGGTCGACTTGCCATGGTAGCCGCCGCCGATGATGAGCGTTAGCCCCGCGGACACCCCCATCCCCTCCACCTTTCCGGCGTGGGGAAGCTCGAAGGAGGTCCTCAGCCCCTCGGGGGAGGAGAACGGGAGGGCGGCCGCCAACGGGCCTTGGTCCACTCCGCTGCTGCGGGGCAGGACCGAGCCGTCGGCGATGAATGCCACCAGGCCTTTTTCCTGCAGCGATCCGCGCAGCGCCTGGGCGTCCTCGGCGCATTCGATGTGGCGGCGTAGGCGGGGCTCCTTGTGGGAGCGGAAGAGCATCGATTCGCGGGCGATCCGCGGGAGGTACTCCGTCAGCAGGCGGACGGCGTTGCCCCCGGCTATCCTCCTCCCGTCGGCGGGGAGGCCGGCGCTGAACCTGACCTCCACGAACTCCCGGTTCACCGACACCGAGCTCCTTTCCAGGATCTCCTGTCCCGGCCGGGGTACCGATATCCTGCCGCTGCCGCCGCTCCCCATGCCGCCGCGGGCGTGGGAGCGTCCCGAGTCCCAGAAGCGGCGGGCGATGAAGTCGCGGAGAGCGACCTCGCGTACCTTGTTGGCGTAGGTGTCCTCCGGGAACGCCGCGTCCTTCTGGGGTATGCGGACCCTCATGCGGCTAGGGGCGGCGAAAGGGTCCCCTTGGACGTGGTCGATGAAAAGATGCATGTCCTCCAAGGGGAAGTCTCCCTTGAGGTCCTTGTAGGCGCGGTAGCCCTTGCCGTCGATCCTGCGGATCTCGGACAGCAGGTCCCTGGACATCCTATCCCCCCTCAGGGTCGAGGAGTGCGAATCCGTTGACCGGGTCCTGGCGTCTTAGCGCCTCGCTGCAGGCCATCTCGTGGATCACGACCTCCATTATAAGCCAGACCCTGATTCCGGCGCGCACGCATCCGGTCACCGAGCTCCCGGCTCGGCCACAGGATGCATGCATGTGCAACAGAGGAGCGCCGTCCTCGTCGGGGAAGATGGTGCCGCTGCCGCTGAGCTCGTGCACTCCCTCTAGCTCATGATGCATCGGTTCCACCGGCGAGACGCGGCCGTCGCGGGGGCCCACCACCAGCCGCGAGCCGTGGTCGGCGCCGCCCACGGCGATCACCGAGGCGGCCCTGATGCCGTTGTCAAAAGCGAACGACTCCAGCTGCTCGTGCAGCACCTCCCCGTCCTCCAGACGCAATATGAACGACCTTCCCGGGGAGGCGGCGGCGTGCTTCATCGGTCCACGCTCAGCGGTACTTGCTGTAGCGGTCTAGGAGTCGGCTGACCTTGCTGTACTCCTCCTCGCTGAGCCCTTCAGGCGAGATGAATTCCTTGGCGTACAGCTTGGCGTCCTTGATTGATGTGCGGGATGCCTTGGCTATGAGGCTGGCTAGAAAAGACGACGCGGTGGACTCTTCCATTGCACTGTTCTGCAGGATCTCCTTCATGTCGTACTTGAACGGCCCGATGCGCTTGGTGCTGAGCATGGACTGCCTCTTGTTGTCCCGGCTCTTGGACTTCGAGGGGCCGAACTTCCTCGGGGCTCTCCTGGTGGTGTTTTTCGTGTTAACACTCAATGCAATAACTCCGCATTTCGCAGGACATGTCTTTTATTACTTAAAACATTGCCTACTAACCATGACTGGACGAATGAGAAGGATCTACATCGCCGGCCCCCTGTTCTCCGCCGCCGAGAGGCGGTTCAACGAGGAGCTGGCCGATTTCCTGCGCTCGGAAGGGCACGAGCCTTTCCTTCCCCAGGACTCCTGCCTGCCCTTCCGCGAGCTCCTGTCCTCTGGGATGGGCGTCGAGGACGCGCTGAGCCTGGTCTTCGAGAAGGACATGGAGATGCTGAGGGGCTGCGACCTCTTCCTCTTCGTGCTCGACGGACGGGTACCGGACGAAGGGGCATGCTTCGAGATGGGCTACGCCTACGCAATGGGCATGGAAATGGTGGCGCTGAAAACCGATTCCCGCAGCAGCGT
>PWHV01000036.1 GCA_003555025.1 Methanomassiliicoccaceae archaeon | reverse complement strand
GCCGCGCTATCGTTTGGAGACACAGAGAACGCCAACGGGGCGGATAAAGTACTATTTGGCCAAGGACGTCCGCGTCGGAAGGAGAAAGGGCAAGGTCAAGAAGTACCTCGGGTCAGAAAAGAAACCCTCCAACCAGGCATTGGGCGCCGCGCGCATCGAGCACGCCTATGACCTCGAGCTCAGAGCGATAGCGAAGAAGGCGGACCTGAGCGTGCACGATTACCGTCCAAAACATCTCGAGCGGAACGAGCTCGAGGAACTGGAGGTGTTGCGGTTCACGGAGAACACTTTCGTGAGGATGTTGAATCATGAGGAGAAGAGGCTTTTCACCATCCACCTCGAGGCGAGGTACATTCACGGCTCTCTGAGCATAGACGGCTATGAGGCCACCGTCTCCCAGGTGGAGCGTATGCTACGCCACGGCGAGAAGCCCGACCTTCCTTACTACGAAATCGCAAGCATCAACAACTTCCGTCATATGAAGGAGTTCCGCCGCAAGGAGCGAGGCAAGTTCAACATAGACAACGTGAAAAGGATCCATTCATTCCTCATGCGCGGCGTGGAGACCGAGGCTCCAGGCAAGTTCCGCCGCACCGACTCGGACTTCATAGTGGGCAAAGACCATCGGGTGAGCCCATATCGGAACATCGAGGCCGATCTCCAGAAAGCCATCGATGAGTACTACCGCGGGTTGAAAGAGGAGTGGCACCCGTTCGAGCTGGCGTGCCTCTTCCATCACAGCTTTCTGCGCATATCACCGTTCACCGCCGGCAACGGCCGAGTGGCCAGGGAGATTATGCAACAGATGTGCTTCTCGGAGCGTTTCCCCCGCCCGATTATATCCGCTGAAGAGAGGACGGAATACCTGAACGCCCTAAGGAAGGCGGACCGCGGGGACATGGGGGGATATCTCGATGGAATGAAGGACATAGCTCTTTACACCAGATTGGAGGACATGCGCCTTCGGATAGGAGAGCTGTTGCAGAGCGACAAGGGCGAAAGCCAACGGTGCCTAGAGGACTTCTGAGAGGACCTAATCCACTTCCTTTTCAAGAATCCCGATGATCCTTTGCGCGGACCCGCCGTCGCCAAAGGGATTCTCCCAAGCGGCCGCATCGACCATTCTTCCGGCCTCCGCAACCATTTTCTCCACATCGGCGCCGACCAGCACGTTCGCCCCAACGTCAACGGTCTCCGGTCTTTCGGTGTTGTCCCGCATCGTTACACAGGGCGTTCCCAGTATGCACGCTTCTTCCTGGACTCCGCCGGAATCGGTCATGCAGAGCGCCGCCGAGGACTCCAGGGCCACGAACTGCAGCACTCCCAAGGGATCGGTAGCCACGATCGAGCCCTTGTCAATATGATAGGCATCCAGCATTTTAGCCGTCCTCGGGTGCATGGGGAGGACCACCGGCATAGAGAGCGCATCGGAAACCGCGTTCAAGCCCTCCACTATCCTTCTGAGCCTCTGCTCGGAATCAACATTCTCCGCCCGGTGGGCGGTGGCCAACACGAAACCCCCCTTCTTCAAGCCAAGCTGGGAAAGGACACTGTCAACATCAGCCACCTCCCTTATGCGCAGAACCGCATCGACTATCGTGTTCCCAGTCACGTGAACGTTCTCGCTTATGCCCTCCGCCTCAAGATTCTTCTTTGATACAGAGGTCGGCGCGAACAGGAACCTGGACAAGTGGTCGCTTACGATGCGGTTCAACTCTTCGGGCATGCTGCGGTCGTATGAGCGCAGCCCGGCCTCGACGTGACCCACGGGGATATTCATCTTCGACGCCGCCAGCGAGGCGGCCATCACGGTGTTGGTGTCCCCCTGCACAAGGACGACCGAGGGCGAGCTTCTTGCGAACACGCCCTCGCACCTCTCAAGAATGCGGGCGCTCTGCTCCCCATGCCGGCCCGAGCCAACCTCCAGCTTATGGTCGGCCTCAGGCAGTCCCAATTGGGAGAAGAACAGACTGTCCATGTCGAAGGAGTAGTGCTGGCCGCTGTGGACGATTTCGAATTCGAGCCCTCTTCTCTCACACTCCTTGACCAAAGGCATCATCTTGATGATCTCCGGTCTGGTTCCCAGCACTATGCTTATCATCGATCGTCCACCGCCAAATCGTTAACGTTCATCGGGCCAGCAGTATATCAAAGGGTTGTTCATGGGCACGTGGAGACGAACTTGCATACAGTCATCCATGAGAACAGGGGCGGGTGGATTTTTAATAAAAACAGCGATATGCAGTTCTATACACGGACGCTGATATTGGAAGTCCAGCATCTTTGAGACAAGGAGAGACCACATGATACAGCTCATTACTGGCGGCGCCGGCTTCATCGGCAGCAATTACGTTAAAAAGACCATGGAAAAAGGCGACCAGGCGATCGTCCTGGACTCCTTGACCTACGCCGGGAACCTGGAGAACCTTCAGCCTCATGTCAACGGACGCAACGTGATAACATGCAAAGACCGCAGGGCCTTGACCGAGGCAACAGTTGACGGGAATGATGTCACGACCGACCTCGACCCCGCAGCGGAACGAGAGTGGCTCCTGCGCAAGTTGGATGGTAGGCCCTATGTGGAAACCAGAAGTGAAGATGCAGGGCCCGCGATCCGCACTGCCCTTGAGTCCGAACCATTGGTGTTCATTCAAGGCGACATCGGCGACGCGAAGATAGTGGACGCCGCCCTCGGCGAAGCGGACGTGGTGGTGAACTTCGCCGCCGAGACACATGTGGACCGCTCGATCCTCGAGCCGGACAAGTTCATCAAAACTGACGTGCACGGAACGTTCAACCTGCTGGAGCGTTGCCGCAGGCATGAGGGGCTGAAGAAGTTCGTGCACATATCCACCGACGAGGTCTACGGCGTGGCGGAGGGCGAGAGCGAGTTCAAAGAAACGGACCCGATCAATCCCCGGAACCCCTACTCCGCCAGCAAGGCCGCCGCCGACCGCCTGGTCCATGCCTATAATCAGACTTATGACCTGCCGACCAACATCATACGGCCTTCGAACAACTTCGGGCCTTTCCAGCATCCAGAGAAGCTGATACCCAAGATGATAATGAACGCCCTCAACGATGAGGGCCTGCCGGTGTACGGCGACGGGAAACAGGTGAGGGACTGGCTGTTCGTGAGGGATTCCGCTGCCGCCGTGGACTTGGTGGTGCGTCACGGCGAGGTGGGGGAAGTATACAACGTGGCAGGCAACAACGAGAGGACCAACATCTCCGTCGTGAACAGCATATTAGAGCACCTCAGCAAGGATGAATCCCTCATCAAACACGTGAAGGACCGCCCCGGTCACGACATACGATACGCGATAGACGACAGCAAGATAAGGGACCAGTTGGGCTTCAAGAACGAGGACAGCTTCGAGAACAACCTCCGCGAGACGATCGATTGGTACGTCGCGAACGAGCGATGGTGGCGCCGCATCCTTGACAGCGACGAGGAGTTCAGAAGGTTCAACGAAGCCTGGTACAAGGAGAGGAGGTAGGGTCAGCATGAAAGGCATCATACTCGCAGGAGGAAGGGGCAGCAGATTGTACCCCCTGACGCCGTCTTTGAGCAAACAGCTTCTGCCGGTCTACGACAAGCCGATGATCTACTACCCGCTGTCGACGCTGATGTTGGCGGGCATCAAGGAGATCCTCATAATATCCACGCCGGAGCACATAGACATCTACAAGAAAATGCTCGGCGACGGGGATTGGCTCGGTCTCTCGTTGCAATACAAGGTCCAGGACAAGCCCCGCGGCCTCGCTGACGCGTTCATAGTCGGCGAGGAGTTCATAGACGGCGACAAGGTCGCCCTTATACTCGGGGACAACGTGTTCTACGGCCACGGCTTCTCGCAGGTGCTGCAGGAGTCCGCCAAAATGGAAGAGGGCGCCATCGTGTTCGGCTATTATGTCCAAAACCCTTCCGAGTTCGGAGTGGTGGAGGTGGACGACGAGGGCTACGTCATCTCACTCGAGGAGAAGCCGAAAGAGCCCAAGTCCAGCTTCGCCGTGCCCGGCCTCTACTTCTATGATGAGGACGTGGTCAACATCGCCAAGACACTGACCCCCTCCGCTAGAGGAGAGATAGAGATCACCGATGTGAACCTGGAGTACATGCGGCGCAAGCAGCTGAGGGTCAGCATGCTGGGCCGAGGGTTCGCTTGGCTGGACACCGGCACCTGCGACGGCCTGAACGAAGCGTCGAACTTCGTTCGCACCATACAGAAGCGGCAAGGTCTCTACGTTGCCTGCATCGAGGAGATCGCGATGACGATGGGCTTCATCGACGGAAGCGGCGTGCTGGACGCAATAAGCGAAGGCAAGTCGACCGATTACTACCACTATGTGAAGAACATCGTGGAGAGGGCCCACGAGAGGAAGCCCGGTCTTTGAACAACTCTGATGATGTGAGCCGGAGGTCTTTGTCAACGCAAGGAACGGGTGAAACGTTATCTATTCCCCTGCGGATTGGAAGGCCATGCGCTTCATCTGCGACGAGATGTTCGGCTCCTTGGCGCGATGGATGAGGATCATCGGCCAGGACACCCTGTATCTCCGCGATGTCGACGATGACGAAATAATCGAGGTTGCAAGCGCTGAAGGGCGCTTCCTGCTCACCAGGGACAAGGACCTGCATCGCCGCTACCCTTATTCGCTCTACATAGACGAGAACGACCTAGAGAGGCAACTGTCCAAGGTCATTGTGTCGTTGGGACTGAGCGTGGACTGCGAGAAGGGCCGCTGCACCGTGTGCAACGGCGAACTGCAATCCGTCGAGAAGGAGGACGTAGAGGGAAGCGTGCCCGACTTCACCTTACGCAACCACGATGTCTTCTACCGCTGCCGTGATTGCGGCAAGATTTATTGGAAGGGGACGCACTGGGAAAAGATACGCAACGGATTGGACACCATCGGCGAGAACAACGGCTGATCAATTGAAGTCCATCATCTGCACCGCGCCGCTGCCGAGGTTGATGATGGGCAATATGGCCGGATCGGGCTCGAAGTTGTGCATCTTCTGGTATTCGGTCTGCGACTGCCAGGCCGAGGCGTTGATCGTCTTGACGCCGCGGTACTCGGAGTGGCCCGCCTTGTGGACGTGGCCGGTGACGAAAAAGTCCGGAACCTTATCGATGACCATGTAATCCTTCTTCTCTGGCGCTAGCGGAGTCCTCTTCCCATAAATGGGCGCCAGATGCCGGCGGCGCAGCATCTCCTCCATGACCTTCAAGGGCTCCTCGTAACTCAGGTTCTGGACGGTGGATATCCAATCGTCCATGGCGCGGCCGTGGTAGCTCAACACGGTCCTTCCCTCCACCTCTAGATAGACGGGGTTCCCCACCATCATGATGTTGGAGTCGAACTCCTTGGCGAAAGCCTCGGCCAGCGCTGGCTGCGGCTCCGCCGGCCGCACCGAGTCGTGGTTCCCCGGCTGCAGGACGATGGTGATGTGGTCAGGAACCTCCTTGAGCATCTCCGCCACCTTGGCGTACTGGCCGTAGATGCTGTCTATGACCAGCTCGTCCAGCTGGTCGGGGAATATGCCGATGCCGTCCACCACATCGCCGGGAAGGACCAGATAGTCCAACGCGATGTTGTGCGACTCCTTCTTTAGCCAAGAGATCATGGACTCCCATTGCTTATCCAAGAACGTGCAGCTGCCCATATGCACATCGCAGAGGAAACCGATCGAAGAGGTGGAGTCGGTCTTCTCCAAGGAGTTGCCCAACGGTATGTCCGGGTGCACCAGCTCTTCAGCTATCAGCATGTCCTTCTTGGCGGTGGGCTTCCCCACGATGCCGATGACCTCGTCAGGGACTATCACACGGTCGATCAGCGGCGAATCCTTGCTGATGAAGACCTTGCTCTCGCCGCTGCCGTCCTCCAGCGAGATGATGCGGTGGCCGTTCTTGGTGTTGCTCACCTCCGCAACCATGCCGATGGTCTTCACCTCGCGGTCCATCCTCATCGCCCGGTCAAGCGGCATCGCTCCCGCCAGCTCCCTCCTCCGCTCGAGCATCTTGCGCAATGAACGGTAGCGGCTTTGGAAGTAACGGCCGAAATCCTCGATCTTGCCCTCGCAGGTCGACTCTCCAGTGACATCGGTGCCATCCATCACTGATATGTCGCCCCTCCTCCGCTGAACTGTGGAGGCGCCGCGGAGCTCCCGCGGCTCGTCAGCGCGGCGCGGCCCCGCATCATCCAAATGCTCGGCCGGCAGGTCTTGAAGGCAGACATGGAATTTCCCCTTCGCCGAAGAGAGCACATCATCGATGAAGCGCACCGGGTCGTCCTGGCACAAGCACAGCTCGGTCAGCTCCGGATCCAGTAGCACTCCGCGCTTGGCCGCCTGTCTCACTATCTCAGCGCGCACATCCGCTGAGTGCGGCTGACCCGTTAAATAGTTTCGTTCCCATGCGCAAGCGATGCCATCAGTGAGCGTCACATGCCCCATCAATCCGAGCGAGGACGAGAGGAAGGTGGAGCTGGCGGTAAGGAACATCTTCCCCGACATAGTTCTGATAAGGACCGCGGACGGCCTCGAAGGGGAGTCCGAGTCTCTAGAGCATTTCATGATGCAGGTCAGGAAGCAGAAGATACTCGACACCGCACGCAAAGTGATGCTGAGAGGGATCTCTGGCAAGCGCACCAGGATGCATCTGAACAAGCAGGTCGCTTTCGTGGGCAAAATAACCTTCGCGGAGGAGACCACCGTCCTGGGGACGATGTCCGTGATTATAGAGGACGATGACATCGAGGCGCTCATCGACAAGGTGGCGCCCACAACGGCAGAGGGGGAGGAGATATTCTGATAGGGGTTTCATGCACCAGCCTGGCTTCGGAGAGCATAGAGCAATCGATAGACAAAGTGAGCAAACATTTCGACCACTGGGAGCTTTTCTCCGAGGGCGAGCATTATCTGCCCTATGTGATGGAGCGCATAGCGGCCGTCGCCCCCTCTTACGACCTGAGCTTCTCGATACACGCACCCATAAGCGATGTGAACCTCGGAGCGTTGTCAGAGAGGATGAGGGAGGCCTGCACCATGGAGATACTCCTCACCATGGAGTGCGCCGCCATGCTCAACATCGACACGGTGACGATACACCCGGGCAACCGACCGTTCATAATCGATGGCATCCCCGACTCCAGGGCGGAGGATATGACCCGCAAGTCATTGCGCATCATAGACCGCCTCTCGAATGATTACGGCGTGAAGGTGGCGCTGGAGAACATGCCCGATTTCTTCATGATGCAAGGACGCACGTTCGACGAGTTCAACCGTTTGATCGACGGCCTCGACATGGGCGTATGCTTCGACATCGGCCATGCGAACACCACCGGTCAGATGGACGAGTTCCTGGAGCTGAAGGACCGTTTCGTGAACCTGCACGTGCACGACAACGACGGCGGCAGCGACCAGCACCTCACCATCGGCGACGGCAACGCCCCCATCGAGCAGGCGCTGGGGTCGCTCAACAGTTACCCCGGGCGTCACATCATTGAGGCCAAGAGCCTGGAGTCCGCCATTGAATCCAAGGAAAGGCTGAAGCGGATGCTTCAATAACGCTCTCCGCAACGGGGGCATTGCAGCTCCCCTCTTTGATACACAGCGCCGTCATTGCCGCATGAGGGGCACTTCGCCCTTGGCATGGGGTAAGGGTCCTCTCGGGGCCTCGACGGCGCTTCCTGCGGCCCCTGCAATCCTTTGAGAGACAGATCCTTGCCGGTCACGGACTCGATGGCCGCCTTCGCGTAGATGAAGAAGTACGGCACTCCAAGCCCTAAGAAGCCGATTATCAGCACCCCGGTGAAGGCCATCGCAAGCAACGAGTCGGTGTAAAGCGCGGGAGCGCTGAGGAAGTTGAAGCTGAAGTGGAACATCACCGCGGCGTAAAGCCCGTACTTAACGAAGAGGTATCCCATGGCCAGCCCGGCGAGGAAGGTGGGGAAGATCTTCCACACGTCCCAGCCCTCCAGGTGGCCGAAGGCGAACAGAACGGACGAGATGATGATGAGCACCTTCTCCGCATCGCCCATGCCCGTGCCGCCTATCAACGCTCGTAGCGGCGAGCCCTCGCGCCTGTTCATCAGCACCATTATCGATATGGGCACGCCGATGAACAGCACCCTGCATATCAGCTCCTCGTAAACGGCCGCGTTCATCAGCACGTAGAACAGATACCAATCCGGAAGGGCGCCGAAACCAGGAGTTGAAGGCGTGGTGCCCCCCATCTCGATCAAGAGTATGAAGACGTAGTTGAAGAAAAGTATCGCGGCGAAAAGCGTCGTCACCTTGAACAACGGCGACCGCTCCCCGGAGAAGTCGCCTGTGACCTCCTTGGCCGCCCTCTTGCTATTCCATATCAGCAATCCCCAGGATGCCACCAGTATTGCCACTATCGCAACATAGAACGCGATGGCCAACGGGCCGGTGGCTGTATAGATGTCCACGATGAACGGCACGAGTATAAACAACGTGTAGCCGAAGTCGCCGATGTTGGAGATTATCTCCGGCGACACCGCCAGCGCTATGAACACATTGACCGTGAGCAGAGCGATCAACAAGACCCCGGCCCAAGAGGCGAGGAGGTCGATCACATCCCCCAAGCCCATGGTCTTTTCCGCCCTGGGAGCAGGCGACTCTCCCAGCTTGACGCCGCAGCCGGGGCAGAATTGGCTGTCCGGCGGCAAGGAGCGGCCGCAATGGGGGCAGTAGTTGAACTCAGCCATCCACACCCTCCGGGAAATGCAGCAGCTCCAGATAGGAGCGTTTCTCGTTCCCCTTGAGGCCTAGTCTAGTGGCCAAATCGTTCACAGCCTTCTCGCCTTGATCGTCTTTCCCCAGATACTCGATCTCAATATAATGCCCCAAATCATCCACTAAATCCAAGGAGACCTCGCAATCGTCCAAGATGAAGCTCTCCCGCTGTTTCCGGACCTCGTACCTAGGTAAGAATCCTAACCTCTCAAGGATCAGTCCCATGGAATCATCTTCAGGCAGTAGAATGCCCAGCTCTTCCCTGGTTTTTGTCGAAGCGTCCAATCTCGGGCCTTTGTAATGGAGTATCGCATCGCCATTCTGATGCCGGATGCGCAGCGCTTCGTCGCTCACTCCCAAATCACGGCACGGATGGGTGTAGTAAACATCCACCTGATGCTGTTTCTTAGAAGAAACGGCGTTGAGCTCAATCAATTTGTGGCGCAGAGCGCTTACATCGTCGCAAGGCGATTTGAGCTCGATCTCCATCATAGACTCTTGGTGAAAGCAACAGAGACATAAATAATTATGATGGACCAACCATCTCATGCACTATCGATCGGGGGAGATCAATTGAAAGGACTAGGTCTGATTCACGTCTACACTGGTGCGGGAAAGGGGAAGACCACATGCGCGTTCGGTCTGGCGCTCAGGGCGTGGGGCTGCGGCAAGAGGGTCTGCATAATCCAGTTCCTGAAGAAGGGAGAGAAGTACGGCGAGGTCGTGGCTGTTGATAGGCTTGATGGTATAGACCTACACCAGTACGGGAGCGGAAGGTTCGTTTTCAACAAGCAGCTCCGTCAGGAGGACGTCGAAGCGGCGGAGAAAGGACTCGTGCATGCAAAGGATGTCCTGAGCTCTGGGGATCATGACCTGGTGATTCTGGACGAGATGAACATAGCCACCGACTTCGGTGTCCTTGATGTTAGTAAAGTGATAGAGGCACTGGACTCACGGGCTGATGGTGTGGAGGTCGTGCTAACCGGGCAGAACTCGCACCCGGCGATAGTAGAGAAAGCCGACTACGTTACAGAGATGCGCAAGGTCAAGCACCCGTATGACGAAGGGGTGATGGCGAGGAAAGGCATCGAGTTCTGACGTTCAATCAGCATCGAGACGATCGATGACGCCTTCAACGCGTTCCAGCTCTACAATTGCCAACGGCCTTTCGTAGAGTTCAGCCATCTCTTTTATTCTGGTTGCGATATGTTTCTCTCTAGCGCTCTCAAGGCGCCTGAAGCCGCTAGGGCCGTTCACCCGGCGGTCCCAGTCGAGCACGAAAGACTCTTTGTCGGACACATCGAACTTGGTCTTCAGTATTCTTCGTGTTATGATGGATTCACGGAACATGTCCCGGACGTTCACGTTTTCACAGAACGCTTCCGTATACGATTCGTCGTCCATGTCTAGGGGGAACAAGTTGATGTCTATGTCATCACAGATTAGAACGGCTCTCTGGAAACAGGGCGGAGGAAGCATTACTTCTCCGAAATTCTGTAGAAGTTTTCCGTATGCGGCCTCCAATGGGCTGATTTCCGGTGACTCAAGAGCATCATAGTTTCTGAGGCCCTCAATCTCCTCCTCGGAAACCGAAAGACCCACACAATCGAAGTTAGACGCATTTATGACATCCTTGACCATGTGGCCATCGCTGACCAGACCTTTGATTGCCGGCAGAACGGACACTATGCCGCCTCTGACAAGCCTCTCAATCATCTATTCGGCTCCGGTTGAAAACCAGCTCAAGTAACTGGGAAGGATCATCGATCTTTTTGAGCTCGTCATTACCTATCAGCGCTGTGCTCCCTATGCTGTCGTCTCGTTTTAGGCGGTCGACGAATATCACAGAGTGTTGTCCAGCGATCAAGGATATGTCGCTTACCATCGCGGCTTTCTGATGGAGCTTAGCGTCATCTTTGCCCAGGCCGGTAAGCAATACTAGTTTGGCATCCTTTGTCAGCGCTTCGAACGGACTTCTCTTGACCGGTACCAGTGAATATCCCAAGTCCAGAAGGAAATCGAAGACTGGCGATTCAGTGGAAGTTCCGCGCCGAATTTCGCAGCCTATATCCCCCTCATCTTTCTCATAGATGAACGGGTCGAGGGACTCTATTATGGGAACGCCGAGGAATTCCTCTAATTTAAGAGCGGCCTCGATCATAGCCCCCATGCCGGTCTCGTACATTTGAATGGTGCGGCGCGATACGCCAGCGATATCCGCCAAAGTCCCGAGGCTAATTGATTGAGTTTCGCGGGCCATGTGCAACAATTCTTTATCCAAATGCACGTAAAGGCCGCCTGGTGCGGCGAATATGAACGGGGGAACCTCTTCGATAAGATAATCGCCCAATGTTTCATTCGATATAATCGGTATGTTGAACCTCGTATAGACTATGCCAGGCTCCAACCCTCCGGAGCTGGAGCGCTCCCCTATCAATATTGGGCTCGCATCCAACGCATCCGACAATACCTTTATCTCCTGCGCGTTGTCACGAGAGAAGGCATCCACGTTGCTTAGTATTTTAATTATCAGCAATTTACCTTCTCGGCGAGCGACAATATCGAAGCTTATGCTACGCATGTTTATAGACTGGGATACGTTGAAACCAGCGCTTACAAGAATGCTTCTTGCATTCTCGATGAGGTCCTCGCGTCGCATTAT
>PWHV01000006.1 GCA_003555025.1 Methanomassiliicoccaceae archaeon | reverse complement strand
GTCGCTGACCTTATAGCCAAGTTGGCCTATGTACCGGTGGAGCTGCCGGTGGGGGCGATAATGACGCTCATAGGGGTGCCGTTCTTCGCCTACCTGCTGATGAGGAGAGGAAAGGAATATGCCGCATGAGAACGGGTCGATGATATCATCAAAGGAGCTGAACCTCTACTACGAGGACTACCACGCGCTGCGAGACATGTTCTTCGAGGCGGAGCCGGGGGAGATGATCGGCCTCATAGGACCGAACGGCTGCGGCAAGAGCACCCTTCTCCGCGCCATCAACGGGCTGTTGAAGCCGAGCAGCGGCGTGATGTACGTCGACGGCAAGGACATCAACAAGCTGAACCTCTCTGAGATAGCCAAGACTTGCTCTAACGTGCCCACCGAATTCCCGCCCGACTTCAACCTCAACGTCATCGAGGTGGTGATGATGGGCCGCTATCCGCACCGCAAGGGGCTGTGGTGGGAGACTGACGATGACGAGAGCATCGCCCGCGATGCGCTGTCGAAGTTCGAGATAACCCACCTGGCGGACCGCAACATCAACCGCCTCAGCTCCGGTGAGAGGCAGAGGACCCTGATCGCCAAGGCCTACGTGCAGGAGCCGAGGGTCATGCTCATCGACGAGCCCACTTCGCACCTGGACATGCGCTTCAAGCTGGAGGTCATGGAGTACATCCGCGACCTCATGAGGAAAGAGGAGGACATGACCGTGGTCGTCGCCTCGCACGACATCAACCTCATGGTGAAGTACTGCGACCGCATAATACTGGTGAAGGAGGGGCACATCGTGGGCATCGGCACTCCTGATGAGATAGTCACGGAGAAGAACATCGCCGATGTGTACGGAGTGGACTGCAGCATCTTCCGTGACAGCTCCGGCGAGGTCATAGTGCATCCCCGCTGCTCCCTCAAGTTCAAGAGCTGAGCGAGTGGATGGATGTACCAGCCATCTTTATTATATAGCAGCGCACTAACAGGAGGGATGAGGGTCCGGGACCTGGTAAGGGATCAGCTGAGGGATCTGCCCCGCACCGTGCACGGGGGCACCGCCTGGAAGACGGAAGGGATTGAGGACTACAGCCACAACCTCAACCCCTTCGGCCCTCCGCCCTCCCTGCCGGACATCGTCGCGAAGGCGGCCGAGGAAGTCGCCCATTACCCCGACGACTCCTGCCATGATCTGCGCGACGCGATCGCGGAGCTTCACGGGGTGGACGCCGACGAGGTGGTGGTCGGGGCCGGATCCTCGGAGATAATACGCAACTTCCCGCTGGTGTTCATCAATCCAGGCGACCGGGTGCTGGTTCCGCGGCCCACCTTCGCCGAGTACTCGCAGCAATGCAACATCGCCGGCGGCAAGGTCAACGACCTGCTGCTCCTGGAGGCGGAGGACTTCCGCATGGACGTGGAACGCATCCTCCCGCGCATCACCCCCTCCACCAAGGCCCTGTACATATGCAACCCCAACAACCCCACTGGCCGCGTCGAGGCGCGTAAGAAGATCCTCGAGATAGTGGAGGAATGCCGCCACAAGGACGTCATGGTGTTCGTGGACGAGACACTCCTCACGCTGGTACCGGGGCACGAGGACATCAGCGTCGCCTCTTTCGCGGCATCGTATGAAAACCTGCTCGTCGCCGGCTCGTTGACCAAATCCTTCGCCATACCCGGCATCAGGATAGGCTACGGCCTGGGCGGCAAGGAGGTCATCAGGCACATGGACAAGGCGCGCCTGTCCTGGAACGTCGGTACCGTGGAGCAGACGGTGGCGGCGGAGCTCATCCGCGAGCATCACGGTCACGTGGAGAGGGCGGCGGAGCTGATGGCGACCGAGGCCCAATGGATGTTCGGAAAGCTGAAGGAGATCGGCTTCCCGGTGGACCGTTGCACCGATTCCTACTTCTTCTTCAACTCGGTGCAGAGCCTGCGCTGCAGCGCGGCCCAGTTCCAGGACCGGGTTAAGGACTCAGGGTTCATGATTCGCGACTGCGCCTCCTTCGGCCGTCCCTTCGAGAGGTACGTACGGTTCTGCGTCAAAGACCGTGAGCGCAACGAGGCTTTCGTGCACGCCATCCACGAGGCCATGGGGTCCCTGGGGTGGTGAAATCGTGGCGATGGCGGCAGCGGCGGCAGCGGTCATGGTCGCCCTGGCCATCGACGTGGTCCTGGGGGACCCGCCCAACCGGGTCCATCCGCTGCGATGGATGGGCAATTTGGTGGCGGCCCTGGACCGCCGCATGCCCCGCATAGGGATATGGCCAGAGCGTATGATGGGTGCAGCCTCCTACGCTCTGGTGGCGCTCGTGACCATCGTTCTGGCCCTGCTGCTGACAGCGCTGCTGCGCGAGCTGCTGGGCATGTGGGCGTGGGCGCTGGGCACCGCCGTGCTCTTCAAGATAAGCTTCGCGGTGTTCTCCTTCCGCAAGCATTGCATGCCCATAAGGGAAGCGCTGGAGAGGGATGACCTGCACTCCGCCCGCTCGATGACGCGTATGATAGTCAGCCGCGACGTGGAGAACCTGGGCAAGGAGCATGTGTCCTCATGCTGCGTGGAGACGGTGGCGGAGAACAGCGTAGACAGCGTCATTTCGCCCGCCTTCTACATGGGACTGTTCGGTCTCGCGGGGGCCTATGCATTCCGCTGCGCCAACCTCATGGACGCCATGTGGGGCTACCGCAACGACCGCTACGCCCATCTGGGCACATTCCCTGCCCGGCTCGATGACGCCCTGGGCTTCATCACCTCCCGGTTATCGTTGGCCTTCATAACGCTGGCGGCGCTGCTGCTGCGCATGGACGCTCGGGCGGTGTTCTCCACCGCGGTCCGGGACGCGCACTTGACCCCGAGCCCCAACAGCGGCTGGCCCATGGCGGCTAGCGCCGGCGCCCTGGGCCTGACCATGGAGAAGCCCGCCGGCTACCGCATCGGCGACGGGCCGCTGCCGCAGAAGGAGGACATAGCGAGGGCGCTCAGACTGGTGGAGGCGACATCATTGCTCTTCATCCTTCTCGTTGCTCTCCCGTCCTATGTTTTTATAGGAGCACCCGCTCAGCTTTACATGGAGGATGCCCTGCTGGGCATCATAGGAGGCCTAATATGAACGACATCTCCGCCGACGTCACATTCCACGATTCCATGGGATTCGAGGTGGCGGTCATCCGTCTCAACCAGGAGATGGAGGTGATGAGCTCGGCCATGAAGAACGGCGGCGATCACCGTACCGACACCTTCGTGATCATCGAAGTACCCAAGCTCTACGACCACGAGGAGCCGTTGCAGGACATGGACGCGGTCCTCGCCGACCTGTCCCTGCCGGAGCAAGCGGTCGGCTTCATGACCGCCGCCGAGATCCGCACCGTGCTGACGGTGGTGGACAGCCAGTACGAGGGGCCCCTCTGCAAGTCCATCGTCACCGCCGGCGTCTCCAACCGCGTCCGCGCCGGCGACATCATCACCGACATGCCCGAGAGACTGCGCAAGTCGGTGGAGAGGGCCAAGACGAGGAAGCGGGGCATGGGCACCATCAACATAATCGCCATCAGCTCCGCGCCGCTCAGCGCCGAGGCCAAGATGAACGCCGCCATCGTCGTGACCGAGGCCAAGACCGCGGGGATGCAGTCCCTGGGCCATCCGGAGACCGGCACCACCTCCGACGCCGTCGCCATCGTCTCTCCGCCCGGCGGCGAGAGGCTGCAGTACTGCGGCACCGGCACTTCTGTCGGGATAGCCATGGCCCGCGCCACCCGCGAGGCGGTGGCCATCAGCCTCAAGAGCCGGGAGGACTTCCCCGAGCCGTACAGCTTCATCAAGGCGCTGGAGGACTTCGACGTGACGCCGGCGCAGCTGTGGGACTCCGCCCTCGAGCTTTACATCCCCAACCCTGAATGGGACACCGAGGAGCTGAGGACGATGTTCCGCTCCTCCCTCGACCATTACGGGAAGGACATCAACGTCAACTCCCTGGTGATGGCGGCGGTGCTGCTCGAGCAATGGGGGGCACAGGACAAGATCTACGGCCTGGGGCAGGGCGAGTTCGCCCGCGACCCGGTCCACCTCATCGCCGACGAGATGCTGGGCATGCAGCTGGCGCAGTACATAGCGGGAACCCGCGGACTGTTCGAGTTCAACCGCTTCGACCGCCACAAGCCGGGGGTCATCGGCCGCATGGGCCCGTTCATCGACGACATACTCTGCGGCCTCGTGGGCGGCATCATGTCGTCCATATACACCAAGAAGTTTGAGGAGGAGTGAGCGTGGGAGCCGTCAAGGCGATGTTCTCGTTCTTCACCATGCTGCGCTTGGACATAGGCGAGGAGGACATGGCCGCCATGGACCGCTCCTTCCATCTCTTGCCCGTTATAGGGCTGTTCTACGGCCTCCTCGCTTTCATATCGATCGGATTGCTGCTATCGGTGTTCGAACCGCTGATAGCGGCGACGCTCACTTTATTCCTGGTCTCGCTGATGAACCGGTTCCTGCACCTCGACGGCACCATGGACACCGGCGACGGCCTGGTGGTCTCCGGCGGTCGCGAGGACCACCTGCGGGCGCTGAAGGACAGCCGCATCGGCGCCGGCGGGGTGGCCTTCGCGGTGTTCGTGATATTGCTGGCGGTGGCCTCCTGGAGCGCCCTGGCGGCCGCCGGGCTGGCCGCTCTGGTTCTTATGGGGGAGGTCTTCTCCCGCAACGCCGCCGTGGCGACCGCCGCCTTCGGAAGCCCCGGCTCAGGCATGGCGGGGGAGAGCGTGCGCCTGACCACGCTGCGCTCCTTGGCAACCTCCACGGCGCTCAGCGCCCTGCTCTCCGCCCCCGTCCTCGCCGTCCTCACGCTCTATGGAGGATGGACGCCGGAGGCCGCCGCCGCCGTCCTGGTGCTGATGGCGGCCGTCTCTGCGGCGTCGGGCTGGGTCATGGCAAAGGTGGCGGAGGGGAACTTCGGCATGGTGAACGGCGATGTGCTGGGAGCCACGAACGAGATATCGCGTCCGCTGCTGGCGCTGGCCTCATTGGCGGTGATGACCTGGATGTTCTTGTGAACGCCGGCGGCAAGGGCAGCCGCATAAGCTCGCTGGGGGTGGAGAAGCCCATGCTGGAGGTCAAGGGCAGGAGCTGCATCGACCGCGTCCTCGACGCCTTGCAGCAGGCCGAGCGGGTCGGACGCGTCTACGTCTCGGTGAGCCCCAACACCCCCCTGACCCGCGCCAGGGCCATCACCCGCGGCGCCGAGGCCATCGACACCGGGGGCGAGGACTTCGTCCTCGACCTGCACAGCGCCCTGCGGGCGATCCCCGCCGACGAGGTGATGCTGTGCCCCTCCGACCTCCCGCTGCTGCGGCCGGTGACGGTGGACCTTTTCCTCGGATCATACGAGAAAGAGGGGGGCGAGTCCTACCTGGCGATGGTGGAGGAATCAGTGGTCCGCTCGTTGGGACTGACGCCGTCCTACGTTTGGGACCTTGAAGGGGGAAGGTACGTGGTCTCCGGCGTGAGCGTGGTAGACCGTGCGCTCATACTCGAGGACAAGTATCTGGAGGAGGGGTTCTACCTCCACGGCGGCGTGGACCTGGCCCTCAACGTCAACACCCCTGAGGAGCTGGAGACGGTGAGGCGCCTGGCCTAGAGTTCCATTATCCTCTCGTAATCAGAATGTATCCTCTCCAGCAGCCGGGCGCAGCTCACCTCCCCGGAGCTGGACAGAACGGCGGCGATGGCCGACCCTCCGCAACCCACACCCTCCTTGACGTAACCGCGCTCGTAGGCCCGCAGGCCGTCATGGGGGCTGTCGCTGTAATCCAGCTGTATGGCCGCCAGCGGCAGGTCCCCGAGGCTGCGCACCATGCGCACCATGTCGGAGTTGGGGTCGTTGATGAGCCACCGGGTGGTGCCCACCATGATGTTGTCCCGCACCGAGGGGTCCATCGCCAAGGCGGCGGCGAGCACCGCCACCATCTGCGTCCCCCCGCCGAGGATCACCGGTACGCGGCGGGCGGCCCCCACCACCAGACCGGCGTTGGCGGGCATCATCGGGTCCCCGACCCTGCGGATGGCCTCCAGCGGGTCGTCCCTCATGTCGCCGAATCCGATGCCGGCGGCCTCCAACGCCTCGTCCACTATGGAGTCCTTCAACTCCCGGGGGTTGTTGGGCGAGCTGCTGCTGACCAGGTTCTCCTCGATGAGGCCCATGGCCCGCAGCACCGCCAATGCGGTGGTGGTGCCCCCGGCGCAGCTCTCGCTCGCCACCAGGAAGTCATGGGAACGTGCCAGCGAGTCACCGATGATGAGGGCGCGCTCGTAGCAGACCTCCACATCGCTGACCGCATCCCCGCCGCGGATGTCGCGGCCGCAGCTGCCGCCCACGTCGAAGTAGGGCGTATGGGGCAGGACCTTGACGCCGCCGTTGACGATGTGCATGGGCATTCCGCTAAGAGCCAGGGCGGCCATGGTCACGGTGGCCGGCGTCGGGATCCCGCCGGGGTTGATGGGGATGCCGTCCATGCACAGGGTGCGGCCGTGGACCAGCAGCTCCACGTCGGCGCTGGGGGTGTAGAGTGTGAGCTCGGGGGTGTCGCCGGCGTCGGAGACCCCTGGTATGGTGGAGGTCAGGGTGTTGCCGATGGTGCAGGTGAACACGCCGCGCCGGCCCCACATGCGGGACATCAGCGCCTCCGCCTTCTGCGGGGAGGAGTGCACTTCGATGTCCTGCGACAGATCCATTGGAGGATTCATCCGTCCAGGTGATGCCCTCGCATGATATTAATCCTTCATCATTCACTGCCGGAGAGCAGAAGGGGCATGAGGCCATCGAGGGGGCGGCAGCGGCCCTGCAGGGAGCAGCGGTAGCTGCTCATCACCGGCACCTCCATCTGGATGTGCTCCCCTGTCAGGGAGGAGGTGCCGTGGTCCACCAAAAGGACGATGCGGGGGAAGTCGCTGACATGCTCCTCGAGCAGGGTGTCGACCTCCTCGATGGTCCGCACCTTGAGAGCGGGGTCGCGCTGGTGGCTGACCTCGTCGATCTCGTCAGCGTGCAGGAAGACGTTGCCCTTGTCCAGGAGTCGGCGGGCGAGGGGGAAGCGGTCGGCGAGACGGTCCACCCTCACCGCCTCCTGGCCGATGGCGTGCGATATCCCCAGGGCGGTGGGGCTGTTGGACACCGTGGTGAGAGGGCCCAGCGCAGGGTGGGGAGCGGCCTCCTCGGTGACGCGACCGCCTCCCCACGGCATCACCGTGAGGCCTTTGAGCTCGTCGGCGATCTCGGCGATGATGGGCCACATGAACTCCGGGCGCCTCACCAACGGCGCCGGCATCGGCGGACAGGGCATCTCCAGGACATCATCGCTCTCCATGGTCATCACCGCCCTCCCTTTGAGGAAGAACAGCACGTCCGGGTCCCTGTCCCTCAGCAGGGGGAGCCTCTGCTCCAGCCCGCGGATTATCTCCTTCTCCTGGTCCTCGTCCACATGGTAGGCCCATTCGATGTTGCCGTTGCTGATGTAGGCCGGGCTCAAGCGGTAGGCGACCCTGCTGGGGGAGGTGCGCAGCCGCAGACCCAAGGCCTCGATGGCCCCTCGAGGGGTGAGGGGAGGATGCCCGGTGAAGAGCTTGTTGATGAACAGATGGGTGTAGGTGCTGCCCTGGGTGCTGCCCCGGTCCTTCACCAGCGAGTCCATGAACGGAGTGTCCGCCACCTCCATGGGCTTGCGGCCGCCGAACTCTGGTATGCGGTGGTCCTCGGCGCCGTCGAGAAGAACGAAGAGGGTACTCATCCCGACCTCCGCAGGGCGATCGCCGCCTGCCCCACGGCAACGCCGCCGTCGCCGTTGGGGACCCGGCGGTGGCGCAGGAGCTTCATGCCCCGTCCCTCGATGCGGCGGCGGGCGATGTCGCAGACCGCGGAGTTGTAGGACACCCCGCCGCTGAGGCCTATATGCTCCAGGCCCTCCCGCTGGGCGGCGTCGACCGCCATGTCCACCATGGAGTCCACTAGGCAGGATACGACGGTATAAGCTTTGTCCTCGGGCCGCAGCGCGCTGTCCATCACCGCCGCCAGCAGGGAGACGCTGTCCACCTCGCCGCCGCTGACGGTGACGCCGAAGCCTTGGGCCCTCATCCCCCGGTCCAAGAGACTCTCCAGCTTCATCGCCGGCTCGCCGTCGTAGCTGCGGCGCCCGCAGACGCCGAGGTAGCAGGAGAGGGCGTCCATCACCCTGCCCAGCGAGCTGGTCTCCACGCTGTTGCCCATCATGATGTCCAGGACGCGGGAGTCCTTGTCATCGAACATATTGTTCTCCCTCCCGGACATCCTGTCGATCGCGTAGCATAGGCGGCGGATGTCGTGCACCGCCTTCTCCCCTCCGAGAAGGGGGAAGGGCCGCAGATGCCCCACCCGGCGGTAGCCGTCCAGGGAGCTGAGCAGGACCTCCCCTCCCCAGGCCTTGCCATCATCGCCGTAGCCGCTGCCGTCCAGGGCCAGGACCGCCGCCGCGTCCACCTGGTTGTCCACCAGCAGCGAGGCGGCGTGGGCCCAATGGTGCTGCACCTCCAGGGGCTCGACGCCGTTCTCCTCGCCCAGCCTCCTGCCCAGGCGGCGGTTGCTGTAGCCGGGATGCATGTCCATGGCGACGGCGTCCACATTCTCCATGTCCAACAATCGCCGCAGATGGGCGAGGGAATCGTCAAGGTAGTCGAGCACGCCGATGTGGTCGGCATCCCCGATGTGCTGGGTGCTGTACAACCTCCCGCCGTGGGCGACGGCGCCGGCGATGTTCTCCTGCGCCCCCAGCGCGAGCACCGAACCCTCGCCGGGGGCGGGCATCCACGCCGGGGTGTGGCCGCGGGAGCGCCGGATGAACATCGCTTCACCGTCGTATACCCTCAGGACGGAGTCGTCGGCGCGGTTGAGTATGCGCTGGTCGTGCAGCAGGTAGGCGTCCGCGCCCAGTGACATCACGTTGCCGTCGTCGAGCATCATCGGCTCGCCGGGGACGTTGGCGGAGGTCATCACCAGCGCGTCCTCGCCCAGCTCCTTGAACAGGAGGTGCTGCATGCCTGCGTAGGGCAGGAACAGGCCCACGTTGTCCAGGCCCGGAGAGGCCTGGTCCAGGCCACCGCCCTCTCTCTTCGGCACCAGCACGATGGGCCTCTGCGCCGAGCCCAGGGCCTCGAGCTCCGCCTCCGACGGGTCGGCGAATCGCCTCGCCGCGTCCAGGTCCTTGACCATGACCGCGAACGGCTTTTCCTCGCGCCGGTACCATTCCCGCAGGCGGGGCAGCGAGTCCAGGGTGGAGCATATATGCATGCCTCCCCAGCTCTTCGCCACCCCGATGCATCCGGAGCGCAGCAGGGCAGCGAAGCTCTGCACCGGGCGGTCGCGCTGCTCCTCCCCTCCGTGGACCAGGCGGTATCGCGGACCGCAACGGGGGCAGCAGACCGTCTGGTGGTGGAAACGGCGGTCCCCCGGCGATGCGTACTCGCCGCGACAGTCCTCGCAAGGAGGGAATGGGTCGAGGGCGGTGGCGGCGCGGTCGTAGGGAAGGTCGGATATGAGGGTGAAGCGCGCCCCGCAATCGGTGCAGTTGGTGAACGGATAGCCGTAGCGGCGGTCGTCGGGGTCGGACATCTCCTCCAGGCATGAGGGGCAGACCGCGGTGTCCACCGGTATGCCGGCCCCCTTCGCTCCGGCGGAGGACGGCATGATGCTGAACCCCTTCGGGCCGCGGTAGTCCTTGTCGATCAGCTCCACCGACTCCACCGAGGCCAGCGGCGGCAGCTCCTCCATGATCCGCTGCAAGAGTTCCCGGTGGCCGCCGTCGACCTCCACGACCACCCTGCCGCCGTCGTTGCGCACCCGGCCGTCCAGGCCCATGTCTGTGGCGATGCGGTGCACGGTGGGTCGGAAACCCACCCCTTGGACGACCCCGTGGATGACCAGCCTCATCCCCGGTTCCAGCGTGGGATGATTATATATTATTTTGCGACCTAATCATCATGTCCAGCGTCATGCCGCTCCCGGGGAGCGGCAGACCTTTCCTGGCCCTCCTTGGTCGTCCTCGTCCCGTTGGAGGAGCAGGGCGATCTCCTCGCTCACCATCGCCGCCGCCTTGAGGGAGCAGGGGCTGTCGTCCATGAGGAAGGTGCCGAGCAGGGGGAGAACGAGTCCTTGGCGCTGGTTCCGCAGGAGGTAGAGCACCGCGCCGATGAATTGGGTGTTCAGGAAAGGGGCGTCGCGGCAGATCCGCGGCTTGACGTCGTGTATGCGGCAGCGGCGGTCCTCGCCGAGGAAGGCGCAAGGGCCGGTGACGCTGAAGAACCAGTCATCGCCTTTGCGACGGAGGTGTTCCTCCATGAATCGTTGCACGGGCATGCTCAGCTCGGCGGAGATGGCCTCCATCTCTTCTTCGAGGACCAAGATGCGGCTCTGATGGCAGCAGGTCCCGCAGCCCTCGCATGGCACCATCCGGTTGACGCGCGCGGCCACCTCGTAGGCGAGGTCGAGGTCATTCAGCAGCTCGGGAGGGAGGGGGCCATCGTTGTCGATGAGGTATCTGTCTCGGTATCTTACAGCCATTTCCGGGGTCCTGCGGGGTCTGCCGCGGCAGACCCCTGGCGGTTTAAAGCTTATTACTATTTATACTCCGCAGGCCTGGGCCCGCGGCCACCGCGTCGCGATGCATACAGACGCTTTTATCTATTTCTTAGTTTTATCCTGTCTAGAGGTTCGATCATGGACGAGGTCAGGGAAGGACTGCTATACACCGAGTCCCACGAATGGGTCCAGGACATGGGCGGCGGCAAGGTCCGTCTGGGCATCACAGACCATGCCCAGCACGAGCTGGGCGACATAGTCTTCGTGGAGGTCCCCGACGCCGGCAGCGAGGTGGTCAAGGGCGACGAGATCGGCGCGTTGGAGAGCGTCAAGACGGTCGAGCCGGTGCACTCCCCATTCAGCGGCGAGGTCATAGAGGCCAACCCCTACCTGGAGGAGCAGCCGGAGCTCATGAACCGATCCCCTTACAGTGATGGCTGGTTGGTCGACATGCGGCTCTCCGACCCAACGGAGCTGCAGGCGTTGATGGACGACGTTTCCTACGCCAAGCTGCTGGAGGAGTGAGGGCCGCTGCAGGCCCGCGTCGCCCGATGGCGAAGGCCATCATCCTATGGGGATTGATACGATCCCGCCCCGCCGTCGCCAAGCCCTTAGCCTGGCGATCGATACGCATTGCTAGGCCTTTACTGTGGCGATCGCTTGAATAATTGTTTATAGGCAGACCCCGATTTTTCACTGGTCGGCGAGCCTGAGTTGGATACGTCCGAAAACTGGTTGAAATGTCATTGAAAATACCGTCGTTCGTCGCGGCATCACTGATGCTGGCATTGCCGCTCGTACCGCTCAACGCAACGGATGCGCAGGCTTCGGGCGACGCGGAGGGCGAGGGGACGCCCGAGGACCCCTATCTCATCGGGTCGGCATCGCAGCTTCACGGTCTGCGTGACAACCTCAGCGCCCATTACCTCCTCGTGAACGACATCGACCTCTCCGGTCATGGCCACTGGACTCCCATCGGTCACGGTTCGGAGTTCAACGGCACACTGGAAGGCGACGGGCACCGTGTAATCGGCCTTCATATCCATTCGTACGGTGATGACATCGGCCTCTTCAGCGCCATAGGGCCGTCGGGACGGGTGGCGAACCTCAGCCTGCTTTTGGCGGAGGTGACGGGCATAGATTCGGTGGGGGCGTTGGCGGGGAGAAGCAACGGCACGGTCCACAACTGCAGCGCCAGCGGGGAGGTGTCCGCCCTGGGTGACCGCGGCGGGGCCCTCATCGGATCGGCAGGAGCCTCCTCCGTCATCGAGCGCGGTCACGCTTCCGGCCGGGTCAGCGGCGACGGCCTGGTGGGCGGAGTGGTGGGTGACAACCACGGGTCGGTCATCAACAGCTCCTCCTCCGCATCGGTCACGGGAACGGGCATCGGCGCCGGAGGCCTGGCAGGAGGGAACCATGGCGACCTGCTCAACTGCTCATCGACCGGTCCGGTGGACGGGACGGAGTCCTCCGGAGGTCTGGCCGGTGTCAACCACGGCAGCATCAACGGCTCTAAGGCCAGCGGCGAGACGGAAGGCATCCGCAAGGCGGGAGGCCTGGTGGGGGAGAACCACGGTGTGGTAGAGCACTCGCAGTCATCCGCCAAAACGGAAGGCTCGTTCTCCGTCGGAGGGCTGGCAGGCCACAACGAGGGAAGCGTCCGCAACAGCAGCTCCTCGGGGGGCGTGTATGGCACCATGGGCCACCTGGGCGGTCTGACAGGATTCAACGCCGGCGAGGTGGTCAATTCCCATTACAACATCTCCGCGGTGAGCATCAACGGCGCCAACAAGGTGACTCTCGGCGGCCTATTCGAACACCAGTACCGGGAGTGGCAAGCGAACAACATGACGCTGAACGTCGTCGATCACTACAAAGAGGAAGAGGGGGCGCAGCTGATCGAGGACGTACAAGGCATGCGGGACCTGCTGGGCTTCGCCCATGACCCCGGCCTCGAGTTCCGCCTGGGGCACAACATAGAATTGGAACGCGGACTCTACATACCCTATATGGCAGCCCAATTCGACGGCGGCGGCTGCGTGATTACCGGCCTCGATGTTGAACAGCCCCTCTCGGGCTCGGTGGCGCTCTTCGGACAGCTAAGGGGCGCGGTGGAGGCCCTTGACCTCAGGGAGGCCAATATCAAGGGCTACAAGGACGTGGGCGGCCTGGTGGGCTTCGCTCACGGGGGCTCCTCCGTCAGCAACGCCTCGGTGACCGGGGAGATCAGCGGCCACAGCAATGTCGGCGCCCTGCTCGGCCGCGCCGCCGCCGATTCGATGGTTTTGAACGCCCATGCCGGCGGCGATGTCAGCGGCTACCGGGCGACGGGCGGACTGCTGGGCGTCAACTGGGGAAGCATCAACAACTCCTACGCTAACGTGAGCGTGACCGGGACCGTGCTGACAGGGGCTTTGATAGGCGACAACCAAGGGACGGCAGGCTCCGCTTACTGGAACAACGAGACCACCGTGCAGGAGGGCGCGGGGGCGGGCAACGAGGCAGGGATGAAGGGCCTTAACAACAGCGACATGCGCAAGAATCAGTCCTTCACTGGCTGGGACTTCGATGCGACATGGTTCATCGATGAGGGGAACAGCACCCCCTTGCTGCGGCACAGCCTCTGGCCCAGCATCTCCGCGATACCCGACCAGACCGTCAGGGAGCTCGGGCATTTCCGTTACTCGGCGAAGGTGGATGCGGAGGTTGAATGGGGGATCGAGGACAACCCTGAGTTCCTCAGCATCAATGAGAGCAAGGGGGTCGTCAACGGAACGCCCCCGTCCAACGGCGCCGACCTATACCGAATGAACATCACCGCCTCCGACCGCTTCGGCAACGAGGACCGCAAGCAGTTCAACCTCACTGTGACCAGTGCTTGGGCGCCGAGCTTTGTCAGCGCGCCGGTCGAGGAGGGGCAGGAGACCGCCCCCTATGGCTATGTGGCGGAGGCCAACGAGTCGGTCTCCTGGTCATGGGAAACGTCTCCTGACGCGGGCTTCCTCTCGTTCGCAGTGGTGAACGGCAGCCTGAACATCAGCGGCGTCCCCTCCCTCGGGGATGCGGGGAGCTATCAGGTGAACATCACCGCCACTTCCGACGAGGGCAACCTCAACGAATCGCAGAATATCAACCTCACCGTCCTCCCATCGACCGCCATCGTCAGCGAAGCGGCGGGGACCGCGGCCGCAGACGCCATCTATCGGTACCAGGCGGAGGCCAACGTCGAAGTCGCGGCGCAAGGGTGGTCGCTGACCAGCGATGCGCCGTTCCCGGTGGAGGTGAACGAGGACGGTCTTGTGACCGCCTCTCCGGGCATGGAGGACTTGGGCGATTACTATGTGCACCTGACCGCGGAGTCGGTCCACGGCGTGGCAGGGTCGCAGAACTACACGCTGACGGTCAGCGACATGGTCAAGGTGACCGGCACGGTGATCGACTCCGACGGCGAGCCGGTGGCCGGGGCCAATGTCCTCGTCGACGGCGAGAAGAGGACCAGCACCAACGACAGCGGCCGCTACGAGTTCACCATCGAGGCGGGGGAGTACACGCTGACCGCGGACAAGCCGGGGATGTACTTCAAGAAGCTCGATCTCAAGGCCGTTCCCGGCGAGGACCCGGAGATGGATCCGATAGAAGAGGACGAGCTCGTCCGCGGGCTCATCTACACGGGATTCATGGCGGTGGCGCTTGCGATGGTGGGTGGCGGGCTGTGGCTGATGCGCCGTCAAGGATGAGCTTCAGCGCTGGGTTGCGACGCGCTCCTGTTAGCCAAGCCTCAGGCCCGGCCGCATCAGCATGCAGGCCATCGGACCGGCGGACGGGGAGATGCCTCAGACACCCGCCTGCTCCGCGGCCGCGGCGCAGCCGCAATCCCGCGAGGATAGCCTGGGCAGAACCGCCTCCAGCAGCGCGGAGACCTTGTGCAGGTTCTCGCTCATGGTCTTGAGCACGGTGGACAGCTCCACCGGCCGGTCCTTCCACACATCATAGTCGGTGACCATGGCCAGGCTGCAGTAGCACATCCCCATCTCCCTCGCCAGCTGGCACTCCGGCACCACCGTCATGCCGATGATGTCCGCGAAGTTGCGGTACATCCTGCTCTCCGCCTTGGTGGAGAAGCGGGGCCCCTCGATGCAGAGGTACGCGCCCCCTCGGTGGATGGGGATGCCCAACCCCTCCGCCTCCTGGTGGAAGAGGGCGTTGATCTCCTCGCAGAACGGGTCGGGGATGCTGATGTGCACCGTCTTGGGGCCATGGAAGAAGGTGTACTCGCGGGTCTTGGTGAAATCGATGAACTGGTCGGCGAGGACCAGCTCTCCGGGGCGGTACTCCTCCTGCAGGGAGCCGACCGCGCAGGGCGATATTATGACATCGACGCCCAGCTCCTTCATGGCCCATATGTTGGCCTGGTAGGGCACCTTGTGGGGCGGGTGCTCGTGGGACTCGCCGTGACGGGGGATGAACGCTACGTCCGCCCCGTACATCCTGCCCACCAATATCTGCCCCGAGGGCTTGCCGTAGGGGGTGTCCATGTCCACTTTCCGCTCGAGGTCGAAGGCCCCTGGGTCGTAGACCCCTGACCCTCCGATGATGCCTATGCGCGATGTCATCCGAAGATAATCGTATTGCTGGTATAAAAGAATCAGAGCCGGCGGACGAGCTCCGCCGGAAAGGCCTCCAGGGCGCGATGGGCCAGCCTCTCGTCCATCCCCGCGCCCAAGGCCACCGCTCCGGCGCGGTCGGCGTCCATCAGGTCGCCGGGGGCGTGGGCGTCGGAATTGACCAGCATCTCCGCTCCCAGCGAGGCCGCCAGCCGGGCGACGTGGCCGTTGGCGAGGCTGTGGCCCTTGCGGCCGGTTATCTCCAGGGCGACGTTGTTGGCCGCCGCCGCCTCCACGTCGGCGGGGCTTATCGCTCCCGGATGGGCGAGTATGTCCACCTCGGGGTTCTGCACCGCCATGCGGTTGGTCCCCGCCGCCACCGGCTCCACCAGGGTCTCGCCGTGGACCACGACGATCTCCGCGCCCAGACGCCTAGCCCTCTCCACCAGGCCGTTTATCTTCGATGGCGGAACATGGGTTATCTCCACTCCGGGGATGACGCGGATGTAGTCCTCGACGAGCTCCGCCGCCCGCAGCGCCTGACCGATGGCCGAGTCGATGTTGGTCATGTCGACGTGGTCGGTGATCGCCACGGCGCTGTGGCCGGAGACCATCGCTCGGGCGGCCAGCTCCGCGGGGAGCAGCTCGCCGTCGCTTATCAGGGTGTGGGCGTGGAGGTCGTATCTCATCTCCTTCTCTCCTTCAGCTTGGCGTAGGCCTTGTCCACCGGCAGCCCGGTGGACGCCACGGCGACCATGAGGTGGTATATAAGGTCGGCCAGCTCCCAGGCCATCTCGTCCTCCCCGCCGTCCTTGATCGCCAGCGCCAGCTCGCCCGCCTCCTCTATCAGCTTCTTGCACATCAGGTTCTCGTCCTGCATGAGGCGGCAGGTGTAGCTCCCCTCCACGGGATTGTCGCGGCGGTCCTCGATGGCCCGCATCAACCGAGGGATGATTGCCATGGTGGCGCCGGTGTCGCCGCTGAGATGCTCGTAGAAGCAGCTGGGCTCGCCGGTGTGGCAGGCGACGCCCTCCTGCTCCACCCTCACCAGCAGGGTGTCGCGGTCGCAGTCGGTCTCCATCGATATGATGTGCTGGTAGTGGCCGGAGCTGTCCCCCTTGCGCCACAGCTCCTGACGGCTGCGGGACCAGAAGTGGGTGTTGCCGGTCTCCTCCATCAGCCGCACCGCCTCCTCGTTGGCCCAGGCCACCATGAGGACCTCGTTGCTGAGGCGGTCCTGCACCACCACCGGTATGAGGCCGTCGCGGTCGTAGACGAGGTTCATCTCACGTGCACCCCCTGGTCGCGCAGGTATTCCTTCACCTCGCCCACGGTGTGCTCGCCATAATGGAATATGGAGGCCGCCAGGGCCGCGGACGCGCGCGTCTGCGAGAACACCTCGTAGATGTGCTCGATGCTGCCGCAGCCGCCGGAGGCTATCACCGGTATGGACACCTCATCGGCGATGATGCCGGTGAGGTCGAGGTCGTAGCCGTCCTTGGTGCCGTCGGCGTCCATCGAGGTCAGCAGTATCTCGCCGGCGCCGAGGTCCTCCACCGTCTTGGCCCATTCCACCGCGTCGATGTCGGTGGACTCGGTGCCGCCGTGGGTGTGCACCTTCCAGGAACGGCCATGGCGCTTGGCGTCGATGGCCACCACCACGCACTGCCGGCCGAAGTCCTCGGCGCAGACGGATATGAGCTCCGGTGAGCGCACCGCCGCCGAGTTCACCGACACCTTGTCCGCCCCGGCGTTGAGGGCCTCGCGCATGTCGTTGCGCGTCCTGATGCCGCCGCCCACGGTGAGGGGCACGAACAGTTTCTCCGCGGTCTCCTCCACGATGCGGAGCATGGTCCGCCTCGCCTCCTGGGTGGCGGATATGTCCAGGAAGGTCACCTCATCGGCGCCTTGGCGCTCGTACTCCGTCGCCAGCTCCGGAGGGTGGCCCACGTCCTTGAGGTCGCGGAACTTGACACCTTTGACCACGTTGCCGTCCTTGACGTCAAGGCAGGGTATTATCCTGCGGGTGAGCATCTCAGCCACCCCTGACCCCGCCCTTGGTGCTGAGCTCCTCGTCCCTGGGCCGCAACGCTTCTTCCAGACATCGGCCCAGGCCCTTGAAGGCCGCCTCCACCGAGTGGTGCGGGTCGAAGCCTCTGACCTCCACCACGTGCAGCGTCATCCCCGCCGCCGTGGCGAGGCTGCGCAGGAAGTGGTGGTAGAGCGGGTCGTCGCAGTCGATGTCCACGTAAGGGCGGTCTACAAGGTCCACGGTGACCGACACCAGCGCATCGTCCATGGCCACCGTCGATGAGGCCATCCTCTGCACGGGGGAGTCACCCATCGCCTCTCTCAGGGCCTTGCCCAGGACTATGCCCGCATCCTCGATCAGATGGTGCGGGTCATCCCCCGACGCCTTAAGCGTTAGGTCCATGCCGGAATACCTCCCCAGGGTGTCCAGCATGTGGGTGAGGAATTGGTCCTCGCACTCGATGTCCTGCTTCCCCTCGCCGTCCAAAAGCAGGGACAGGCTGATGCGGGTCTCCTTCGTCTCGCGGGATATGCTCGCTTTCCTCTTCATGTTGCCCACACGGGCCGATTCACTTCTGATTATGTAACCTTTGCTTGCATGGAACGCATGATGGGCCTCGCCGCCGCGAATGGAACAACATTCGCGGGGAAAAACTGGAAACGGTTTTAAGGCAGGTCCGCCCTCTTAAAACCAGATATACGGGGTGCGCCGGATTGATCAGGGCCCTTTACGTGGACGATGAGGAGAGCCTCCTCGAACTGACGAAACTCTTCCTGGAGAGGGACGAGAGGATAATGGCGGTGGATACATGCGACAACGCCAGGGAGGCCATAGGCAGGTTGGAGCAGGAGGAGTTCGATGTCGTCGTCTCCGATTACGAGATGCCGGATATGGACGGCATCGGGCTTCTCAAGGAGATACGTTCCCGTGACGACGATGTGCCCTTCATCCTTTTCACCGGCAGAGGGAGGGAGGAGGTGGCCATCGAGGCCATCGACAACGGCGCCGACTTCTACATCCAGAAAGGAGGGGACCCGCGGTCGCAGTTCACCGAACTGTTGCACAAGATGAATGTGGCGGTGGACCACTGGAGAGGGCTCAAGGAGGTCAAGGGCTTCTGCGACATAGTCAATCACTTGCAGACCGGACTGATCATTTTGCAAACGGGCGATCTGGGAGATCCGAAGGCCTGCACGGTCTTAAGCATGAATCCGGTCGCCTCCGCCTTGGCGGGGGAGTGGGGGTTCGAAGAGGGCAGCACCATCGGGCATATCATTTCCACGCTGCCGCCGGAGGCGAAGGATCGCCTGTCAGGGCTTTTGTGGAAAGTCTATGAGACCGGGGAGTCAGAGAGCATCAATTCCGTGGAGATAATTGAGGAGGACGGCGGTCGGAGCTATTACGACATGGAGATAATTAGGCACGACAAGGGCCGCATGGCGTTGCTCTTCCAGGACGTCACTGCCTGGGTGAAGTCCCTGGTGGAGGGGGAGGCCTCCGAGCAACGCGCCGAGCTCCAAAGGACCGCGGCCGTCAGCCTGGAGATGGACAGGGCGGTCTCTTCAGGTGAGATCCCCGCCGCTTTCCATCGTATGACAGAGGCGATATGCGGCGGCATCGGCGCGAGCAGATGCAGCATATGGGAAGTCGATGAGCATGCGGAGGAGATGCGTTGCCGGTCCCTCTACGACGGACCGTCCGCGAGCCATGGCGAATGCCCCGTTGCGGACTACGAAAGGGCGAGACCGTATCTCGACAGGCTCAAGGATAACATCATCCTCAAGTCGGAGGACATAAGCGACGACCCGGAGCTCTGCGACCATCGCCAAGGATGCATCATGAGCGAGGATGCATGCTCCATGATCGACACCGGGATGGTGGTCGATGGCGAGCTCAGAGGGGTCATCTGCCTGGAGAGCTGCGATGGGCCACGGTGCTGGTTAAACGACGAGGAGGCGTTCATGGGCAACATGTCGGCATTGGGGGCCCAAGTGCTGTTGGCCCACGACCGCAACCTGGCCCTCGGCGCCTCTCAGGAGGGCGAGAAGAAGCTGTCTTTGGCGATCGAGAACTCGGACATGGGAGTATGGGAATGGTACCCGCGCACCGGAGAGGCTGAAGTCAACGACAGATGGTTGGAGGCCCACGGCTACACGCCGGAGGAGCTGCGCCCCATCAGCATCGAGACGTGGAGGGGGCTCTGCCACCCCGATGACATCGCCGCCTCGGAACAGGCGATGAAGGAGCATTTCGATGGTGCCAGCGATCATTACCAATGCGTGGTCCGCTTACGCTGCAAGGACGGCGGTTGGGCTTGGGTGAAGGACCACGGCCAGGTCATGGAACGCGATGATGAAGGGAGGCCGCTCCGAGTGATCGGCACCCATGCGGACATAACCAAAGAGAAGGAGGCCGAGCTCGAGCTGCAGCACTCCTACGACATGCTGAGCTACATAGTGGAGAACTCCACGGCGGCCATCGCCATACACGACCGCGATCTGAACTACCTTTTCGTAAGCAAGGGCTACAAGCAGCAGTACGGAGTGGAGGGGGACATCATCGGCAAGCATCACTATGAGGTGTTCCCTGACCTGCCGCAGAAATGGAGGGAGGTGCACCAGAGATGCTTGCGGGGGGCGGTGGAGAGCGCTGAGATGGATTCATACGAGCATGAGGACGGCTCCGTGGATTGGACGAGATGGGAGTGCATGCCCTGGTACCAGAAGGACGGGTCCATCGGCGGCATAGTGGTCAACACCGAGGTCATCACCGAGCAGGTGGAGGAGAAGGAGAGGCTGCGCCGCACGGAGGAGCTGTTCACCATACTTAACGAGAACACCGCCGACAACATAACGATTCTCGACATGGATTTGAATGTGGTCTTCACCACTACTTCCCTGCAGGGTATCCGCGGCCATACAGCGGAGGAAGAGACCGGGAAGAACATCTCCGAGATTATGACCCCGGAATCATACCGGAACGCGGTCAGCGTTCTAGAGAGGAGCCTGCAGGAGCTGGAAGAGGGCAAGGCGCCGCAGGATATTTTTCACACCTTGGAACTGGAGGATTACCACAAGGACGGGCACACCGTATGGGTGGAGGTGAATGCCAACTTCCTCCTAGATTACTACGGGCGACCTGAAGGGATAATCGCCGTTAGCCGTGATATCACCGAACGCAAGGCCGCGGAGAGGAAGTTGGCCGAGAGCGAGATGCTCTACCGCACCCTGATAGAGGCCTCCAACACCGGGGCATGGGAGATCTCCGCCCTTGATAGGAAGGTATGGTGCAGCCCCGAGTACTACACCATGCTGGGGCATCCGCCCGACATGGGTCAGGCCGAGGGCGGGGACAGCATGGAGAATGCCTTGTTCGATCTGATACACCCCGAAGACCGCGACGCCGCCGCCAGGCGTTTGCTCTCGTACATCGAGAGCGGAAGCACCTCGTTGTACGAATCGCAGTTCCGCATGCGCCGCGCCGACGGCAGCCACGCCTCGATACTGTCGAGGGGGAGGAGGCTCACCGAGGAGGACGGTCGGCCGGCTGACAACATAGTGGGCGCCCATATAGACATAAGCAGCCAGATCGAGGCGTTCGAGGTCATGCTGGAAACGAGGACACAAATGGCGGACGTCATAAGGAACCTGCCCGACCCGACAATGGTCGTTTCCCGGGACGGCACCGTGTTGTACTGGAACAAGGCCATGGAGGAGATCACCGGCGTGGCGGCGGAGGAGATCGTCGGCAGAGGCGACCAGGAGTATTCCGTCCCGTTCTACGGCGAGCGGCGTCCAGTACTTCTGGACCTGGCGTTGAACCCCGATTCCGGAACCGAGAGGCACTACGAGCACATAGAGAGGCGCGGGGACACCATGGCGGTGGACGATGTCCCGGTTACTGTAGGGGGCAAAAAGATGAGGCTCTGGGCAATGGCCCGCCCTATATACGGTTGCAAAGGGGAACTGATCGGCGCCATCGAGACCGTACGCGACGTCACCGACAGGAAGCTGGCCGAGGAAGCGTTGCGCAGCGCCAACCGCCAGCTCACCCTGCTGACCGGCGTGACCCGGCATGACGTCCTTAACCAGACATTGGCGCTGGGCGGTTTCCTGAGGATGATGCTCGACGACCCTGACATGAGGACCTCCGAGCTCATCGAACGCCTTATGGAGATAACCGAGAAGATACATTCGCAGATAGATTTCACCAAGCTGTATGGCGATATCGGCTCCCAGGCGCCGGAGTGGCAGCAGCTGGAGGACACGCTTCCACCCGAGCAAGATTTCGACGGCCTTCGTCTGGAGAATGACACCGAGGGCATCATGGTTTTCGCCGACACCATGCTTCCCAAGGTGTTCACCAACCTCTTGGACAACACCCTTCGCCACGGCGACGGGGCCAACATCGTCAGGTTGGGCCACCGGGTCGACGATGGACACCTGACCATATTCTGGGAGGATGACGGTAAAGGCATAGACGCCGATGATAAGCAGAGGATATTCGAACGCGCCCACGGCATCAACACCGGGATGGGGCTGTTCATCATCAAGGAAATTCTGGCGATCACCGGCATAGAGATCGAGGAGACCGGCGCCCCCGGCAAGGGCGCGCGCTTTGAGTTGAGGATCCCCCCCGGCCGCTACCGCTACGGTCATTAGGTCAATGACCTGAACCAGGACCTTCTTGGCATGGGGCGTTCCGGACCGCAGCTCCTGTCAACGGCCTTCTCCGAGGCCGCGGAGCGGCGGCCATACCAGGGATTCCATTTTATCCCCTCCGGTCAATCCGCCATTGATGAAGGATTTCATAACGAAATATTTCCCGCAGCTTACGGTGGTCGCGGTCGCCATCTACGCCCTGGTGTGGTATCTCATATACTGGTTCGCAGAGGATTGGGTCCTGGCATCGCTGATCGCCGCGGCGCTGGTCCTGTTGGACGGCGCTGTGTTGGCCTGGCTGTTCAGGGAAGAGATAAAGGCCCGCTTGGGGATCAAGGGCCCCTAATCTTCAAACAAAGACTATTCGCCCACGGTCCAGGGGGTGGGCCACTCCCAGGGGCGGAACTCGCCGCTGTACACCGCCACCCCGACGACCGCCGCCGCCGCGCCCGCATCCTTCAGGACGAGGACGTCGTCGATGGTGCTCACTCCGCCGGAGGATATGACCGGGTGCGGCGAGCGGGAGATGAAGTCCGTGGCCGCCCCTACGTCTATACCTTGGCCTTTGCCCTCGACGTTGACATTGGTGTTGAGTATGCCCGCCAGAGGCAAGGCCTCGATGCGGGAGAACATGTCCTCGAGGCTCATCGGCGCCTCCTCCTGCCATCCTCGCATGGTTATCCTGCCGTCCTTTACGTCCAGCGCTTGTATGATGCGGCCGGGACGGCGCTCCGCCAACCGCTCCAGCCATTCCGGCTCCTTGATGCCCCGCGTGCCGACGATGACCCGTGCAACCCCTGCGTCCAGCAGCCGGTCCGCCTTCTCGTCCGTGGATATGCCGCCCCCCACCTGCACCGGCACCTCGCACTCGGCCGCCATGCCGATTATGCGGTCGAGGTTGTCTTCTTTGCCGAAGGCCCCGTCCAGGTCGACGACGTGCAGCGCCGGGGCACCTTTCAGGGTCCATCCTCTGGCCACCTGCAACGGGTCGGGAATGCTGAACAGCTCGGTGCCGGGGACGCCGCCGACGAGCTGGACCACGCAATGGTCCATGATGTCCACCGCCGGTATGACGATCACAGGCATTCCTCCGCGAAGCCGACGAAGTTCTCCAGCAACCTGAGCCCGGAGGAACTGCTCTTCTCCGGATGGAACTGGCACCCGTAGGTGTTCTCACAGCGGAACAAGGAGGGGAACATGCTTTCGTAATAGGTCGAGCCCACTATCGCCGAGGGTTCATCGGGGCGGGCGCGATAGGAATGGGCGAAATAGAAGTAGCGGTCGTCCACCCCCTCCAAGATGGGGTCGTTGCCATCGATGTCGTTCCATCCCATGTGAGGGAGGCTGCTAGCTTCCATGGGGACGACCGAGCCATCGATGAAGCCCAGCCCGGGGGAGTCCCCCTCATCGCTGCCCTCGAAGAGGATATGCATACCGATGCAGATGCCTAGCGCGGGGGTGCCGCCCTCCAGGCGCTCGATGATGCGGTCGCGGAAAGGCAGGAGCCGTTCCATGGTGCGGTTGAACGCCCCCACCCCGGGAAGGACGATGCAGTCGGCCTCAGCGAGAAGGGACATGTCCTCCACCTCCGAGACCTCGGCGCCGCAGATCTCCAGGGCCTTGCGTATGGAGTGAAGATTGCCCACCCCGTAGTCGGCCAGCGACACTTTGAGGGTCATCCTATCAGCTCCCTGCAGGCCCGCAGCAGCCTCTGGTTCATCTCCTCGGTGCCCACGGTGAAGCGCACGCAGCCCTCCAGCAGGCGGCGGTGGCCGAAGTCACGCACCAGTATGCCGCGCTCCTTGAGGCCGTCCACCAGTCCGCGGTGGTCAACAGGCGACCTCGCCAGGATGAAGTTGGCGTCGCTGGGGAAGCATCGGAACCCCATCCCCTCCAGGCCCTTGGCGAGCATCGGACGGTTTTTCTCCGTCATCTCCACCGTCCGTGTGATGAAATCCTGGTCCTCCAATGCGGCGACGGCCGCCCTCTCGCTGACCATGTTCAACGAGTAAGGTATCCTGATGCAGGTCATCATCTCCGCCGCGGCGGCGCTGCAGGCGCAGTAGCCGACGCGCAGCCCCGCCATCGCATAGGCCTTGGAGAAGGTGCGGGTGACTATGAGGTTGTCATACTCCTCCACCAAAGGTATGAAGGAGTCGCCGTGGTACTCGCCGTAGGCCTCGTCGATGACCACCGGGCGATCGCTTCGCTCGATGATGCTTATGAGGTCTTCGCGGCGGAAGGAGTTGCCGGTGGGATTGTTCGGTGAGGGGATCATTATGATGGCCGCGTCAGGGGCCAGCATCCCTTCGACGTCCAGTTGGAACCCGTCGTCGAGGTCGACCTTGACCGGGACGCCGCCATGAAGCTCGCTGAAATACTCGTATATGGAGTAGGAGGGATGGGGCATGACGGCCACGTCCCCCTTGTCGGTGAAGGTCTTGAACAGTATGTCGATTATCTCATCGGATCCGGAGCCGGTGACGAAGTTGTCCTCGCTGAGGCCGTGGAATCCGGCCAGCTTGCGACGCAAAGGCCTTGAGTAGGTGTCCGGGTACTGGTTGAAGTCGAGGCAGCTAAGGTCGGCGAGGGCCGCCGCGGCGGCGGGGTTGGGCCCCAGCACATTGGTGTTGGTGTCAAGGCGCAGCGCTCCGTCGGCGTCGGGGCTGTAATAGGGCTTGAAATGGCGGGCGGACTCTCGCATCAAGGAGCGGTCCATCATGGCACCAGCCTGTCGATGGGCAGGGTCAATATGCCCTTGGCTCCCATGGACTTCAAGGAGTTGACCGCATCGTAGACCTCGCTCTTGTCGATGACCACGTGTATCGCCACCATGTCGTCGCGGCCGGCGATGTTCATCACCGTGGGCCCCGCCACGCCGGGGAAGATCCTCTCCACCTCTGGCAAGGTGTCGCTCATGATGTCCGCCATCAGGTACTTCTTCTTCTCCGCCAGCAGAACGCTCTCCACCGAAGACCCCAGGTCGTTTATCTCCTTGCCCTTCGACTGCAGGCTGTCCGGGTTGGCCACGATGACCGCCTGGGAGTGCATGATGCTGTCCAGCTCGACAAGGCGGTTGGTGCGCAGCGTGGACCCGCTGGAGACGAGGTCGACTATGAGGTCCGCCACTCCGATGTGCGGCGTTATCTCCGCCGCCCCGGATACGCGGACGATCTCCACGTTCTTGCCGCGGCCGGCGAAGAACTGCCAGGCCAGGTTGGGGAAGGAGGTCGCCACCCGGGCGCCCTCGGGGATGTCTTCCACGCTGGTGTATCCCGTGGCCTCGGGGGCGGCCACCGCCAGACGGCAGTGCCCAAAGTCGAGGTCCAGTACCCATTCCACATCGAGGTCGGCCTCTAGTATTAGGTCGAGACCGGTTATCCCCATGTCGACGGTGCCGCTGTGTATGAAACGGGGGACGTCCTGGGCGCGGACGAACATCACCTCCATGTCCTGGTTTTCGGCGGCGGCGTAAAGGCGTCGTCCCCAATTGATGTCCATCTCCAGCCCCGCTTTGTGGAGCAGTTCCAGCGCCCTCTCGTTCAATCTGCCTTTGTTGGGTACGGCCATTCGCAGGGTCATCGCCTTCTCTCCTCGCCTTTGTCCATATATTCTGCGCCTAAAAAAGGATTACCTCCGATATTCAGGCTGCGTCTGGTGATTAGCGCCTCCCTCTCCTCTACCCTGACCAGCCGAGGCAGGTCGCCCGCCATGGCCAGATTCTCGCCGATGTTGGCCATCGCCCCCTTTACCCCTTTGAAGCTGGCCACTCTGGAGACGCATTCCTGTAGATGGTGGACGTCGTCGCTGGCTACCATGTTGCCCAGGGCGGTCGCGAACGCGTCGGCCAGGCTCACGTCCTCGGCCACGACGGTGCAGACATGGGACTCGCCCAGGGATATGGAGTGCCCCACCTTGGCGGAGGAGCTGCAGATTCCCAGCACGTCGGAGCGGGGGCCGACGGATAGCCCCAGGTTGCGGAGGGGGCCGCCGCTGTAAATCCCCACCGTGACCGGGCGCTCGCAGACCAGGGCGATGTCGCCGCCGTTGTCCGCCACCACCGTCCCCGCGCCGGCGTCGCGCATCGCCTCGACGGCCTCCCAGGCCACCGTCCCCGCCACCGCGGCCATCGGCCCCACCTCCGCCGCGGCGGCGGCGGAGCACATGCGGCGGATGACCCGGTCATCGGTGACGGCCTCGATGGGCTCCCAGGTACTGGCGAAATAGGGGTCTGAGGCGATGGCGGCCTCGATGCTCGCACGGGCGTCGAAGACCGCCTCCTTCCCCGCCGGGATGAACTCCTCATCGGCGATGATGGTGAGGGCGGTCTCGCCCAGCTCGAAATGCTCCCGAATCACCATAGCTCCAGCTTCATGGCCTTGGGGGAGCAGGCGTTTATGCAGGCCTCGCAGGCTATGCACTTCTCGGGGTTGAACCGCACCTCGTAGGTCTCCATGTCCACGTGGAACGCTTCGGCGGGGCAAATCGACACACAAGCTCCGCAGTGTATGCAGCGCCACTCGTCGCGGAAGACATGGCGGTCGAGCTCCTTCATCTCCACGCCCTGCTCGAGGATGTGGGCCTTGGCGTTCTCCAGGGATTCGCTGTCACCCTCTATGTCCAGGACGAGGCGCCCTCCTCTCTCGTTCACCTTGGCCTGCATGATGTTCGGTATGATGCCGAACTTCTGCACCAGGACCGCTATCACCGGGAGGTTCGCGTTCTCCGGGGTGAATGCCAGCAGGTACTTCTTGCGCACGGTCATTCCAGCTCCTCCCGCGTGGATATGTTCAGAGGCTTGGGCTTGCTCTCGGAAGGCAACGGGGCCACCGGCCGGCTGATCTCGAACCGCCCCTCGTCAAGCCAGTTCTTCAGCTCCGCGGCGATGGCCTTGGCCTTGGGGTACGAGGAAAGGGACGAGGTCTTGACCTTGCGGTCGAAGAGCTCGATGGTCCCGGAGCGCAGGTCGGCGTAGCTCACCTCCGCCAGCGTCTTGCGGCGCCGTGATTGTACTGAATAATCGATTACGGGGGCGTATATCTCCTCGTCCTTGATGGCGCAGGCCCGCATCATGTCCTCGTCCAGTATCGGTATGGGCACGCCGATGCCCACCGCGATCGATATGCCGTAATTGTGCACGCTGAGGGCGCGGATGTAATCGGTGCTCATCCCCTTCAGGTCACCGATCACCGCCAGGGTCCTGCTGTTGCCCACCGGCACTCCGTTCCTGGTCGGATGAGTGGTGTTGAACTGGGTGCCCTGCCATGACACGTAACCCTCGTTACCGCCGAGGAATATCCTCGTACCCAGGCCCACGGTCCGGCACTGGGGGTCGTTGAGCAGTGGCGAGAGCTGCCCGGCGGAGCTGTAGGTGGCGTTCTTGTAGCGGGGGAGCAGCTTGCCCATGTAGGTGAACAGGGTGCGCGGCGACGAGTTCACTCCCACAGCGTAGTTCTGATAGGCGTTGCGGGGATTGAACATGTACGCCTCGTTGAGGGTGTCCAGGGATACGAAGGTCTCGATCTCCTTGCGGGGGTAGCAGTCGCTGCCGACGGACTCGGCGCGCATCTTCACCGCCTTGCCCTCTATCAGGTCCTCGATGACATGGGCGCCGCCGTACTCCTCGCCGTCGCCCTCCATCATCTCGCTGGCGCCGATGTAGCAGTCCACCGCCGCGATGCCGGTGTAGGCGGGAACGTCGTTGAGCCAGATATTGCCCATCTTTATGGGCGGGTCGGAGTGGCCGAAGTTGAGGAAGGCGCCGGAGGAGCACATCGCCCCGAAGGTCCCGGTGGTCACAACGTCCACCTCGGCGGCCGCCTTCTCCACTCCAACGGAGTCCACCAGGCCTATGACCTCCTCCGCGGTCATGACCACGGCGTCGCCGTTGGCGAGCTTCTCGTTGATCTCCTCATAGCTTCGTTTCATCTTCAACCTCACAGAAGGCCCTTGGCCTTGGCCAGCTCTGCATTCAGCAACGAGCCTCCCGCCCCGCCGCGCAGGGTGTTGTGCGACAGGGTGAACAGTTTGAACCAGTCCCCGTCCCGGCGGACACGGCCGACGCTGACAGCCATCCCCCTGGCCCTCTCCGGCTCCCCGGCGAAGGAGTCCAAGGCGGGCTGGGGCCGGTCCGGCTCCCTCATGACTATGACCGGCCTCTCTGGGGCCGATGGGAGCCTCATGCCCTCAGGAAGGCCGCGGAAAGACTCCAAGGCCGCGATCGCCTCCTCCACCTCGGGGGTGGAGTCCATCCGCAGCACCATGGCCTCGAGGTGGCCGTCGACCACCGGGACGCGGGCGCAGTTGGCGAGCATGGTGAAATCGGAGTACAAGAAACCATCCTTCCAAACGCCCAGCATCTTCTTGATCTCGGTCTCTATCTTCTCCTCCTCGCCTCCGATATGGGGCAGGATGTTCCCTACTATGTCCAATGATGGTACGCCGGGGTATCCAGCGCCGGAGATGGCCTGGTAGGTGGAAACGGTGACGAGATCCAGTCCGAAGGCGTCGTCCAGGGCTTTGAGGGGCGGGGCGATGCCGGTGGTGGAACAGTTGGCGTTGGTCACTATAAAGCCGCCGTTGGCGTAGGAGCCCTGGTCCTTGACGGCGTCCAGGTGCTCATGGTTCACCTCGGGTATGAGCAACGGCACGTCCGGCGACATGCGGTGCGACGAGGCGTTGGAGAACACTGCCAGACCGGCCTGGGCCAGTTCGGACTCCATGTCCTTGGCGGCCTCGGCGGGAAGGCCGCTGAACGCCACCCGCGATGAGTCGGCCACGGTCTTGGCCTCCATCTTCTCGATGGGCATCTCCAGGGTTTCATCGCGGAAACGGTGGTCCCTGATCCTCAGAACGTCCCCCAGCCGCTTGCCTGCCGACCTCTCCGAGGCGTACAGTCCTCCGAACTCGAAATAGGGGTGGTCCTCGAGGATCTGTATGAATCTCTGCCCGATCATCCCGGTGGCGCCAAGAACCGCTACTTTAACCTTGTCCAATAAAAAACCTCCATTGCTGTGAGCTGAATGAAATCCCCATATTGGATGGGTATTTAAAACATCTTTTGTCAGATTTATTCTTATAAGAATAAACAACCATGTTGAAAAAGGCTTATCGGAATAGCTTCTTCTGGCGCTCCAAGGATATCTCCAGTATGGTGAGGGCGATCTTCCTGGCGTCCTCCTCGGAGATGTCCACCTCTTTGGACAGCTGCAGATAGCGCTCCACCACTTTGATCTCCACATCGGGGTCGCGATGCCCCTTGGCCTGCCGGCTCTTCTCCTTGCCGAGCTCGTCGGCGACCTCCATGCGGGTCGCTATCAGCTCCACAATCTCCCTATCGATGCTCTCTATCATATCACGAAGTTCATCGATTTCAGTCATGGGCGGCCTCCTGGAGCGTTCGCCGAGCTTATCATGTTCACTGTAAAAATACTTGTTCATCCCCGCGGCCACTCCAGCCGCATCCCCAACAGCTCCATGTGCCGAAGGAAGCCTGGGTACTCGTATTCGCACAGCTCCGGGTTCGAGATGGAGGTCTCGCCCCGGGCGTTGGCTGCGGCTATCATCGCCGCCATGCATACCAAGGGGTCATCGAGCTCGCCGAGGTCGGCCCCGTGCAGCTCGCATTGAGGCACCAGGGCGCCGTCCTCCGTAGCCCTGGCAAGACATCCCATGCGCCGCAGCATCTTCACCGTGGGGGTTATGAGGTCGCGGCCGGGCAGGAGGGCGGAGTGCAGCCTGCCGCCTCCGCGCGCATGGGCCGATAGCACCGCCATGGCCGGAAAGGCGCGGGGGCAGAGGGACATGTCCAACCCGCCGCCTTCGATGCGCGAGGTCCGTGCGGTCACGCCGTCCGCGGAGCCCTCCATCCCGACCCGGAAGGACCGCAACGCCATCACTCCCGCGTCATGGGCCACGTCCCCCCTCACCGTCACCCGGCCGCGGATGGCGCCGGCGACCAACGGGTAGCAGGCCAGCTCATGGTCGTCCCGCACCCGCGCCGTGGCCGGCCGCAAGGTCTCCTCGCCGGAGACCCGCACCCTGCCATCTTCGAACGACATTCCAAGACCGAAACGCATCATAGCGTCCTGGGTGATAACCATGAACGAATGGCTAAGGTCGGGTTGCGATACCGCTATCTCGGACCCTCTCATCCTCATGACCGATGCCAGGGCGAGAGAGCACACGTAAGAGGGGGGCAGGTCCCCTCTGACATGCGTGTGGTTGCTGTGCGTTGGACCCTTGATCACCCACGGTGACTCCCCCCTCTTGTCCTGGGAGGAGACGGAGACCCCCAATGCCATGAGGGCGTTGAGGAATGGATAGGCCTCGGCCCTGCGCGATCCGAAGGCGATGCGGCTGGCGCGGGGAAGGTTGGATGCCACGGCGCATAGCAGCGCCAGGTTGGACTCGTCGCCGCCGGCGTCGATCCCGCCGCGGGGATGGAATAGCCCGCCGTCCACGGTGATGTCGCCGCCGGAGATGCTGAAGGCCGCCCCCATCGATTCAAGTCCTTTCATCAGCTCAATGGTCACGTCATCGACGACAGCCCTCTCCAGGCGGCTGCGGCCGAACGCCATGGAGGCGAGGGCGAGACAGAGCTGGGTGTGCCAGCGTGAGGGCGTGGCGGGAATTGCGCCGTCCATCTCCGATCCTGATACGATCATGTCCTCAGTCTTCGCCGTTGTACAGGTCCACGACGCGCAGGTCGCCGTCCCTGCATTCGAAGAGGTTGAGGAAGTCCTCGACCCGGTTCTCCTTCACTAAAATGATGGTGCTGGGGCCTGTGCCGGTGAACCCCGCCGCCGAGGCGCCGTGGACCAGCGCGTTCATGGACACCTCTTGGTCTAGGTCGAGGGCGGCGGATATGCAGAGGCTGTTGAGCATCATAGCCCGCAGGTAGTCGCGGCTGATGGCCATTCCGAAGGCATGCTCCATTATTTCGCTCCAGGCGGAGATGCGGTGCAAGGGGATGTCCCTCTTGCGCACCCTCTGCCGCGGCACGTGGATGATGATCCGGTAGTCGTTGTTGAAACGCCCGCGGCGGAGAAGCGCCTCGGAGCTGTTGTCGGTGATGCATATGCCGCCGAACCAAGAGGCGCAAGCGTCGTCGAAGGCGCCGGTCTTGGAGAGGCCGGCGTCACGGGATGCGCGGGTGCCGATGCGCAGAGCCTCCAAGGGATCGATGTCGACGTCCATGGCGTCCAGGGTGGCCCTTATCGCCGCATTGGCCGCCGCCGAGGAGCTCTTCAGCCCGCGGGACATGGGGATCTCCGAGCGGGTCACCACCTTGGCCCCGTACATCTGCTCGGGGGCGTAGGCGTCCAGGACCTGGGAGACGCAGCGGTGCACCAGATACTTGTCCTCGTTCTCATTATCCTCGATGCGGATGTCGATGCGCCCGCTGTCGTTGATCTCCACATCCGCCCAGGTCTTCAGGTCGATGCCGAAGGAGCAGCCGCGACCGCTCACGATGGCGTTGATGATGCTGCCCGACGCCCGGGCCATGCCTCTACCCTTCATCGCCATCTCAAACCACCTCACAGGCCAGCGGCCCGCAATCGAATCGTGTACCACGTATTTGATTATTTACGGCTGGGGCCGAATGCACGACCGGTTCTCAACAATGGCCCTTTCTGTGCATTGATGAATAAAATTATTAACGGAATCGACCATCAAAGCCTCATGAAGAGGCAGCTCCCCCACCATTTCATCGGCTACCCTTCGCAGGAGAAGGTGGCGAGGCTCATGTTCCGCCACGGCATGCGCATCGCCGAGGGGAAGGTCTACTGCGGGGAGGTGGAGGTCTCCGACTCCGCCCTGGGGCGGGCGGCAAGGGTCGACCGCCGCATCGTGCGCTCCACACTGGCGAGGATCGAGGGCAACCCGGAGCTCAACGACCTGTTCACCCGCCTGAGACCCATTCCTCTGCTGGCCTCAGTGGCGCAGGTCATGGGGTGGAGCGTGCTGGAGATAGTTCCCACCAATGCCAGCTCCACTGGCATATTGGCCGATGTGTCCACGGTGATCGCGGAGGCGGGGGTGAGCATCAGGCAGGCGGTGGTGGACGCCCCCGAGCTCACCGACGAGCCGAGGCTGCTGGTGGTCACCGAGGGCCCGGTGCCGCCGGAGTACATACCCTCGCTGAAGCGTTGCCGCGGCGTCAACAGCATCATCATCCATTGAGGTGGAAGGAGCTCATGTCGCGTACGCCGACCACATTGGCGCGGGCGGACTTTATGGCGTCCACCGCCGCGATCCCCCCTTGGACGGTGGTCATGAACGGTATCTCCAGCTCCACCGCCAGCCGACGCATCATGTAGCCGTCCCTGCGGGCCCCGGAGCTCTCGGTGGGGGTGTTTATGATAAGGCCTATCTCCCCGCGGCGCATCAGGCCGATGGCATCGGGCGGCATCTTCTCGCTGACGCGGAACACGGTGCTGGTCTTCACCCCGCGCTCGCGCAGATAGGTGGACGTGCCCTTGGTGGCGTATATGGTGTACCCCATCGATTGCAGGTCGCGGGCGGATTGGACTATGCGGGGCTTGTCCTCGTCGTTGACGGTCAGGTACACGCCGCCGTCCTCAGGCAACTCGAAGCCGGCGGACATCAGGGCCTTGTAGGTGGCGACGCCGAAGTCCTCGTCGATGCCCATGACCTCGCCGGTGCTCTTCATCTCCGGGGTGAGGATGGAGTCCACGCCGGGGAGCTTCAGGAAAGGGAAGACCGAGGCCTTGATGGCGTAATGCCCAATGCTGGAACAGCCCACGAAGCCCTGCTCGTTGAGGCTCTTGCCCATCATGACCTTGGTGGATATCTTCGCCAGCGGCGCGCCCACCGCCTTCGATATGAAGGGAACGGTGCGGGAGGCGCGGGGGTTGGCCTCGATCATGAATATCTCGCCGTCCTTTACGGCCAACTGTATGTTCATAAGCCCTTTGACATCCAAGGCCAGAGCGACCTTGCGGCTCACATCGGCCATTCTGGACACCATTGCTTCGTCGAGCGTGAAAGGCGGCAGGACCATGGTGGCGTCGCCGGAGTGCACCCCGGCGTACTCCACATGCTCCATCATTCCGCCGATGTAGACGTCCTCGCCGTCACAGACCAGGTCCACGTCGACCTCCACCGCTTGGGTGAGGTACTTGTCCACCAGTATGGGATGCTTGCGCGAGACCTTGACGGCGGTGGCCACGTATGTCCTCAGCTCATCCTCGCTGTAGACTATCTCCATCGCCCTGCCGCCCAGCACATAGGACGGGCGGACCAGAACCGGGTAGCCGATCGTCTCGGCGATGCCCTTGACCTCATCGAAGGAGTGGCCGGTGCCGCTGTCGGGCTGCTTGACTCCGATGCGGTCCATGAGGTCGGAGAAGCGCTCGCGGTCCTCGGCCATGTCCATCATGTCCGCCGAGGTGCCCAGGACCTCGCATTTGTGCCCCTGCAGCGCCCGGTCGAGGTCCACAGCGAGGTTGACACTGGTCTGCCCGCCGTACTGGACTATCACGCCGTCGGCGTCCTCGCGCTCGATGACGTTGAGCACGTCCTCCAGCGTCAGCGGTTCGAAGTACAGGCGGTCGGATATGTCAAAATCGGTCGACACGGTCTCGGGGTTGTTGTTGATTATGACGGCGTCCACGCCCTCATCCTGCAGAGCCATGACTCCGTGGACGCAGCAGTAGTCGAACTCGATGCCCTGGCCGATGCGTATGGGTCCGCCGCCGACGATCACCACCGTCCGCCTGCCGCTCTTGACCACCTCGCAATCATTCCCATAGGTGGAGTAGAAGTAGGGCGTGGCGGCCTCGAACTCGGCGGCGCAGGTGTCCACCATCTTGTACGTGGGGAGCACGCCCATGCCTTTGCGCAGCCCCCTGACATCCATCTCATCCATGCCGCGGAGGCGGGCGATGCTGTGGTCGGGGAAGCCCATGCGCTTGGCGTCCCTCATCAGGCGCTCGTCCATGCCGGCGGCGATGCGCCCCTCCATGCGCACTATGTTGCCTATCTTGCGCACGAAGAACGGGTCCCATTTTGTCAGGTCGGCGACGCGCTCCGCGCTCCAACCGCGCCGCAGCGCCTCGGCGATGAAGAACAGGCGCAGGTCGGTCGCCACCGTCAGCTCCTCCTCGATGCGCTCTTCGCTCCAATCCTCGCCCTCGAGGTCGAGGCGGTCGATCTCCAGCGAGCGGACGCCCTTCATCACCGCCTCCTCGAGGCTGCGCCCGATGGCCATGGTCTCGCCGGTGCTCTTCATCTGTGTCCCCAGGGTGCGGTCGACGGTGCGGAACTTGTCGAAGGGCCAGCGTGGGATCTTCACCACCACGTAGTCCAATGTGGGCTCGAAGGCGGCATAGGTGTTGCCGGTGATGCTGTTCAGAATCTCGTCGAGGGTCATCCCCACCGCCACCTTGGCGGCGACGCGGGCTATGGGATACCCGGTGGCCTTGGATGCCAGGGCGGAGGAGCGGGACACACGCGGGTTCACCTCGATGAGGCGGTAGTCGCCGTTCTCGGTGTTGAAGGCGAATTGGACGTTGCAACCGCCCTCGATATTCAGGGCGCGGATGACCTTGATGGAGGAGGACCGCAGGCGCTGGTGGTCCTCATCGGAGAGGGTCTGCGCCGGGGCGCAGACGATGCTCTCGCCGGTGTGGATGCCCATGGCGTCGAAGTTCTCCATGCTGCATAGCACGATGCAGTTGTCGTTGCCGTCGCGCATCACCTCGTACTCGTACTCCTTCCATCCGAGCACGCTCTCTTCGATCAGAACCTGATGGATGCGCGAGTAGGCCAGGCCGCGGCCGACGATCTGCGACAGGTCCTCGTCGTTGTGAGCGATGCCGCCGCCGGTACCTCCCAGGGTGTAGGCGGGGCGCACCAGCACCGGGTAGGAGCCGATCCATTTCACCGCCTCCCTCGCCTCCTGCAGCGAGGTCACGGTGAGGCTCTTGCAGATGGGCTCGTCGATGCGGACCATGGCCTCCTTGAAGAGCTCGCGGTCCTCGGACATGGCTATGGCGTGCGGCTGGGTGCCCAGCAGCTTGACGCCCAGGCGATCCAGGTCGCCGCGGTCGGCTAGCTCGGAGCAAAGGTTCAGCGCCGTCTGCCCGCCCATGCCCGCCAGGATGCCGTCCACCCTCTCCTTCTCGAGTATCTTGACGATGGTCTCGGCGTTGAGGGGCTCGATGTAGACCTTGTCGGCCATCTCCAGGTCGGTCTGTATGGTGGCGGGGTTGGAGTTCACCAGTATGACCTCGTAACCCTCCTCCCGCAACGAGCGGCAGGCCTGCGACCCCGAGAAGTCGAATTCCGCCGCTTGGCCGATGACGATCGGCCCGGAGCCGATGACCATGAGCTTGCTGTAGGGCCTCTTCATTGGCAGGCCTCCATCATATCCCCGAGGCGGTCGAAGAGGAAGGCCGTGTCCGTGGGCCCGGGAGAGGCCTCAGGATGGTACTGGGTGGTGAACACCGGGAGCTCCTCGTGGCGCAGCCCCTCGACCGTCCCGTCGTTAACGTTGAACTGGTCGGCCACCAGGCCGGTGCCCGGCAGGGATTCGGGGTCCACCGCGTAGCCGTGGTTCTGCGAGGTTATGTAGACCTTGCCGCCGTAGACAACCGACTGGTTGGCGCCGCGGTGGCCGAACTTCATCTTGTAGGTCTCAGCGCCGAAGGCCAGGGCGGTGAGCTGGTTGCCCATGCAGATGCCCATCAGCGGTATGCTGTCAGCGACGGCGCGGATGTTCTTGATGGTGGTGGACATTATCTCGGGATGGGAGGGATCCCCCGGGCCATTGGAGACCATGACGCCGTCCACGCCGGCGTCGATGATGGCGTCCGCGGGAGTGTCATGGGGGAAGCGGACGACGTTGTAGCGTGAGCGGAGGTCGCGGACTATGCCCTCTTTGGCGCCGCAGTCTATGAGGCCGACGGTGAAACGCTTCCTCTCGTCGTACCTCGTCACCTCGCGCGGCGACACCTCGGCGATGAGGTTGCTCTCGTTGGGATAAGGCATGGCCCTCAGCTCCTCGACCAAGGAGAAAGGGTCTTCCGAACTGGTGATCGCGCCGCGGAGGGTACCATGCTGGCGGATCTTTATGATCAGCTGTCTGGTGTCCAGGTCCGATATGCCCGGGACGGAGTTCTCACGAAGATAAGCGTCGACGGTCCCGCCGCCGTACATCAAGCTCGGCTCTTCACAGGCCTCCCGCACCACGAAACCTCTGACATGCACCCCGCCCGACTGCTGGTATCCTTCTTTGATACCGTAATTGCCGATCAGCGGGTAGGCCATCACCAGGATCTGTCCGCGGTACGAGGGGTCGGTGAGGCTCTCCTGGTAACCGGTCATGCCGGTGTTGAATACCACTTCCCCGTACACCGTGTCCTGATGGCCGAAACCGGCACCCTCTAAAACGGTGCCGTCCTCCAACACGAGAAAACAACCTACCATCAGAATGCTATGGAAATTGTGGATATTACTTAACTGTTATCGTCCGCCAGTGACAGCTATGGACATCGCTTGTCGGATAACAGACAACGGCGGTTCTACAGATTCCAACCCCTTTTGGCGGGGCATCGGCCCTCTGACCTAGGCCACTTACACGGTAGAACGAAAGAACGATATAAGCCGGCAAGGATTGCGATGGGATGAGGATTCTGCACCAGGACCTGGGGGCCGGGGAGGTCAGAATGCAGCTGGAGAGCGAGGACGATCTCTGGCATCTTTTCAACGTCATCGAGGACGATGACCTGGTGAAGGCCTCCACCCATCGCCGCGAGGAGAAGAAGGGTGACAAGATCCGCTCCGAGCGGGCGGAGAAGCGGCGCATGACCCTGGGCGTCAGGGTGGAGAAGATCGAGTTCTCTGACTTCGACCTCCGCCTCCGGGTGCTGGGCATGATAGAGGAAGGGCCCCAGGACCTCGGCCAGCACCACACCATCAATTTCGAGCCCGGAGAGACATTGACGTTGAGGAAGGGGCACTGGAGGCGCTCGCAGCTCGACCGCCTGCGCCGTGCCGCCGACGACTCCAAGCGTCCGAGGATGGTGTTCGTGTCCCTGGACCAGGACGAGGCAACAATCGCGGTGATGCGCCAGATGGGCGTACGCGAGCTGGCGACGATCCGTTCCATGCGCTCCGGCAAACAGTACCAGGACAAGGACGAGGGCGACTATCTCGGAGAGCTGTTGAGCAAGATATCCTCGGTGGCGGAGGAGGGTATGCCCATCGTGGTCCTCGGACCCGGTTTCGCCAAGGAGGGGCTGATGGAGCGCGGCCGGGCCAAGGCGCCTGGGCTGTTCCGTCATGCGTTCGTGTATCACACCGGCCAGTCGGGGATGGCGGGCATCAACGAGATGATGAAGCGGGGCCTGGGGGCGGAGGTGCTTCGCGACTCGCGGGTGGCGATGGAGGTGGAACTGGTGGAGAAGGTGTTGGAACGGATAGCCACCGATGGCCTGGTGGCCTACGGGCCCAAGGAGGTCAGCGACGCCGCCGCCATGGGGGCGGTGGAGACACTTCTGGTGCTGGACTCCCTGCTGCGCCGCGAGGACTGCGACCGCATAATCCGGGACGTGGAGGCCCAAGGGGGCGACGTTGTGGTGGTGTCAGAGCATCACGACGCCGGCAAGGAGCTGGAGGCGATAACCGGACTGGCCGCCCTGCTGCGCTACGCTGTTTGAGACAAAGCATCGGACCCCTGCGAAAAGATTTTTTATGGTTTCATATATGAGATGTACGTATATTGTTTGTCAAACACCGTTATTGTTACACGGCCTGCAAGGCCAGTTTACCTGATTCCGATCGACGACACGGACATTGATGGAGGACGACTCATGAAAGACATCTCATTGGTCTTGGCCAAACTGAACAACCCTGTTATATTCTGCGACACCACCTTGCGGGACGGTGAGCAGGCCGCAGGCATAGTGTTCGCCAACATAGAGAAGCTGAGGATCGCCAAGCTCCTGGACGAGCTGGGCGTGCAGCAGATAGAATCCGGCATACCCGCCATGGGCGGCGACGAGAAGAAAGCCATCCGCAAGATAGCGCAGATGGGGCTCAACGCCTCCGTCCTCGGCTGGAACCGGGCGTCGCTGGAGGACATAGAGCACAGCCTCGACTGTGACGTGGACTCGGTGGCGATATCGATGTCCGCATCCGACATCCACATCGAGCACAAGCTTCGAAAGTCGCGGGAGTGGGTGCTGGACAGGGTGCAGGAGGCGGTGGAGTTCGCCTCCGACCACGGGCTGTACATATCGTGCAACGGCGAGGACGCCTCCCGCGCCGACCCGGAGTTCATGATAGAATTCGCCAAGACCGCCGCCGATGCCGGCGCCCACCGCATCAGGTACTGCGACACCATAGGCATCGACGAGCCCTTCTCCGCCTATAAGAACGTGGAGAGGATAGTCAACAACGTCGACGTGGACGTGGAGATGCACACCCACAACGACTTCGGCATGGCCACCGCCAACGCCGTGGCGGGCATAAAGGCTGGGGCCAAGTTCGTTAGCACCACGGTCATGGGCATCGGCGAGAGGACGGGCAACACCCCCTTGGAGGAGATCGTCATGGCCAGCAAGCACCTCTTGAAGATCCATACCGGCATCGAGACCGAGAGGCTCAAGGAAGTCGCCGAGTTCGTGGGCAAGGCCTCCGCGCGCGAGATCCCCCCTTGGAAGCCCATCGTCGGCGAGAACTGCTTCGCCCACGAGGCCGGTATCCACACCGATGGCGTGATCAAGTACCTTAGCAACTACGAGCCCTATGCGCCCGAGGAGGTGGGTCAGACCCGGAAGATCATCATAGGCAAGCACTCCGGGAAGAGCACCATCGTATCCGCACTCACGGACAAAGGCATCTATCTGGACGATAACACCGCCTCCATACTGCTGACAAGGGTGAGGGCCGCCTCGGTCAGCCTGAAACGGAGCATGACCGCTAACGAGCTGTTCTATCTTTACCAGGACTACAAGGACGGGACCAACGTGGTGGAGAACGGGGAGGACTGATGACGATGAAGAGCGCAGTGCTAGTGCCCGGGGACGGTGTTGGGCCGGAGATAACCGATGCCACCGTCAAGGTGATCGAAGCGATGGGAACGGAGATCGAATGGCAGGTCGTCGAGGCCGGGATGAAGACCATGGAGGAGTACGGCCGGCCGCTTTCGCCGAAGTTCTTTCCGCTGGCATGGGAGTGCGGCGTGGTCCTCAAAGGGCCGATAACCACTCCGATAGGAAAGGGCTACCGCAGCGTGAACATGATCATACGCGAGCGCTTGAACCTCTATGCCAACGTGCGCTACGCCCGCTCCATCCCCGGCGTGTCGGGGATGCATGACAATGTGGATGTGATCATCGTGCGCGAGAACACCGAGGGCCTGTACGTCGGCTTCGAGAGGGAGGCGGCCCAGGGCGTGGTGGAGAGCATCAAGCTCACGACGGAGAGCGCATCCCGTCGCATCGGAAGCTACGCCTTCGAACTCGCCGCCCGCATGGGCCGCGGCAAGGTGACCGCCCTTCACAAGGCCAACATCCTCAAGATGGGCGACGGCCTCTTCCTGCGCACCGTGGAGAACGTCTCCAAGACCTACAGCGGCATCGATTTCCATCAGATGCTGGTGGATAACGCCTGTCATCAGCTGGTTGTCGACCCCTCCCAGTTCGACGTCATCGTGGCCCAGAACCTCTACGGGGACATCGTCAGCGACCTCATCGCCGGTCTGGTCGGGGGGCTGGCGGTGATGCCCGGTGCCAACATGGGCGACAACATCGCGGTCTTCGAGGCCGCCCATGGCAGCGCCCCGGACATCGCCGGCAAAGGCATAGCCAACCCATCCGGCATGATGCTATCCGCCGCCTTGATGCTGGACCACATGCGGATGCCCGACGATGCAGCCCGGATGAGGGAGGCGGTATACGCCGCCCTGGCCGACAAGGACGCCCTCACGCCCGACATGGGCGGCAAGGGTGACACCGAGAAGTTCACCCAGGCCGTCATCGACGCCCTGTGAGCGCCAAACCCCTTCTTTCGTTTAAAATGGGGCCTCGCCCCAATATTTTCTTCTCCATCGATAAAGCTGTCGCTGAGCGATACGCTTCAACGCTCCGCCGCCCCATCAGTCCATGGCGAGCCTG
>PWHV01000017.1 GCA_003555025.1 Methanomassiliicoccaceae archaeon | reverse complement strand
TGTTATAGCCCCTTTCCGGAATCTCTGACCACTCCAGAATCTTCTTGCCCCAGTACATGCGCATGTAGTTGTGCATCCTGCCGGTGGCGAGCATCTCGCTCTGGGCGGCGTTCCAGTAGACGTCGTGGGTCTCCGCCCTCTCCAACTCCTCGGGGCTGTAGATATACTCCCTCCTGTCGCCCGCATGCTCCTCCAACGTCTTCGATGCCCACTCTGGAAGACAGGCGTAGTTGTCGTACCGACCGTTGTGCTTCACGAAGTTGACCGCCAACTCTCTCCTCACTATCAGCTCCTCGAGGAATTCCTCCGCACCTCCGCGCTGGGAGGCCTGGACGGCAAGCAGGACCGGTGACACCTGTCCGAATCGGAGGTAGGGCGACATGCGCGACGTCCATTCCTCCGAGGGGTCGTTCCTCTTCTCACCGTAGCGGTGGATTTTCCTGTCGAGGAATTCCGAGAACAGTTTCTGAGCCGCCTGCTGCCCTCCTCGGAGGATCGGCGAGGGGCCGGGCCCTTTGAGCTTCATGTCCTTGGCATGCTCCTCGCTGCCCTTCCATCCCATGCCCTCGTCCCACAGGCCGTCGCTTACGATCCCCGGCCCCTTCTCGGCCGGGATATGGAGGAAGCGCTGCACCAGCGGTGAGATCTTCCGCCGCAGGGTGGCGGCCGACCACTCCTCCTTCTCCGATGCCAGTGCGGTGGGCGCGACCACGTTCGCCTCGACCTGGTGGACGGGCATGCCGGTGGCGTTCAGAACCTCATCGTACCAGGCGTTCTGATGACGGAGATAGCCGCGGTCCATCACCAGCGCCGCCGCCTCGTCCAAGTGCCCCACGGCCTCCTCGACGGTCCCTCCCGTGCGGACGGAGAAGCTTACGCCCCGCTCTTTGAGCGAGCGGGCCACATCCTCCAGGCCCTGGAGCATGAAGGTGAACGACCGCCGGCTCGCCCCCGCATGGCCAGGGTCTATGACGAAGAGGACGTCCAAGGGCTTGGACATGCCGTCTGCCAGGGCGACGGCGTGCTCCAACGCCGGGTTGCAGACCGTCCGTTGGCTCGCCTGCATCCAATATACGACGCGGTCTCCGGATGCGCCCTCTCCCTCGCGAAGGACGCTGATCCTCCCCTCGCCGGTCATAAAGCGGCATCGTTGTGCTCATGGATAACGCTGCCGTCCGCACGGATGATAGGGGCCTCATCATCTGGACAGGATTAATTATCACTTTTGATAATCGCCCGATAATGTTTTAGAAATTAGTTTATGATGACCGCGTCGGAGGGCCCCCGCGGACCTTCTCCAACTTCCCCACCATAAAGATTCTCGGGGGCCCTCCTTTTTCAGCTTTCAGACTCCGTTGTACTCCTCCTTCATGAGGATGTACTCCATGGAGTCCACCAGGGCCATGAGCGAGGCCTCGATGATGTTCTCGGAGACGCCCACTGTGGTCCAGGAGCTGTCGCCGTCGGTGGAGCGTATCAGCACCCGCACCTTGGCGGCGGTACCGGCCTTCTCGTCGATGACGCGGACCTTGTAGTCGGTGAGGCGCACGCGGTTCAATTTGGGGAAGAAACGCGCCAGCGCCTTCCTCAACGCCTGGTCGAGGGCGTTCACCGGACCGTCGCCGTCGGAGGCGGTGTGCTCCACGTTACCGTTGCGGTCGACGACCTTGACCGAAGCCTCGGAGGTCAGCTTGGACCCCATCTGCGAGTCTATGAACAGGCGGAAACCCTCCATCTCGAACGGGGTCCGTTGCTCCTCGCGGAAGCGGCGGACGAGGAGCTCGAAGCTGGCCTCGGCGCCGTCGAACTGGAAGCCCTGCGACTCCAGCGCCTTGATGTGCTCGAGGATGGGCTTACTGTCCTCGCGCTGGTCGTCAATGCCCAGCTCCCTCACCTTCTCCAGGATGCTGCTGCTGCCCGACATCTCCGACACCAGGAAGCGGCGGCGGTTGCCCACCGTCTGCGGGTCGATGTGCTCGTAGGTCCGCGAGTCGCGGGCCATGGCGCTGACGTGCACCCCGCCCTTGTGGGCGAAGGCCCTCTCCCCCACATAGGGCATCCCTGGCTGGGGGAAGAGGTTGCTGATGTCGCCGATGAAGTTGCTGAGCGAGCGCAGCTTGCCGAGGTCGGGCACGGATGTCTCCACCCCCATCTTCAGGACCAGGTTGGGTATTATGGAGCAGAGGTTGGCGTTGCCGCAACGCTCGCCGATGCCGTTGATCGTGCCCTGCACCATGGTGGCGCCCATGCGGACGCCGGCGTGGGAGCAGGCGACCGCCAGGTCGGAGTCGTTGTGGCAGTGGACGCCCACCGGCACCCCCACGGTCTCCATGACCTTCTTCACCGCCTTCGCCACGTCGTAGGGCAGCGACCCTCCGTTGGTGTCGCAGAGCACCACCCATTCGGCACCGCCGGCCTCGGCGGCCTTGAGCACCTCCAGCGCGTATTCGGGGTTGTCCTTGTAGCCGTCGAAGAAGTGCTCCGCGTCGAATACGACCCTCTTGCCTTCGGCCCGCAGGTGCTCGACGCTGTCCTTGACGATCTCCAGGTTCTCATCCAGGCTGACCTGCAGCGCCTTCTCCACGTGCAGGTCCCAGGTCTTGCCGAAGATGCATATCCATTCCGTTCCGGCGGCGATGAGGGATGCCAGCCCATCGTCGCGGTCGGCGCTGTTCTTCGCCCGGCGCGTGGAGCCGAACGCCACCAGCTTGGTGTTCCTCAGTTCGATCCCCTGGGCCTGCTCGAAGAACTGGTCGTCCTTGGGGTTGGAGGAGGGCCAGCCCCCCTCCACGAAATCAATGCCGAACTCGTCCAGCCTTTGCAGTATCTCCAGCTTGTCCTCGATCGAGAATGAGACCCCTTCGGTCTGGGCACCATCCCTGAGGGTGGTGTCGTACAATACAACTCTATCGGCCAATAATGCGATCAACCCTTGTGAGTTCTAGGCCCGGAGGCCCATGTGACTATCCCGTGGGTATTATTTAGTATTGACGAAGGAACGCATCATCGCCAGCAGGTCGCTGAGTATGGCCGATGCGGTCTCCGACCTCCCCGCCCCGCGGCCGGATATGCTTATCGGGCCGGCGAGGTCGGTGTTCACCTGGGCCACGTTGAGCGTCCCGGTGACGCTGAGGGGATGACCCTTGGTGACAAGCCGCGGCGACACCTCCAACCTCTCCGGGGATATCTCGCCGATCAGCCGGATGCAGTAGTTCTGCTCCGCCGCCATGGCCACCGCCTCCTCGCTTATCGCCGTTATGCCGGTGACGTCCACGTCCTCGTAGCTGCATTCTATGCCGAAGACGGAGTTGGCGAGGATCACCACCTTGCAGGCGGTGTCCACGCCGTCGATGTCGTAACCGGGGTCGGCCTCCGCGTAGCCCAGCTCCTGGGCCTCTTTGAGCGCCTGCTCGAACGGGAGCCCGTCGTCCATGCGGCTGAGTATGAAGTTGCAGGTGCCGTTCAGGATTCCCATCACCGAGCCGATCTCCTGACCCATCAGGCTCTCGCGGCAGAGGTTGACGATGGGCATCGCCCCTCCCACCGAGCCCTCGTAGCGCATCTGCACCCCGTTCTCCTTTGCCAGGGAGTCAAGCTCGGCGAACGCCAGGGCCAGCGGGCCTTTGTTGACGGTGATAACATGCCTGCCGGCGGCGAGGGCTCCCTTGATGTGGTGCAGCCCCGCTCCGCCGGTGACGATGTCGGTGGGGCTCACCTCCACCAGCACATCGTAGTCTATCGACTCCAGGAACGCGGCGCCGTCCACCAGCGGCTCGTCGCCAACTTTCCCAGTCTCCGTCTTGGCGGTGATGAGGGCCAAGGGGTCCAGGCCCTCCTCGTCGTAGACGGCGCTGCCGGAGTCGAAGGCGGCAACGATCCTCGCCTCGGTGCCGAAGGCCTCCCTGATCATGTCCTGGCGCAGGGCGAGCACCTCGGCGAATCCCTGCCCCACCGTGCCGAAGCCGGCGATGGCGATGTCCACGCTCATTTCCCCAGCCCCCTGACGGCGACGATGCCCTTCTCCTGGACCATGGAGGCGATCATGTCCTCCGCCTTGCGGAGGTTCTCCCTGTTGGTGAGCTTGGCGTTGATGAGGGCGGTGCGGCTGCCCGACTCCATCACCGATGAGTAGCGGATGTCGAGGGCCTCCATGCCCAGCATGTCCTTCACCTCGTCGAGGATCTCCTCGAGACGCGACGGCGATATCTCCCCGATGAGCAGATAGTCGAGCGGGTAGGTCTCCACCACCGAAGCGATGCGGGACACGCGCACGTCGCGGTCCTTCCATATGCCCAGCAGCTTGTCGAGGCGCTCGGAGTCCAAGAGTTCGAAGGTTATGTTGACGCCGATGCGGTCGTTCATTACCTGGTCGCGGTGGTGCACCACGCCCACGATGTTCCCTTCCATGACGGATACAGGCTCCAAAGCCGCGACCAGTTGGCCGGGGACGTCCTTCACGTAAAGATCGGCGTTCACCCTCATCTGTCTCACCAGCGTCCTTTGATGATTCACTTCCTGTTATTTATTCCGTTATGCCCTCGGAGAATAGGATGGCGCCGAGAGGGAGATTTGAACTCCCGAGGGGAAGAACCCCACGAGCTTTCCAGGCTCGCGCCTTACCGGGCTGGGCTATCTCGGCCTGTGGCAGTGAAATTGCTCCTGTGATTAAAACGTTTCTAGTCGCCCCGCATCAGCAGCAGTGACGACGGCCCGTCCATTATGGCGCGGCCCAATATGTCGATGTTGATGCTGTAGCTGTCCCAGTTCAACACGGTGAGGTCGCGGTCCCCAGAGCTGAGCTCGCTGACGAACTCCAAGGTGGGATTTCCGACCAGCGGCTCGTCGCTGCAGTGCACTCCGTAGAGCTTGGTAAGCCTCTCCACCAGCCTCTCCTGCTCGCGGGGGTCCACGTAACCGTAGCGCAGGACGCGCAGCCGGGCGCGGCTGAGGAAGCCGAGCTTGAACACCAGCTCAGTCACCGCCGCGCTGCCGGCATGCTCATCCAGCACATTGAGCACCGACTGGTACGGGTGGCGCTGGCGGCATATCAGCACCGGGGTCTCCACATCGCGGAGGAAGCGGTAGAGCTTCCATTTGCTGAATCGCCGGCGCTCCCGGTACGATGAGGAGGGGCGCAGGGCCACGCAGCAGCCCTTGAGCTCCCACTCATCCAGGAGCGAAGGGAGCGTCCCGAGGTCCAGCGAGGGCACGGCGATCGCATTTCGCTCCACACCCGAGACGCGGGCCATCTCCTTGCCCTTCTCCAGCAGCTTAGGGTTGGAGGATACGATGTCCACACGGGTGTCGAAGAGCCTCGCCATGTAGAGCGACTCGGACATGGTGCTGTTGAGGTCGCCCTCCTCGGCGAGAAGGACGGTGATGGATTCGAACGGACGCATGCGGCTCTCCTTGCGCACGATGGTGCGCTGCAGCTCCTTGGAGCGCCAACCTATGGACACCACGATAATATGGTCCCCTGATTCGATCCTCAGTCCGCAGGCGCGGATGACGGAGCCGTTCCTCACCACGCCGACGACGATGGCATCAAGGCCGAAACCCAGGTCCTCCATCCTCTTGCCGATGTGGGGTGAGTCGGGGAACACGGGTATCTCGATGAGGTCCTTCGAGCGCGGCGTCAAGGACGCGCGTATGGCCTTGGCGGCGAACTGATGGGGGCATATGACATCCTCGAAGCCCATGTCGTGCAGCTCGTCCACGCGGGCGGGGTGCTTGACCTTGACCACCACGTACCTCATGCCGCGCTCGCGGGCGGTCTGCGCGATGTTGATGTTGCGCTCGTCCTCATGGGTGGCGGCGACGATGCCCTCGAGGCCAGGGATGTCCAGGTGCTCCTCCCTCCACGGCCCTTCGATCACCCTCTCCTCTCCGAAGAGCCCGCGCAGGGTCTCGAGGCGGCGGGGGTTGGCCTCCACCACCAGCGCTTTGGGGGTGGAGGCCATAAGCTCTTGGCCCATCCTTCCGCCGCCGATTATCAGTATCCTCATGTCGCGTCACCTCCGTCATCAAGCTCCAAACGATAATACAGGTAGCGGAAGAGGGTGGGGGTGATGACGGCCAGCACCACGGCCAAAAGGATGAGGAGACCGTAGTTGGCCGCGTCTAGGACGCCGAGGTCGAGGCCGATCTCCGCCCCGGCGATCATCAGGGTGAGGCCCCCGGTCATCAGCACGCCCTGGGACAGATCGGTCTTCAGCCTAAGCCGATCGCTCATAAGGACGAAGGGGAGCATCTTGGCCACCGCGGTGATGATCACCAGCGCCGGAAGCAGGATGAGCGTCTCCGCCCGCAGCACGTCGGCGAAAGCGAAATTGATGCCGATGGTTATGAAGAACACCGGGATGAAGAAACCGTAGCCGATGCCGTTGAGCTTCTCCCCCAGGAGCAAGGAGTCCCGGAAGAGCATGGATATGGCGGCGCCGGCCAGGAACGCGCCGAGGACGGTGAGGGCCTTGCTGTCCACCAACGAGGATATGGCCACGAATCCGAATATCACCACCAGCGACGCCCGTACCCCCAGCTCATGGGGGTCCTTGGAGGCGAAGAAACGCCTCAGGGTGTCAGGGAAGTACCACATCGCCCAGTTTCCGATGCGGTATACGACGATGAAGAACACCAGTATGGCCAGGAGGATCGACCCCGCCATCAACGGGTAGATGAGGTCATCGGAGTTGCTGAGGTCCACGGTTATGGCGTACAGGGTGAGCATGACCATTGCGGACACGTCGGCTATAACCGCGTTGACTATAAGCTCTTGGCCCAGGGGGCGCCGGTTCAGCATCATCTCCCGCACCACGGTGAGCACCACCGCCAATGAGGTGGTGGCGAGCACGATGGCGAAGAACACCGCCTCCAGTCCGGCGGAGGTCAGATGGTTGAGCAAAACCACCAGTAAGTAGGCGATGACCAGCGTCATAAAGAAGAACAGCACCCCCTTCGCCTGTCTCCTGCGGCCCTGGCTGCCGATGCGGACGAAATCCAGTTCCAGGCCGGAGAGGAACATCAGGAAGATGAAGCCGATGTGGGCGAGGAAGTCCACCGACGGGTACTCGCCGATGTAGGCCTCGCCGGTGACCTGGTGTATGATGAAGAACAGGAGCCCGACGGCCATGCCGGCAGCGATCTCCCCCACCACTCCGGGTATGTTGCTGCGCTGCAGCAACAGAGGCATTACCAAAGCCAGCGATACGATTATGAGGAGTATGAAGTACTCGTTGATCATACAGCGTTGCCCCAGTCGACGTCGCCGCGGTGGTCCCTGAGGGTGGGCCTCCCTTCACGGGCGCGCTCCAGCTCGTTGCGCTGGAGCTCGACCTCGAGCAGGCAGTGGCCCGAGTCGCCGCAGGACTCCATCTCATGGCCCAGGGGGGATATCGCCCGGCTGCCGCCGAAGTACTGGAACTTGTCGAGATCGCCGACGTTGTTCACGAAGAGGACGTAGCAGGTATTCTCCACCGCCCTCGCCGGAAGCACCCTCTCGAAGGGGGTCTGCGAGCGCATCGGGGACGCCGATGCGCACAGCAGCACGTCAGCGCCCATCAGCGCGTAGCGACGGCAAAGCTCGGGGAAGAACAGGTCGTAGCATATGGAGAGGCCGAAGCGGAAGCCGCCGATGTCCACCATTAGGGCTCGGTCGCCGGGCACGAATGCCGCGCCCTCCTCGAACTCTCCGAACTGGGCGAGATGTATCTTGTCGTAGCGCTGCTCCCCGCCGTCGGGCGAGAGTACCCAGAGCACATTCTTCAGCCCATCGCTGTCGAGAAGGGCGGCGCCCACTATCAGCCACTTGCAACTCTCGGAGGAGATGCGCATCAGCTCGTTGCGCCAGCGCTCGGTGTTCTGGGCCACGCGGTCTTTCAGCTCTGGGGCGGTGCTGTAGCCGCAGAGGTAGAGCTCAGGAAAGACCACCACTTCGCCCTTCGCCTCCTTAACGGCCGATCCGATGGCATCCAGGTTGTCTCCGGAACCGTCCGCGGCGCTCAACGACTGGACCAGCGTGACTCTCATCTGAATGAGGACGCCATCGCTGTTTATGAATTTTTCTGATTAGCGGTCGCAACCTTGAAAAGCGCCCTCCTGCTATGGGTAGGCATGACCGAGGAATTCCCCCTTCAGACATTGGAGGGGATCCAGGACTTCATCTCATCCGTGGTCGACGACGCCGGCGCCTCCGGCGTCGTGGTGGGCCTGAGCGGAGGGATAGACTCCGCATTGGTCAGCCGCCTCTGCGCTGACGCCCTCGGCGGGAAAAAGGTCCTCAACATACACATGCCATCGGACGCCTCCCCGCGGGAGGACGGGATGCTGACGGAGTCCTACAGCCGGTCCATCGGCAGCGATTACCGGGTGGTCCCCATCCAAGGGATGGTGGACGCCTTCGATGTCGCCCTGGGACTTGACGACCGGCTGGAGAGAGGGAACGTGATGGCCCGCTGCCGGATGACGGTGCTCTACCACTTCGCCCGCGCCGGGAACCTCCTGGTGATGGGCACCGGCAACAAGAGCGAGCTGCTCATGGGATATTTCACCAAGCACGGCGACGGCGCCTGCGACGCGCTACCGATAGGCAACCTCTACAAGACAAACGTGTGGCGGCTGGCGAAGCACCTGGACCTTCCGCAGGAGATAATCACGAGGGCGCCGAGCGCCGACCTCTGGGAGGGGCAGAGCGACGAGGACGAGATGGGGATTTCCTACGAGGAGCTGGACATCATCCTCCAGGGCATACAGGACAGCACGTCCCCGGAGGAGATCGCCGAGGGCCTGGAAGCCACCATGGCCCGGGTGATGGACATCGAGCAGCGGGTGGCCGCCAACCGCCACAAGCGCCATTCCCCGCCGATGCCTGGAGTCTGAGCGGGAGCAGTCAAAAAATATATTAACAGCCGTGCTTTCACCAGTTTCACGCTCCCGTAGTGTAGTGGCCAATCATGAGGGCCTCTCGAGCCTTCGACCCGGGTTCAAATCCCGGCGGGAGCACTACTACTCTATTTTAGAATCAGTTATAAGAAATCGACCAGGATAATCCCGATGATCATCCCCTCGGTCAGAAAACAGTTTCTCCCGATATCATGGAAATCCTTAGACTCTTTTCGTTGTTGGAATTCTGTTTTACTGATAAATTGTCGTCAAAACATCGATAGCGGGAAGAGTCATCTCGTTCTTCAAATCATGTGGCGCAAGAGGAGTCGCGGAATACGGACACATGCCTTTTCGATTTGTTTATACCTCCCGGAAATCCGAATAATACAAATAATTAGGCCAAGGATTACTTACATATCGGGATCCGACCGGTAGATCAGTCAATAGGTATGGAGGATTTGACATCGGAAAAGGCACGGCGGTCATCGCCACGCTGCTTCTGGTGGCTTTGTTGGTGCCCTCCGCAGTAACGGATGAGACGAAAGCCGAATTCGCAAACGGAGAGGGCACCGAAGAAAACCCTTTCATGATTCAGACCTTGGATCAATTGGATGATGTCCGGAACAATCTCGATGCTAATTATGAATTGGGAAATGACATAGACGCCTCCGATACCTCTGGTTGGAACAACGCGGAGGGATTCGTGCCCATAGGCGATGATGACAGTCCCTTCACCGGAACCTTCGATGGTAAAGGCCATAATATCACGGGCCTACATATCGACCGGCCGGATGAGAGCGTGGTGGGGATGTTCGGCCTCATAGGGGATGAAGGAAAAGTTCATGATCTGCGGTTAGAGAATCTTTCGATCAATGGGAATTATTTTGTTGGTGGACTAGCCGGATTGAACATAGGCATGGTGAAGAACGTCAGTGGCAGTGGCGATGTAGAGGGTGAGGTTTATGTGGGAGGTCTGGTCGGTGAATACTCTTACGGTCTCATGATCAACTGCTCCAGCAGCGCGGATGTGATAGGTGATTATTATGTGGGCGGCCTTGCAGGTTTCAATGACAGAGACGGCATCGTGTCGAATTCACAGGCCCATGGGAATGTAAGGGGGCAATGTTGCGCAGGAGGACTGGTGGGACACTCGGGACTCGGGGGCGAGATCACTTTTTCACACTCCTCTGGTAAAGTCGAAGGTGAATCACGCATCGGAGGCATCGTCGGATACAATGACAGGGGGACGGTCCGCGACAGTTCGACAAATCATGCGGTAGATGGATACGAATCGGTCGGCGGGATCATAGGTTACAATGACCAAGGGTCACTGGAAGACTCCAACTCGTCAGCTGATGTCAGCGGTGTGAGATCCATCGGAGGGCTGATGGGAATGGATGCCTCAGGATCCACGGAGGGATCGAAATCTGATGGTCAGGTTGAAGGCATAATTTACGTTGGCGGACTTATAGGACGCACGGATGACAGCTCAGTGCATGGATCGGCCTTCAACGGGACCGTGGAGGGAGAGATGGACGTGGGCGGATTAATCGGGTATGTGGCGGCGGATGTGAACTCCTCCTACTACAACGTCGACACCGTCAAAATAAACGGCGGTCATCATTTGACCGTCGGAGGCCTTTTCGATGAGCAATACCGCGATTGGGCCGAGGACGGTAACTTGGACATCACCGATTACGATTCAACCCTCGTCCCCAGCAGTGACGTTCACCTCATAAACGATGCAGAAGGGATGCGTGACCTTCTCGGTTTCGCCGATGGTGAAGGCCTTAGTTTCCGCATATCAGATGATATCGACCTATCCGAGCAACAAGGGCTGTTCATACCATATCTTATGGCTGATTTGGATGGCAACGGCCACCGCATCGAAGGCCTGCGCATGGACAACGCCTTCGTCTCCAAGGCGGGGCTGTTCGGGATCAACCACGGTACAGTATCCAATCTGACCCTGAAATGCGACCAGGTCAAAGGGCACACCTCCGTCGGCGCACTGGTGGGTGAGAACCATGGGAAAATCGTCGACTCCCAATCATCCGGGCTTGTGATCGGCTATGACAAGGTTGGCGGTATGGTGGGTATGAACCACGGCACGGTGCAGAACTGCTATGCTGAAGGCGACATGGTTGGTTATTCAGAATTGGGAACGGGAGGTCTGGTCGGTGAGAACGCAGGGGTTGTGGAATCAGGCGGCCACAATGTTAGCATATCATACAGGACGCTCATAGCCGATGCAGAGGTGAGGGACCGCCCCCATCACATCACCGAGGAGGTGATGTTGAACGGTAGCGCCAGCGAAGGGGATATCACTGATTGGATATGGGCCTTCTATGAGGAAGGCAAAGTGGTTGTTTCCGGTGAGACAGCCACTCATCTCTTCGAAGATAAGGGAGTTTACGATGTGGAACTGTTCATCAAGGACGAGTTCGGCTTCATTGGAACGGACACCGTCCAAGCGGAAGTCATCGAGTATGTCCTGATATCCGATGTTGAGGGGCTTCAGGACATCAAGGACGATTTGGATGGTTATTATTATCTGGACACTGATATAGACGGTTCCGGTACCGAGGCATGGAATGGAGGAGAGGGTTTCGAACCCATAGGTACAGAGGAGTCGCCATTCAACGGATACCTCGACGGCCAGGGGCACTCCGTTGAAGGTCTCTTCATTAACAGGTCAATAGATGATTCCGTGGGTGTTTTCGGTCACATCGGACCAGAGGGGGAGGTTTCCGATGTGGATATGATCGACGTCTCCGTCAGAGGGAATGACCATACAGGGGCATTGGCAGGGTACAATGAAGGGTCGATAAACACCTGTAGCGTGGACGGACATGTATTCAGTGAGAATCATTGTGGAGGAGGTCTGGTGGGTGTCAATGAGGGCGGTATCGCACACAGCTCATCCACGGCCTCGGTGACCGTATTGAACTACGGGGGCGGCGGACTCGTAGGCTACAACGCCCCTGGAGGCGAGATCGAATACTCCCATTCCCAAGGACATGTGTCAGCAAAGCAGGGCATAGGAGGTCTGGTGGGGTATAATCATCAGGCCGAGGTTGAACACTCCTCATCCTCAGGATTCGTTGAAGGCGACCCTGAAGATTCCTGGTCCGTTGGCGGCCTGGTAGGTTACAATGATAGGGGCACTGTGACACAATCGCATTCCAGTGCGGATGTTGTAGGCTATAGAGGCGTAGGTGGCCTTATAGGGGATAACCAAGATTCTGAAATCTCCGACTCATACGCAGTCGGTGATGTTGAAGGAAAGGAATATGTCGGCGGGCTGGTGGGCTGGAGCGATGGAACCATCTTGAGGAGCTATTCCTCTGGAGCCGTTGTTGCCGATGATTACTTCGGTGGCCTCGTCGGACTTAATGACGGGGCCGTCACCGATTCATTCTGGAATGTTGACACATCCGGAAAGGTCACCAGCGCAGGAGGCACCGGCCTGACACATGAATCGATGCTGTCGCAGGACACATTCACTGCCGCGGGATGGGACTTCGAGGATGTTTGGTGGATGGCCGACGGTGTCACATTCCCCTTGCTGGAGGAGGGTGATGTATGGGCGCCTGAGATAGTCAGTAAGCCTCCTGACCTTGTACAGGCACCACTGGATTTCAACTATGCAGCCGAGGCAAATGAGACGGTTGAATGGTTTTTCTCATTCCACCCTGAGGCCGGTTTCCTGTCTTTCGATGTCGGCGATGCTCTCACGGTCACCGCCGAACCCGGAAGTGAAGATGAGGGAGAATACTGGGTCAACATCATCGCCGTATCCTCAGAAGGAAAAGGGAGCAGCTCCCAGAATTTCACATTCTCAGTGCTGCCGGCTACAGAGATCGTGAGTGAACCGGTAACGGAAGGTCGGGAAACGATCTCATACGGATATCAGGTGGAGGCGAACTTGGAGATACCCGAAGGGAATTGGTCTGTCGTAAGCGATTCTCCATTCACTCTCACCATGGGCCCGGATGGATTATTGAGTTGCCAACCCTCTCCGGGGCATGCGGGACACTACCATGTGAACATCACCGCTGTTTCTGAACAAGGGGTCCCCGCTTGGCAGAATTTCACCTTGCAGATTATCAGGATTCCATCGGACATCTTTATCACCGAACAGCCCAAGCTCGACTACGTGGAGGGTGAAGAGCAAGACCTCAGCGGCATGGAAGTCACGCTCGTTTTCAGCAGCGGAGACCCTCACACCTACGCTTGGGTGGAGGGAGGGAACCTCAGTGCCACGCCGGTTAACGGCACCGAGATGCTGCGAGCAGACCATGACGGCGAGGCCATATCCATCGAGCATGACGAAGGGCCCATAAATGCGACCGCTCCGCTCTCCGTCGAGCGCAAGATCATAGACGTAAGCATCGCCGATCAACCCAGTCTCGAGTACGAAGAGGGGGAGTTTCTGGACCTCAGCGGTATGAACGTGACGCTGCACTACCTCAACGGTTCCGACTACACTTACGCCTGGGCGGAGGGAGGGAACCTCAGTGCCACGCCGGTTAACGGCACCGAGATGCTGCGAGCAGACCATGACGGCAGCACCGTCACGGTGAACCACACTCCTTCGGAACTCAGCAACGACACTGCCCTGCTGTCGGTGGAGCGCAAGAACGTTGTGAATGGAACGGTAATAGATGCGGACGGCAACCCATTGACGAACCTTGAAATCCATCTTGACGGAGAAAAGGTGACAAGCACTGACGAGAATGGGACATTCTCTTTATTGATCAATGAAGGAGTGTACGAGCTAGAGGCCCATAAGGAAGGCTATTCGACGGAGACCTTACAGTTGGAAGTCGAGGGTGATGAAAACCTTAAAATCGAAATGACGCCCATCGAAAGCGATGAAGAGGAGGAGACGGTGGAAAGTCCATGCATGGCGATCCTCATACCTCTTGTGTTGGGAGCAGTGCTCATACCCTCGAAGCTGATATTCCGCCGGACCTGATCCATAGATGTGCAGCTTACACCATGAACAACAATTGTATAAAAACGGCCATTTCTCTGATTATGGTCTGCAGACTCGTTGTGGGCGCATCGTGGGAATTGAAAACCTTTATAGGCTCCTCAATAAACAGGATTCCATAGTCATACTGAAGAACACTTAACAAGGAGACTGAGAAAACCTGTAACTGGTTCTCGAAATCCGATGTTTGGATTATTTCTTTACCTTTTCCGTCGGGAGCTCTATTCTTCCATCCAACCGTCCGCTTTTGAAAAACAAATCACGGTTTTCCGTTTCCAGCCCTTGACGGATAATTCCTTGCGTTTCACTCCCCGCATTAACTCGGATTCAAAGATCACTTCTGCGAACCGGAGTTCGACACTTAGGATTCTCCGAAAGCTCAAATCAGAGTCCTAAGTGTCGAACTCCGGCTTTATATACATTCATTCCCAGCACGCGTGGTGGTGAACCGCAGGGTCTGTTTCTAAAAAATTTTCATAAGTCCATATAAAATGGTTTTGAACTTCATCAGAGAGGCGTCTGAACGTCGGTTATGGGATGCCAAGAACGGTCGATCAATGCCCCTTGTCCCCCTCAAATATGATGGCCACCGGGTCAGATTATACGGATGCCCCCGTATCCGCCACCGCGCGATAAGCTCGTTTTTCCACTGGTCGACGGCATCCGTTGGAAACGCCCCGGACAACAATTTTTCTATGGTCACTGTCCGTGACAAATTTGTTATGACCGGTGACAAGGTAGCTAAGTCAGAGGGACAAGCCCCGCCTACCGACAGGACGCGCCGCCTCAGGGCGGTAGCAGTCGCTGCGGCACTCACCCTTGCCGCCTTCATCATCCAGGTGCTGGTCGGAGTAACGGTAGGGTTCTTGAGCGTACCGCTGGGAGCGGACGTGGCCAGCCTGCCCATGACGCTCCTTCTCATCGTACTAGGGCAGTTCGTCTTCTTCCTCGTCGCCTATGTTTATGTCAAAAAAAGGGACATAGGGATTCCGCTTTCCATGCCCGACCGCAACCTTCTGGGCCTGGCAGCGCTGGGCACTGCGTCCGCCTTCGCACTGGCGATGCTCGGCATGATCGTCATGGAGATGACCGGCGCCGTTCCCGGCTCCGCCTATGAGGACACCGCTGCGGATGCCTCGTTCCTCATCGGTTTCGCGGTGATCAGCACCTTCATCGTGGCCCCGGTGGAGGAGTTTCTTTTCCGCGGGGTCATACAGGGGCGGCTGCGCAAGAGCATGGGCGCACCCGCTTCGATAGCTATAGCCAGTCTGCTCTTCGGCTCCGTACACTCACTGAACTACACCGGGCCGTTGGAAGGGGTGCTGGCTGGAATGCTGCTGATCGTCGCGGTCGGGGCAATACTCGGTCTCATCTACGAGAAGACAGGGAATTTGTGGGCGCCGGTCCTGGGCCATGCCGCATATAACCTGGCTATCATCGCGGCGTCATCACTCGCATTATAGCCTCGAAGCCCTGACAATGGAAGAGGGTCGGGGCGGGCCGCCGCCCTCAGAACAAAACGGTTTCAGAAAGGCAGAAGTAAGAATAGGGAACCCAGCACCCCATCGAGGATATCCAACACGGTCTCCGAGACGTCACTGCCTATCCCATTGGCCGCATCGGAGATTTCGGGCCCCATTCCTTTGAGTCCTTCCACCAGTTCATCGGCCATACCTCTCATCCCTTCGGATATCTCTTGGCCGATGCCGTTGACCGGGGCATTGTTACCGTTCATCGCCAATCACCTACGTGAACACGGACAATCCTTCTTGTTAAGGTTTATGCAGCGACCAACGCCGTTGGCGCTCATGGAACGCGCCGATATGCCGCTCGCGTTCCGGACCCCCCGCCTCAGCGCTCGTAGACGCCCACCAGGCGGTTCATGCCTATCAAATGGGGCTCGATCTCCGCCATCAGCTCCCACATCGTCAGGCCGGGGCGGAGCTCGAGGTCCTCGCTCAGGGCCAGCAGCCAGATGAAGTAGTGGTGCTGCCCGTGCCCCTCCGGGGGCTTGGGGCCCACGTACCCCTGCCCCCCCGCGTCGTTGCGGCCGACGGTGAAGTCCTGGCAACCCTCGGGCAGACCCTTCTCCGTTGCGGGGATGTTGTACAGCACCCAATGGACGAAGCCGTAGGCCCCCTCTATGACCAGGGGGGCGTCAGGGTCGTGGCAGACCAGGGCCAAGGAGCGCGCCTTCTCCGGCACGTCCTTCCATGCCAGCGGCGGGGACAGGTCGTCGCCGTCGCCGCTGTGCCGCAGCGGTATCTTCCCCCGGTCGGGGAACGCCGGGCTCATTAGGATCATGTCTGAAGGAGCGAACACCATTGCCATCACCTGCTCGAACATTGTCCTGGAGCCCTTATCAATCTTCTTGCCGCCGCATCCGGCCTCCGATGCGTATATGCGAGGGTTCGATGGAAGCCTCATACGCAACGGCCGTGCCGAGGCCCTGCAATAAACAAATAAACGATTATTACAATATAATCACAGGTGTCATGGCTTGGAACGGGCGCAAAGTTGATAAGCGGCCCGGAGTCTCAACAGCCCGTTCCCTGGCGTGCGGGGCCGCAGGCCCGTCGACCGTCACGGAAAGAAGGTATATGTCATGAAGGAAAAGGCATCTGAGGTTTTAGCTCTGCTCGAGAACGCCAGCGCCATCCCCCTCGACGAGGCAGCGGAGAGGCTGGGCATCAACCGCTCCCAGGCGGAGGAGGCGTTGGCCGAGCTTTCCGCCCTTGGCTATGCGATCGGGACCTCCGAGGGCGGCGTCGAGCTCAAGGGGAGGACCGGCCTGATGCTTCCTTACGAGCTGAGCCGGAGCCTCCGCACCCGTTTCATCGGCAAGGACGCCCGTCACTTCGACAGCATCCCCTCCACTGTGGCCGCCGCCAAGCGCTTGGCGGAGGAGAATGACCCTGTCGACCTGCACGGCACGGTGGTCATGTCGGAGCAGCAGACCGGCGGCGTGGGGCGCCACGGCAGGATGTGGGCATCGCCTCCGGGCGGGATATGGGCCACCGTCATCATGACTCCCAACATCCCGGTTGACCGTCTGTTCATGATAACCATGGCCGGGTCCCTGGCCATCGCGCGGGCGATCCGCCGCGAGTACGACATCGGCGCCCTCATCAAATGGCCCAACGACATATTCATCGGCTCCAAGAAGGTCGCCGGCCTGCTGCAGGAGGTGTCCACCGACGGCGATAAGGTGAACTACGTGCTCCTCGGCATGGGCATTGACGCCAACATCGACCTCGAAGAGCTGCCCGACGAGCTGAGGGAGATAGCCACTTCCCTGCACCTCGAATTGGGCGCGCCCGTGGACCGCCCCCGCTTCCTCGCCCGGGTGCTGAAGGAGCTGGAGCTCCGACTGCTGCAGCTGGAGAGCGGGGAGTATGACACCATCGTGCAGGAGTGGAAGAGCCTCTCCCTCACCATCAACCGCAGGGTGCACGTCAAGACGCTGAAGAGGACCTTCAAGGGCGAGGCGGTGGACATCGACGACCACGGCGCCCTGGTGATCCGGAAGGACAACGGCCGGGTCGAGAAGGTGATCGCCGGCGACCTCTTCCAGCTCTGAAACCGCTTCCACCGCTTACTTTTTCATCTTGTTTTCTATAGTCCTATCTCAGCTGGCGACGGCCAGCGCCCCGGAGGATTGAGACGATGATGGAGAACCGCGCCGCCCTGCTGTCCTACAGCGCCACGTTCATAGCCCTCATAGCCGCGGGCAGCTGGATATCCATCCCGTTCATCCCCGTCCCGCTGACGCTGCAGACCCTCTTCGTGCTGCTGGCGGCCATCGTCATGAAGAGGCACGCCGTCATCCCCGTCGTCCTGTATCTGATGCTGGGCGCTCTCAACCTCCCGGTGTTCCACAACGGCACCGCCGGCATCGGTGTGCTGCTGGGCCCCACGGGCGGTTATCTGGTCGGCTTCCTGCCCGCCGTGCTGCTGGCGGGGCTCGCCTATGAGAGGGAGGGCAGGGCGCTGCGTCTGACGGGCCTGGTGCTAGCCAGCGGCATGATATACCTTACCGGCGTGCTGTGGCTGGCCTACTCGGCGCAGATACCGCTGCCGGAGGCGACCATGCTCGGGGTGGCCCCCTTCCTCCTCGGGGACGCGGTGAAGCTCATCGCCGCCTACAAGATCGGGGAGCGCTTGGAATGATCCGGATAGAGGGCCTGAGGCACCACCTGCTCGACGTCCCCTCCCTCATCGCGAAGGAGGGGAGGGTGGCGGTCATAGGCCCCAACGGCGCCGGCAAGACCACCCTGCTGGAGCTGCTGTCGGGCATGGACAAGCCCCGCGAGGGCACGGTGGAGGTAATGGGCCGCCGGCCGGAGCTGGCCACCGTGGGCTGGGTGGGAGAGTTCCCCGACCACACCATGCTGTTCTCACGGGTGTTCGATGAGGTGGCCTCGTCGCTGCGCTTCCTCAAGGTCCCGGTGGACGTCGCTGATAGGAGGACGCGGGCCACCATGGGGATGCTGGGGAGGCCCGACCTTCTCCTCAGGGGCACGGGGGAGATATCCGGGGGGGAGAAGGCGCTGGTGGCGCTGGCGGCGGCGCTGGCGCCGTCGCCGGACCTGCTGGTGCTCGATGAGGTGGACAGTCACTTGGACGAGGCCAGCTCCCGCCTCATACGGGAGACGGTCCTTTCCTCTGATCAGAGGGCGGTGTACTGCACCCAGGACATGGACCATGCCGCCGCCGCCGACCTCGTCCTATACATCGACGGGGGGAGGGTGATGCTGCGAGGCCCTCCGGAGGAGGTGTTCGCATCCTTGGAGGGCACCTGTTTCTATCCCAGCATGTGGAGGCTGCGGCGATGAGGGCCGAACTGGAACTGATGGCCAGCAGGGAGGGGTTCTCCCTCCGCTGCCGGGCGTCCTACGGCCCCGGCGTCCATCTCGTCAGCGGGGCCATCGGCAGCGGTAAGACCACCATGGCCTTGGCGATGGCGGGGCTCGTCCCCTTCGACGGCGACCTGCGCTTCGAAGGAGTGGAGAGCAAGGTTATGTCGCTGCAGTTCCCCGAATACCACGTGACCGCCGCCAGCGTCGACGACGAGGTCCGGTCTTGGGGGCTGGACCCCGGCGAGGTGCTGCCCCGGGCGGGGCTCATCGGCCGCAATGCCGTCGACCCTTTCAAGCTCAGCCGCGGCCAGCTCAAGCGCTTGAACCTGGCCTGCGTTTTCGCCCTCGACCCCGACCTGTTGATCCTGGACGAGCCATTCAGCTCCTTGGACTGCCGGGCCAAGGCCAAGGTGTGCCAGGCCATCGGCTCGCGCGACGGGAGGATTACGATGCTGTTCTCCCACGAGCGGGCGATGCTCCCGCGGGTGACGACGCTGTCACAGATCTCCGATGCGGAGTTGGAGCCCCTGGGCGCGGTGCCGGGGTCCATCGGCCGCTGGGCTGGCGCGCCGCCGTATCTGCGCCGTGCGCTGGAGCACGGTGCGAGGCCGCGCAACATAGCCATGGACGATGTGGAGGAGGCCCTATGCGCGACCCGCGGCTGAGGATACTCAGCACCATACTCCTCTCGGCGGGGGCGTTCATCAGCCCCGTGGGGGCGGTGGCCGCCCTCCTGTGGTGGGCCCTCTTCACCCCCAGGCTGAAGGCGGTGCCCCATCCGCGGATGCTGAGCGGCGTGGTCCTGATGATAAGCGCCACCGCCATCGTCTCCGAGCTCACCGGGGGGCTCGGGCTCCTCTATCTGCTGAGGATGATCCCCATACTTCTCATCGCCGCCTGGGCGTTCAGCGACCGCCAGGAGAGCGAGCTTCTCGACGTGTCGGTGTGGATGATGGGAAAGAGGACAGGCTTCGACATCGGCCTTATGGCGGAGATGGGCCTGCAAGGGCTGCGGATGATAAACCAGGACATAGTGCAGGTGCGGCAGGCGATGGAGATTAAGGGCATGAAACCCTCGGTGCGCAACCTGGTGCCCCTGGCGGCCAACATAGTGATAAACCAGCTGCGGCGCACCGAGGAGACCGCCAAACTGCTCACGGTGCGCGGCTACAGCGCCGGCGGGGAGATAGAGCCCACCTTTCTCACCGAGCGCCGCGACCTGTTGCTGGCCGTCTTGGCTTCGGCAGTTCCGATTCTCTCCCTGCTGGCCCATTGGTGAAATTTTTTATACTTGTATTGTAGATTTCTGCTGAAACAGTTTTTTGGAGATCCACATTCCCCACGAGGTACTACCATGAGCCCCGCCAGCCGTAAGATGTTGAAAATCACCGATACCACGCTACGTGACGCCCACCAATCTCTGATCGCCACTCGGATGCGTACCGATGACATGCTTCCATTGGCGAGGTCCATGGACAGGATGGGATTCCATTCCCTGGAGGCCTGGGGCGGGGCCACGTTCGATTGCAGCATGAGATACCTGGCGGAGGACCCATGGGAGCGCCTCGTCAAGATCAAGGAGGAGCTCAAGAACACCCAGGTGCAGATGCTCCTGCGCGGACAGAACCTGGTGGGATACCGGCATTACCCCGATGACGTGGTGGAGAGGTTCGTGGAGGCGGCATCGAGGAACGGCGTGGACATCTTCCGTGTATTCGACGCTTTGAATGACGTACGCAACATGAGGAAGTCAATGGAGGAGGTGAAGAACAACGGCGCCCATCTGCAGGGGGCGATATGCTACACCACCAGCCCGGTGCACGACAGCGATGCATTCATCGGCATGGCCCGCGAGCTCTACTCCCATGACTGCGACTCCATCGCCATCAAGGACATGGCCGGCCTGATCACCCCCCACGAGGCGGTGGCGATAGTCACCGGCATCAAGGACGAGATGGACGTGCCGGTATGCCTGCACTCCCATTCCACCAGCGGCCTCGCGCCCATGAGCTACCAGGCGGCCATCGAGGCCGGCGTGGACATCGTCGACACGGCGATGTCCCCCTTCGCCTTCGGGACGTCCCAGCCCGCCACCGAGACCATCGTGGCCGCGGTGCAGGGAACCGAGCGCGACAGCGGCATCGATCTCGCCGCCCTGCGGGAGACGCGCAACCTCTGCATGAAGCTGCGCGACAAGTACGGCGGTCTGGTGGACCCCATATCCGAGCGCGTCGACTCCGACGTGCTCATCTACCAGCTGCCGGGGGGCATGATATCCAACCTCATATCGCAGTTGAAGGAGCAGAACGCCTTCGACCGCCTCGAGGAAGTATTGATGGAGATACCCGCGGTGCGCAAGGACCTCGGCTACCCTCCCCTGGTGACCCCCACCAGCCAGATAGTGGGGACCCAGGCGATATTCAACGTCCTCGTGCCCGGGGGCCGTTACACCAGCGTCACCAAGGAGGTCAAGGATTACGTCCTCGGCCTCTACGGGAAGCCGCCCAAGCCCATCGAGGGGGACATTCTGAAACTGATCATCGGCGACGAGGAAGTGGTCACGGCGAGGCCCGCCGACCTCCTCGAGCCGGTGTACGAGCAGATGAAGAAGGATGCCGAGGGGGCGGGCATGGTGAAGAAGGAGGAGGACATCCTCAGCTACATCATCTACCCCAGCATCGCTCCCTCGTTCCTCAAGGGCGAGCGGGAGTGCGAGTGCCTACCCGCCAAGCCCGGTGAGGCGCCCGCCGCGGCCGCTCCCACGGGAATGCCCGCCGCCATGGAGGTGGAGGTCGACGGGGAGATATTCGCGGTGCGCATCGTGTCCGTCGAAGGCTCGACCGTCGAGGCCTCGGGCAATCCCGTGGGAGGGGCTCCCCGCGGCGACGTCGAAGGCGGCGTGAAGAGCAACATGACCGGAATGGTGCTGAAGATCCCGGTGGAGGCCGGCGCCGAGGTGAAGAAAGGGGACACCCTGGTGATACTGGAGGCGATGAAGATGGAGAATCCCATCAACAGCCCTGCCGACGGTACCGTGAAGGAGATATTCGTGAGCAACGGCGACGTGGTCCAGACCGGCGACGTCCTTATGGTGCTGAATTGAGGGGTTTTCTCGCATGTCTTACTTCAACAAGGTACTCATCGCCAACCGCGGAGAGATCGCCATCCGGGTGATGCGCGCCTGCCGCGAGCTGGGGATAGAGACCGTCGCCATATACTCCGACCCGGACAAGAACGCCCTGCACGTGAAGTACGCCGACGAGGCCTTCCATGTCGGCGAGGCGCACCCGTCTCACAGCTATCTGAACAAGGAGAGGATATGCGAGATCGCCCAGAAGTCCGGGGCGGAGGCTGTGCACCCTGGCTACGGGTTCCTGGCGGAGAACAGCTCCTTCGCCAAGCTCTGCGAGGACGAGGGCGTTGTCTTCATCGGCCCCTCGTCGCAGGTCATCGAGACCATGGGCTCCAAGATCGGCAGCAAGCGCCTGATGCGCGATGCCGGCGTCCCGGTGCTGGGGGGCACCGAGGGCGGGGTCAAGACCGTGGACGAGGCGCGCGAGGTCGCCTCCCGCATCGGCTATCCGGTCATAACCAAGGCCAGCGCCGGCGGCGGGGGCATAGGGATGCAGATAGTCCACAGCGAGGACGGGCTCAAGGAGGCCATCGAGAAGGCGATACGCATCGCCGGCTCCGCCTTCGGCGATGCCACGGTGTTCATCGAGAAGTACCTGGAGAAGCCCCGCCACATCGAGGTGCAGGTGCTTGCCGATTCCCAGGGGAACGCGGTGCACCTCTTCGAGAGAGAATGCTCCATCCAGAGGCGCTACCAGAAGCTGGTGGAGGAGGCCCCCTCCCCCATCATGACCGAGGAGCTCCGCGACGCGATCACCGAGTCGGCGCTCACCGTCGCCAGAACCGTGGGCTACACCAACGCCGGCACGGTGGAGTTCCTCTTCGCCGACGGGCAGCACTACTTCATGGAGATGAACACCCGCCTGCAGGTGGAGCACACCATCTCCGAGCTGATCACCGGCATCGACATCGTGAAGCAGCAGCTGGCCATCGCCGCCGGCGAGCCCCTGGCCCTGGGCCAGGAGGACATCGGCATACGCGGCCACGCCATCGAGTGCCGTGTGAACGCCGAGGACCCCATGAACGACTTCAACGCAGACCCCGGGAAGATAGTTCGCTATCGATCGCCGGGCGGCCCCGGGGTCAGGGTGGACTCGGGGGTGCACATGGGATACACCATTCCGGCGCATTACGACTCCCTGGTCTCTAAGCTGTGCTCCTATGGATCGGACCGCATGGAGGCCATCCAGAGGATGCGGCGCGCCATCTACGAGTACGTGATCCTGGGGGTGAAGACCACTTTGCCGCTGCACTACGCGATAATGAACAACCGCAGCTACATCAACGGCGACACCCACACCCATTTCATCGAGCAGGAGGGGATACTCTCCAAGCTGGAGCGCTATATGGAGGACGAGGAGTCGCGCATGCGGACACTGGCGGAGTCCTTCAGCCAAGGCCGGGAGGTGGCCGCCATCGCCGCCGCCGTGGATGTTTACGTGCGCAGCAATCAGCCGCAGAAGTGACTTTTAAGCCCTCCCGGCAATAATTCAATAAACAATAAACCCCTTCTACTTTCATCCGCCGGGGGGTGCTCATTCTGGGAATCGAAGAGATAAAGCAAAAGGCTGCCGACAGCAAACACCGCCAGGACCCGTTCGTGGAGAGGATATGGAACCTCATAAACGAACCGGGTCTGTTCGAGAAGACGCCGCAGGAGCTCGCCGAGCTGAGGAAGGATCTGATGCGGCAGTCGCTCGCGTTCTTCCGCGACAACTCCGAGTACTACGCGGCGCTCTTCGATAGGCTGGAGATCGACCCCGCCACCGCCGAGAAGCAGGACCTGGTCAAGCTTATGGTCCCTGCGGACATGATCCGCGGCGACGGCCACGAGCGCTTCGTCATCGATGACGTGGACGAGGGCGGGGAGCAGTTCCAGTCCAGCGGCACCACCGGCAAGGCGCCCGTCAAGGTCTACCGCAGCCCCGTGGACCTCGCCATAATGGTCAAGGCCAACGCCGACCTGTTCGAGTACGTCTACGGCCACGAGCTGGAGGAGAACAAGGGCCAGGCGTTGTTCATGGCCGCCCCCGAATTGAGGCACATGCTGAGCTTCGTGGCGTTCGTGGAGCTGGCGCTCGAGTCGAAGGGGATCGAGCTGCTCTACGGCATGAGCATGCGCGAGGCCGATGGGGATGAGACCCCGTGGCAGAGGCTGCAGCCGGACAAGAAGAACATCCTCAAGTTCCTCAAGAGCAAGGAGGAGCCCAAGCTCTTCTTCACCGCTCCCGCCGGCGTATACCTGATGTCGAAGCGCTTCAACGACATGAGCAACCTCAAGCGCGAGGTGTCAAAGATCATCACCCGCGCCCCGCCCGTGAACCTGGGCAAGGGCGGCGTCATAGTCACCGGCGGCGGGTCCAAGGGCTTCACCGACCTGCCGCCCTACGCGGAGATGGCCGAGGGCGCCCGCAACTACTTCAAAGCGCTGACCCGCGGCGGCGACGGCGTCGAGGCACCCTTCATGGACGTTCTGGGCATGACCGAGACCCTGACAGCGCTCATCGACAACCACGAGAAGATGGGGAAGCTTCCCCACCCACTGTCCGAGGTGTTCCTGGTGGACCCCACGACCTTCGAGCTCATAGAGGAGGAGGGCAAGGAGGGGCTGATATGCATCTACAACCCCTTCGTCACCACATGGCTGGAGGCGTTCTTCCCCGGCGACATCATGAAGTACCATTCCTCCGAGCGTTTCTACGGCAAGGAGTTCGAGTTCGGCCGCCGCTTGACGGTGAAGGAGGGCTGGGACCTGCAACGGGCCTGCGGGGGGACCATGGAAGAGATGATGGAGGAGTGAAGATGTTCGAACCTTACTGCCCTGGACACCAGTTCCGTTGCGACACTGCGCAGCCCGCCGCGGAGATCGACCGCCCCTCCATCGAGGCCATACTGTCGAAGGCCGACAGGCTGCAGCGGGCGGCCGCCAATCTGCCCGTGGAGAAGCGCCTCAGGACCATCGAGGAGATGGGGAGGATATGGAGGCGGCGATGGGAGTCGGGAGAGCTGGACGGGGTGGCCGAGCGCCTGGCCCTGAGCACCGGCTACTCCCCCGAGGTCATCAGGCTGGAGATGTCGTTCGTGGCCGAGGTCCTCGACCCCGAGAAGATGAGGAAGAACCTCGACTCCACCCTGCGGGGCGGCGCGGCGTCGCTGGAGGCCATGATGCCGATAGCGGAGGGAGAGAACATCCGCAACCATCCCTGCGGCCCGGCGCTGGTGATCAGCTCCGGGAACTCGCTGGTCCCTCCGTTCATACCCACCATAACCGCCCTCGCCACCGGCAACCTCACCATACTGAAGCCGTCGCTGTCCAACTACGAGGCGGTGCTGGCGGTGATAAGCACCCTGGAGGAGGCGGTGAAGACGACCGGCGCCCAGGAGATGCTGGATCTGCTGGTGGTCAGCTACTTCTCCCATCGCAGCGCGGTCCTCGACTATCTGCTCTCCCACGCCCGCATCGGAGTGGTCAACTTCTGGGGCGGGGATCCTGGCAGAGGGGAGGTGTCCGCCAAGGTGGCGATGAACCCTCACATGCCGCGCTACTTCGCCAACGGGCCGCTGACAGGATTCGCGGTCATCGACGAGGAGAGCGCCGGCGCCGAGGCCGCCCACGGACTGGCGATGAACATGCTGCTCTACGACCAGCAGCTATGCTCCTCGCCCACGCAGGCCGCCTTCATCGGCTCGATGGAAGCCGCCAAGAGCTTCTGCTCCCAGGTGGGCGAGCGTCTGGACGCTATGGGCAAGGGCATGGCCATGGGGATGAGCGACGACGGGGCGTTCATACTGCAGTGCGCCCGCAAATACGTGCAGTTCGCCGGCGGGAGGGTGTTCTCCTCCAACGACACGGACAACATGTGGACGATAACCCTCTCCGAGAGCATAAGCGACCTGGACGACGCCAGCCAGGCCTATGGCCCGCTGGCCTTCCACAACCGCCGCCGCTTCCTGGAGGTGATACGCGTGGACGACAGCGAGCGCGTCATCGACCTCATCGGCGACCTTCCCGACAATAACGCCTACCGCGGCGCCGACAAGGTCCAGACCATCGGTCTCGCTGTGAACGCGGGCAGGAAGGAGGCCCTGATCCCTTCGCTGCCGTCGACGGGGGCCTATCGCATCGTCCCATTGGACGACATGTTCATGCGCAGCCCGCTGGAGCCCTATGACGGCGTGGACATGGCCAAACTGTTCACCTACGGCGTCTACCAACGCGACCTCTCGCTCGGCAAAGAGGTGTTGGATTGAAGGTCCTGGTGACCGGGGCGACAGGGTTCCTCGGCGGGCATATGACGGAAGGTCTGCTCGAGGACGGCCACCAGGTGGCGGTCATGGTGCGCGGCAGCAGCGACACCTCCCGGCTGGAGGAGATGGGCGTGGAGCTGCGCGAGGGCTACCTCGACGACCCTCCGTCGTTGCGGGAGGCGGTCCGAGGGGTGGACGCCGTCATTCACTTGGCCGCCTATTACACGTTCTCCGGCAAATGGGAAAACTATCGGAGGGTGAACGTCGACGGCACCGAGAATCTCATCAAGGCCGCCCTGGGCGAGGGCGTGGAACGCTTCATCTATTGCTCCTCCACTGAGGCGATGGGGCCGGTGGAGGCGATTCCCGCCAACGAGTACAGCGACCCCCATCCCGCCTTCGACTACGGGCGCTCCAAGCTTATGGCGGAGGAGGTCGTACGACGTTTCGAGCGCAGCGGCCTGCGCTACACCATCCTCCGCCCTTCCGGCATATACGGCCCCCGCAACGTCAACGACGTGTCCTTCTGGTTCATAACCTCCTTCGCCAATTCCATCGCCTCCCGTTTCATGATCGGCAAAGGCAAGAGCCATGTCCAGTTCGTTCATGTCAAGGACGTGGTCCAGGCGCACATCCTTGCCCTCAACGATCCGTCCTCCATCGGTGAGACCTACATAGTCAGCGAGGGTCGCTCCTACAGCTACGAGGAGGTCTACTCGATGCTGGCGGAGATAATCGGAAAGCCCAGGCCGAGAATCCGCCTCAATCCCATGCTCGCCAAGGCGATGATAGCGCCGGTCCAGGGGGCCAACGCCCTGCTCCGCCGTGACAATTTCATGTGGAGGCTGAGCACCGTAGACGCGGTGAACAGCGACCGCAGCTACTCGGTGGACAAGATCATGACGGAGCTGGGATACTCTCCGGCCTACGATCTCAAGGAGGGCCTGCGCGAAACGGTGGAATGGTATAAGGAAAACGGCTACATCTGAGCCGTAACCTTTCATTTCAAAACCCTTTCTTCAATCCCTCTCCGCCTTCGATACTACCGCTCCACGGTCATGGTAGGACTTGATCCCCAGGGAGAGCATGAAGAACACCGCTAGGGTGAGCACGATCGAGGCCCCCGGTGGTATGCTGAACTCTATCGACAGCACCAGGCCCAGAAACGAGAGCACCAGCGCGCACACCGTCGCCAGGACCATGATCTGCCGCAGGTCGTTGCTGAACATGCTCGCTATGGCCGCGGGCAGTGTCAGCAGGGCTATGACCAGGACTATGCCCACGATGTTCATCACGAAGACGCAGGTCAAGGCGACCAGCACGTAGAGCAGGATGTTCATCAAGGTTACGTTGATGCCGCTTATCCTTGCTTGGGTCTCGTCGAAGGTGAGTATCTGCAGATCGCGGTACAGATAAGCCACCAGGGACAGTATGACTATGCCCATGACGGCCATTACCTGAAGGTTCTGGCTGCTGACGAGGAGAACGTTCCCGAACAGGATGCTCTCGTACGACCTCACCAGCACCACGTTGTGGTCGGTGAGGCTTATGAAAAGCACACCCAGCGCCATTCCGACCACCCATAGCACGCCGATGGTGGAGTCTTCGCGCACTATCTTGTTTATGCGGGGGGAGCCGATTATGAGCGCCGCGGCCACCGCGAAGACTATAGCGCCGATCATCGGCGTGAACCATGACACCAGGTAGACCGATTGCAGGTAATACGCGAAACCGACGCCTCCGAAGGTGGTGTGCGCTATCCCGCCGCTGACGAACACTATCCTCTTCACCACCACATAGGTGCCGATCACCCCGCACACCACACTGGCCATTATGGTGGCCAGGAACATGTTCTGGATGAGGCCTATGGAGAGCACCATGCCCCAATCAGTCATGGTCATGCTCCCCGTATGTCCTGTGCGGCACGCCGTGGGCCAACAGCTCCACGTTGCAATGGTAGCCCATCTCCAGCATGTCGGGGGTTATCAAAGGCTCGTCATGGACTATTATGTTCTTGTTCAGGCATGCCACCCTCTTGACGTGGGTGGAGACCACTCCGATGTCATGGGTGACGATCATGATGGCGAGGTCCTTGTTTATGCGGCGCAGGGAGTCATAGATGCACTCCTTGATATGCGGGTCCAGGCTGGCGGTGGGCTCGTCGAGGAGCAGTATGTCCGGCCTGCCGGCCATGGCCCTCGCCAGCAACGCCCTCTGCATCTGCCCCCCGGAGAGCTTTGAAAGGCTGTATTCCGCCAGGTCCTCTATGCCGACTATCTCCAAAGCCTCTGCCGTCCTCTCGTGGCACTCCGCGCTGTAGCGGGGGCTGTAGCCCTTCATCACCCGGGTCCCCATCAGGACCACGTCGTAAACCGATATGGGGTAGCTGCTGTCGAAGTTACCTCTCTGAGGCACATAGCCAATCTTTCTCAGACCGTTGCCGACCGTTTCTCCGAAGATGCGAATATCGCCCTTGAGAGGGGTTATGATGCCCAGTATGGCCTTGAGGAGTGTGGTCTTCCCCCCTCCGTTCGGCCCGATGACGGCGAGGAAATCCTTCTCCTCAAGCCTGAGGCTGACGCCCTCGAGGACGATGTTGCTGCCGTAACCCGCGGTGAGGTCATCGATTTCTATGGGCGGACTGCTTGCCATCGTAACACAGAGCCATCAGGCCGCGGAGAAATCCTCCAATTCGTTAATGAACTTTTCCAACTCGTCCAACCAATTGAGCGAGAGCGGGTTCATAATCACGACCTCGATCCCCTGATCGGCGAAAGCCCCCTCATTGACGGGGTCATGAGGCCTGACGTACATCTTGTCCAGGCCAGCATGGTTGTTGTCTATCCAGCTGGCTACTGTGGTCGGGTCGAGGTCACTTCCGAACTCGTCCTGGAGGGCCACCTCAGTCAGGTTGTAGTGTTGAGCGAAATACTGCCAGGCGGAATGGAAAACCAGGAACTCGTTGCCATCGGCGTCACCCAGCTTGTCATCGGCCAGTGATTTTATCTCGTTGACTTTCTGGACATAACTCTCGTATCCCGCTATGTAGTCCGCCTCGTTCTCAGGGTCGAGCTCGATGAGGGCGTTCTTGGTGTTGTTCGCCGTTATCAGCAGATTGTCGGGAAGCGTCCATATATGGGAGTCGTTGCTCGCTCCCCGCGGTATGAGGTCCACACCCTCGGACATCTTGAACATCTTCAGTTCAGGCAACTCAGATTCTATGGTGCTGAGGTGCGTCGATTCCCATCCCATGCCCGCACCTATGTACAAGTAGGCCTCGGAATTGGCCGCTGACACCACCTCCGCCGGGGTCATCCCCTCGGGGACGTGGGGATCCTCACCGGGTCTCACCATGTGGGTCGCCTTGAAGTGGTCCCCGCCTATCCACTCCACCATCTCCTTCTGCCAGGCCAATGTGACGGCGATCTCCGCTCTGTCATCTTCATCCGAACCCAGTATTATGATGCCGCCTGCGAGCAAAAGGGCTGCGGCGAGCATGGCGGCGAGTAACTGAACCGGTTGCATGCAAAAGGAATTATTGAATGATTATTAATATTTGATTAGCATCTTCATAAATATTAAAGGAAATCACCTACAACTTTAATAACAATTCACATACGGGACAAATAACAATCCATACTGTTCAATAAAGTGAAGGGTCGACAATAATAATCAACAACCAATCTATCACACGGGACGATTTACCATGGCCGTTGTCAGCATATCATTGAACGACAAGAATATCGAGGACCTCGACTGCCTGCAGCAGACCCTGGGCCTCAGCAATCGGAGCGAAGCGATACGCCTGTGCCTCCGCGCGGCGGAGGCGGAGATGAAGGAGCGCGAGGACCTCGCGGGAGAGGTCGAGGGGGTGGCCATCATCGTCCACAGCAGGCACAACGATACCTGGCTGATGAACATCATACACAAGAACGAGGACATGATACAGACCCACCTTCACTCCCACCTGCGCAACCACAAGTGCCTGGAGGTACTCATCGTCAGGGGGGAGGCTGAAGAAATCAAGTCCATGCTGCAAGACATCCATTCCAAGAGCGTGGCCGAATACGTGAAGTTCGTGCGCAGCTAGCCGGTAGAACCTTGACCTGGGCCAATCCCCATCGTATTCCATCGCTGATTCCAGCAATCGTCATTTCGATCGATGATCAACGCCGTTATAAAATTGCAAACATGCCGCCTCAATCATGAACTGGGAAAGTATTGACAGTGTTGATAGAGTTCTGCCCACCATGGGCAGTGAGATGATTCCGCTCCGAGTACGGTGGCGTGGGAAACCGCTGACCGACTTGACACGAGACGGCAGGTAAAGAAAACGGCCCATAGCCTCGTTTGGACCGAAATTCTATTATAGGCAATCTAGTATCAAAAGCGAGGTGAGACCTTGTCTTTCATGGACAACCTAGGCGAGATTCTATTCGACCTTACCGCGCCGCTGTTGGAGATGCAGCTGATGGGGACGGTGCTGTTCCAGCTGTTCATCATATTCTTCCTGGCGCGTCTCTTCGCGGAGATATTCATCAAATTCGGGATGCTAGGCCAGGTGGGGGAGATTGTGGCGGGCATACTCATAGCCAACCTCTTCATCGGCGATTTCACCATCGCCGCCGGCCTTGATATCGCCTGGGACCCGGACCATCCCTCCGTGTACCATGAGATATTCGAGGTCATCGCCAACCTGGGCGTCATATTCCTGCTGTTCGCGGTGGGGATGGAGACCCGCATCTGCGACCTGCGCGCCGTGGGGAAGACGGCGGCCTGGGTCGCCATACTCGGCGTGATATTCCCCTTCGTGCTGGGTTTCGGCCTGATCTTCGCCTACGAGGTCTATCTCGTGCCTCATGACGACTGGTTCTTACACGCGCTGTTCATGGCGGCCGCCATGGTCGCCACCTGCATCGGTATCACCGCCAGGGTCCTCACCGAGATGGGCGTCATGGACACCATCGAGTCCAAGATAATCGTCGGCGCCGCTGTTGTCGACGACATCTTGGCCATGATAGTTCTGGCTGTGGTGGTAGGCATATCCGGCGGGGCGATGGCCGGCGGCGGATTGGACCTCGCCAATATAGGATTGACCATCCTAATCGCACTAATATTCGTGGCCTCCATACTGCTGCTCTGCGCTGGCATGCCCAAGATCAAGGAGAAGCAGATCTGCCGCTTGACCGAGAAGGGCGTCAGCTGCCAGGATAGGGACTGGCCCCTTAAGCTGGAACCGTTCCCGCTGGCCATGCTCACCTGCCTGGGCCTTTCCGCCGTGGCCCTCTCCCTTGGTCTGGCAGCCATCATCGGCGCCTTCCTCGCCGGCATGCTCTTCGCCGAGTTCGCCCACGACAAGCTGGAGAGCAAGTTCAAGGGCATCAACGCTTTCCTCGTGCCGTTCTTCTTCGTGTACGTGGGCATGCGGGTGGAGATGGCCGGATTCGTGGACATCATACCCTTGGCCATAGGAACGATAATACTGGCCATACTGGGCAAGTACGCAGCAGGCTACCTCGGAGTGACCCTGACCGACAAGTCATTGGGCAAGAAGACCGGGGACATCGTTGGCATCGGCATGTCGCCCCGTGGCGAGGTGGGCATAATCATCGCCGCCATCGGCCTCACCGCCGGCGCCATATCCCGCGACATGTACACCGTGGTGGTCTTCATGTCCATCATCACCGCCCTGATAGCGCCTCCCTGGCTGGCCAGGTCCTTCAGGAAGAAGTATCTGGATGACGTGACGGAAAGCCAGTAGGCGGCTGGGCGGCTTAAACATCTTCCATTCCATTTCCATACCGGTCGTTAGCCTGCAAGCTTTAGCGTCCGTGCCGTTGACCAACAAAAAATCTTTATGGTCACCATATCAAAAGGCATTGAGGTTGATATCATGCCTGACCTCGATGCGGCGGGGGACTTCCTCTACGAGTTGATGGCCCCTTTGGAGGACATGATGCTGTTGGAGGCGGCCTTAATCCAACTGTTCATCATTTTCGTCCTGGCCAGGATATTCGCTGAGATATTCACACGCGTCGGGATGCTGGGCCAGATCGGAGAGATACTCGCGGGCATACTGCTGGCGAACCTTATGATCGGGGACTGGACGCTGGCCAGCGGCCTGATGATAGAGTTCGACCCCCACGAGCCCAGCGTGTACCATGAGATCTTCGAGGTCATCGCCAACCTGGGCGTCATATTCCTGCTGTTCTTCGTAGGCCTGGAGACAAAGGTCTCCGAGCTTCGGGCGGTGGGTAAGCCCTCTACGGCGGTCGCCACCCTGGGCGCGATATTGCCGTTCATTCTCGGCTTCATGGTCATCTATGTCTACGAGGTCCACATAGTCCCCCACCCTGATTGGTTCGATCATGCGCTGTTCATGTCCGCAGCGATGGTGGCCACCTGCATCGGCATCACCGCCCGGGTGCTGACCGAGTTAAACGTGATGGACACCATCGAGTCCAAGATAATCATCGGCGCCGCGGTGGTCGACGACATCATCGCCATGATAATATTGGCCGTGGTCGTGGCCGTGGCCGGTGCGACGGCAGGCGCCGGCGGGATCAACATCGCCGACCTGGTTCTTAGCGTGGCGCTGGCCGTAGGTTTCGTGCTCTTCATACTCTTCTTCTGCGCTTATTGCCTCCCGTTGCTGAGGCACAATCACCGCTGCCGCCTCGCCGAGAAGGGGGTCGTCTGCGATGAGAAGGAGTGGTCGCTGAAGATAGACCCTTTCCCTCTGGCGATAATAGTCTGCCTGGGGCTCTCCGCCATGGCCCTCTCCCTCGGTCTGGCTGCCATCATCGGCGCCTTCCTCGCCGGCATGCTCTTCGCGGAGTACGCCCAGGAGGAGCTTGTCCCCAAGATCAAGGCGTTGAACGGTTTCCTGGTGCCCTTCTTCTTCGTTTACGTGGGCATGCGGGTGGAGTTGGACGGCTTCGCGCCACTGATACCGCTGACCATAGTGGTCATCTTCCTCGCCATCGCCGGTAAGTACATCGCGGGCATAATCGGTGTGATGGGCACCGACAAATCCCTTGGCTACCACTCGGGGGAGATCGTCGGTGCGGGGATGTCCCCACGTGGCGAGGTGGGCATAATCATCGCCGCCATCGGCCTCACCGCCGGGGCGATAAGCAGGGAGATGTACTCCATCGTGGTGTTCATGTCCATCTTCACCGCCATGATCGCCCCTTCATGGCTGGCGAGGTCCTTCAAGAAGAAGTACACGCAGGACGTGACCGAATCCGCGGATTGAGCGTAGGCCAACAGCCGCTGCCCGCTTCCGTATGCCTAAGGCAGTTCATGATCCAAAGGACAAGAACGAGAGTCCCTGTGGATGATGCCAGCACGGCGGAACGATGCGTGATATGCCCTTGACCCGTCATCGGAAACTGATGAAAACCCGGATAAAACCGGAGTTCACATGGGCCAAACGCTGTTGGCCACCAGCACCGCTATGGAAAGAACGATGGCGAACCCAATGATGTAGTAAGGGCTGATCTTGGGGGACTTGTCGTCATCGGTGTCGAAGTAACGCACCAGACCCGCGGAGGACTGGAATCCCTCGTTCTTCTTTTTGGCCATCGCATAGACATGAAATATCTTCCCTATAAATACCTTGCCTGCGACCGCCGCCTCTTCCGCGCCGACAAACAATTTATATCCCTCGGCTATAACAGCGGACGATAGCATGCATTGGGCAGACGTGGTCGCCAAGGAACTGACATCCACTAAGGACGAGCATCTGATCTCCGCCGGCATCAGCCCCACGGGCTTCATACACGTGGGAAGCCTTCGCGAGGCGGTCACCGCCGAGACGGTGCGCAAAGCGCTGGCGGACCGGGATGCCGATGTCAGGATGATATACCTCATCGATTCCTACGACCCTCTGCGCCGCCGTTACGAATTCCTTCCTGACAGCTTCGAGGATGAGGTGGGAAGGCCCATAAGCGACATCCCCTGCCCCTACGGATGCCATGACACCTATGCGGGCCACTTCATCAAGCCCTTCATGGACTCCATGGACGACCTGGGCATCGACTGCGAGATATTCTGGACCCACGAGCTCTACCGGCGGGGGGAGTTCGCCGATGCTATCGATGCCAGCTTCCAGCGCCACGACCGGGTGCTGGAGATACTCAGCACCGTGACCGGCCGCAGCATGCCGGAAGGGTTCTACCCCTTCAGCCCGCTCTGTTCCGCCTGCGGCCGTTTCAGCAACGGAGAGGTAACGGGATACGAATACCCGTTGGTGAGCTACCGCTGCGTCTGCGGCGAGGAAGGAGAGGTGGACATCCGCAAGGGGGAGGGCAAGCTCAGCTGGAGGCTGGAGTGGCCGGCGAAGTGGGCCATCTTCGGCGTCACCTGCGAGCCGTTCGGCAAGGACCACGCCGCCGCCGGCGGCTCCTATGACTCCGGCATCCGTCTGGTGAGGGAGGTCTTCGACGCTGAGCCCCCCAAGCCCATACCCTACGAGTTCATCCAGCTCAAGGGCAAGGGGCAGATGCACAAGTCCACCGGATCGGCGGTCTCGGGAGTGGACGCGTTGCGGATGACGCCCGCGTCGGTCTTCAGCTATACCATAGCGCGGGTGAACCCGGAGAGGCACATCGACTACGACTCCGAGATGGGCATATTGGACATGGTCGATGAGTACGACCGCGTCGAGCGCATGTACTACGAAAGCGGAGCCACCGACAAGGACGAGGACCTGGTCCGCGCCTACGAGCTCTCCCAGCCCCATGGTCCGCGGGAGGACATGCCCATGCAGATCCCCTATCGCCACCTGGTCAACGTGGTGCAGATATCCAAGGACTTCGACGACATCCTCGAGACCCTGAGGAGGACCGAGGACCTCGGGGGCATAAGCGTCAACGAGCTCAAGACCCTGGAGGAGAGGGTGGATTGCGTCAAGTACTGGTTGAACGCTTTCGCCCCCGAGCAGGTGAAGTACTCCATAGCGGAGGAGATGCCCGACATCGGATTGAGCGATGCCGAGGCCGGCTTCCTGTCGCGGCTGCGGGAGGAGCTGCAAGGCTGCGACTGGGAGGGGGACGTGATCCACAACACCGTCTACGAGACCGCCAAAGAGGAGGGCCTGGGCGCCAAGAAGGGGTTCCAGGCGCTGTACCGCATCTTCATCGAGCGGCGCAACGGCCCCCGCATGGGCTACTTCCTGGCGACGCTGGACCGGGATTTCGTTCTCCGCCGCATCGCTGAGGCCGCCAGCGCCTAGAGCCTTATGCCCATCTCCGCCAGCTTCTCGGGCAGATAGGTATCGGTCACGAAATCGAGGCCGTACTTGGCCAGCGCCTGCTGCTCAGCTTTCTTGCCCATCTGCAGCATGGCCTCGATCTCCGAGCGCCAGAACTCGTCGTTGAAGCGCGGGTCCTTCAGCTCGCTCTTGAGGGCGGCCACGTCCTGGTCGGTGAGCTTGTCCGACGGCAGGTCGTAGTTGAGTATGTCGCTGCTGGTTATGCCCACGTACTCGGCGCCCGGCGTGGCCAGGTAATCGGAGATGTGCGCCGTCTTTATGGCGCCGTAGGCGATGGAGGCGAAGATGCGGAAGGACCAGGGATCGGCGTCGGTGAAGACCAGCACTGGAAGCCCCATCTCCTCGTTGAGGCGCTTCATGAAACGGCGGGTGCTGCGCGCCGGCTGCCCTTTGAGATGCAGCAGCAGGGCGTTGCTCTCCTCGTCGAAGCCGTTCTCCACCAGCCGGTCGAACATACCGCCGGTCTCGATGGCGATGACGAACTCGGCGCCGCAGGACTTCATCTCGATCTTGTCCTTCTCCACCTTGAACGGTATGCTGTAACCGGAGTCCCCCACGTCGTCGCGGCAGTTGATGGTCTTCCTCTTGCCCTTGCGGTCGGTCTCCACGATGGTCAGGTCGCCGATGATGCGGGCGCCGTCCTCCTCCGGCCGCAGCTTGAAGTCCTCCCGCATGCAGCGGCTGATGATCTCCAGGTCTTCGGCCAGAAGGTTGCTCTCGTCCTGGGAGTTGAACTTGCCGTTCCCCCAGCCCTCGGAGATGTAGTACATCTCCCTCAAGGTGGAGGAGTGCTGCTGGTCGATCATGTCGCGGATGAAGTCCACCATGTGCAGGGTGCGCAGCATCAGGGTCGCTCCCTTGATGGTCTTGGCGCCGCGGTGGGCGGTCAGGTCGCCGTAGGTCCACACGTTCTTGCGCGGGTCGAACTCGATGTTCTTCTTGGAGCGCAGGGCGAGGCTCATCTGCGGAATCTCGCCCTCATCGATCTGGTCATACACCGATTCCGCGATGCGGAGCAGCTCTTTCAGGGCCCGCTCCTGCCTGTCAGTAATCGTCATTGAGAACCTCCTCCTGCTCCTCGTCCTCATCCTCTTCCTCGGGTTGGGCGTCGGACTCGCTTATCTCCATGCCCTTTATGCCCCAGTCCCCGGGAAGAGGGTCCGCGCCCATGATCATGGCCATGTTCAGCCCGGAGACGAAGATGTCCGACTCCTCGAAGACGTCGGAGAGCTCCCCGTCGAGCTGGAAGCGGATCTCGGTGCTGTCCGAGGGCGCCAGGTCCTTTATCTCCCAGGTGGCCTTGCCGTCCTCCTTCACCTCCTGCAGGCGGTGGTCGAGCACCGTCTCGTTGAGGCAGCTCTTGGGGAGTATGCTGTGGAGCATGAAGCTCTTGGGGGCGGTGGTGTAGTTGTATATGCTGTAGCTGACCTCCCGCAGGCCGCCGTTCTCCACCGCCGATTTCGGCTCTATCCATACGACGTTCATTATCTTGGTGATGGTGGCATCGAGGCTGGGCACGGGGCGCTGCAGCATGCCAGCGCTCTTCTGGGCTATCTCCGGCAGTATCTGCTGCACCACATCGAATTTGGCGCGGGTCTTCTTCTTCCTCTCCTTCTTGTTGAGATGGCTCTTGAGGCTGCGGGCGCAGAGCCGGAGGGCGAGCGCCACCTCCTTGTGCACCTCCTCCAGGTTGGCCACCGCCTCCTTGCCCTCGGATGTGAATGGCACCTTGGTGGAGGCGATATGCACCATTATTATCGCCGGCCCGTAGGGGATGCCCTTGCCGCCGCGCTGCTCCAGGCCATAGTTCCTCCAATCTATGGCCTCCACCGCCTTGGTGATGGCGCAGGCTCCCTGCTGGTAGAGCAGGGGGACGCGGTTGGCGAAGCGCAGTATGCTCACCTGGCCGTCGCGGGGGAGCTCTCCGCCGTAGACGATGCCCGCCTCGATGACGAAGGGGTTGCCGTTGGCGACCCGCGGCGCCCGGGTCACCGGGGGGGCGTAGTACTCGGGGCGGTTGCCCTCGAGCACATGCTTCAGCCCCTTCTTTATGAGCTCCTCGCCAATCGGCGAAAGGCAATCGGTGGGAGGGGCCATTATCTTGACATTGTCCACCGCGCTGATGAGGCGGCGGGCCTCGTTCCTTCCCAGGGAGGAGGGCTTCACCTTCTCGCTGATCCCCGACAGCTCGAGTATATCGTTGGCGACGCGGTCGCTGATGCGGCTGAAATCGTTCTTGAGGAAGCTCTTCACCGTCTTCTGCTTGGTGTCGCGGGCCAGGCTCATCATGTCGCCTATCTCCAGGCCCTGGATGTGAGGCTTGACCTCCTTGGGCTTGGGGGGCATCTTGGTGGTGGCGCGGGCGAAGAGATAGGACTTGCCGTCGGGGTCGGTGTAGCTTATCTCCGCGTGGGGGTTGACTATGGCGGTGTTCTTGAGGTATTCGAAGATGGACTGCTTGCCCTTGACGTAGCGCCCGCGGATGTAGTACTCGATGCGGGTGCCGTGCTCCTTCTCCGGCCAGATCAAGGGCTGGTCGTTGGTGACGTTGGGCCGGTTGCGCTTGGTGTCGACGGTTATGTCCATCAGCCAGGCGGTGTCTTCCTCTTCAATCTTGGACATGAGCCGCGCCGGCTTGCCGGTGGTGATGTTCCCGTACATCACGGTGGCGGATATGCCGATGCCCTGCTGCCCCCTCGACTGGCACTGTGCGTGGAAGCGCGAACCGAAGAGCAGCCGGCCGAACACGTTGGGCATCATGGCGTGCACGATACCCGGGCCGTTGTCCTCGATGACGATGTGGAACTCCTCGTCCTCGTCACTGCGCTGCACCGAGATGAAGAGGTCTGGGAGCACTCCCGCCTCCTCGCAGGCGTCGAGGGAGTTGTCCACAGCTTCTTTGATGCCGATGAGCAGCGCCTTGGCGCGGGAGTCGAATCCGAGGATGTGCTTGTTCTTCTCGAAGAACTCGGTTACCGATATCTCCTGCTGTTTGCCCGCCAGGTCGTTGGCCACGGAGCGTTTGGACCCGGCCTTGGGCCTGTCGTCCTCTGAGTGCATCCGAACCTATGAAGAGCTGGTTGCTATTAAAACTTGCCAATCGACCTCAGTCCTCGAACTCCTCGCCGCAGCTGGGGCAAGCGGGGGCCTCGTCGTCAACCACGGCGCCGCACTCCGAGCAGACGAACTCGTCATCCTTGGGCTCGGGCTCCTCCTTGCTCAGTTGGGGAGGGGGGACGTACTGCGGTATCTCGCGGCCGCAGCCGGGGCAGGTCTCTTCATCCTTGCCGAGGGGGGTCTTGCACTTGACGCAGGGACGCCCGTCCCGTGGCGGTATGCGGCCCTGCTCCTCCATGCGCTCCACCGCCTTATCGATGTTGCGGCGCATCCACCAGGATATGAAGGCCAGGAAGAAATACGGCAGGCCCACCAGCGTGAAGATGTTGTTGAAGTTCTGCGAGAAGTAGAACCAGGCTGCGGCCGGTCCGTCCATGGTGTTGGGCCCCTCGCCGTGGGCGGTCTCGTGCTCGTCCTCAGCGTCCTCCGCGGAGAAGTAGAAGAAGTAGATCTCGCCCCCTTCCAACGGGACTAAGGCGCTGTAGACCGCGCCTCCGTCAGGGAGATCGTCCATCTTCGTCATCGAATGGTTCTCCAACAGGTCGCCGCCGCCGGCCTCCAGGTACATGACCTCTATCACGCCCACGTGGACCTCCACATCGCTCAGGTTCCCTTTCACCGTCACCGTGTAGTTGTAGACGCCGTCGTCCGCGGTCCTGTATGGGGAGACCCCCCCGTCAACCAGCAACCCGTCGTCATCGGACACAGGTCCGCTGGCGCCGTCCTCGTAGTAGCTCCAGGTGAAAACGAAAGCCATGGAGGTGACTATCATGACGAAGGCCACGCCCCATACCATGAGCTTCTTGATGTCGCGCAGCCCGAAGTTGCGGGGGATGATGTAGCCGGCGACGGCGATGAGCAGGGTGGCCATGCACAGGGCGCCGTCCTTCTCCAATGTCAGCAGGAATGCGGATAGCACCAATGCCAGCGCCAAACCGGCCGGGACGGCGTACTTGCTCTCCATGAATGCCACGACCTTGCTCTGGGGCTGCTCCTCGGACATCTCCACCGCATTGCGTATTGAATCCTTAAACGTTACCTATGCGGAAATGATTAATTTATATCAGAGTAGGATTTCTCCGACTACGGAGCTTCGAAATGGCCAAGACCATCGAGGAACAGATAAAGGAACTCGAAGATGAGATCAGCAATACCAAGTACAACAAGGCCACCCAGGCCCACATCGGTAAGCTGAAGGCCAAGATCGCCAGGCTGAGCGCCGAGAACGAGAAGAGGCGTTCCTCCAAGGGCCCCAGCAAGGGGTACGGCGTGAAGAAGGCGGGCAACGCCACCGTGGCGCTGATAGGCTTCCCCAGCGTGGGCAAGTCCACGTTGCTGAACCAGCTCACCGACGCCAAGAGCGAGGTGGCCGACTACCACTTCACCACCTTGGACGTGGTGCCCGGCGTTATGGAGCACAACCACGCCAAGATTCAGATGCTGGACATGCCGGGCCTGATACGCGACGCCTCCCGCGGCAAGGGCCGCGGCCGCGAGGTCATCTCCGCCGCCCGCTCCGCCGATGTCATACTCTTCGTGGTGGACGTCTTCGACCCCCACCTCCATGTTTTGATCAAGGAGCTGGAGGACGCCGCCATACGCCTGGGGCAGAACCCGCCGGACGTGGTGGTGACTCCATCATACCGCGGGGGCATCAGCGTGCTCAGCACGGTAAAGCTCACGAAGATAGACGAGGACCTGGCCCGTGGGATGGTGGCCGCCTACGGTTATGTCAACGCCTCGGTGGTCATCAGGGAGGACATCGACGAGAACCAGCTCCTCGACGTCCTGACGGGGAACCGCGTCTACATCAAGCCGCTGATCGCCGTCAACAAGATCGATCTGGCGGACCCCTCGGTGCTGCCATCGGTTTTCGCGAAGCTACCAGACTTCCCCAAGGTCACCGTCTCCGCCCAGAATGGCACGGGCATCGAGGACCTGAAGGACGCCATGTTCGAGACCATCGACCTCATCCGGGTCTACATGAAGCCCCAGGGCCAGGAGGCCGACCTGGAAGAGCCTCTGATCGTGCGCCGCGACAGCGACATCGGCGAGGTCTGCGACCAGATCCACCGCACCTTCCGCCCCAACTTCCGCTACGCCAACATATGGGGGCCCAGCGCCAAGTTCCCCGGGCAGATGGTGGGCATCGACCACGTGGTCAAGGACGGCGACATCATCTCGATCATCGTCAAGCGCTGAGCCGAACAAACAATTAATACCCCATTCCTAATCTCCCAGATGATGATACAGCGTCCGCGGGGCACCAGGGACTTCCTGCCCGAGGAGATGGAGCGCCGCCGCCACTACGAGCAGCTTCTGCGCCAGGTGTCCCTCTCGCACGGCTTCCGCGAGGTCTCCACCCCCATATTCGAGAACACTGAGCTGTTCACCGCCAAGTCCGGCCCCAACATCGTGGAGGAGATTTACTCCTTCGAGGACAAGGGCGGCCGCGAGATAGCCCTGCGTCCGGAGGTGACCGCCTCGGTGATCCGCATGTTCATCAACGAGATGAGCAACCTCCCGCGACCGCTGAAGCTGTTCTACTTCGGCCAATGCTTCCGCTACGAGCGGCCGCAGAGCGGCCGCTACCGCGAGTTCTACCAGTTCGGGGCGGAGATAATCGGCGCCCCCAACGCCGAGACCGACGCCGAGGCCATCGCCCTCGCCGCCTCCCTGGTGGAGGGGTTGGGGCTGAAGGAGTACGACCTGAAGGTGGGGCACATCGGCATCCTGCGCAGCCGGTTGGCTGAGCTCGGCGTGCCCGCCGATGCGGCGGCGGGGATACTGCAGAAGCTGGACAAGAAACTGTACGACGAGGCGGCGCCGCTGCTCCGGTCCCACGGGGTTCAAGAGGAGGAGATCGAATCCCTTTTCGCCACCACCCGGGTCGCGGGGGGCAAGGAGCTGCTGGCGGACATCGGCGGCGAGCCCGGCCGTTACCTGAACGAGCTCTTCCGTTTCCTCGACGCGTATGGCATCGAGGACGTGGTCATCGACCTGGGGACCGTCCGCGGCCTGGACTACTACACCGGGGTGGTCTTCGAGGTGGAGGCACCCTGCCTGGGGGCGGAGAAGCAGGTCTGCGGCGGCGGCTCCTACACGCTGTCGGAGGTGTTAGGTGGGGAGCCAGTGTTCTCCACCGGCTTCGCCATCGGCTTCGACCGCATCCTCCTCGCATTGGAGAGGGAGGAGCATGCATTCGACGCTGCGAAACTGGATGCTTACGTGCTGCCTACCGGCGAGGATACCCGCGAGGAGAGCTTCCGCATCGCCGCCCGGCTGCGCCGCGCCGGCCTCAGCGTGGACGTGGACCTGATGAGGAGGAAGATGTCCAAGGCCATGAAGCACGCCGCCGCCACCGGCGCCCGCTACGCGGTGATCGTGGGCGCCAAGGACCTGGCGCAAGGGACGGTGACCATCCGCGACATGGAAAGCGGCGAGCAGTCGCTGGTGCCCGTGGAAGAGCTGGCGGAAGCGCTCTCAGCGTGAGGCGGCGTTCAGTTTCTCGTTGAGAAGCTCGTCGGCGCGGGCGATCATCGGGTGTTCCCGGCCCACGTGGCGGAAGGAGACCTTGGGTATCCCTGCAGCCAAAGCGGCGGCGTCGTCCCTCAGGGCCTTCAAGTGGGCCGCTTTGACGCGGTACTCGCCCCGCATCTGCTTCACCACAAGCTCGGAGTCCAGAACGAAGACCGCCTCCTCGGCGCTGTAGGAAGCCGCCATGACTATGGCCGCTATCAGGCCCCGGTACTCGGCCTCGTTGTTGGTGGCTTCACCGATGTACTCCGCCTTCTCGTACATGACGAAGCCGTCGTCCTTGCATGCCACTACCGCGTAGGCCGCCGGTCCGGGGTTGCCGCGGGCGCCGCCGTCGGAATAGAAGACCATCTTCATGGTGAAGCCTCAGCGCCGCAGCGGGCGGTTGTCCTCATCGACCACCATGACTTTGGCCTCGATGGGCTCGTTTGTGAGCTCGTAGCCGATGATGATGATGCGGTCTCCCGGCCCGTTGAGACGGGCGGCGGCACCGTTAACGGCGACGATGCCGCTCCCCGCCTCGCCCTCTATGGTATAGGTTTCGAAACGGGCGCCGTTGTTGATGTTGGCCACCTGGACCTTCTCCCCCGGCCAGATGTCCACCGCCCGCATGAGATCGGAATCGATGGTGATGCTGCCCACATAATCCAGCCTGGTCTCGGTGACCCTGGCCCTATGGATCTTTCCACGTAGCACCCATCGCAT
>PWHV01000008.1 GCA_003555025.1 Methanomassiliicoccaceae archaeon | reverse complement strand
GCCAGGCTCGCCATGGACTGATGGGGCGGCGGAGCGTTGAAGCGTATCGCTCAGCGACAGCTTTATCGATGGAGAAGAAAATATTGGGGCGAGGCCCCATTTTAAACGAAAGAAGGGGTTTAGCGAATAATGGTCCACCATGATCACATTATCGGAAGGACGTTCTTTCCCTTCATGGTGTTGAACAGTATCGCGGTCGGCAGGTACAGCGACAGCAGACCGGTTATCACACCGAGCAGACCGCCGAGTATCTCCAATGCGGAGGAGTCGAGCTCGCCCTGCCATATCCAAAGTCCGACCAGCAGGAAGGTCAGGCCTGCAAGCACGATGACCCCGGTGACCATCTTGACCGGCTGGGCAAGGGAGACCACGCCCATGATGAGCAGGAATATGGCTCCGAACAGCACGTACATGCCGGTGTCAGCGAATCCAGTTAATCCGGTCAGTTGAGCCCCGACCACATCGGGGAACCCATAGAAGAACACCGCCAGAATGCCGAACAGCGCGGTGGCGAACATGTTGTCCCCCAGGTAGCTAAATATCGCCACCAGGCCGAATGCCAGAGCGGCATAGGGCAGGAAAGCGAAGACCATGTTCATGCTGTTGAACGGTCCTGCCCCTATGTCCAGTAAAGCCAGTCCTACCATCATGGCGATGTAGGCAACCAGGTACAGGCCCAGTATCTCCGGCATCGCCACTTTCAATTTCACTTCGTCGTGACTAGTCATTTCCAATCCTCACAATCTTGACACCCGTGTTCAGTGTCGAAAAATCATTGACTGTTGTTTATTTAAAACTCTTACCCGAGTTTTTGATATCTGAGATTATAGCTGGAGCATATTGGATGAACGGGTTGTTAACACTAATTAATTATCGACATAAAACGTATATACACTTCGTTCAATAGAATAACTATAAATATTTGAAAAAGACTTAATTTTTGGTCATTTATCTTGTCCAGACCTTTCTCAGCTTATCGACCATGATGATCGAGCCGCTGTTTTCGGGCACCTCTATGAAACTCCGGTGCTCCGGGTTCCTGACCTTGGAGACCATCAGCCTCTGCACGGAGTTGAACGTCTCCGTGGCTATTGTCCTCTGATGGTCCGAGGGGATGAGCATTCCCTCCCATCTGAGGAATCCTACGTAAACCGGGTTGTGGAGAACAGTCCTCAGATTGTGCACGTTCCAGGGATTCCCGTTGCGGGTGAGCGTTCCGCGCCGGTTGTTCAGCGTGTAAGCGATGTCGTCCATAGATCTCCCTTCCAGGTAAGCGGAGAAGATCCATCTCACGGTCTCGGCCTCGGCCTCTTCAAGCAACAGAACCCCGTCCTGAATGCGATATCCGTAGGGGACGCGGAACCCCAGGATGCCTCGCGCGGACTCCGCCTTCTCCCGCATGCCCATGTAGGTGCGCTCGCCGATCTGCTCGCTCTCCAGCTGGCCGATGCGTTGGATCATGTCCATCACGAAGCGCCCCAGGGCGTTGGATGTGTCCAATGACTCGGTGGACGAGGTGAAGCTCTTGCCCCAGGTTTCCAACGACTCCATCATGGCCATGAAGTTCTTGGAGTTGCGGTGGATGCGGTCCATCTTCACCACCAGAACACAGTCCCATCGGTCGCGCTCCTCCATCATCCTCTGGTATCCGGGACGCCTCGTGGTCCTTCCCGAGTAGCCGTCGTCCCGGTACGCTGAAGCGACCGCCCAGTCCTGGGCCTCGCAGTAGGCGCGCAGCATCTCCTCCTGCGCCTGCAGCGAATACCCCTCCCGCGCCTGGTCCTCGGTTGAGACGCGGGTGTACAAGGCGGCCCTCATCGCATCGGGCATTGGAGAGCGCGGTATTATCGTTATCGCTAGCTTCCGAACGCACTATGGTCAGATATCGGTGACATCCGAAGCCTGATACCGTGAACGCGTTGCATGCCAGCATTGCGCCGTTCCGGCTTCGGTCGACGGTCGTACGCCTCGGCATTAAAGAAATGAAAAGGTAAGAGGGGGCTTTCGCCCCGTTCGTGGCCTCACGGTCGAGACATCATCCCCTGCGGGCCGCCATCAGTCCGATGAGGATTATCAGCACCACTGCGGCAATGGAGCCGAGATAGGGGGGCTCAAGGAAGAAGTCCACGATCCCTCCTATGGTGTCGTCCTCCTCGGCCACCATCTCGTCCTGGGTGTCCGATATGGATTCTATGCCCTCATTGGCCGAAGCCACATCCATGGAGGAGAAGCTGAAGGACTCGGATATGTTCACGCCCATTTGGTCAGCCATATTGATCATGGTCGATTCCATCTCCTCCGTGCCTTCTTCCATCACTGTCTCCCACATGGTTATGTCGCCCAGGGCGCGCACGTAGGGTATGCCGCCGACGTACATCATGGTGTTGTCGTCATGCAGCGGGACATGGTTGGACACATTTACGTGTCCGGGTGCTGGCATGCCCTCTGGCAGTATCCAATAGATGTTCACGTCGCCGTCGGTGAGGTTATGCTTCTCCATGATGTCGGAGGTCGTGTTCTCCGTGCATACGAGGTCGACCACCGGGATCTCTATGGATTCAGTGGGGAACTGTCCCTCCTCTATGCTGAACTCTGGCACGTCATCCACATCATCGTTGGCATCGAAGTACTCCGCCGGTATGGTCACCTCATCCAGCTTGATGGGGAATCCGTCTATGCCGGTGGCGTTGGGCATCTCGGCGGTGATGTTCTCGAACATGTAGTCGATCTCTTGGTTTGCCTCATCGACCGCCGGGGATGTTCCTGTCACCTGCAGGTCGATTGTGCCATCCAGGCCGCCGCTCACGGTGATCTCTTCAGTGGTGGTGTTCCACTCGTCACCGACATCTATGGGCAGGTCGAACATCTTGAACGCCGGCTCGAACTCGACCTCGGAGCTCACCTTAACATCGGTCTTCGAATAAACGTTGAAGCCGCCGTATGTGACGATGTGCTCTTCGCCTTCATCGTTCATGTCAGGCCACTTATCCACCGAGAGGTCGAATATCGAGGTGGAGCGGACGTACGTAGATATGCTGATCAGGTCCATGGTGTCCTTGTCGAAAGTCGCCGATAACGATTGCACCACGGCGAGGGTCGTCGACATGGACACCGAGTTGTCTAGGTCGACCTTGTCCTCGGCCTCCGCCGTCTCATTATCCGCGTACTCCCCAGCAGGGGTCATGTTGTGCATCTCCGCTGAGAGCGTGAATGCAGTCTTGATCTCGAAACCCATCTTCTGGGTGACGGTCACGGTTTCTTCGGTCTCTTCGCTGACCTCCAAGAGCAGATATGACTTTATGGAGCCTTCGTTCATGGCAAAGTCTTCATAGGTCAGGTCTTCGATATCACCGAAGACGTAGGTCATGTTCTCATCGACCTCGTCGCTGTAGCTGTCATACAGCTCCAGGAAATCAAGCTCGACGCCCATGGCCGTTTCCTGGCCCTCCGACCAATCCGGTGCGGTGTTGTCCTCCGCTTGGGCTTCGAAAGGCATGAAAAAAGCGAAAGCTGCTATGGAGACCATCAGGACCAGAGCTACCGCCGCAGCGAAACTCTTGCTAGACAGTCTGGGGAATCCATACATGAAAAAGGTTTGGTATTATATATATATAATAACTTTGTTCAAAGACCGCATGGGCACCGGTTTAATCAAGACGCGTAATAAAGGCCCGCCCCCAAGTTCCCGGTGCCATATCCGAACTGGTCGCTGATCTTAAAAATGCAGAACCGCGGCTCGCGCATTTGACGACCTCGAGTGAGCGGTTCAGGCGGTCGGCGGCATCGATGCGGCGGCCTCATGCAGGCCGCGGAACTCCTCGCGGCTTATTATAGCCTGATGCTCGCCCTGCCTCAGCACGTCCGCCCAGCGTACGTATCCGCAGTACAGCGGGTTCCTCAGTATGCGGGATACGCTCTGCTTGCTCCAATCCAGGCCTTTCTTGCTCCTTATGCTCAGGGAATTCAGATGGTCGGCGATGGACTGCAGCGACGAGCCTTCGGCGCGCAGTCGGTAGATCCTCCTCACCGTCCGCGCCTCCTCCTCGTTCACCACCAGACCCTCGTCGGTGAGGTCGTAGCCGTAAGGGTGCCCGAAGCCCAGTATACCGTTGCCGCTCCTGGCCTTGTGCTCCATACCCACGCGGACGCGCTCGCCGATCTGCTCGCTCTCCAGCTGGGCGATGCGTTGCATGATGTCCATCACGAAGCGCCCCATTGCGGTGGTGGTGTCGAAGCTCTCCTGCATGGAGTTGAACTCCTTGCCCCATCCCCGCAGAGTGTCCATCATCAAGGTGAAGTTCACCGAGTTGCGATGGATACGGTCCATCTTCAGCACCAGGATGAGGTCCCATGAGTCACGCTCCCCCATCATGCGGTTGTACGCCGGCCTCTTTATGTCGCGGCCGGAGTGGCCCTCGTCCGCGTACACCGCGGCGACGTCCCATCCCCTGGCCTTGCAGTACGCGCTCAGGCGTTTGCGTTGCGCATCGAGGGAGAATCCCTCGCGCGCCTGGTCCTCGGTGGACACCCTCAGGTAGAGTGCGGCCCTCATTCCCATCCGCAAAAGAATCCCGGTGCTTGATATATAAAATATCTGACAATTGTCGGACGTTTAAGGCAAATCAATACCGTCAACGTCAGACGGTTAGCGGAATGCTCCGTGGCCCTTAAACGCTCCAGCGCGGCCTTACGAACATGTATGTGGCACCGGCGGTAACGCCTCCCACCGCCAGAGCGGTCATTGTCAACTCGTTGGTCGTTAACAATCCTGTTGTAGTGGAGCCTCCGTCGGTAACGTTGACGGTGACGTTAGCGAGGGTGGACCTTCCGAAAGCGTCAGTGACGTTGACCCATAGCACATATTCGCCCTCCTCCGGCAGTTCGAACTCGTATTGCTCGTCCTCCACCGCCACCGGTTCACTGTCATCGTACCACACCTGATAGCTGCATTCCGACATGTCCTCCACCGACCAGGTCATCAGGACAGTGAGCTGTTCTAGCTCCTCCCCCTCCTCCGGGGACGTTATCTCCACCTCCGGAGGGCTGAGATCGATGACCACGTCCACGCTCTCCATGGCCTCGTTCCCCGCTTCGTCGACAGCTCTGACGTAGAGGGTGTGCTCTCCCTCTTGGAGTTCGAAGGTGTGCTGATATACCTCCTTGCTTATCCATTCAGTCCCGTCAGAGGAGACCTCCATGGAATATCCGCTGAGGTCGTCCACATCCCATTCCAAGGTGACCGAGCTCTCATCAAGGACACTGCCCGACGCCGGGGAGATTATGTTTATCTGCGGCGGCTCAGTGTCAACGGTGAAGTTCACCGAGCTGGTGTTCACGTTGCCGGCGGCGTCCACCGCCCTCACGTACAGGGTGTGCTGGCCGTCATCGAGGGTGAATTCATGGGAGTCGCCCTCCGCCTCGGTCCAAGCAACGGCGTCCTCGGAGACCTCCACGGTGTAGGGGGAATCGTCGCTGACGGTCCATGACAAAGTGACGGTCTCGCTGCTGAGGAGGTCGCCTTCGTCGGGGGAGACTATCTCCAGCTCCGGTGGGGTGTCATCGATGATCACTGTCAGGCTGGCGTTCGCCTCGTTGCCTGCTTCATCCTCGGCGCGCATCTCTATGAGGCGCTCCCCTTCGGCGAACTCATCGAACAACAGTGGCGAATCCTCCGCCATAATCCATTCACCGCCCTCGACGCGATACTGGACCTGCGGGTCCTCGTCGATGGCGTCATCGACGGTCCAATGGAGCTCGAAGGGCTGGGATTGATAGGAGCCGTTATCAGGGGAGACCATATCCAGCTGCGGCGGCTCAGTGTCAACGGTGAAGTTCACCGAGCTGGTGTTCACGTTGCCGGCGGCGTCCACCGCCCTCACGTACAGGGTGTGCTGGCCGTCATCGAGCACGAAGAGGTGGCTTCCCTCTTCCTGCGGATCCACCCAGGTGACCCCGTCGTCGGACACCTGCACCGTGAAGGGGGAATCGTCGGTCACAGTCCACTCCAACGTCACCGAACCGTCGTCCAAGTGGACGCCCTCATCGGGCGATAGGATGTCGATCTCCGGAGCTACGGTGTCAACGGTGAAGTTCACCGAGCTGGTGTTCTCGTTGCCGGCGGCGTCCACCGCCCTCACGTACAGGGTGTGCTGGCCGTCATCGAGGGTGAATTCATGGGAGTCGCCCTCCGCCTCGGTCCAAGCGACGGCGTCCTCGGAGACCTCCACGGTGTAGGGGGAATCGTCGCTGACCTCCCAGACCAAGGACACAACGCTCTCGTTGACGTAGTCCCCTTCGGACGGTTGGACGATGGTCAGCTCCGGCGGGGTGTTGTCCACCACCACGGTGACGGATGTCAAGTTCTCGTTGCCCAAGTGGTCCACCGCCCGCAGCTCGATGACGTGCTCGCCGTCCTCCAAGGCGGAGAGGGGGTCCACCTCGTAAGGGGAGGAGACGCCCTCCGTCCACGGGCCTCCGCTAACCCGGATGTCGACACGTGGGTCAGGGTCGAACTCGTCCTCCACGTCCCAATGGAGGTGGAACGGCGTCGGCACGATGTCGCCGTCCTCGTGGGATGTGACCACGATGGACGGCGGGGTGCGGTCTATGAGGATGGTTATGCTCTCCTCGCGGGTGTTGCCGGAGTTATCGGTCACCTTGACCGATAGAACGCGGTATCCCTCCTGGAGTTCGAGAGGGTCGATGGTCAACGAGGTCTGCGACGCGGGGACGGTGGCGAAGGTCGCTCCGTCCACGGACAACACAGTGTCGAACTCCGAAATGCCGCTGCGATTGTCCATGGCCGTCCATTCCAGTTCGAATTCCTCATAGGAGTGGTTGCTACCGTCCGCGGGAGAACCGATGCGTAGCCAGGGCGGGTAGATGTCCTCCTCGCCCCGCAGCGGGTGCGGGTCCTCGGCGCCGCCGGACAGAGAGTAAGGGATGTCCACGATGCCGTCGTTGTTCTCATCGGGATCCTGCAAGTCGCTCCAAAAGTTGCCCTCAGTCCCGCCGGAGCCCGGGTAACGGGCGGCGCTCCATTGGTTGTCCCCGTCGTCATGGGCCTGCTCGCTTCCCGGCTCGTGGACGGCGCCGGCGCCGTTGTTGTCGTAGAACAGGTTCCAGCTGACGAGGAGGCCGTCGCACCCGGTGGCGTTCAGGGCGAATCCGGTGTTATCGGTGAAAACGTTCGACTGCAGCAGACCGTCGTGGCATCCCGTTAGGCGCAGGCCGTCTATGGCGGACCCACTCACCGTGTTATCGGTGAATACCAGGCCCTCGACCCCCTGGAACACGGCGCCGATGTCGTTGGATTGGAACTCCGAATCCACTATTTCGATACCCTCGCCGCTGAGCACCGCTCCCGTTCCGCAGCCTTGGAACCGGGAGTCCGAGACCCACAGGGACATGACGTTGTCCGCGGACAGCCCCGTGCCGCAGCCTTCGGCGTTGAGACCGACGATGACCGCTTCGACCCAGGGAGCCTCCAGGGAGACGGCGGCGCCGGAAAAGACGCTGACCGTGTCGTCAGAGCTATCCAGCGCTACGGTGGAGCCGCTGAGGAGGCGTATGCCGTCACCGCTGCCGCCGGCGATCTCGTTACCGGTGGACAGCAGATCAATGCCGTCCGTTATCTCAAGGAAAATCCCGTCCCCGTCGCATTCCAACAGGCTGTTCTGCGTCAAGAGCAGCGTCGAGGAGGAATCGGCGACGACCGTCAGGCCTTGGGCTATGCGGTTGTGGAGGATGCCGCGGTCGATCATGAGGCCGGTGGCGTTGAGACTCAGCTCTCCGTCGAGGTCGTTGCGCTCCACCACGGCGATGCGTACATCGCCGTTCCCCACCGACAGAGAGGTGACGGTGTTGTTGTCTATGGGTCCGCATTCGAAACCGTTGGCGCTTATGAGCGCGTCGCCGCTGACGACGTTCCATGATAGACGGGCCAAGGCCGTTCCCTCCTCGGAAATCAGGCGCAGGGAGCCCATCTCGTTGCCCTCCACGCCCCCGATGTCCAGCGAACCCCCCTCGATGATGAGGTCCGCGGAGAGCCGGTTGTCCGTGACCGAGGGCACATGAACCGGCCCGGGACTGACCAGAGTGAAGGAGTGCATGTCGTTATCGGATATGGCGCCCATGGCCTCCAGAGACTCCGCCGCTACGCTCACATCGTGGACGGTGTTATCGGCCAGGCTCCCGAGGCGCAGATGCGTTGCGTTTACGAAGAGGTGATGCATGCCGTTGCCCGTGACATCCCCGACAGCGATATCGGGCGAGTCGAGGAGCACGTCTCCTTTGAGGGCGTTGCCGTCCATCCCCCCGATGGAGAGATTTTCCGAGACAACCAAACGCATGGCCTCGGCGCCGCTCTCTGGCACCATGGTGTTCAGGTCCATGCTTGCTATGTCGGCGCTGCCGGCCTCCACGTTCAACAGGCGGTCCGGCGACCCGCTCTGCAGCGAATTGCCGCTGATGGCGCCCATCTCCAGCTCCGTGGCGTTAAGGTAGATGGCGTCGCCCGTCGCGCCGAAGAGGCGGTTGTTGCTTAGGTCCCCGATTGCAAGGGGCCCTCCGCTGAAGGCGGTGATGCCGTTCAGCTCGTTGCCCACCACGTCCTCCACGATTACCTGGGAGACGCCTTCGAGCACCAGCCTGTCCTCCAGTACGTTCCCCGCCACACTCCCGGATGACAGACCCGCTCCCGATGACGCCTGCAGCCCCGACATGTGGTTCGCCGACACGTCACCGAGGGCGATGTCCGCTTCGGAGCTGATGAGCAGCGGGCCGTTGAAAGAGTTGGAGAGTATATCGCCGGTCACGATGCCCCTTTCCGCCTGCAACAAAAGCGCCTCGGCGGCGCAGGGCTGTTCCACCGTGTTGTCGGCGATACGGAGGACGCTAATGGATTCGCCATGCACGACCAGGAGGCTCTGGTGGCCGTAGCCTGTCAGGGTGTTCCCTTGCATCGCCCCCGACAGCTCCACCGCCCCGCCCGTGAGCTCGATGGCAGTTCCGTCCGTGGGGCCGAGGGCGTTCCCGGTGACCGACAGCAGCGACAACGCCCCGCCGCTGGAGACCGAGAGCTCGTGGATGCTGTTGCCGTCGAAGTCCCCTGCGCTAAGGTCCCCCGCGGCGCTGATGTCCACAGCCCCGTTGAAATGGTTGCCTCCCACCGTGCCGATGGTGAGGTCGGCGCCGGCGGCCACGGACACGGACGACGCGTTGTTCTCCAGCACGGGGCCGATGGCGGCCGCCCCCGAGGACTGGATGCTGATGGTGTCGATGTCGTTGCCTTCGACGACCGAGATGGTGAGCTCGTCGCCCTGGATCGACAGCGTCCCTGCTCCGTTGCCCGTCACCGTTCCCAGGCCCACGTAGCCGCCCTCCAGCAACAGGTCCCCTTCCAAGCTGTTCCCTCGGACATCGTCGACGCCGAGGGTGGCGGAGACGGCGCGCAGGTCGCCGCGGAGATCGTTGCCTCCGATGCTGGTCACATTCAGCGATGTGCCGCATTCCAAGAGAACGGCATCCATGATGCTGACGGCATCCATCCGGTTGCCGTCGACGGCCCCCAGTTCCGCGGCGTCAGCGCTTACGGAGATGAAGTGTTCCGGCCCTCCGTTCACAAGGACGTTGTCGGAGAGGGAGCCCAGGTACGCCGTGGCGGCGGACACGTTGAGGGAACGGCCCTCCAAGGTGTCGAACTGGTTGCCGTCGATGGAGACCGCCTCGAGCGGGCCGTCGGTGAGCAGCTCCAAGGAGTTGAGCCGGTTGTCATCCACGGCACCCAGCGTCACCGAGCCGTTTCCCACCAGCAGCAGAAGCCCGCATTCATTGGCGACGACCGACCCGATGCTGAGGGACCCCGCGGACCCCAGGCCCATGTCGGAGCCGAAGGTGTTCCCTTCTACCGCCCCGATGTCCATGGAGAGCTCCGACGCCGCCTCCATCACATCCCCGGTGTTGTAGGAGACCTCTTCGGCGCTAAGGTCCACGGCGAGCATGGTGAGCGAATCGACGCTGTTCCCGCTCACACGCACGAGGTCCACCGTTCCGCCGGAGACCCTCAGCTCACCCAGGACGGAGTTCTCTGTTATGTCAGCGCTCAGCGTCGGGGCGCTGAGCAGCACGCCGCCTTCGACGGTGTTCTCCGCGAAGACATCTATGGAAAGGGACACGGTGCAATCCATGAGGATCCCCTCCGAGATGCTGGGCACGTTCATCGTATTGGCGGTGACGGATCCCAGTTGGGCGCTCCCGGCGTTCACAAGGATGAAATGCCCGGGGGAGCCGTCCACGAGGATGTTTCCGCCGAGGGAGTCCGCCCACAGCTCGTCGGCGGTGAGGTTGACGGCCTCGGCGTCCACCTCATGGAACAGGTTGTCGTCCATGGTGGCGATGTCTATTAGCGGGGAGCTGATGACGATCCCCGCGGAGGCGTAGACCTGGTTGGAGTCGATGCCGCCCCGGAACGCCTCGCCGGCGAGCACCGTCAGGCCGGTCCCGTCAGCGGTGATGATGTTTTCATGCAGTATCGGGACCTCCACTACGGAGGCGTTGATCCATACGCCGTCCACGGCCTGAAAGGTGTTGCGAGAGAGCTCACCGACGATTATAGAGCCCCCGTCCAAGCGCAATGCCACGTCGGGGGCGATGAGATCGTTGTCGCTCATCGCTCCCACGGCGATCACCCCCGGCGCCTGGACGCTGAAGGGACCGGCGTTGTTGCCGTCGACGCGGTCGGATGATATCGACGCGGCGGAAAGCAGCGTCACCGACGTCATGATGTTCTCCGAGAACGATGTGACGGAGATGTTGCCCTCGGTGGACTCCAAGGAGCATGGTCCGACGTCATTGCCGTCTATGGAGCCGATGTCCAGCATGGAACCGGTCATGTTGAGTGCTTCCCCTATCTCGTTGCCGTTGATAGTGCCCATCTCCACCCTGTCCATGGCGTTCATGTCCAGCGAGTCGAAGACGTTCCCGTCCACGCGCTCGGACAGAATGAATGAGGCTGAAACCATGTCCACGCCGCCCAGGTTGTTGTTGCGCATGGAGCCGACCTCGATCTTGCCGTCCGCGGAGCTGATCAGGGAGTCGCCGCCGTCGTTCCCGTCTATACTGGTGACGTTCAGGGAGGAGCCGGATACCAGCAGCTCGCCCGCGAGGCTGTTGGCGTCCACCCTCTGCAGCAGGACCTGCCCGTCCGCCGTCACCGCCATTGGACCGTTGACGACGTTCTCCACCAGTTCGCCATTGATTATGGAGTTCCCATCGACCGCTATGCCTCCGCCGCCGCTGTTGTTGACCACGCGGAGGTTGCTGATGTCGGCCCCGCAATGCACATCCACCGTGATCCCGGCTATTCCCGCCAAGCTGTTGTCCATGACATGGACGGAGTCCATCGCCCCGCTGGCGCTGACCACGATGCCGTCGCCCGCCACACCGTCGAGAACGTTCCCCTCGATGAGCAGATCCGTTATCAGTGAGGCGTTGACGTTGATGCCGTCGGCGGAGCCGCTGAGGTCGTTCTGCGTCACCTGGGTGCGGAGGTGCTCGTCCACCTCCAGCACCAAGGGCTGCTCCGCCGATGCGGAGATGTCGTTCCCGTGCACGCTGAGGTCCTGCGAGGAGGTCGCGACGATACGCACCGGGTTGCTGTCCGATGACACGGTGTTGTAGGCCAGGGTCACCTCTGTCATGGCAGGGGAGAGCAGGAGGACGCCCTCCTCGACCGAGGACAGCGTGTTCCTGACAATGGTCACATTGACCATCTCACCGTAGTCCTCTATCATCACGCCCGGCCCGGCGATCCCAGTGATGTTGTTGTCCTCTATGAGTATGTGCGTGACGTCCGCCTCGATCCATATGCCGTGGCTGGCGCTGCCGGAGAGGTCGTTGCCCACTATCTGCACCCTCGTGACCTGCGAAGCGTGGATGTCCAGAGGAGCGGAGGAATTCTGGCAGTCGTTCCCGTCGATGAGCACATCGGCCATGGCGTCCATGTCCACCGCTATGGAACGGCCGGCCGCGTGCGAAAGGTTGTTGTCCTTGAGCAGCGAATCGGAAAGCTCCGCGTCCGTCATCGAGCGCAATAGCGCCCCGTCACCGGCGGCTCCGTTGAGGTCGTTGTACGATATCACTAGCGAGGACATACCTCCCTCGCTGTGAAGGAACATGCCGTTGCCCTGCGCACCGCTCATATCGTTGCCCGACACCGTCACCGATGTCATCTCCGCCGCGGCGACCCTTATGGCGTCCCCGGCGACGCCGTTACCGTTGTTGTTGCTGATGTTGAGGACGCTGAGGACGCCCTCGCCGGTGCTGTTCACCAGTATCCCGTGGCCGTCGGCACCGTGCAGGGAGTTGTCCTTTATGGAGACGTCAAACATGCCGATGGTCTCCAGCTCTATTCCGTGGTAACCGCTGCGGTCGAAGTCGTTGCCCTCGACCGTGAAATTGTCCAACCAGGATGCGGCGGCCGTAAGGGGGGTGCCGCGGGCGTCAGGGAACGAGTTATCCACGACCAGCACGTCGAAGAGCGAGGGCGCTTCGACCAGCGCGGGGTCGCCGTCGACCAGGTCGGTGGCGGTGTTTCCGCGTATCTCCAGCCCCCGGACGGACTCCGGAGCGGCGATGCGCATCCCATCCTGGGACCTGCAGAGATCGTTCCCCGCCACCACGATGTCCCGCATCTCGCCGGTGGACTCCACCATCAGGGCGTGGCCCCCGGCGTCGCGCAGGTCGTTGTCCAGGATGTGGATTTCGAGAAGCGACTGCGCCCGCAGCTCGATGGCGTGGCCGGCGCTGTCATGGAAGAGGTTCCCTTGAACGGTGAGGTCCTCCACCGACGGTGAGTCGACCCGCAGGGGCAGCGACGGCGAACCCGACGCGTCGTTGTAGCTCACCGAGGAGTGGCGCACCCAGCTGCCCTCCAGCACGATCTGGTTCACGGCGTGCGATTTGACGGTGTTGCCCTCCACCATCACAGCCTCAAGGCCCCCGTCGCTGACGATGCTGATACCGTGGTCGGAGCCGCCCGTTGCCAGGTTGTCACGGACATGCACGGAGCTGATGTCGTTGGGGGATTGCATCAGGACCGGGTCGAGGACCGAGCCGCTGAAGTCGTTGTCCTGCACCGTCACGCTACGGATCACGGTGCCGTTCATCTCCAGGCCGTAACCGCCGCTTCCCGATCCGTCGTTGCCGGAGACGGTCACATCAACGAAGACCGAGGAGTTCAGCCATAACGGCCTGTGGTCGGGATCGCGGAGGTCATTGCCGTCGATGACGGCGCGGCGCAGCTCGGTGGCGTGCAGCTCCAACGGATGGTTGGGAGAAAGGGTGCAGTCGTTGTCCGATATCAGGGCGTCCCGCAACGGCCCGGAAGCGCGCACCGTCAATGAACCGATGCCGCTGTTGCTGACGTCGTTGCCGGAGACGGTGAGGTTGCCGATGCCGGAGAGGGATGTTATCGACAGGCCTTCGCCGGCGGCGTCGCCGATGTCGTTGTAGCTTACGGTGAGGTTCTGCATCCTCTCGGCGTGAAGCAGAAGCCCCGCCCCCTGTGATCCCCTCAGGATGTTCCCGGACACCGACACGTGGTCCATCGAATCGGTGTCGATGCTGATGCCGTTGTCCAAGGCCCCGGGCGCCAGGTTGTCGTCCACATCGACCTGAAGCAGGTGCGGCGCGACGACGGTCAATGGCTGGTCGACGATGCCGGTCATGTCATTGCCGCTGAGGCTGGAGTTGCGCAGACCGCCATCGACGCCTACCATGACCGCCGCGCCGCCGTCGCGGCGCAGGTCGTTCCCATCGATCCTCAGGCCGTAGGCCTCCCTTTCCGAGCTCGTCTCTATCAGAACGCCGGCGGTTCCGCGCAGGTCGTTGCTGGATATACTCACCTGGTGGAATTGTCGGTCCAGGAGATCCAGGCCGGCGGCGCAGCCCCTCAGGTCGTTCCCGGACACGCTGACATGCCTTAAATCAGGGGCGGGGGCGATTATGGGAGGGCCGTGATGCGCCCGCGCATCGTTATCGTCCACGGAGAAGTTCCATAGCGCCGTGGACTGCACCGACAACGGTACCAGGGGTATGTTCAGCGCATAGTTCCCGGACACCGACCCTCCCTCTATGAAGGAGTTGCTGCGCAGATGAACCCCGTGTCCTCCGGGGGAGGAGACGTTGTTGCCGTCGATGCGCACGTTCCACATACCGTCAAGGGAATCAGTGACCTGGATGGCGTTGAGGGAGGCGTTATGAACGTTGTTGTCCAGTATGCGGAGGTCGGATATGTTGCCGTGCAACGCGAAACCGTGGCCGGAGGCGTTGGGCATGTGGTTCACAGATATCTCATTGCTGACGAAGTTGAGGGTGGAGGACCGCAGCTCGATGGGCATCATGGGAGCATCGGGCATGATGTTGCCCGAGAAGAGATTTCCAGTGAAGTTCGACCCCTCAGCCCGGATCATGTCATAAGGGGTGTGACGGCAGTCGTTGCCCACGATGCTGTTGTGTTCGATGTGTCCGGCGGCGGATATGTTCACCGCCGAGCCGCCGTTGCCGCGGCAGTCGTTGTCCTTTACGGTGTTGCTTCTGGCGCCATAATGATCGGATTCCATCCTTATGGCGTCCAGTGTCGAGTTGCGGCAGTCGTTGCCGATGATCGAGAATCCGTCCAGATTATTACTGACCAGTATCGAGTGGTTGCCGGCATCGCTGCAGTCGTTGTCCTCAAGTCGCTGATTGCTGCTGCTCTCCGCCAATATACCGAACCGGTTGTTGCTGCAGTCATTCCCCTTGACGAGGTTCCCGCCCCCTCCGACGATGTGTACGCCCGAGCCGGCGGAGTTGTTGCTCTGGGAGCAGTCGTTCTCCTTGACCTCGTTGGAATAAGCGCGGTTGAGCACTATTCCTTGGAGTGATTCGCTGCAGTTGTTGCCGTCGATAAGATTGTATGAGGAGCGGTCGGCGACCGTTATCCCCTGGGTGCTATGGCGGCAGTCATTGTCCCGTACGGTGTTGTGCTCTGACCCGCCACGGAGGAGTATGCCCTCGCTGTTGTGGCGGCAGTCGTTGCCCTCTATGACCGTATTCGATGAACCGCCGTACATGTAGATGCCTGTACGAGAATGCATCGTGGTGCTACGGACATCGTTGCCGCTCACATGGGACCCTTCCATATTCTCCAGGGCTATGCCGTACCGGCGGTGGTCGCTGCAGTCGTTGTCGGTGACAGTGACGTTGACCGAGGCGTAAGGCTTCGCCCCCACCAGGACCCCCCAGCGCCCGGCCTGCGAGCAGTCGTTGCCGCTTATGGTCAATTCTTCGCCCTGGTTCACGGTTATGGCGCCGCGCGCCGAGTGTCGGAGGTCGTTGTCCTGGAGGCGGAGGTTGTGCGACACCGACTCCAGGTGGACGCCGAAGAAATGGTCGCGCAGCAGGCAGCCCTCGATGGCGAGGTTGCGCACGTCCTTCAGCAGAATGGCCGTGCCCAGCGGCTCATCGTCCATGGTCTCGGTGTTGAAAACGGTTATGTTGCGGAGGGTCAGGTGCTTGGTGGTCCCCGCGACCTTGATGCCGTACTCCTCGCCCAAAGCGTCTATGCCGATGTTCTCCAAGAGGTAGGGGTCCTCTTCGCTGCCGTCGCCCGGAAGGCCGTAGGCCTCCGCCAACTCCATCAGGCTGCCGTCGCCGGTTATGGCCGTCTGTCCCCGGGGGACGTCCCGGTCCTGGGTGAAGAACTGCACGCTCTTCTGGACTCTGAGGCCGTCCGCATCGGTGACTTCGACGGTGAGGTTCCGCTCGATCCTCTCCGCATCCGTTCCGTCCGCGGGCCATATGTGGCGCTTCGAATCGCCCTCCACGCTCGAGAACTCGTCACCGTCCACTGATATGTTCACAGTGTAAGGCTCCTTCGCGTCCACCTCCCACATGAACAAGGCCGTCCGGGTTCCGAAGCTCATGTTCTGCAGAGGGGACAGTATCTCCAGCTGAGGGGACGACTGTAGGGAACGGGGGGCGATGTCCACGTCCTCCTCTGGCTCAGATTCTTCGCTCAGACCGAGCGCCATGGGGATGAAGAGTAGCAACGCGAGGAGTATTACGAGACCAGGGCGCGGAGAGGTCGGCATGGATATCAGTCCGGTTCCTCGTATATGCTGTGGAAATAGGACGACAGGGCGACGGCGGCGAGGGTGGCGGTCTTCTCCACCATCTCCCGCTCGTACTCCTGCCTGTCCATCAGTCCCTCCTCGTAGGCCCGCTCCAGCTCCTGCATCTCCTCGGAGATCAGTTCGCCATGCTGCATCGACAGGGCGGCGTCAACGCTCAGGGGGATATCCCTCCTCTCCACGGCCGGCGGCATGCGCTCTCGCCATCGCGAACGATCACCGTCGTCCCGCCCGGACGCTTCGGTTCTGCCCTTGGACTTGGAAGGGTACAGCATCGATACCAGGAGGACTGCGAGTAGGAGGATCAGGATCCATATCAAGAAGGCCTCGGTACCCTCCAGGCCGGCAATGGAATCCAACAGTTGCTCGGCACCCTTGCCCAGCGCGATGAACAGTGAGACCAGTGAGTCCCCCAATGCCTCTAGGCCCGCCACGATGGCGTCCGCCAGGGAAGCCAGGCCTTGGACGATGGCCTCGGCCAGGGAAGCCAGGCCTTGGACGATGGCCTCGGCCAGGGAAGCCAGGCCTTGGACGATGGCCTCGGCCAAATCGTCTATGAACGCTCCCAGGTCGCGGCCTGCCTGCTGCAACGATTCCGCCAGGTCGTCCACCGCTCCCCCGAGGGACTGGCCTACGTGCTCGAAGAACAGGCCGACCTTCTCCAGGGTGCCCGGCTCCTTGGGAAGACCGCTGAATCCCAGCTCTGAGGCGGGTCCCTCGCCCACCGGGTTGACCGCCGTCACATAATAGATGTAATAGTTGTCCCACTCCAGGTCCTCGTCCTCATGCCCGGTTTCGCTCACGGTGGCGATCCGCTCGAAGTCGGTGTCATTGGTGCGACGGTAGATGTTGTACTCCAGATGGCATTCGTCCTGGAGGTAGCCGCCGTCATCCAGCGGAGATCCCCAATCCAGGACGATGCTGGGGCCGTCCCAGCCCACCGAATGGCGGACCTCCAGACCCTGGGGCGGGCCAGGGATGCCCACCTCCTTGACGCTGAAGGCCACGGGGACGGTGAGCTCGTTCCCGGCCACGTCGACCACGTTTATGCTCCATATGTAGTCGGCGGGGTGGCTCAACGGCATGTCGGGCACGAAGGTCATCGTCTGCCTCGACCAACTGTGCTTTCCTTCGACGTTGCTCCCCTGCGAATCCGTGAGCGTCATGGCGGTGAGGTCCTTGTCGATGAGCATCGGCATCTCGAAGGTGGCCTGCAACGGCCGGTCGAAGAGGAAATCCTCTTGGCCGGGCTCGGGGTCGGTGGCGGTGGGCGGCTGCGCCTGGTCCAGGGTGATGAACGACAGCGCCCGGTCGAGGACGGCGCCGGTCTCCACACAAGTGGCCTTCACCCTCAGGGTGTGCTGTCCGTTTTCCAGGGTGAGTTCGACCGAGTCCTCCGCCCCCATGTTTACAAGGTCGCCGCCGTCCACCGAATACTGGTAGGTATAGGAGTAGCCCCTCTTGTCCCATACGTCCCATTTGAACACGTCCGGCGACTTCGAGTAGCCGCCGTGGTGGGGATTGATGAAGTCTAGCACCGCTTGCGTTGTCGCCACCACCCTCTCGCTGGAGGCGGTGGTGCTGTGTCCGGCGAGGTCCCCGGCGCGTACCTGGATGTCGTAGTATCCGTCTTCAAGAGGGCCGAATGTGTGCGAGGTTTCACCGGTCACGTCCAGCCAGGGGCCGCGGTTAATACGTATCTCGGTGGAGACCACCTCGCTGCCCTCGTCCTCGGCGCTCCATTCCACCGTCAGCTCCGGCGGGTAGAAGGGATGGTCAGTACCTTCGTGGAACTCGATGACCGGCCCTTTGGTGTCCACCACGAGGTTGAGGACCTTCTGCTGGAAGTTCCCCGCCTTGTCGTAGGCGCGCAGGGTGATGCGGTGATCGCCCTCCGCCAACGGGGAGGTGAGGTGGCTGCGCGCATCGGGATCGGCGATGGTCACCGTGGTGGAGGTGCCCACCCGGACGGTGAAATGGCTGAGCTGCGAGGAGGGCTCCGGGTCGTGGGCGTTCCACCGCAGCATCACCTGGTTTTCGGTGAATATCTCCCCTTCCTCCATGCCTTTGAAGGAGAGCGAGGGCGCGACGGTGTCCACGAAGACCCTGCGCTGGTCTTTGGCGGTGTTGCCGTCGTTGCCCACCGCCTTCACCGTCACCAGGTGGCTGCCCTCAGAGAGGGAGGCAGTGGTGTATCGGAGGCTGTCGCCCACGTTCACCCAGTCTGCGCTGTCTATCCTCACCTCGTAGTAGGAGACGTTGTCAGCGTCGCCGCTGCTCCATCTCAGGCTTATGCGGTCGTTGTTGACGTGGCGGTCATCGGGCGCGGTTATCGTCACCGAGACCTCGGCCACAGAGTACTCGAAACCGAGGCTGTAATACTCTGCGTTCCCCTTGTCGGAGAAGGCGAGCATGGTCAGGGACGCGGGCCCCGCCGGTATGCTGATGTCGCCCAATTTGAAATGGGATTGGCTGTCGAAGAAGGTACCGTTGTTGATGCTGAGCCGGTAGGGGGAGGCCATTCCATGAGGGGACGAAGCAGTGAAATCGACGTGCGTCCCCGGAGTGAGCTCCTCCCCTTGGAGCGGGTCCAGCGAATCGGCGTCGAACTCGGGGGCTTCCCCGGGGTCCTCATCCAACGGCTCGGCGTCGCTGGCGCCTGCCAGATCGTAGGCGCCTCCCGGGTGCAGGAACCAGAAGTTACCGCTCCAATCGTTAACGCCGTCGTTGAACGCCTGTGGCTGCTGGTCGTTGTAGGTGTCGCCGTTGTTGAGGAACAGGCCGTTGCCGCTTATGTTGGCGCCGTTGGCGGTCACGCTTATGCCGTGACCGAGGGAGCGCGACACCACGTTCCCCTCTACTGTTTGGTCGTCTCCGCCGCTGACGACCACGCCCTGCCCGTTGCCGCGGATCAGGAAGTTGTCCTCCACCGCAACGCCGACGCCGTCCTCCACCAGTATGGCGATTTGATTGTGATATAGGCGGTTGCCGGTGATCAGCACGTCGTTCGAATCGTTCGTCCTGATGCCGGTGCCTTTGTGACCGATGTCGTTACTATCCACGGTGACGTTGCTGACCGAGTCGAGACGCATCGCCGTCTGACCGCTGCCCGTCGCGCTCATGGTGTTGTCACGCAGCAGCACGTGGCTGTCGGTGTTCGATATCCACAACAGCTCGCTCTGCTGCGGACTCCTGAGATTGTAGCCTTCTATGATGTAAGGATCGCCGGGCGACCCGTCCCCTGGCCATCCCTCGTCCTGCTTCGCCTGAGCCAGCTCAGTCTCGCCGTCGATGTGCAGATAGGATTCCGGAGGCTCGTCGTAACCGCCGACCTTGAGCGTGGGGTCACCGAGGAGGTTGAGGCCGGTGTACACCCATAGCATGTACTCGTCGCCGAGCTCATGCGTCAGGGTCTCCTTGGAGAGATGGTGCCCCTCTCCGAGCAGGTATGAATCGTCAAAGACCTTGTCCATGAAGGCCATGTCGAACTTGTTGGACGGCGAGGCGTAAGGGTCGCCGGGCGCGTACCATCCGAAGCGGGAGTTGGCGATCGTCGATACCGCGTTGCTCTCATCGCCCAAGAGAGCGGTGATGACGCAGGGATCCTTGTCGAAGCCGCCCACACTGCAGCTTTGGCTGTACCAAATGTAAGGCATCGGCGAGTTGATGGAGTCCACATCTGCCGACCGTATGTTAACCAGGTAATCGTAGTTGCCGTGGCCGACGTTGTTCACGATGTGGGCTCCCGACTCCAGCGCTTGCCTGACATCGTTGAGGTCCAGGTCGCCCGAGTCCCTCTCGTAGAGCTTGGAGAGGCTGTACTCCCCGGGAACGTAGACCTCATTGGTGTCCTTGATGTCACCGCCCCAGTCATCCACGCCCAGCATGGTCTCGCCGAGCCATTCGCCGACGAAGAGCACGTCCTCGAGATGCTCGTCCCCCTCTTGGGACTCGTAGGCGATGAGCTTGTCCCCCCAGTTGGCGGCCGCTTCGGTGTCGTCGAATGGAAGCCTCCCCACATTGACATCGGCGTAGGGGTCTATCTCCGACGTCCAATCTATGGCATAGTTGAACGTCCCGTAATAATGGTCCGATGGTATCCACTCGGTGTAGTCGCCGGCACTCACCTCCACCTCCCAAGCGGGTATGCATCCCGCCCCTCCTCCAAGGAGGAGATGGTCGAAAGCACTGATGTTGTGCTGCTCGTTGACGTATGATTTGAGGGCGGGGGCGCTGAGGGTCTCGCCGCCGAGGGCGGCGCTGGTGTTGACCACCTTCGTTTCGATGCCAAGGCTCCCTTTCCAATCGGCGAGACGGTCGAACTCTCCCTCCAGCTCCGGACAGGCCAGTATAAGCAGCTCGTACGGGTCTACCAGATTGCGGGGCTGCGGTTCATGTTCATCGGCCCGGTAGGAGACGGTTATCTCGATCTCCTCCGCGTAGACCAGTTCACCGTTGCCGGGGTCATAGGACAAGGGGGATACGCTGAGCAGAAGCACGTTCTCGCCGCGGCGGTCATGAAGCCCCTCCTCGATGACGTGCGGCGTCACGGAATCGCCGCTGCCTCGCGGCAGTTCCGCCTCGCTGTTGCTGACGGTCATCGGACGGAGCGATTGCTTGCCCAATGGGATCGGCTCAGACGTTTTGATATCCACATGAAGGTCATCCACCTCGCCATCCTCGAGGACCATCTCTATGCTGTCCACGGGCAGGGGGTAGGGCATATCTCCCATCATACGGTTCTCCAAGCCCTCGATGCGAACGGAGTCGTGCTCCCCGGGGATGATCACGGGGAACGGGTAGCTGAGCTCGACCTGCTCGACGATGCGGTCTCCGTCGCCGTCGACCCCCGCCGGCGGGATGAGGATGATGATCAGCAGCAGCGCCGCCGCTATGCATGCCAGGCGATGGGGCGTCCCCCCTCCTTTCCTATCGCTGCCACCGTTCATCACAGTCCCCTCAGCCCAACAGTATTCCCACGAAGACGTCAACCACGTAGGTGCAGAAAACGCCTACGATCACCATGCCTCCAAAATGCAGAGAGCCGCTGAACCAGTGCCCGCCTTTCATGTTGCTGAGCGTGATGGCCGAGACCGCCGCGTGGATCGACAGTATCATCAGCACCACCAATGACAGCACCTCGAGGTCGTACATGGGGTCGATTATACCCCCCATGAACGCCGCCCCCGGGCCGGCCGCCGCCATGTCAGCGTACATGTCCTCCAGTATGACGCCGATATGCCTTATTATGGCGTACATTATCCACATGGTCCCCGCCAGCGCCACCATGGTCCCGTATGCGGCTCCGGTCATGCCGGAGACGAATACGTTACGCTTCTTGCGCAGGGCGAGGAACTTGTTCATGTTCGTTGATATGAAATAACTCGTCTTCCCCGGGCTGGCCCCGTGCCCGGTGGTGTCCACGTACATGCGGGTGAACTTGTCGATGAAGTTGCTCTCGGTCTCGGCTATGAAATGGTCCCATGCCATTTCGGGGTCTATGGTGGTGTCCAGCCTTTTGGAGAGGTTGTCCACCGATTCGGTGAGGTAGCCGTACTTATGGCCGCTGAGCTGGCGGACCGAGGCGGGAAGGCTGGCGGAGCTGGCCTCCATCGACCTTCCCAGAGCGCGTATGAAGGAGCCGTAGATGTTGTCCCGGTCGGTGATGCGACCCTCCTCGCGGTAGATGAGGATGCCGGATATCAGCAGCGGAGCGCTCACCAGCGGCAGTGCCAGCCTGAGCTCGATGTTTAACAGCGCCACCACCGCTATCAGTATGAGCACGGCGAGAACGTTGAACCCGATCACATAGACCAGCATCCGGTCGGTGTCGGTGATCACCCCCTTTCTGAGCTTGGTGGACCAGGGGTACCACAGGCGGTCGATGTGCATGACGAACATAGATATCAGCAGGAAGATGATCTCCAGCACCAGGAAGGTGAAGGTGATGCCCAGCAGCATCATCTCGTTGACGCCGCCCCCCACCAGCGGAACGATGGCGACGAACACCACCAGAAAGACCATCGCCACCATCAGGGCCACGTAGATCTCCTTGACGAACTCCATGTTCTTCAGGGTTGCCTCGCCGTTTATCAGGAACTCGTCCATTATTATCTGTTGCTCGTAATTGAAGAAAGTCCCCATGTCGTCGCCGACGTCTATCGCGTGGGCCAAGCGGAGGAAGAAGTCCCTCTCCATGTCGTTCTTGATGTTCTCCGCAAGGAAACGGGCAGCCTCGGAGACCGTCATCCCATAGTTTATCACGAGGTTACGGAGCTCGCCGCAGTCCTCGGCGATTATGCCGTAGTCCTGCATGTCCGCCACGTATCCGAACACTTTCTCCAACGGCAGGCCGGAGGTCACCATGGACGCCATGTGGGTCACAAAAAGGGGCATGGCCTGGTTGACCCGCTTTCGCTCCAGGCCCACCTGGAGGAATGGTATGATGGACACCAGGAACACCAGCAGTCCCGGGGTGAGGAGCACCAGGTATAGGTCGAGAGCGGCGGGGCCCATGTCCACCGTGTAAAGGAGGACTGAGGGCGTCACCGTCCCCACCACCAGGGTGAGGGCCACCACGTAGAGCATGTATCGCCCCGGTTCCCGTTTGATCATCTCGTAGACTTTTTCCATCATGTCCGTCACCTAGATGAAGAACGGCAGGTTCTCCACTCCCCCCTGGAAATACCTTATAAGGGTATCGTTCACCTCGCGGTGGTCGGTTATGTCGTTGTCCGCCATCTTCTTGATGATGGCCTCACGGCGCTCCAGTTCGTCGTATATCTTCCTCTTGTCCCTGAGGCCGTGCTCCGCCGCCACCTTCTCCTCGAGTATGTAGGAGTTCTGGAAGCCGCGGAACAGGTGGGTGTCGGTGGCAGGGTCCCACTTGAAGACGTTCTTGGTGAGGACGCCCCCTTCCTCCTGGGAGAACCCCACGAACTCGTCCACGCTGGTCACGCGTCGCAGGATCTTCCCCTCGACCTGCACGGCCGATTGGAAGAGGAGCACGTTGACGTTGTCGATGAAGGTCAGCGGCACGTTGATGGGGTCCCCGGTGAAACGCTGTATGAACTTGGTGGCGTTGGCGGCGTGGAAGGTGCTCAGCACGGGGATTCCAGTCTGCATGGCCTGGAATGCGACCCTGCCCTCCTCCCCCCTGATCTCCCCTATTATGAGGTAGTCGGGACGGGAGCGGAGGGCCGAGCGGAGGAGGTCGAACATCGTCACCTGGTACTCCTTGGGGCCGGACTCGCGGCTAACCAGGCGTTGCCAAGTGTCATGAGGGGGCTGCACCTCCGGAGTGTCCTCGGCAGAGAATATCTTGTTGCGGTGGTCGATGAGCGAGAGTATGGCGTTGAGCGAGGTGGTCTTGCCGGAGGCGGTCTCGCCGGAGAATATCATGTTCATCTTGTTCTCCAGGCATAGCCATATGTACGCCGCCAGCTTGGGGCTCATCGTCCCCCATTTCACCAGCTGGATGCAGCTGATGGGCTCGGCGGCGAACTTCCTTATGGTGAAGCTTGAACCCTTGCGGCTGATGTCCTCTGAGTAGACGATGTTGATGCGCGAACCGTCGGGCATGGCGCCGTCGACGATGGGGCGGGTGGGCGTCACCGGCCTACCGATGCGCTCGCTGAGGGCCACCAGGAAGCTGTTGAGCTGATGGTCGTTGCTGAAGCGGACGTTGGACTCCAGGCCGTACTGGTAGGCCTTGTGTATGATGTGTATGTTCTCGGTGCCGATGACATGCACGTCCTCGATGTGCGGGTCGCGCATGATGGTGTTGATGGGGCCGTAGCCATTGATGTCGCGGTGGATGTAGTAGCGGTAGAGGTCCAGGTCCTCGGCGGCCACCGGTATGGTGTAGGATTTGCGGATGCGTCCTACGAAGCCGTTCTCGGTCGTCCTCACCACCTGGTTGAAGAGGTCCTCGATCAGCTGCCGTCGCTCCTCGTCGGTCTTGATGGCGCTCTCCTTGGCGGCGCGGACCAGCATCGCCCCTCGTATGCGTTCGAGCTTGGCCTTCTGCTTGGCGCTCACGGGCCATTCCACCGATGTGTAACTGTTCAATGCCACATTCACGTGCACATAGGCCTCGCCAATCTCATCGCCGACGGAATAGATCAGGTTGGCCATGACAGGGTCCTGTATGGCGGCCTTGCGGATGTCGTTGAGCTCCTTGACGTTGAGGCCGTCGTAGTAAGTCGGCGGCGCCCCCATGCTGGGGTCCAGGTTGTCGAGGTATGCCTGCAGCAGGGGGCTGTCCTCGGCGACATCAAAGATGCTGCGCTTCAGCCCGACACCTCCGTGATCTCGATTATGAGGCCTACATCGGGCTCGACCCGGAACTCGACCATCTTGTCCACCTTGCCGTGGGCCTTTTGGTACCTTCTCACCTTCATCAGATGGCGTATCCCGTAGGAAGATGTCTTGAGCTCTAGGTCGAGGTAGACATCAGCGCTCTGCCGCAGCCGGTACAGCTCCTCGAGCCCCTTGGAGGCGGTGAGTATGACCACCTTGCCTAGGTGCACCGTCCTCTTCATGTGCTGCAGGAACCCGTCAATGTCCGCCTGTCCGTTGGACGAGTGCAGCATCTCGCTGAAGGTGTCTATGATTGTAACATCGCTGTTGTAGAGCCAGGGGTTCTCCATCAGCGTCTTGAGGTAGCCCTCCTTCGGCATGCGCTCGCCGATGATGGGGAGGACGGGGATGAATTTCAGCGCGGTGCCGATCAGATGAGGGGCGATGTTGTAGTTCATGGAGTACATCTGGTGGATGAAGTCCTTGAGCGTGAGCTCGGTGGATATGTAGGTGACGCTGTGGCCATTCTCCAGCAGCCCGAAGGCCAGCCTCTGCGAGACCACACTCCTTCCGGAGCCTTCCTCGCCCTCGATGAGCACCAACGAGCTGGCGGGCAGCCCCAGCCCGATCTTCTGGGCGAACTCGTCCCTCTCGAGGTTCAACAACATGAGGTCGCTGTTGTTGGCGCCTCCGCTCATATGCGGAACCTCATGCTGTCGTCCGCCTTGTTGCCGTACATAACCTTTATCTGATTGTCGCCCGAGGTAATGCTCGCCGTCACCTGCAGAGTGCCCACCTCACCAGGGTCAAGGCTTTCCTCCTGCAGCTCCACGGACGCGTCCTCTATGAGCACCCCGTCTATCAACACTATCCATTCGCTGCCGTCGAGGACGGTGTCCCCGGAGTTGAGCACATAGACATCCAGCTGACCGCCGGAATACGGTACCGCCACCGGGTCGTTGACCAGTTTTATATCCGTCTGCATCACCTCGGACAGGCCTTCGGAGTTCTCAACTATGTCCTCGGAGAGGTTGAAGGCGATGCTGATCATCGCCGCCCCCACGGCGGTGGCGGCGATGATCGCGGCCACCATGAATATTATATGGCTGGCCGGGACTGATGCGCCCATCAGACACCTCCATATGACTTCAGGTCCGAAGCGCCGTTGCCGGCGATCACCTTGACCCTGTTGGTCTCATCGATGTCGAACTCGTATCCAAGGGTCATTCGGAGCACCTCCCCCGGGCCCCATATATCGCTGTTGGGCGCATCCAGGTTTATTACGGCGTAGGGATGGAAAACACCGTTTATCAACAGCCTCACATCGGATATGCTCAGCTGGGTGGAGCCGGTGTTGGTGACCACGATCCTGCTCTCTTCGAATTCCCCGGTCTGATCGTCGTAGAATGACAGCACCTGGTTTATCTCCAGGGCGCTTTGGAGGAGATTGTTCTGGCGGTCAACCATCGATTCCTGGGACTGCATGTAACTCTCCTGCGCCGTCTCCTCGGCGGTGTAAACCATCCCGAAGGAGATCAATGATGCCGTCAGCAGCACGGCCACCGAAACCGACACGCTGACGCCCATTGCTCACCTCCATTCAACGAATTCAAGGTACCAGTGGTCCATTTTGTCGATGTCGCTACGTGACGGCTCCTGCCCCATCACCATCTGCACCACCATCTTCTCCAGATAATGCTCGGTTATCCTTATCGAGCTGAGCAGCCGGTTGTGGTCCTGGACGGCGAAATGGCTCTCGGCGGTATCTTGGTCCGCGGCTTTCTCCGCGGCCTCGCCGGCCTCGGTCGTCTGCGCCTTGCGCGCGGAGCCGTTGTTGGCGGGAGGGCGATGGCGGCAGTGCATCTCCACGATGTCCTTGAACTCGCCGTACCATGAATCCAGGCTCTCCAGCTCCTGCAGCTCTGGCTCGAGGTCGGCCATCCTCTTCTTGAGGATGTCCTCCATATGGTTCTCCGTCTTGCGCAGCGCCTGGAAGAGGGACGAGAACATCAGCATCTGCGATGCCATCAGGCCGTCCGCCTCCTCCTCGGGCGGCAGCTCCTCGGATGCAAGTGCCTGGGCGGCGTCGAGGTCGCTGTAGCCTCCGTAATCCTCTCCCCCGGTAACGAAGGGGTTGTCCGTCTTGGCTATGACCTCGTAGATGAGGAGTAGGTTCTTCATATTGTCCTTGATCTCCGCGAGGCTGTTGCGGACAATGTTGAGCTCCTCGCCCAGGCCCTTGTTGTTCATCTCCATGGTCTGCAGCCTGTTCTGCATCTCGTAGAATGAGGATGAGAGCTCTTTGAGCCTTTTGTCATCCTCCATGGACTTGCGCAGCTCGCTGGCGCTGGCTGCCTGCGGTGAGGCGGTGTCCTCCGACCCTTTGCCGTCCTTGGATTGCTCCTTCATCTCGCTGTCCTTCTTCATCTTCTTCTTGCGGGAGTCCTTGCCCTCGGCCTCCTTGGCCGCCATGGCCGTGATTAACATCCCCCTGATCATTCCTACCATGTCGATGACCTCCTAGCCCATCATTATATCTCGATCTCGGCTGTGTACCTCTTCTCCGAGGTGAGTCCGTTCTCTAGCAGCACCGTTACCTTGATGGTGTCACCCTGTTCCAACTGGAATCCCTCGTTGAGGTCCCCCAATGTTATTACCCCCGACTGGCCAGGCTTCAGGTAGCGGTCCCCGTCTGCATAGTCCAGGCCGGACGGCTTGTGCCAATCGAACTGGTACACGTAGCGGTCCAGGTTCTGGTCCACATCGATCTCTCCCAGATCCTCGAGGTGACTGTTGAAGTACTGGCTCTTACCGTCCACCATTACCACCATGCCGAGGGTGTCCACCGGGCCGGAGAAGTAATGGGGCTTGACCCCTATCACCAGTTTGTCATAAGTACCGTCCCCGATGGTGTCTACAGCGTACACGGTGTAAATATCCAGTTGGCGATTGAAATATTCCTGCGTGTCCTCCGCCACATCGGAGGCCTGCTCCTGCAGGTTGTCAACCACGTTGATCAGCACTGAGGCCGCCACGGCGGCCACGAGGACCATGGCAATAAAGATGATCAGGGTCCCCACACCCATTTCCCCGCGCCGGTCGCTAGCCCTTTTTGCCCATTTGCACATCAAGAGCACCCGTTCCAGTATTAACATAAATCGATGGCATGTTATATAACAAGATGCGTGCGCCCTTCCGCGGCGGCCGAGAGAACGCCATCGGGACATTGGGTATGATGCCTAGTTACGGCGGCGCCATCGTCCCCGGGGCTATGCTTTCGAGGCCAGAACCGCGGCGGAATCGGAATAAGAAAAGGATGATAAATGGTTTGGGTTGTGTTTGTCCGCGTCCGCGACGCTCACATCATGCCGCCAGGCATACCGCCCATCATGCCGCCCATGCTCGGGTCGGACATGGGGTCTGTGGGGGGCGCGCTCTTGGAGGCGATGACGTCGTCGATCCGCAGGATCATGTTGGCCACTTCAGCAGCGGAGTTGATGGCCTGGGTCTTGACCCTCAGAGGCTCAAGGACGTTGAGCTTCACCATGTCGGCGGCCTTTCCGCTGTTGAGGTCTATACCGAACACCTGGCCACCGTTCTGCTCGTGGGCGTGCTTCAACGATATGATCACGTCGATGCCGTCCAGGCCAGCGTTCTGACCCAGGGTCCAGGGCACCGACTCCATCGCGTCGGCGAACGCTTCGATCGCGAGCTGCTCCCTTCCGCCCACGCTCGATGCGTAGTCGGAGAGGCGCAGGTTGAGCTCGGTCTCGGGGGCGCCGCCGCCGGCGACGACCTTGCCGTCCTCTATGGAAATGGCGATGACGCGCACAGCGTCATGCAGGGACCTGCCGACCTCGTCCAGCACGTGGTCGGTGCCGCCGCGGATGATGACGGAGACCGACTTGGGGTTCTTGCAACCGGTTATGAAGGTCATCTCCTCATCGCCCACGGTGCGTTCCTCCACCGTCGCGGCGTCGCCGAGGTCGTCGTTGGTCAGCTCGTCGATGTTGCCGACGATCTTGGCGCTGGTGGCGCGGGCCAGTTTCTCCATGTCGCTCTGCTTCATGCGGCGGATGCAGAAGACGTCCTGCTTGGCCATGTAGTGCTGCACCAGGTCGTCGACGCCCTTCTGGCAGAAGACGACGTTGGCGCCGGACGCCTTGACCTTGTCAGCCATCTCGCGCAGGGTGTTCTCCTCCTCCTCGAGGAAGGCGCCCATGGCGGAGGGGTCGCTGATGTTGATCTGCGCGTCCACCTCGGTCTTCTTGATCTCCATGCCCGAGGAGATGAGGGCGATCTTGGCGTCATCCACCTTCTTGGGCATGCGGGGGTGGACCCTCTGCTTGTCGATGACTATGCCGGAGACCATCTCGGTCTCGGATATGGTGCCGCCGACCTTCTTCTCGACCTTGATGTTCTCGACGTCAACGCCCTCATCGTCGGCCACAGCGCGCACCGCCTTCACGGCGATATCGGAGAGCTGCTCCTTCTGGCCGCCAACGGACTTGCCGGTCATGGCGGTGTTGGAGACCCTCTTGAGCATCTCATCATCGTTGCTGACGTCGATGGATATGTCATTCAATATCTCGATGGCCTTGGCGGCCGCCTGCTTGAACCCGTTGGTGATGACCGTCGGGTGGATGTTCTGCTCGATGAGCTCCTCGGACCTCTTCAAAAGCTCTCCGGCGAGGACCACCGCGGTGGTGGTGCCGTCGCCGCACTCGGTGTCCTGGGTCTTGGCGACCTCCACGACCATCTTGGCCGCAGGGTGCTGCACATCGATCTCCTTGAGGATGGTGACACCATCGTTGGTGATGGTGACATCGCCCATCGAGTCGACGAGCATCTTGTCCATGCCCTTGGGGCCGAGCGTGGACCGTACCGCGTCCGCGATAGCGCGGGCCGCGGCGATGTTGTTGTACTGGGCTTCTTTGTCCTTGGTGCGTTCAGTGCCCTCTTTGAACACAATCACAGGTTGGTTTCCCATACTGTTTCCCATGCCATATGCCATGTGTAATTGTCCTCCTTGACTATCATTGGTAATTTTGTTCTTCTATAATAAGGTTTGCATATGCTGGTCCCTAATCAAAAATAAAACCTTCACGTTGGTGCGGGGCACTCATGCGCTGAATGATTCCCTGTGGCGGGTCCAGCGATCCTCCAGAGTGGGGTCCTTGACCGTCTCCAGCACGTAATCGGCGTAGAGCGCGCCGTCGGCGCCGTCGGAGCGCCCGGTCATCGCCAGGCGCCTCTCGAACTGGCCGCAGACGTCGAGGGCCATCTCCAGCCGCCGCGCCTGCTGCGGCCTGCCGATGTGCGCCAGCAGCATCGCCGCCGCCTTAATCATCGATGAGGGGTCGGCGTACTGCGCCCTGCCCTCCTCCACCATCCGCGGCGCCGAGCCGTGGATCGCTTCGAACATGGCGTGGCGCTTGCCGATGTTGGCGCTGCCGGCGGTGCCCACGCCTCCTTGGATCTGCGCCGCCTCGTCGGTGAGTATGTCCCCGTAGAGGTTGGGGAGGACCATGACCTTGAAGTCCTTGGCGCGGTAGGGGTCCAGCAGCTTGGCGGTCATGATGTCGATGAACCAGTCGTCCCATTCCACCTCGGGGAATTCCTTGGCCACCCTCTCGGCGACGTCGAGGAACTTGCCGTCGGTGGCCTTGACCACGTTGGCCTTGGTCACCACGCTGACCTTGCCCATGGAATTGCGCTTGGCGTAGTCGAAGGCCAAGCGGATGATGCGGTCCGAGCCCTGCTCGGTGGTCACGCAGAAGTCGATGGATACGTCGTCGGTCACGTTCACGCCTTTGCTGCCCAGCGCGTAGGACCCCTCGGTGTTCTCCCGGAAGAACACCCAATCGATGCTCTTCTCCGGGATCTTCACCGGCCGGACGTTGGCGAAGAGGTCCAGATGGCGGCGCATGGCGACGTTGGCGCTCTCGATGTTGGGCCATGGGTCGCCCTTCTTTGGCGTGGTCGTCGGCCCTTTGAGTATGACATGGCAGTCGCGGAGCTCGGCGAGCACCGCGTCGGGGACGGCCTTCATCTCCTTGACGCGGTTCTCGATGGTCAGGCCTTCGATGGTCCTGACCTCCACCCTGCCGGCGGCGATCTCCTCGGAGAGGAGGTCCTCGAGGACGGTGCGGGCGTGGGCGGAGATGTACGGGCCGATGCCGTCGCCGCCGCAGACGCCGATGACGATCCTGTCCAGCGAGTCGTAGTCGGTCCAATCGGCGGCGGCCTTCATCGCCTCCGCCCTCTCCAACTGCTCCTCTACAACTCCACCGAAATGCTCCATCGCCGCTTTGGTCTCTTCCCTGAAGGCCATATGCATCAGTCCGTCCATCGTAAAGGCGACCTCATATTTCAAAAATGCCGCCGTCTCAGAACGCGTCGCGGCATTCCATCCCCAACGTGGACGCCTCCCTCTTGAGGACAGCGATGACGGCGTCCGAGGCCGGGCGCAGGTCGAGGCCGTTGAGCTCGGAACGGCGGTCGGGGCGAAGGTTGAGCGGATCCACCATGACCGTCGGCACGCCGGTGGCGGCGATGGCCTCCATCAGCTCCCGCTCCCTTCCCTCCAGGCAGGAGAGCGCCGGGCCCACCATGGCGAAGGCGTCCACGCCGCTGGACACGAGGCCCTGGAGCGCCCGCAGGCGCCTCCTTGGCATGGGGGCGCCCGGCTCCAGCGCTCTGGAGACCGTGTCGTCGAGGGTGGTAACGGTGACCCCCGCCTCCATACTCCGCAGCAAGTCGAGGTCGCGGAGGACGAGGTCCGACTTGGTGTGCACGCAAGCGCTCGCCCGGCTGCGGGATATGAGCTCCAGGCAGTTGCGGGTCAGGCCGGTGCTGGCCTCCAGGGGCTGGTAGGGGTCGGTGGCGGTGCCCACGCCGATGACCCCCTCGGCGCTGCGCAGCTCCTTCGCCAAAAGGCGGAGCAGCCCCCTCTTCGGCAATGCGTCGGTCCACTGCTCCCAAGGAATATGGGTCAGCGCCGGGGCGTAGCAGTACACGCAGCCGTGGGCGCAGCCGCGGTAGGGGTTCAGGGCGTGCTCCAGCCCTGGAAGGCGCGACGGCGTGAGAGCGGACGTGCAGGAGGCCTCCCGTCGGCGGCGGACGCCGATGTCGGCAAAGTGGTGCAGGTCAATTGAAGTCATCCAGCCTCCTCTGCGTCAGCATGTCCTTGAGCACGCCGGAGTTGAACAGCCAGCGCTGCCGGGGTATGTCCATCACATGGTCGACGTGCTGAAGCGCCTGGTCCAGGGACTCGTAGCGATGCGGGAGGGTGGCGAGGGCGGCCCTGACGTTCTCCCTCACATTCCACACCCCCACAGGCATCACGTAGCCCGGATGGGCCTCGCGGAATATCACCGCCCCCGCCTGGCGGCCCTCATTGATGAGCAGTTCGTTGACGGCCATACGCGCCGCGTAGTAGCAACCCCCGATGCGCGCGTACTCCTTGCGGCCGTCGTGGAACTCGTGGTCCGATATGATGTACACCTCGTGTCCATAGGGGTTCCAAGTGGTGTCGGGATACCATGCCTCGATGAGCTCGTACCTCCAGCTGCAGGGCATGAGCAGCACGCACCAGCGGTTGTCCAGCTCCTCCCATTGGTAGATGCGGAACTCGTCGATGGCGGGGTTGTGCTTCGTCGTCCGCAGCAGGTGCTTACCCACGGTGTCGTCGACGGCGGTGATGCTCCAACGGGTGGGCACGAAACTCCGTCTCTTGCCTGTGCCCAGAGTCCCCACCGAAAGGGCCTTCTGGATGTCCGATATGAGGGTGCCGTCCTCGTAGAGGGTGACCATGGCCTCGCTGGCGTTGAGGTCGGTGTCGTAGTAGGCTTTCTCGATGTCGGTGTGATAGCGGCCGTTGCCGGTCCGCATCCTCTCCAGCGGGGCGGAGGGGCCGAAGGGCTGCACCTCATCGTCCAGGACCATTCTGCCGCCGGGGCGGCGGGAGAAGGACGCTTCCACATCAGAAGGGTCGCGCATGAGGGCGATCTCCTGCACCTGCTCCGCCAGCCTCCCGGCGGAGGCGAAGTCGCGGGCATCGATGCGGTGCCTCCCCCGCACCAGGCTGTAGCGGAAGTCGACTATCTCATCGATGCTGCGGCCCACCCATCTCTCCGGGGTGTCCATGAGCGAGGTGTCCCCCATGATCGGCGGGAGAAGCGGGCCTATGTCCACCTTCGGGTATCCGTGGCGGCCGACGAACACTGCCGGCGGGGAGGAGCCAGCGAGCTCCCTCCCTTCCACCAGCCTCATGCTCTTGGTCTGCGAGTGGTACTTGATCATCAGCGGGCAGCGGTCCTTGCCGCAGAGCATCTTCGAGCCCTTGCAAAGGACGCAGAGCTGGGAATGGTCCACTTTGGCCGCCGGACGGTCGAAGAGGGTGTCGAAACCCGATGCTGCCCGCATGGCCTTCCATCCCCTTGCCGGATAAATGCTTTTTCCGAGGGGTCGGCAAAACTGCCTATTCCTCTCTGCCGTAGAGGAACTCCGACAGGTGCACGGCGGAAAGGCGCTTGACTATGTCCTTGGTCCGCTCGCGGTGCTCCTTCTCGTCTATCTCTCCGTCCTCAAGCAGTCGGTCAAGCTCCTCCAGCTCATCCCGGAGGACTTCCTGGGCTTGGCGGTACGCCTCGCTGTGGGACTCGCTGGCTGAGGGCTTCCCGCGACGGCGTTGCACGGCGGGGCCGGTGCGCTCCGCCGTTCTCCGTACCGGCTCAGGCTCAAGATTCCGCCTCCGCCCGAGCCTCCGCGCTGTCATGAACAGGAAGAGAAGCGAGGTCAGAAGGATCATGAGGCCGAGCAGGTAGGCGTTGAGCCAAGAGATGTCCACCCCATGTTCGGCGGCGATGGCGACGATGGTCTCGCTGGCCTCCTCCAGCAGCGAGTGCAGGTCCCGGGCCGAGGCCTCGAGCACGGCCCAGGCCTCCTCCAGCAAAGGCAGCCCCGAAGCCTCGAACCAGGACAGGAACGACTCCACGCCTTCGATGCTGAACTGCATGAACATCTGTAATTGCAGCGGGTGCGCCGTCATAAGGAAGCCGACGAAAGACAGCATCCTGTCCAGATCCTCCAGCTCCTCCGCGGCATCCGCCTGGGCCGATATCGAAGGACCGCTCTCGCCCACTATGTTGCTGGCTGTGACGTAGTAATGATAGGTTTCGCCGGAGACGATGCCGTTGCGGTCCACGAAGCTGAGCGACCCGGTGCTGCCGATGCGGCTCCAGTTGCCGTCGCCGTCATGGCGGTACACGGTGTAGACCAGCGGGTGGAGGTCGGTGGGATAGCCGCCGTCGTCGTAGGGCTCCTCCCAGCCGAGGTGGTTGTATACGCCGGTCCAGCTTGCCTCCGGTGATGCCTCCACGGCCACTGGCCTCCCGGGCTCGCTCAGAGCCCGGGTGGAGAAGGAGATGTTGTCGGTCCTGACATTGGCAGCGAGATCGGTCGACTCGACACGGAGGGTGAATCCCTGAGGATTGTCCAGCCTCTCATGCGGCTCGAAGACCAGAGTACCGTTCGCAGTCCATTTAATCGCCCCCGGTATCTGATAGCCGTCGTCCTCGAGAAGCTTGGCCGAGCTGGTGAGGCGGTCCATGAGCGCCGGGTCGCGGTACTGCACCTTAATCGGGACGTCGAACAGATGGTCGTCATGCCCTTCCGCGGGAGAGGTCCATGCCAGCGCGGGAGTGTCCTCTATCACCGTCAGGTTAAGATGGCGGGTGTGGTTGGCATCGCTGTCGGAGCAATGGGCCCATATGATGATGTCGTGCTCCCCCTCATCCAGGTCAAGGGAGGCGTTGAGCGCCCCGCCCACCGGCACCTCAGTCCCATCGAGGACGTAACCGAAGGTGAAATCGCCCTCGCCCCAAACGTCCCAGGAGATCTCCGCCGGCCTGCCGGCATGGCCGTTCTTCGGCGATGTCACGTCGAATATGGTCGGCGACTCGCCGATGACGATGCCGATGCTCGCGCTCCCCCGGTTGCCTATGGCGTCATAGGCGACAAGCTCCACCAGGTGATGGCCTTCCTCCAGGTCTTCGAGGTGACGGCTGGCCTCACCGGTGACGTCCACCGGCTCGCCGCCGTTGATGCGCATGAGCACGCGGTCCACGCCGCTCCCCTCGTCGCTGACCTCCCAGCTGAGGGCGGTGGAGGCGCCGACGCGCGGATGCCCTTCCGGCGTGTCGATGGAGACCTGCGGACCGGAGCTGTCCACGATGACCGTGACGTTATCCTCGGCGTCGTTGCCCGCCTTGTCGACGGCGCGGAGGACGATCTGCCTCTCACCTTCATCAAGCTCCAAGGAGTGGTTGCGAGCGTCGGCCGGCAGGACGCTGGTCACGCCGTCCAGGTCCAATTCGAAACGGTCTAGGCCGGAGGGCTCCTGACCGACGTCGTAGGCGCTCCAGGTCAGCTGCCACTCGGAGGTCGGCAGCACCTTTCCATGCAGAGGCGACTCGATGCTCATCCGCGGGTCGACGGTGTCGATGAAGAACTCGGCACGGGCGAAGCTGAAATTGCCGTCGCCGTTGTAGGCCCTCACCCGGAGGATGTGCTCTCCGTCCTCGAGCGAGAGCGTGACCTCCTGCTCCTCGGTCTCCGACCAAGCGTCTCTGTCGATGCGGTACTCGTAGCGGACGACCTCGTCCGGGTCATCCACGCTCCAATTCAGCGTGTTGGTCGAGGAGTTTAAGTGAAATTCGCTGGGATGGGTGATGTTCAGGATCTGCAGGTCGGTGAGATAATCGATGCTGAAGTTGAGGATGCCCAGGTTGCCCTGGCCGCTGTAAGCCTTCACGGTGACGTTGTTCTCTCCGAACCCGAGTCCGAGGTCCCCGGCCTTTACCTCCGCCTCGTAGAGGGTGGAGAACGTATCGCCGCCGACGCTCGCCCGGTAGAGGTCAACGCCGGAGGCGGCCTCGGCGCTAAGGTCGAGCAGCTGGGTCGAATAAGCCGAAGGAGGGATCTCGTCGGTGAATTCCGGGGGGTCGTTGATGTTGTCCTCCAACGGCGATGCGTCGGCGCCATCGCCGGCGAGGGAATACTCCGCCGCGCCGGCGAGGTCGCTCCACCAGTTTCCACTCCAGTCGTTTACGCCGTCATTGTACGCCTGCTCCCCTTGCTCCCACACGGTGGTGCCGTTGTTCTCCACGAAGCTGTTGTTCCTCACTGCGCTGTCGTCGCCCTCCATCATGATGGCGTAGGACGGGCCGCGGGAGAATATGTTGTTCTCCACCGTGAGCTTGGAGTCCGTCGAGATCAGGCCGAGGACGTTACCGCTGACCAGGGTGTTGTTGGTTATCCGGAGCTCCGAGGACTCGGCGGAGATCGCCTCCTGGTTGTCATCGAAGGTGTTGTTCTCCAACGCCACCGCGGACGAGGAGCCGATGCATATGGCGGACTCCTTCCCCGAGAAGAGGTTGTCCTTGACGGTGACGTTGCTCACTCCGGCGAGAGATATCCCACCACCGAAGCCGAGGAACTCGTTCCCCTCTATGAGAACGTGATTGGTGGTGTTCTCCAGGGTGATGCTGCAGCCCCCCCTTTCATCGAATGTAACGCCGGATATCCGGTAGGGGTCGGCGGCGGTGCCGCTGCCAGACCATTCCTCGTTTTCCTGTACCATCAGCTCCAGCTCCGCGTCGTTGGTGGCGACCATATCCATGGACGGCATCTCGTCATAGCCGCCGATGCGCAGTGCGGGGTCGCCGAGAAGGTTGAGCGTCGCATAGACCCAGCGGATGTACTGGTCGTCAAGGTTCTCGATCTGCGTCTCCTTGGCGTCCTGGTGCACCCGGCCGAGGCTGTCCTCGGTGTCGAAGACCCGTTCCATGAAGGCCATGTCGAAGATGTTCGAGGGGCCGCTGATGTAGGCGTCCGGGTCGCTGCTGCTGATGTACCAGCCGAAACGGGAGTTGACGATGTTGGCCACCGAGTTTTTCTCATCGGCGAGCATGGCGTTGGAGACCGAGCCGCGGTCGAAGCCGCCCACATGGCATCCCTGGCTGTACCAGATGTAAGGAGCGTCGTTGTCGATGTCCTTAACGTTGGAGCTCCTCAGGGTGGCGAGGAAATCGTAGTCGCCGTGACCGAGGTTGTTGATGATGTGCGACTCCTCGACCAGGGGCTTGATCTGATCGAAGCTCATTTTCCCCTCGTCGCGCTCGTAGTATTTCGTCAGCTCACGGTCCTCGGGGACGAACTGCTCGTTGGTATCCTTCACGTCGCCGCCCCACACGCGCTCGTCGAGGTATTCGCCGAGGAACGAGACATTGTCAAGGTACTCATCGCCAGCGGAGTGGGTCTCATAGGCGATCACCTTGTCCACATAATTCTTCGCCCCTTCGGCATCCGAAACCGGGATCCTGCCCACGAGCACGTCGGCCACGGGATTGAACGAGTTGGACCAGTCCGCTCCCCCGCCGTACGCTCCGTAGTAGAGGTCGGAGGGTATGTCCTCGGTGTACTCCCCGGCGGTGAGGGTGATCTTATGAGCGGGGACGACGCTGGCATCTCCGCCCAGCAAAAGGTAATCAATGTCGCTGGCATTGTGCTGGCTCCAGGCGAAGGCGCGGACGGCCTCCGACAGGCTGCGGTCGGGATACAACGCCGCCACCTGGCTGGTGGTGTAGACCCTCGCATCTATGCCCAGGGCGGACCTCCAGCGCTCCAGCCTCTCGAACTCCTCCTCCAAAGAGGTGGAGGTTATCATCAGCATGTCGTAGTTCCCGGACAGCAGCTCCGGACCGGAGTGATGCAGCTCGGAGCTGGAGGAGGTCGTCCTGACCGGCCCCTCTTCGTAGAGGATCTCCACCGTCACCGTCTCATGGAAGTAAGCGCTGCCGTCGTCGTGATATGCTATCGGCGTGACGGAGAGCGGCACGTTGGGCACGCCGTCCCGATGATGCACCGGCCCGGCATAGGCCAACGATGATTCCTCTCCCGACGAGCTGCCATGGCTGTTCGCATAACTCAGCGAGGGTATCTCGAACTCGCCCAACGGGACGGGGTCGGAATGGCTTATCCTCAGTCCGGCGATGGTCTTCGCCCCGATAGGCAGGGCCACCTCCTGGCTGAGCATCGGGAGCTCGTGCGAGGAGCCCCCGGGAACGCCGATCTCCGTACCCGCCACGTGGAACGGCCTGTGCTCGGATCCGGTGAGCTCTGCCATGGGGAAACTGAAGCTCACCTCGTGCGTCAGGTACGTGGGGGATGTGGACCCGGTGAACAGGGGGAGGCCAGTGAGGAGGAGGGACAGCGCCAGGGCTACGGCCAATAGCCTAAGGCCGGTAGCCTTCCTGTCCCTCCATGACGCCCCATAGAGCACGGCCTCCATGTATGCATACACGGTCAACAGCATATAAGCAAACTTTTCCCCTACTAAACGATAAGAAATCGTGGGTCCCGGATTTGAGATGACTCCGTTTCATCGCATTAGGGGAAATCATCGCGTATGCCCTCGCTCACATGCAGATTGGCTTCTGCAGACCAGACCGACAATGCCCTTCTTACTGAACTCCCGGACCTAGATCATCGCCTGCAGTGAACCAGCATGACCGGCAGCGCGGTCAGCATCAGGGCCGCCATCGCCAGGACGCCCATGCAGATGTCGTCATCATCCTCTTCAGGGTCGTCATCAAGCAGGAGGACGGCCACGTCAACGTTTCGGTGTCGGTGCTCATATCGCCGTCGTAAGTGACGGTCACAGCCGTTCCGTGGTAATCGACGACGGTCAGCCCGCGGCCGTGCGCCGGAGCGGCCACGAGACCATTGTCCTCGAACTGCGCCAAGGTCACATCGGTTGACATGCCGTCGGACCAGCCCAAGGTCATGACTATGTCGCTCAGGTCGAGCTCGTTGCCTTTCGTGTACTCCAATTGCGGCTGGGCACCCACCGACACCGAGGTCATGATGACGTTGACGCTGATGGTGAAAGTGTCGCTCTCCCCGGAATCGGTGTGAGTCACGGTGACGGCCTCGTTGTCATGGGTGAGCGTGTGGCCTTGGTGAGGGTCGGTGCTGATGTTATCGCCGAAATCGATGAAAACCACCAAGGCGGATGTGCCGTCGGACCAGCTGAGGTTCGCCACCAATCCTTCAAGGTCGACCTCTTCGCCATAGTCGTACGCGGCCTTGGTGGACGGGGACTCGATACTGAGGCCGACGACCACCGAGCCCACCGACAATGTCCTGGTCTCATTTTATAGGTCAGCGTTGTAGGTCACCGTCACCACGGTGTTGTCGTGGGCCGCCCAGGTCAGAGTGGAGCCGTTGGCAGGATCGGCCACTATGTCGTTGGCGTCGAACTATTCATACGGACCAAGTTCCAGCTTCCGTCGGAACGGGTGAGGTTGACCACCATGTCGCCCAGGTTCAGGGCATCGCCCTCTATGTAAGCCAATTCAGGCTGCCTTTCCACATCCACAACGGTCACCACGGGGTTTATCACGAGCTCGGAGGTATCGTCGCTCTCCCCGGAGTCCTCGTGGGTCACGGTGATATTCTCACCATCGTCAGCGTTGGCCAGAATTTTGCCGTCGGGTATGGTGACGGTTATGCCATAGGCGGAAAAGTTCTCGAAATGCACGGTCTCCTCCAGGCCGTCGCTCCCGGTCAGGTTGGCCTGGAGCTGCTCGAGGTCGAGTTCATCGTTGAAATCATACTCGAGACGGGGATCGGTCATCACTTCCAGATCGGTCACTAAGGCCGTCACTCCGGTGAGGGCAGGATGGTCCGCCCGAGCAGTCATCCCCCATAACTAATCGAAATCCCAGCCCACGAACGGGACTTGTCGTTCATGTCAGAGGTGTTCCTGCCCTCCCCTCCAGCGCTGGTCAGCTGTCCCGAGGTCTCGTTGTTCCAGTAGGAGTTCTCCACTGTTCCATTATTAACTCCGATCTGGCCACCTACGTTGGCTCCGGTAGCTAGCACAGGACCGACGAAATGGGCAGTATTCACTTTGCCATCGTTTATGCCGACGAGGCCGCCCACCCCGGAGTTGCCACTGACATCCACATCCACCAGGCCGATGTTCTTGATCTCAGCCATGTCGGACGTGAAGCCGAAGAGGCTGATATGGTTGGTCGAAATGCGGTTGATGAAGAAGCGGGATATGGTGTGGCCGTCGCCGTCGAAGGTCCCGCTGAAGGAGTGGCTCTCGCTGCCGATAGGATTCCAGCCCTTGCCGTCATTGTAGTTCGGGTCGAGGGTGGCGCTTGCGTCGATGTCGTTGGCGAGGGTGTAATGGGCCTCAAGGTCGTTCCTTATGGCATCAAGGCCTTCGAGGTCTTCGATCAGTATCGGGGCATCACGGGCTGTCGCCCGGTACCGCTTCAATGTCAGATGATGCCAAAGGGGTCTAGAGCATGGCCAGTAACATAACGGGAACAATAACCGATTCTCTCTTCATCGACATGGACCATCTCTATTCTGTCCACCGGAGAATCCGATTTAAATAGCTTTATCATGAGTGTATATAATTTTATTGGACCGTGAGGCAGCCTATGCCTCACGTCGGCACTGGACATCAGGCACGGTCCCTTGTCTTTCATCGTTTGGACGATCGATTGAGAACCAGAAGACGGCCTGGCCGGACGCTGCGCAACGACCGTGATCATGACCACTGCTGCCACGATGGATCGGTTCCTCCTCAAAACAGCAGCATGCCCGCCTGGGCTATGACCCCTCCCACCAGGAAGGAGGCTGCCAAGGTGGCCAGCAGCATTGCGGCCGAGACCTTGAGACCGAACTCCTTCGCCAGCACACCGATGACGGCGATGCAGGGGATGTACAGCAGGGCGATCACCGACGCGGTCATGAGCTGCAGCGTCCCCAAGCCCATGTCCAGCAGGGGGAGCACTGCCAGCTCGCGGCGGAACACCCCCAGTATGAGGGGGGTGGAGGCCTCCTTCGGCAGGCCCAGCCACCCGGTGACCAGCGGCTCCATCAGGTCGCTGACCAGTAACAGGACGCCGGTCTCGTACAGGACCGAGGCGGCGCCTATTATCACCACCATGGGGATGACGCCGTCCTTGAGGAAATGCCTCACCCGCAGCAACAGCTTCTTGCCCAGCATCCTCATGTCCGGAAGGAGGAGGTCGGGTATCTCCTGCACCATCATGTCCCTGCGCACACCCAGGAGGCGGCTGATGACCGCGCCGGAGACGAACGCTGCCAGCAGGGAGAACGCGAACAGGAGGGCCACCAGGAGCAGCGAGTGCTCCGCCAGCAGCGCTATGAACGCGCCGGACTGCGCCACGCACGGCACCGAGAGGCAGACGACGGCGGCCACTGTCACCCTCTTCCTCTTATCGTTCATGTTGCGGGTGGACATGATGGCGGGCACGGCGCAACCGTATCCAAGAAGGAAAGGGATGATGTTAGAGCCCGACAGACCCATGCGGCGGAACACTCCATCGACAAGCACCGCCAGGCGAGGCAGGTAGCCGCTGTCCTCCAGGATGCTCAGAGCCAGGTAGAACGATATGATGTATGGCAGCACCAGGCCCAAGGGCCATTCGATGGACTTTATGAAGAAGCCGTATTCGCCTACTAGTATCTCCCTCAGCGTCCCCTCCGGCACCGTGGCCTCCACCGCGGCGGTCAGCGGCGGGAAGACGAAGGCCTCGAAGAAGGGCATGAGCACGTACTGTCTCAGTCCCATGCCCAGGCCCACGACGAAGGCGAAGATCAGGATGAGTATCAGGAAGGCCAACGGGATGCCGGGGAGCGGCCGGACCATCAGGTCGCCCCAACGCTCCCTCCTGCCTCCCTCGCCAGGGGTGGCGCGGACGCGGCCCGCGATCCTCTCCGCCTCATTCCATCCGCGGAACAGCGGCCGTGCCGGCGACACCCTGCCGTCAAGGAGTCCGACGATGAGGTCCTCCAGTTGGGGTATGCCCTCCCCCTCCACCGCCACCGTCCTGATGGCCGCTATGCCGGTCTCGGCGGAGAGCCTCTCCACATCGACCCCTCCTTTGACTAGGTCGGAGCGGTTGACCGCCGCCACCGTGGGTATGCCCTTGTCCAGCACTTGAAGAAGAAGGTGGACGCTGCTCTCCAGGTTCTTGGCGTCCAGAACGAAGACCGCGCCCGCGGGGCTTCCGGACAGCATGTCCACCGCCACCCTCTCCGCCTCGTTGGAGGCGTTCAGGTCATAGGTCCCCGGCACGTCGATGAGGGTGAAGCGCTTCCCGGCGGCCTTGGCCTCCCCCTTCTTGAACTCCACAGTAGTGCCAGGATAGTTGGCCATCGACACGTCCAGGCCGGTGAGGCGGTTGAAGAGGACGCTCTTGCCCACGTTGGGAGGCCCGACAAGGAGTATCTCCTGACCCATGGTTCAGACCAGTAGTATCGATGCCGCCACCTGGGCGTCGATGGCCACCTTGCGGCCGTCCACCGATGCCAGCAACGGACCGCCGAAGGGCTGCCTCGATATGCTCACCACGGTCTTCCCCGGCCTCAGGCCGAGAGCGTTCAGCACCGGGTCTTCAGGGCAGCGGGCTATCACGCCCTGCAGACCGCACTGCAGGCAGGCGAGGGTCATCCCCCCCTCCGTCTCGCTCAGCTCGAACGGCCCCCCGCAGCTGCCCTTTACCAGCATCACAGACTCCTTTCCGAAGAGGTGCCGGCGGCGATGCGGCATCAGGCCGAGGCAGTCGGCGTCCACGGGCGCGTAGAGCCGCGTGACCATCCCCCGCGGGTTGCGGAAGACTACCTGGGCGCCTTCGGACAGGGTCTGCAGCATCCTCTCCAGCACCTTGTCCTTAGGAGTGACGTTGAACGTCACCCATACGGCATCGTAGGCCGAGGTGTCGGCATCGACGCCGTCCGCAGTCCCGAACCGGACATTCATATAGGGGGTGACACGCGCGACGAAGCTGCTCGCCGAAGCGGTGGCGTGGGGATCGTTGTCAACAGCGGTGACCTCGTGGCCGTGCCGGGCGAGGTGCAGAGCGGTCATGGGCAGGTGGCCGCTGCCCACCACCAGTACACGGGACCCAGAGGGAAGGCGGGACATATCCAGCTCGCGATGCAGGATGCGGCTGTAGAAGAGCTCCTCATAGACGCGGGCGAGAAGCGGCGAGCGGCGGACAACGGACTCCAAGGACTTGAATGCGCGGCCGAGGATGACGGTGGCGCGGTTCGCGAGGCCTTTCATCACAGGGGGCTCGTCATCCATAGGATCCTTAACGGGAATCGCTTCGATGCCCAGGGTCCCATAGGAACGGTCGTTCGACCTCCGTTTACCTTCCATAGACAGGGGAATATTTAGGAGATATAAAATGTTTTAGGAACCCCTAAACTATTTATCATGGCTCCCGGTTGCCGATGCGTGAACAAGAGCAAGACGATACAGAGGTTCACCTGCGCCTGCGAAAGGATGCTGCAGAGCAGCCGTTGCCTTTTCGAGCTGTACATGCTCCCCTACGGCAGGGTGCTGCGCCGCGAGATCTCCTTGGCTGGGATAGAGGAAGGGGACGTTGTTCTCAACGTCGGCTGCGGGCCATCGCCTTTCACCGCCGTCCTCATCACCAGGCTCAGCGGCGCCCGGGTGGTGGCCATCGACCAGGACCCGGGGGCGGTGGAGGCCGCCAACGCCCTGCTGAAGGGCATCGGCATGGACCACCAGGTGGAAGCGCTGCACTGCGATGGCATGGCACCGCTCCCCTTTCATTACGACAAAGCGGTGCTGGCACTGCACGTGGAGCCCAAGGGCGAGGTGCTGGAGAACGTCATCCGCGACCGTCCTGGGGTCAAGGCGGTGGTCCGCGTGCCGCGGGCCGGGCTCAAGGATTCCTACGGCTTCGGGGCGATGCCCTTGAGATCGACCGGGGAGACGGGGCACCTGATGCCCACCTTCGACCGCTCCCTGCTCTACAGCGCCTGAGGTTGAAGGATGAACAAGAAGGCTCTGCTCTGGACCGCGGGCATCGCTTCGTTGCTGGCTGTCACGTTCATCACCGGCTGGGACTCCATAGCGGATATCTGGTCGGGCATCGCTCCCGTGACCTTGGCGGCGGTCCTCGCCATCCTCTTCGCCTTGCAGACGGCGACCATGGCTATGACCGCTTACCAGTGGCACGTCCTTCTCAGGAAGGAGGACCCTTCGCTCCGCTTCCGGGACGTGTTCCAGGTTCACTTGGCCGGCAACTTCGTAGAGAGCGTCACCCCCTCCTCCAAGCTGGGCGGGGAGGCGGCCAAGGTCTACCTCTTCCGCCGCCGCAGCGGCATGTGCTATCATGACTTGACCTCGCTCCTCCTCACGCACAAGTATGTGTCCCTGCTCCCTTTCATGACGATATGCGCCGCTCTGCTCATCGCGGCGCCGTTCCTTATCGTCCTACCGGCCGCGGTCTACGCGGCCTTCGTTCTGCTGGCCATTCCCCTGGGGCTGCTGGCCTGGTCCGTCGAACGACGACCTCGCGCCTCTAAGATTGATAATGGGCCATCGCCGACGGGGATGAGGGGCAGGGCGATGGGAGCCATCCGATACCTGGAGACGGCGGCGTCGCGGTCCAGGGAGCTTTCCCCTCCGGCGGAGAGGAGGTCCCTCTTCCTCGTTTCCTTCGCGGTCTGGGGCCTCTATCCGCTGAAGATATTCCTGGTGGCCTCGGTGCTCGGTATGGATATGAGCCTCACCTTGGTGGTCGCGGCGACATACGCCGCCTACCTGGTCAGCATGCTCCCCCTCACGCCCGGCGGACTGGGGGCATTCGAGGGCACCCTGGCCCTGTTGCTGAGCTTCAACGGCGTGCCCTTCGCCGCCGGCATGGCGGTGGCGTTGATGGCGAGGACGGTGACGTTCTGGTTCCCCCTGCTCATCTCATCGGTGGCGGCGCTGGCATTGCTGCAGCGGGCGGACGGGCGCCGGACTTTGAATGAAATATGAAAAACAAGCCTGGTTCAGCGGAAGGAGGCGAATACCTGGTACCAGTGGTCCAGCATGTCGATCTCCCTCTCGCTGGCCCGCCCGCCGCGAGCGGTCTTGACCAGCAACCCTTCCAGGCATTGCTGGGTCATGCGCAGCGCCGTCATCATCTGCTCCTCGTCGTCCTGGCGGTAGCCGTCGCCCTCCTCAGGGCTGACCCTCGGGCCGGAGTTGGGCGGCGCCGTGATGTCCTCGTCGTTTTGCAGCGACTCCAGCGTGATGGCGCTCCCCGCCGCCTCGGGGGAGAACCCCTGCAGCACGGACACGAAGTCGGAGTAAAGGCGGTCGAGGCGCTCGTGCTCCTGCACGCTGGGCTGGTCGTCGGCCATGTACTTGGAGGCTATCTGATCCATCTGGTTCTCGATCCGCCTCACCGCCTGGAACAGCAGCGAGAAGGAAGAGGCGACATCACCGTCGCTCGCCGGCAGGCCGTCGATCGCCTCGTAGATGGAGAACAGGCTCATGACGCTGCTCTTGAGGGCATCGACCTCCCTGTCCAATCTGGTAACCTCTTCCTTGAGGTCTGAGGGCCTCTTCCTGCCCTTCCGCTCCTCTTTCGCCGGGGCCTCATCCCCGGCGTTCTCCTCCGATGAGGAGACGATTTTCAGCCCTGAGGCCTCCTCCGCCTCCGGAGGCTCCTTCTTCTTGGACCTGAACCTTCCCATGTTTCCGTCCCCGCTCCCGTGCCCGTCCGCATCTATGGAAAAAGGCGCATTTATTATATCGCCTCTTCCCAAGCGGCGACGCCGCTATTGCGGATAACGGATGGCAGGCAAATCGTTTAACCTCGCTGTGCGATGATGCACCGATGACGTCCCTCGCTGCGAGGCTGCTGCTGGTGACGGTGCTGTTGGCGTTGGTGCCGCTCTGTTGCGACGATGGCCTTCCAGCCGACTCACGGTCAGAAGAGCTCGCGGCCGACAGCGGAGGCATCTGCCTCTGGGCCGATGACCCGGAGAGGGACTACATCATCGCCGGCGTCATCATACTGTTGTTCCTGGGCTCGATACTCGCCGCCCTCTACTACATAGCGCTGAAGGAGGAGGATTGATCAGCGCCGCCGGGCGATGATAGCCGCCAACGAGGCGGCGCCGATGCCGTTGTCCACGTTCACCACCGCCAAACCCGGAGCGCATGACTGCAGCATGCTGTACAGCGCCGCCTCGCCCTGGCCGCCGATGCCGTAGCCGGTGGACGCCGGCACCCCGATGACCGGTATGTGCGCCAGCGACGCCACCAAGGTGGGGAGGGCCCCCTCCATGCCCGCCACCACGATGAGCGCGTCCACGTCCTCCTCTAGGACCCTGCGCATCGGCTCCAGGAAGCGGTGCATCCCTGCCACGCCCACGTCGTGGAAGCACATGCAGTCCACGCCCATCGCGTCCAGCATCACCCTCGCCTCCTCGGCCACCGCCAGGTCGGAGGTGCCGGCGGTGATGATGCCCACCTTGCCTTTGCGCTCGACCTGCGCGCGCTTGTCGATGACGACCATGCGGGCGGCGGCCTCGTAGCGCAGGCCGTCAGCGCCCAGCCGCCGCATCAGCGCCTCGTGGTGGCGTCCGTCGGCGCGGGAGACCATGACCATGCCCCTCCTCTCCAGCGCCCTCTCGGCGATGTCCGCCACCGTCTCGGGGTCTTTGGAGAGGCCGTATATCACCTCGGGCACGCCGGAGCGGAGCTGGCGGGCGTGGTCGAAGACGGTGTGGCCCTCGATCATCTGCACATAGTCCAGGCGGAGCAGCCGCTCCGCCTCGTCGATGTCCAGGCTGCCCTCCTTGATCGCCTCCAGTATGCCGCGGATGTCCATGCCCCTGCCATCTCCTAGTGCCTATTTCATCTTTTCAGCGATAATTGCTTATCGCTCCCCTCGGATTAATGGTCATGGACTGCGAGGACGGCTTGGAGCGCCTGCGGGCATGGATGCGCGGACGGAGCGGCATGGCCATCGCCTACTCTGGCGGGGGGGACAGCACCCTCCTGGCCGCTGTGGCCGCCGAGCAGGCCCCCGGCGGGTACCAGGCGTTCTACGTGGACCTCCCTTACATATCGAGGATGCAGCGCCGCGCCGCCCTGGAGACCGCGGAGGCCTTAGACCTTGACCTGGTGACGCTCCCCGCCGAGAACCAGGAGTTCGAGGCGGTGCGGCGCAACGACCGCGGCCGTTGCTACCACTGCAAGGCCATCATCTATGACATGGTGTCGATGGCGGCGCGGCAGCGAGGTCTTGGCACCATCGTCGACGGCGAGAACCCCGGCGATGAGGACGATGTCCGCCCCGGCAGGGTAGCCGCCCGCGAGCGGGGCGTCATCAGCCCCCTGGTGGAGCTGGGCATCGGCCGCGATGCGGTCGAGAGCATGGTGAAACATATGGGGCTACCGGTGCGCCTCAGCAAGGAGTCCTGCCTCGCCACCCGCCTGGAGCCGGGGGCCCCATGGGACGACGCGCTCCTGGACCGAATCGAGCGGGCGGAGTCCTTCCTCCATGAGATGGGCGTGGGCCAAGCGAGGGTGCGCGTCAGCGGGGACGACGCGAGGATAGAGGTGGCGCCGGCGGACATGGCGATGCTTGCGGGGATGGGGCGCAAGGTGCACACCCGCCTCCGCGAGCTGGGCTTCCGGCACGTGTCCCTCGACCTCAAGGGCTACCGCAGCGGCAGCATGTGGGAATGAACTCACATCGTCGAGCGGGTGAAGGAGACGTCCCGCACCCAGGCCGACGGTGAGAGGGTGGGCACGTCCACCTCCCACCAGCGGACCCAGCGGCGGTCGCCGCCCAACGCCTCTATGTTGGAGAGCAGCGATGACAGCGTGTCGCTGACCCGCAGGCCCTTGGCGGCGCCGACGACCTCGCCCTTCTCGACCACGAACACCGCATCGCGGGGGATGACAGAGAACTCGCCGGCGGCGTGGTTCTGGTAGCGCAGGTACCAGGCGTTGGTGACCACCAGGCCGCGGTCCATCTCCGCCGCCAGGTCCTCCCATCCCCCTTTGCCGGCGCCCACCGTCAGGTTGAAAGGCCTTGGCGCCACAAGGCCGGCGTTGGCGGTGCTGGCGACGCCGTGGGCATGGGCGGTCTCGGAGTTGTGCAGATAGCCCTGGAGTACACCGTCGGCGATGATCTCGTTGCGGCGGGTGGGCGACCCCTCGTCATCGAACGGCCGGGTGCCGATGCATCCGGGGATGGTGGGGTCGTCGCTGAGCTGCAGCAGCGGCGATGCCACGTCCTTCCCCTCCTTGTCCTTGAGGAAGGACATGCCCATGTCCACATAGAAGGCGGATGCCATGTCGCCGGCCTCCGCCGCCAGGTCGGCGAAGACCATGGGCGCCAGCACCGCGTCCCGCTTCCCGCCTTTCACTTCGCTCGCGCCCATCGACATGCGGGCCAGGCCTCCGGCCTCCCGCCCGGCGGCGGCGGCGTCGATGCGGCGCGGATCGGCCGCGACCGCCAGGCCGTGGCCGGAGGAGCCGTCAGGACTGAAGGAGCGCAGCGACAGCTCCGCCTCCGGCAGCAACGCCTCGCCCTCGGCGCCGGCGGTGGTGCACATGGAGAGGGAGGTGACGCTGGCCTTGAAGGAGCCCGCCGATCGGGTCGCTCCCGCCGATCGGGCGGCCTCCACCGCGGCGGCGGCCATGGATGCCATCTCCTCCACGTCCACCAGCGGCTCCTCCGCCGCCGCGGCGTAGCGGAACGGCCCCTGCGGCAACGGGACTGACCCGCCGCCGCCATGGCGGCGCATCTCGGCGACCATGGACTCCACCGCCGCCTCCACCTTGGACGCGTCGGTCTCGCCCAGCGTGATGCCCGCCTTGCGGCCCCTCTCGCGCACGAACACCGATACCGTGGTGCCCTCCACCGCGTCGGCGACGGTCATGCGGTCGTTGGAGAAGCGCAGCAGCACCTCCCTCTCACGGGCGGAGCTGACGACCCCGTTCTCCACCCCCAGGCGGAGGAGGGTCTCCATCACCTCATGGGCGAGGCTCATGCCGACCCTCCCATGTGCACGCCGCGGAGCCTGACCGGCGGTCCTCCCGTCCATACCGGTATTCCCTGCATCGGCTCGCCCTTACCGCAGAGGGCGGCGCTGAACTCCAGATCCCGGCCGATGGCGTCGATGGATGACCAGAGGGCGGGGGTGCTGATCTCCAGCGCCGGGCCGCGCAGCAGGCCGGCCAGTTCCCCGTCGGCGATGCGGTGGCACTCCAGGCCGACATAGCGCTGGTTGTAGCGTCGGTCGTCGATGTTCCATTCCATAAAGCTGCGCATGTAGATGCCATCCTTGACCCCCTCCAGCAGCTCTTCGAGGCTGTGGTCCCCGGGCTCAACGAAGGTGTTGGCCATGCGGACGATGGGCTCCACGTCGTAACGGAGGGAGCGCGACGACCCGTTGCTCAGCGTGCCCATAGCGGCGGCGGAGCTGCGGTCGTGGAGGAGCTCATCGAACTCGCCGCCGCGTATCAGGTAGCGGCGGCGGGCGGCGACGCACTCGTCGTCGTAGAGATAGCGGCCGAACGACCCGGGGAGCGTGGGGTCGTCCACGACATTGAGCATCGGCCGCCCCACGCGCCGGGGAGCGCCCCTCTCGCTGAGGAAGGTCTCGCCCGCCTGCGCCGCCTCGCGGCCGAGCAGCCGGTCGGCCTCGCTGGGGTGTCCGGCGCTCTCGTGCGCCACCAGGCCGATGATCTCCGGCCCCAAGACCAGGTCCTTCCTCCCCGCGGAGAGGGGGCTCGCCTCGTTCACCACCTTGGCTAGAGTGGCAGCCTCCTCGGCCATGCTCTCTTCCAAGGCCCATGACTCGACGCCCTCCCATCCGGAGGCGCTTCCCTTGGAGATGTGACGCTGCACCGCCCCTCGTTCCGGGGAGAAGACGGTGAGGAAGGCGTTCATTGAGGCCCGCGGAATGCTGGATAAGAGCCGGCCGCCGTCGCTGTTGATGATGGTCTTCTCGGTGCGGAGCAGCCCCAGGGACATGAAGGCGCCGGCGAGGCGGCATCCGGCCGCGGCGGCACTATCGGCCGCCCGCCGGTGCGACTCCAGCAGCAGCGAGGTCCTCTCCTGCAGGGGCACGTCCGCGAACGGCACCCGCGGAGCGAGCACGTCCTTGGCGTCGCAGACCGGGGAGCCGTCCATCCGCAGCTCGGTCTTGAGGGCGCCAGAGGCGTCCGCCGCCCGCACCGCCTTGGCTGCGAGCCCTCGCAGCCCGGCGGCGTCGAGGCCGTTGCCGGCCGCGAAGGCCATGCACCCCCTTTTGACCACGCGCAGCGAGAATCCGCTGCGGGACTCGACGCTGCTCACCTCCGGGGCGCCGTTCTTCACCACAGTCCTCTCCGACACGTCTGACTGGTGCCTCGCCTCCGCGTACTCCGCCCCCAAGGAGAGGGCGTGCTCCATCGCCGACCGCAGCAGGTCCTCCATGCGCTCAGTGAACGCCGCGGCGGTATATGATTGTCACCGAGCGACATAAAACAGAAATACCCTTTAGGTCCTAATTCTGAACCATGAGGATATCCGTCACCCTTCTACAGTACGAGCATGGCATCCTGAGACAGGTATTGGACGTCCTCGCCGAGGTCATCAAGGAAGACCGGGCCGCCGCCAAGCGGGACGACGTCAAAGAGCTGCTGGACTTCCTCTACGAGTTCGTGGACCGTTTCCACCACGCCAAGGAGGAGGAGTTCTTCTTTTCGGTGGTGCTGGAGCAGTTCCCCCGCTTCAAGGAGGAGGTGGACGGCATCTACGACGACCACGTCCAGGCCCGTGGGATGCTCGAGGACGCCATCAAGGCGCTGGATGAGAACGACTGGACGGCGATGGCCGAGTCCTGCCGCGCCCTCGTGCGGCACATGACCGCCCATGTGGAGCTGGAGGAGGATTACATCTTCCCCCCTGTGGACGATAGCCTTCCTTTGGAGATGGACGAGAGGATTAACAACGGCTACCAGGGCTTCCTGCGCCGCTTCGGCGACGACTACTACCAGAAGGCCGAGGTGTTCTCCAACGAGATCCAGGACCGCCTTCTCGGACCAGGGTTCTTCACCAAGGGCATCTACTGAGGAAGGATGGCGCCGAGGGGGAGATTCGAACTCCCGAGGCGGAACGCCAGTGGTTTTCGAGACCACCGCCTTACCGGACTAGACTACCTCGGCCCGTTTCCCGATTCGCCTTTTGGTATTTATCTTTGTTTGGGTGGTTGAAAGGAAAGGGTTTGCGCCGCTCCTCATGCGGCGGCGCGCTTCAGCCACAGGTGCACCGCCACCAGAACCAGCGCCGAAAGGGGCAGGCCGATGACGATGGGGTTCATCACGTCCCAGGGATGGCCGGCCAACGACTCGACGCCGAACAGCGCCTCGGTCAGGCCCAGGACGCTGGACTCCGCCTGGTGCACAAACGCGGTCCACAGCAGCCAGAATCCGGCGCCCACCGCCAGGCTCGCCACCGCCGGCTCGGAGCGCGGGCTCTCGGTGTAGAGCGCGTAGGTCAGCGACGGCAGCAGCGCCACCGCGCAGAGGCCCATGAACATGGCGGTGGCGCGGGCGATGATGTCCGGGGGCATCTGGAAGGCCAGAACGACGCTGATGACGATCATCACCATGGCGCCCAGCTGCGAGACCCTCTTGGCGGAGCGCTGCACCACCCTCCTGCCGTTGGTACCGTAGGTCATCTTGTACAGGTCGTAGCCCAAGGTGGTGCCCATGTTGTGGAACAGCGAGGACAGGGTGCTCATCGCCGCCGCCAGCAGGGCAAGCATGAACACCACCACGAAGGCCTCTGGCATCGCCGAGTTGATGAACAACGGTATGACCGCATCCATATTCCCTGCCGCCTGCACCGCCAGCTGGCCCTGCTCGTCCCAGAAGTAGACGTTGCTCAGGGCGCCGATGGTGAACGCCGAGGTGAGCATGACCAGGACGAAGAGCCCGCCGATCAGCACACCGCGGTTCAGGGCGCGGTCGTTGCTCACGGTCATGAAGCGGACCGACAGCTGCGGCTGGGCGAGGACGCCGACGCCCACGCAGAGGACGATTGTCGAGATGAGGGTCCACCATATGCTCGAGCCCAGGACGGGCATCGACGTCCATCCGGTCATGCCAGCACCGGCGAGGCCGGCGGGGACCAGGTCGCTCATGTTGGTCAGCTCCTGGTTGGCGCTGCTCACCCCGCCGAGGACGATGTAGCTGATCACCAGCAGGAGGAGCATGCCGCAGAACATGATCGCCCCCTGCATCGCGTCGGTGTACATCACGGCGATTAGGCCGCCGCCGATGACGTAGATGGCAACGATGACCGCGAACGCCAGCAGCGAGCTCTCGTAGCCGATGCCCAGGGTGGTGTTGATGAAATGCGCCCCGCCTATGAGGATGGCGGCGGTGTACAGCGGCATCCCCAGGAGTATGATGATGGACGCGCCCACCCGCAGCCTGTCGCAGCCGAACATCTTACCGAAGAGGTCGGGGAAGGTTATCGCCCCGGTGCGCTGCCCGATGCGGCGTATCTTCTTGCCGTAGACGACGAAGGCGACGAAGACGCCGACGCCGATGGTGAGCACCGTCAGCCAGGTGATGCCCATGCCCATGAGGGCGGCCACCCCTCCGAAGCCCACTATGGCGGATGTGGATATGAAGGTCGCCCCGTAGGAGAACGCCAACACCACCGGGTTTATCCTCCTGCCGCAGACCATATAGTCCTCCGACTGCCTGGTCTTCTTGTAGCCCAGGTATCCCAGGTAGGCTATCGCCACCAGGTAGAGGGCGGTTATGGCCGCGAAGGTGGCGGTGTCAACCACACTCATCGCCTCCTTTGTTCCAATTGAGTATTCCGTAAGCTATGCACAACAGGGCCAGCCCGAAGGTGAGGGCGTAGGCCAGTATTACGTAGGGGTCGTCAACTCCCAGCATCGTCATCCATTCCTCGTTTCATACCCGGACAAAAGCTTCGGGGATTCAGGTTGTTTAAAAGCCCTTCCCCGGAAGTTGCGCGAGCAACGGGGCACCAGCCTGCCAAACCGGCGGCCCCTCGACCCAGGAAGGATTAGCATGGTTCACTGGAACGGACTAAAAAAGAAGAAGCTGTCATACTGGATGACGGTCGCGTCCGGTACGTTGGAGCGTGCTCTCGCTTCTTTCATGAAGAGGGAATATTCAGAGGAACATATTTAACCGTTATGTCCGGGGCAAAGCATTTTATCGCTGATGGCATCACCGTCGCCGATGATTCTGGTCACCAAGGACGGGGAGAGGAAGGTGGCGGTGGAGGGCCGCAGCCTGGAGCAGATAGCCTTGGCCTTGGGGGTGCTGCCCGACTCGCACATCTTCCTGATGGAGGGGAGGCCGGTCCCCATGACCGCCGTGCCCGCGGACGCCGATCGCGTGCGGGCGCTGCCGGTGGCCTCAGGCGGTTGAGTCCTTCATGAGTGATAGGAGGCCGTCAACGTCCAGCGATCGTTCCGCCTCGTCGGCGAGGCGGTCGAGGTTGTCCATCCACGCCCCCCGGACGTCCTCGCCCTCCAGCTCGCCCGGCGCCCCCATGTCGAGGGAGTCCTCACTGGGTAGCCGGAAAGGCAGGTAGGGCATCACGCCGAAACAGCGCATGCCCGTCTCCTCCTCGATGCGACGAAGCGCAGCATCCAGTATGGAGGCGTCGCCGCGGAACCGGTTTATGATGAAACCCTTCACCAGGGCACGGTCCTCCTCGGGCAGGAGCATGTACGTGCCATAGATGCCGGCGAACACCCCGCCGGAGTCGATGTCGCCGACGATCACCACCGGCGAGGCGGTGGCGCGGGCGGTGCGCATGTTGGCGATGTCGCTGTGGCGGAGGTTTATCTCCGCCGCCGAGCCAGAGCCCTCGACGACGATGTGCTCATGCTCGTCGGAGAGGGAGCGGAAGCATCCCATGGCCTCGGCGAACGCCCGTTCCCGCAGCCCGCTCCCGTCAGCAACGCGTCCGGCGATAACGGTCTGCATCCTCCCCTCCGCATGGGGCTTGATGAGGACCGGGTTCATGCGGCAATCGGGCTCCAGGCCGCAGGCCCAGGCCTGAAATGCCTGCGACATGCCCATCTCCCCGCCGTCGTGGTCGACGAACGAGTTCAAGGAGAGGTTCAGGGTCTTGTACGGCACCACATCCATGCCGCGGCGCCTCATCAGGCGGCAGAGCATGGCGCAGACGGTGCTCTTGCCCGCCGCCGAGCTGGCCCCCACCATCATCAGCGAGCTCATCGCAGCGCCCCCAGCATGCCCCCCAACAGAGCGTCCTCGTCGACGGCGGCGCGGAAAGCCTCCGCCAGGCGGTCGAGGCCCTCCTCCACGCTGTCATCGTGGTCATCCCCCTCCCCGTCCTTCGGCCCCTTCCCCGCCATGGACAGCGCGAAGGCGCGGAAGGCGGGGAGGTCGAAGAGCCCGTGTACGTAGCTCCCCATCAACATCATCTCCTCGTCGAGGCAGCCCTCGTCCCTCCATCCGTCGCCGTTCTTGAGGCGGAAGAGCGGCGCATGGCCGTGGCGGTCGCTGCGGCCCATGTGTATCTCGTAGCCGCGCAGTCGGCCGCCTCCGGGGGCCTCGCCCTCCACCTGCACCGTGCTCTTCTCCCGGCTGTCGAAGACCGTGGACAGGCGCAGCAGTCCTATCCCCTCCGTGGAAGAGGGCGCCGGGCCCTCCACCGCCAGAGGGTCGTCGATGCGGTCGCCCATCATCTGGTAGCCGCCGCAGATGCCCAGGATGGGCACCTTGCCCTTGAGCTCCCGCAGCTTCTCCGGGAACCCCTTGCCCTTCAGCCACTCCAGGTCCCCGATGGTGTTCTTGCTCCCCGGGATGACCGCCATGTCGGCGTCGGACAGCTCGGCGGGGTCATCCACGAAGCGGACGTTGGCCCCTTCTAGCTCCAACGCGTCGAAGTCGGTGAAGTTGGACAGGCGCGGCAGCCGTATCACCGCCACCACCGCCCCCTCGCCGTCGATGTCCCGGCATCCCAGCGAGTCCTCCTTGGGGAGCTTCAGGTCCAAATGCGGGAGCACTCCCAGCACCGGCACGCCCAGCCGGCCCTCCAGCTCCTTGATGCCCTCGTCGAGGCAGGACGCGTCGCCGCGCATGTTGTTGATCAATATCCCCTTCACCATGGATCTGTCCTCCTCCGGCATCAGCATGATCGTCCCGTAAGCGTAGGCGAAGGCGCCGCCCTTCTCGATGTTCACCACTAGGATGCAGTCGGCGCCGGCGGCCTTGGCGGCGCCCATGTTGGCGATGTCGCAGTGGTAGATGTTGATCTCCGCCGGCGAGCCCGCGCCCTCCATGACCACGTAATCGTTCTTGCGCATCAGGTACTCGATGTTCCGCCTCATCACCGCCGTGCCCTCGCCAGGTACGAACTCCTCGTAATAGGAGCGCACGTCATGGTCCGCGTAGGGCCTTCCCTCCACCACCACCTGCGACACGGCGTCGCCCTTGGGCTTGAGCAGGATGGGGTTGACGTGATGGTCGGGCTCCATCCTCGCCGCCAACGCCTGCAGGTGCTGCGCCCGGGATATCTCGTCGCCGCCATGGGTGACGAAGGAGTTCAGGCTCATGTTCTGCGACTTGAACGGCGCCACCGCGTAACCCATGTCGGACAGCACCCGGCACAGCGCGGTGGCCACGATGGACTTGCCGGCGTCCGAGGTCGCCCCCAGCACCATCAACGCTTTGGCACGGGTGTTGAATCGCGCAATGAGCTCATCGAAGATTCCCGCCAAACGGGGGTCGTCAGGGTCCTCGATGCCCTCGCCGCGGATCAGCTCCCGCGCGGCGCGGGACACGTCCTGACGATGGAGGAACTCGCAGTCCACGCAGCTCCAGACCGGCTCGCCGCTGCGCTTGGACACCACCGTCGCCCCCAGCTCCGGCCTGTGGCACGGGTAGAAGGGGCAGAAGCACCAGCTGCAGTCCTGCCCGTCGAAGTGGCAGGGGTGGTACTGGCAGCTCTCGTCCGGCCCCCTGTGCCCGCTCTTGAGCTCATCACGGACCTCTTCCTTCACCCATTGCATGACATACCTCGGATGGATGTATTATCCAACACCAATGCTGAACGCGGATAAAGAACCTTTCCCGGACAAATCTATTTAGCGCCACCGACATTGCCTGTCCATGGACGTCTCCGAGCTCTTCCCGCCGACCGACAAGGATTGGCAGGCGAACGCCAGAAGGCGGTACGCCGCCGCCGTGCTGGGCGGGGAGGCGGACCACGTGCCGGTGGACCCCATGATGCTCTCCCACTCCACCGTGGCCTGCGGTCACAGCATACGGGACTTCTACGAGAGGCCGAAGCTGGGGGCGCATTGCCTGGCCTATGTGCAGCAGCTCTACGACCTTCTGCCGGTCACCAAGTACTACTTCGCCCACCCGTGGATGTCAGAGCTGGGCACCAAGCTCAAGTTCATGGACCTCACCCCGCCGGTGCCGGAGGGCCCCGTGGTGCACGGCCCCGAGGACGTCGACAACCTCGAGGTCCCCGATGCTGAAGGAATCAAGGACATGTTCACCTTCAGGCAGCTCAGCGGCGCCTACGATTACATCAAGGAGAAGCTGCCGGAGATGTTCGTCCCCATCTCACCCTGCCCCGAGCCCGAGGGGTCGGCGGCCGGTCTGGCAGGCATAGAGGAGTTCCTGATGTGGACCCTCACCGACCTCGACCTCGCTCTCAAGCTGGTGCGCAAGTACACCGACACCGCCGTCGCCGGCGCCGAGGCGATGGCCAAGACCTACGGCATGGCCCTGCTCACCACCGGCTCGGTGCTCGCCAACAGCGACATTATGCCCCCCGAGACCATAGAGAAGGTGTCCGCCGACAATCTGGAGTACCTCGTTAGACAGGCCTTCACCCGCGGCGCCGGCCCCCAGGTATTCTATCACTTCTGCGGCAACCACGACGCCGACCTCCACCTCTTCGAAAACCGCATAATCTATTCGCCGCTGACCATCGTCCACGTGGGCTACAAGGGGCGGGAGGTCTATCCCGCCGAGGAGATGAAGGCCATGTTCGGGGACAAGGCGACGATCATGCCGTCGGTGGACACCAAGCGGTTCACCATGCCCAACCCCAAGGCGATCTACGACGAGGCGGCGCGGCAGATCGTCGACGGAAGGGACAGCCCCAAGGGGTTCATACTGGGAACGAGCTGCGAGGTGCCGCCCTATTCGCCGCCGGGGAACATACTGGCCCTGGTGAGGGCGGCCGAGGACCATGGCCGCTACGGGGACTGGTGAGCAATGTATTTCTATTGGTTTCCGCATAAGGAATCCAGACCGGTCCAGTACCGCGGAGGGCAAATATGAACATCACCGCCATACTCGCCATCGTCCTGGGGTTCTCCATGCTGCTCATCGGCCTCTCCATCTGGACGGGCAAGGCGCTGGACATCATCGCCGGCCCCAACAATGAGAACCGCGAGGACTCCCAGGGCCTGGCGAGGACCGTGGGCGTGGGCATGACCCTGATGGCGTTCCTCATCATCGCCTTGGGTTTCACCGGCGAGGTGCTGGACAACAGCGCCGTCGCCCTCGTGGGGCTGCTGGTGGTGCCGGCGGTGGGCTCGGTAGCCCTGGCCTTCTTCGCCCGCGGTGATCGGAACATTGGAAATTGAAATGAACCACCGAGCATCTTGTACTCCTGAAAGGCTGGCCGAAGATGTCTTTGGTGGAGCTTGACGGGGTGGACAAGGGCTACTTCTCCAGCGGAGAGGCTACCGAGGTCCTGAAAGGTCTGGAGCTGAGGGCTGTCAAGGAGGAGATGCTGGTCATCATGGGCCTATTCTTCACCGTGGCCGCCGTCGTGGTTCCCATAAGGCACGCCGGCAAGGTGGACGTGGAGAGGGTCATCCGCGAGCGCACCTTCGGCTGACCATTCAAACCGTTTTTATATCCTTTTTCTTTATCTTATACTCATAATGAAAGGCGACGCCACGTTCCGCTTCCTGCATTGCGCCGACCTGCACCTGGACAGCCAGTTCCAGGGCCTGATGCGCCGGGACCCCGCCTGGGGGGACGAGATGAGGGAGGCGACGTTCGTCGCCATGGAGCGGATGGTGGACCTCGCCGTCGAGGAGGGCGCCGACTTCATCGTGGTCGCCGGCGACGTCTTCGACAACGAGAGTCGCTCCGTCCGGGCCCAGTTCCGTTTCCGGGATGCCATGGCCCGCGCCGGCGACCACGGCATCCCTGTGTTCATCGCCTGCGGCAACCACGACCCGCTCGACGAGTGGCCCTCCTCGGTGTCGCTGCCGGGGAACGTGCTGCGTTTCGGCCCGGAGCCAGAGACGCACCCGGTGATGAAGGACGGCCGCAAGGCGGCCGACGTGTGCGGAGTGAGCTACGCCACCAGAGAGACCGCCGAGGACCTCAGCCTCCTCATGGGACCGAAGGGGGAGGCCTTCGACATCGCCGTACTGCACTGCAACATCGGCGCCAGCGGCCACGGGGAGTACGCGCAGACCAGCCTCGCCAACCTGGTGTCGCGCGGTTTCCACTACTGGGCGCTAGGGCATGTGCATGCGCGCCAATTGCTCAACGAGAGGCCGCACGTGGCCTACGCGGGCAACAGCCAAGGAAGGCATGTCAACGAGACGGGGGAGAAGGGATGCTACCTGGTCACGGTGGACGGGGGCGAGGTCTCATCGATGGAGTTCCGCCCCCTGGCGCCCTTCAGCTGGGAGAGGCTGACGGTGGACATCGGCGGAACGGAGACGTTGGACCTCCTGGACCCCGCCGAGACGCCCTCCCATCACGGCAAGACGATCAGCGTGGTGGAGTTCGTGGGCCGCGGCCACCTGGACACGGATCTGAGGAAGGAGGGCGTCGCCTCCGACGTGGCGGAGGAGATATGCCGCCGCCGCGGGTCGCGGCTCGCCCGCTTCAAGGTCAGCAGCAGGCCGCCCGTCGACCTCGAGAGGCGCCGCGGCGGCGAGGACCTTCTAGCGACGGTGCTGAGGCACGCCGAGGGCTGCGGCTCGGCGCCGGAGAGTGTGCGCTCCTTCCTCGAGGAGGCGGAGGGGGCGGGCCGGTTCAGCGAATGGATCCGCAACATAAGCGACCTGGAGGTCGCGCAGCTCTCCGAGGACGCCGCCATCGAGCTGTTCGAGAGGCTGCTGGGAGGGGATGAATGAGGATACGCTCGGTGGAGGCGGAGCGCTACGCCGGCATCAACGGCCTGCGGGCGGAGTTCCCTCCCGGGCTATCGGTGGTGGTGGGCGACAACGAGAGCGGCAAGAGCTCGCTGATGGAGTTCATCCGCTCCGGCCTCTTCCCCGCCGGCTACAACAAGAAGCGCTATCCCCGTCCCGACAAGGACCATCGCGGCTCGGTGATGGTGGAGATGGAGGACGGCTCCCGCAAGGTCATCGAGCGCGAGGGCGCTAAATTGCGTGACCGCGACGGCGGGCCCCTCCCCCATGACCTGTTCCACGGCATGGACATAGAGACGTACGAGAGCATGTTCGCCATCGGCCTCGCCGACCTGTCCCGCAGCGGAGCGCTGGGGAGGATGAGGGGGCGCATCGTCAGCGACGCGGGGGCGAGGAACCTTCCCGGAGCGTTCTCCTCGCTGAGCAGCGCCACCGAAGCGATGATGGGGAAGCGGAAATCCGCCAAGTCCGACAAGGCGCTGGAGGTCCTGTACAACACCATCGAGGAGAAGAGGGAGGAGGTCAGGGCCCTCGAGGAGAGGGTGGAGGGGTTCGATGCCCTGGTGGCGGAGAGGGAGCGGCTCGCTGAGCACTTGGATTCCCTGAAGGGGGAGATGTCGACCATCGACAAGGAGCTTCTCTGGCTCAACAAGCTCAACGAGCAGCGGGAGAACTGGGTCAAGCTGCGGGATTGTGAGGAGGCCATCGTCCGACTCCAGGATTCCGAAGGATTCCCCGCGGGCGGGGAGGAGCGCCTAAAGGAGCTGAAGTCCAAGCTGGAGGAGCTGCGGTCGAAGCGCCGCACCCTCGCCGGGGACATCGGCAGACTGGAGAGGGAGCTGGAGGGCGTCAGCGTCGACGAGGGGCTGCTGTCCCGCGCCGAGGAGCTGCGCCGCCTCGCCGCCAACCTGTCCATCTACCGCGACGGCCTCAAGGAGATTCCCCTGCTCACAGAGACAGTGGAGCGGAAGGAGCGGGAGCGGCGCAAGGAGTCAGGGAGGCTGGACTGGGACGAGGATCGCATAATGGAGGCGGACGTGTCCATCTCGTTCATGGAGAAGGGCAAGCGGGCCGACCGCGTCCTGAGCGACATCGATGAAGGCATCTCAGCGCTGAGGCTGCAGATCGTCGACGCCGAGTCCCAGGCCACAGAGGGCCCCGGGGACCCACCCTCCCTGCCGCCCGACCCTCAGGAGGAGAAGGGAAGGCTGAGAGAGGCCGAGGCGCTGCAGCGCGGCGTGGAGAGGGCTGAGCAGCGGCCCCTGCCGCCGGACAGGTCGCCGCCCGCCGTTGCGGCGGCGGCCCTGATGGCGGTGCTGGCGGCCGCGGGGGCGTTGAGCGGCGAGACGCTACTGGGCTTAGGCGGCGCCGCCGGCGCGGCCGTCCTGTTCGGATACGGCCTCTGGAGTCGCAGGGAGCGCTCGCGCAGAAGCGAGGAGAGGTCCCGGGCGATAGACCAGGCCGTGGCCTCGCTCTGCGCCCTGCTCCCTGAGGGCGTTCCCGCCGACCGCGATGGCCTGGACGCCTGGAGGGAGGGCATCGACCAGCGCATCCGGGGGTACAGCGAGGCCCAGAGCCTCCTACGCCGCCATGAGGAACTGTCCGAGGATGCCGCCGCCAAAAGGCAGCGGCTGGCGGGCCTGCGGGAGCGGCTGGAGGCCCTGGAGGTGCAGAAGGGCGAGGCGCAGGAGACATGGGAGGACGCCCTGAGGGGGGCGAATTGGCCACATTACGAGGAACCGGAGCTGGTGCCGCTGAACGTCAGCGTCATCGAGAAGGTCCGCTCCCTCAAGGACGACATCGACGAGGCCCGCGGGAGGCTGGAGGCCAAGAAGGCCGCCGTCGCCGAATACGAGGAGGAAGTCGCCGCCGTCGCCCGCGAGCTAAGCAGGGACAGCGGCGACACGGTGCAGACCGTCCATCGCCTGGAGGACGAGCTGGAACGCGCCGAGAGCTCGAAGCAGCGGGCCGACGGCCACCGCGAGCGCATCGCCCAGATGGAGGACGCCGACCGCGCCGCCGAGGCCGAGGAGACGAGGGCCGCCGAGGAGATGGACGCGTTGCTGTCGCCCTATGGCGGCGAGGAGGAATTCATATCCATGGCTGAGCGCAGCAGAGAGCTGAAGGCGGCGCGGGAGGAGGAGGCCGTGCTGCGCCGCTCCCTCACATCGACCGCCGGGAACCCCGAGTCGTTCGAACGGATGGTGGAGGCCATGGTGCGGATGGACCGTAGCGAGGCCGAGCAGCGGGCGGCCGCCCTCCAGCAACAACGGGACGAGCTGGAGCGTGAGAGGGACGGAACGCAGGCGGAGCTCGGCAGGACGGAGGGGGAGATAGAGGGCCTCAAGGTGGACGACCGTCTCGCCAGGGCCAGGGAGGAGCTCGCCGATGCGGAGGCCAACATGGAGGCCCTCATCCGTCGATGGGCCACATTGAAGTTGGCCGACGGCGTCCTGCGCAAGGCCTGCGACGAGTTCGAGAGGGACAAGCAGCCGGAGGTGGTGAAGAAGGCGGAGGGCTACCTGCGTCTGATGACCGGCAAGGAACTGGACCTCATAGCGGCGGGCGAGGGCGGCATCGTGGTCCATGACCGCCATGCACGCAAGGAGGAGGATATGTGGTCCAGCGGCCTGGGGGACCAGGTGCAGCTCTCGTTGCGATTGGCGCTGGCGAGGGCCATGGGCGCTCCCGAGCCGCTGCCGATGATACTCGATGACGTGCTGGTGCGTTTCGACCCCTCCCGACGCGAGGGGGCCGCCAAGGCCATCGCCGCTGTAGCCGCGGAGCAGCAGGTGCTGTTCTTCACCTGCGACGCCGCCGTCGCCGATGTGTTCCGCAGGATAGAGGCGGGAGCGGAGCATATGAGGATCGCCGGCGGCAAGGTCCTCGTCGGCGGCGAGGAGACCGTCCTTTGAAAGAACTACCGGCATCATGGTAGGCCAGTGCAGGACCGGGCATTTAAAGCAGTACAGCATGCATTTCAACAAAAGTTATATAACTGAAATCCACAATCGGCTTAACAACGGGAGTGACAGACCCGGTTCACTAATCAATAGATCACTATCATCTGACCATCAGATATATTGAGAACTGGATGACCTACGGCGGCCGCGATGGCCTCGCGGGGCAGACGCAAGAGGGCTAGACGAGGGGCAGGCGGCCTCCGCTATCCTGCAATTGGTGGATCGCAGACGGCATTTTCCCGACACCAGGAAGGTGTGAGCGATGAACATCGATCCCAGTACTACTAAATACATGGTAAAGGCCCGCATCAACGCCGACGGAATCGTCGAGAAGCCTGATGTGGTGGGCGCCATCTTCGGCCAGACCGAGGGGCTGCTAGGTGACGAACTCGATCTGCGCGACCTGCAGAAGTCCGGCCGCATAGGCCGCATCGAGGTGGAGATTACCTCCAAGGGCGGGAAGTCCGAGGGCATTGTGCATATCCCCTCCAGCCTAGACCAGGTGGAGACCGTCATCCTCGCTTCGGCGTTGGAGACCATCGACCGAGTCGGGCCCTGCAAGGCGGGGATAAAGGTCCTGTCCATCGAGGACGTGCGCATCACCAAGCGCGAGAAGATAATCGACCGCGCCAAGGAGCTGCTCAACGATCTGATGACGCAGTCCAACCAGAGCGGAGTCGACCTCACCGACAGCGTCAGGCAGAGCGTGCAGATGGAGGAGATCGTCCATTACGGAAAGGAGCGCCTGCCCGCAGGACCGAACGTCAAGGAATCCGACGCCATAATCGTGGTCGAGGGCCGTTCCGACGTCCTCAACCTTCTCCGCTCCGGGATAAAGAACGCCATCGCCGTGGAGGGGACCAACATCCCCAAGACGGTGATGGATCTCTCCAAGGAACGCATAATCACCGCTTTCGTGGACGGCGACCGCGGCGGCGAGCTGATCCTCCGCGAGCTGTTCCAGGTGGCGGAGATGGACTTCGTGGCCCGCGCGCCGCGGCCGTTGGAGGTCGAGGAGCTAACGCAGAAGCAGATAACCAAGGCGCTGCGCAACAAGATACCCGCCGAGCAGTACATCGAGATGTACGGCCTCGCCGACGTCAACGGCAAAAAGCGCGAGGAGCGCGCCGATGATGAGAAACCCTCCCGCAAGGCGAAGGAGGAGAAGCCGTCCAACGGTAAGGACGACAAGAACGGCAAGGCCGCCAAGGACGACAAGGCCGGCAAGGACGACAAGGCCGCCAAGGACGACAAGGCCGCCAAGGACGACAAGAACGGCAAGGAGGAGCGCTCCAAGCGCAAAGAGCCCCGCTTCGACACCGAGGCCGCCGAGCGTTACAAGAAGAAGGAGCCGCGGGAGAAAAGGGAGGAGCGCCCCGCCAAGGCGGACAAGAGCCTCAACGAGCAGCAGATCGCCTTCCGCGACATGATCAACGAGATGAGCACCAGCCACAACGCCAAGCTCATCGTCGGCGGAGAGGTCAAGCACGAGACCACCGTCAAGGAGCTGGTGGACACCCTCAAGAAGACCGACGAGCAGCTGGATGCCATAGTGTTCGACGGCGTGATATCGCAGCGGATACTCGACATCGTCGCCGAGAAGAACATACCGGTGGTGGTGGGCGCCAAGATGGGCAGCGTCACCAAACAGCCCAGCGGCGTGGAGATATGGACCAAGGAAGACCTGATCTGAAGGACGACGGGCTGACCGTCTGGGAGCGCGTGGCCGACCTCAGCAGCACCGCTGAGGTCAGCATACCGTCCGACCCCTTGGGAAGGGTGATCGGCCAGGACGAGGCCATCGACCTCGCCCGCCTCGCCGCCAGGCAGAGGCGGCACCTGCTCCTCGTGGGCCCTCCCGGCACCGGGAAGTCCATGATCGCCCAGGCCTTGGCGCTGCACCTACCGGCGCCGCGTCACGAGCTGCGGGTAGTGCACAATCCGGAGAACCATGAGCGCCCCATGCTGGAGGTGCGCGCCGAGGATGAGGTCGAGGCCGAGAAGGCCAGGCGCGCCTCCGCCGCCGGGGAGCTCATCGACGTCGAGGACGCCCCGCCCAACGTGGCACAGCGCCTCGGCTACCGCTGCCGCGACTGCGGCGGCGTCTCGCCTCCGAGCGAAAGGACCTGCCCCTCATGCGGAGGCTCCAAGATGGACGTCGACCGCCGCGAGAACCCATTCGGCGACCTTCTGGGCGGCATGCTGGAATCGGCGATGAGCGCTCTGCCGCAGTCGCCGGTGGGCAAGGAGAAGGTCACCACCACCCGCGTCAAGCGGGGCAAGGAGGAGGTGGTGGTCTTCGAGCGCGCCGGCGACAGAATCCGCGTCCTGGACCAGGCGTCGCTGGAGAAGCGCCGTGAGCTGGAGAAGACCTCCAACCGCAAAGTCATCGTACCTCTGAACAGGAACCCGTTCGTCCTCGCCACCGGTGCCTCGGAGACCGAGCTGCTGGGCGATGTCAGGCACGACCCCTACGGGGGCCACCAGGGCCTGGGGACGCCACCCTACGAAAGGGTGGTGCCGGGGGCCATACACGATGCCCACGAGGGGGTGCTGTTCATCGACGAGATAACCCATCTTGGCCAGACGCAGCGCTACATCCTCTCGGCGATGCAGGAGAAGCAATTCCCCATCACCGGGCAGAACCCTCAGAGTGCCGGCGCCTCGGTGCGGGTGGACGCCGTGCCCTGCGACTTCATACTGGTGGCGGCCTGCAACATCCAGGACCTGGAGAACATCCTATCGCCGCTGCGCTCGAGGGTGTCCGGCGGCGGCTACGAGCTGCTCATGGACACCTCCATGCCTGACACCCTCGAGAACCGCGGAAAATACCTGCAGTTCATCGCCCAGGAGGTGGAGATGGACGGCAGGATACCGCATGCGAGCATTGACACGGTACGAGGCCTGGTGAAGGAGGGGCGCCGCCGCGCCCGCGATTGGGACGAGCACAGCAACGCCCTCACCCTGCGGCTGCGGGAGATGGGCGGGCTGCTGCGCGCCGCCGGCGACCAGGCGGTGAAGGAGGGCTCGGATCGCATCGAGACGGAGCATCTCGATGCGGCGCTGCGCCGCGCCCGTACCGTGGAGGAGCAGATACGCGACCGTTACGGCTCCTACATGAAGGGGCTGTCCAAGGACGTCTCGGACTCGCAGAAGGAGAAGTCCTCCTACTACCTGCAGAATCAGCATCTGGGCGATCAGATGTTCCACTGAAGGGGCTTCTCCATGAGCAGGCCGTCCTCGCCGTCGCTGTAGTAGCTCTGCAGCATCCCCACCGTGATGAATCCCAGCCTTTGATAGAAGTGCATCAGCCTCCTCTTGGAGTGCCTCAGCTCCAGGGCGATGCGGGCGCATCCGGATGCCTGGGCGCGGGACTCGAAATCTTTTATCAGCATAGTCCCCAGGCCGCCTCCCCTCAGCTCCGCCCTCAGCGCCACCAGCATGATCCTCGCCTGGCCGTCAGTGGTCCTTATCCCGAAGATGAAACCGCCTAGCCCTCCATCGGGAGTGACCATCACCAGCTGGCCCTGGGGCCATTGACCGTGGAAGTAGAGGAAGGCGTCGGGCCGGTACTCCTCGTCGAAGCTGGCGCGGGCCAGGCCGAAGACCTGCTCCAGGTCGCTGGGGCGGAACTCGCGCACCATCATCGCCCCGGCAACACCGTCGTGCCGCTTAATCCCTTTGTCGCGGCGAACCGTTTTTATGCCTGCAACGCCACCTTTCCAATGCGATATCATGACCAAGCTGAAACTGATGAAGGAGGAGGACGTCCCCGAGGGAGGCTTCGTGGGGGTCAAGGCAGGAGGGAACCAGTACCTGGTTTCCAAAGCGGATGGCGAGATCAGCGTGCTCGACGGCAAATGCACCCACTGGGGCGGCCCCCTGCGCATGGGGAAAGTGGTGGAAGGCTCGGTGAGATGCCCGGTGCACGGAGCGAGGTACGACCTCATGACCGGGGAGCTCACCAAGCAGGTGGGCATCCCTCTGATAGGGAAGGCCAGCGACCTGAGGAGATACGAGGCGCTGATCGAGGACGGCCACGTCTACATCGAGGTCTGAGAGGCCCTCCGCCGCCGCAGGACCGCCGCCCTCCACGCCAGCAGGGCGGCGCTCAGTCCGGCCAAGGGGAGGTACGCCGAGCCGCCGACCGAGGCCTCCTCCTCCACCGTCACCGTGAAGCGGACGTGGTCGCTGTTCCCTTCAGCGTCATAGACCCATAGCGTGCATTCCCACTCCCCCGCCGGGAAGCTGTGCATCACCCTGCTGCCCTCCCGGTCCGCCTCCCCGTCGCCGTTCAGGTCCCAATGGTAGCCGGTCACGGCCACGTTGTCATGGGAGCGATTGGCAGTGAGCAGCACCATCTCCCCCGCCCGATATGTCCTGTCCTCCCAGTCCAGCACCGCCGTGGGCGGGTAAGGGTCAGGGGACCAATCGAGCAGGAACGCGTCGGCGAACATTGATGCTATCTCCGCCGATTCTATCACCAGGGCGTTCTCGCGGTTGTTGTCGAAGGACGCGTCCACCCAGTTGAAGGTGGATATCACCGCCGCATCGTCCACCACCAGGCCCTTGTTGTGCTGCAGGCTGAACTCCCTCTCCCCCTCCCAGAGCCGGGCGCTACAGCCCTCCCAGCCGTCGAAGGCCGCCGCGACCTTGGCGTTCCTTCCGCCGGAGTCCCCCATGAAGGTCGAGTCGAGCAGAAGACGGGAGTCGACGTTGCGGGCCCCGGCGTCCCGCATCCACTGTAGCACCCCGTCGCCGTAGGCCCAGGACGCTTGGCAGTAGAATTGTTGCGAGTAGATCCTCTCGGTGGCGGATTCGAACAGTCCCTGCAGCCACCCGCGTCCGTGCTCAGGGCCGGTGACAACCGTGACCTTGGAGAGGACGGTGTCGCGGGGGCCTCCGTCCACAGGGGAGGGCGAAGGCAGAGGTTCGGGATCGAGGTACGAGTAGTAAGTGAGGACGCAGTGGACATCGTGGCGATGGAGGTCGTGATCGAGGTGGAAGAGCTCCGCCATATGGGATGCGAGGGCGCTGCTGGAAGCCAACGCCCCCCAGCCGCGGTTGCTCTCGAAGGCCGAGGTCCTCCAGTTCTCGCTGGTCATCATCAGGGTGCGCCCGTCCACCACCGCGTACTTGGAGTGCATGTAATCGTAACGCTTGTAACCGTCGGCGGAGCGCAGCAGGTGGATCTCCACACCCTCCTCGGCCATGGTCATGAGCCGGGCGGCGGTGGACTCGCTGATGCCGCCCACGGGCGCCCCCTCGAGGAGCACGCGCACCTCGACGCCGCTGCCTGCTAGCTTCGACAGCAACGACATCACGCTGCCGTTGTCGAGATAATAGAGGGAAAGGAGGACGCTGCTGCGCGCCATCGAGAGCTCCCTCATGATGATATCGAAGCCTTCGTCAGGGAAGAGGAACCCCTGCACCTCGGCCATGAAGGCCCTCTCCGGGTGCTCCGACCTTCCCGGGACGGTCACGGTCCAGTCCCAGCGGGTGTCGCTGTCCTCTCCGGGGAGTCGAACCGCCATCTGGCAGCGGCCGATGCGATCGAACGGCGGACCGTCCCATCCGGGGAGGAGGCGGTCCACGTCCCCGTAGACGAAGGTGTCCAGCACGACGTCGCCGTCCATTATGTGCACCCAATCTCCGCGGTCGGCGAGTATGAAGCTGCCCCAACGTTCCATCTCGGAGATGAGCATGAACTGCCTTCCCTCTGGATCGAGGAAGGTCTGCTCGCCGCTGGCTATGACGAGCTCCTCGCCGGGTTCGAGGACTGTGCCCTCGGGTATGGTGAGTATGCCCTCGCCGTCGGTGACCGTCAGGCCTCCCATCCGCACCACGGAACCGCCGTTGTTGAGGATGCAGACGAACTCGCTGCTGTGCACCGGCATGACGGCGCTGATCAGAAGCTCGCCCATCAGCGGGCTGCCCTCGCCCTCGCAGGGCTGGGCCTGGACGGTGGGGGCTGCCAGCAGCAACGCCAGAATCAGAATCGGTGCTAACCTCATCGCCCTGAGCACGGATCGGGGGCTTATGAGCTATGGGGCTACATTAAGGCTCAGATCCTGGAGACCAGGTCCCGCAGGGCCTGCGCGGGGTCATCGTGCTTCACCACGCCGGACGCGAGCAGCACCCCGCCGGCGCCGAGGTCGAGGGCGGCGCGCACGTCGTCGCCGGTCTTGACACCGGCGCCGCAGAGGACGGTGACACCTTCATCCACCGACCTGACGGCGTCCACCGCGTCGGAGACGAGCTCCGGGCTGGCGCTGGTGACCGACACGTCGCCGCCGATGAGCTCGGGAGGCTCCACCGCGACGAAGTCCGGCGAGTAGAAGGCCACCGCGCCCGAGCTGGCGGCGGAGTCGCTGCACACCACCGTTGCCAGTCCGGCATCGCGGCACATGCTCACCGCCTCCTTTATCTCAGAGAGGACCATGCGGTGCTCGGAGTGGTTCAGCAGCGTACCGCTGGCCCCGGAGGCGGCGACCATCGAAGGAGTCACCCAGCCGGTGGCCGAACCCGGTTTGCGGGCGTCGGCGTGCTGGGAGAGCACCGGCACGTCCACTGAGCGGGCGACGGAGCCCAGCTCCGCCATGGGCGGGCAGGCGGCGATGCAGACGCCGGTCTCCTCGGCGACGGCGGCGCAGGCCCCGGCCATGCGCAGGGCGGCCTCGCCGTCCACCTGCGTGTAGGCCTTGAAATTGACTATCACCGCAGGGGTCCTGATATCAGTCAAGGTCCTCGAACCTCTGCTTCAACGAGTCCAGGACCTCGGGGCGGGTGGTGTACTCCATCTCGCCAGGCCCCAGTATGGCGGGCATGAACGGCCCGTGGCCGCGCATCATGGCGCTGGTCTTGATGGCCCTGCGCCTCACCTCGTCCCATTCCCCTCCGGCGAAGAAGTCGATTGGCTGACGGTCCCCGGCGGGGGCGGAGACAGGCTCCAGCCCCTGGAAGCGGCCGTTGTTCAGCTGGAAGCCGATGCAGCAAATCCGCGGCGGGCCGTCGTAATAGGTGGGGTCGGAGCAATCCACCGAGCAGGGGTAGAAGGCGCCGTAGTGGGAGCCGCGCATCCAACCCGCCACGAGCATGGTGTTCATGTAGGGCTGCAGATACTCTCCGACCGCGGGCAGGCCGCTCTGGGCGCGGCAGATGCACACCGGGTCGTCCTTGCCGACGTACTTGCCGGCGGCGAGGTTGAGCTTGTCGGTGCTCACCACCGCGGCGGTCCCCACGCCGGCGCGGCTCTCGATGCTCTTGATGGCGTAGCGGGTGGTGTCGCCCAGCAGAGTCAGCATGCTGTAGGTCTCCTCCGGGGACTTCATCACGACCTTCTTGGAGTCGACCACGTCATGGATCTCCACCTCGAAGCCTTTGGTGGCGCGGGGGTCGATGACCAGGCCGGTGGTGCTGAACGGGTCCAGGAAGACTTTCGACAGAGGCAGGGAGTAAGCGGATGGCTCGGTCTTGTCCGCCATGAAGAACATCATTGGCTCCGAGCCGCGCTCCTCGAAGGTCATCTCCGCGGCGCCGGGGCCGGCGCCTTTGACGTTGCCGCTGAACGCATCGCACAGTATGTCCTGGCCAGCGCCGTAGAGCTTCATATTCCTGGCCAGGTCGGTAGCGTCGCTGAACGCGTTCCAGGCGAGCTCGTGGACGTCACAGTTCCCCTCGCCCTTGTAATGGGACATGAGGAGGTTGATGTCGTCACCGACGCGGGTGACGTAGAAATCCTGCAGACATCCGGACTTTACACCCTCAGCGAGGACGTCCCTGCAGGCGTCCATCATCGCGGGGTGGGGGCGGGTGTGGCCCACGACGGAGCCTACATCGGCCTTGATCACTGATACGGTGACTTTATCTGACATTGTTGATCAACTCGAAGGTGCGATTGCTGATGGCAATGTCATGGATATTATAAAAGGTTTGATACCCTGGACATCTCCTGATCCGGGGGTCCGAATAATATATCCGTAATGAGATTGCGGCACCATGATGATGTTGATCGGCGGAGAATGGGCCGCGGCCGCCGGAGGAGGCGTGACCGGGGTGACCAACCCGGCGGACCTCAGCGCCGCCGGCGAGGTCCCGCAAGGCGGTAGGGAGGACGTCTCCGCGGCGGTGGACAGCGCCGCCGAGGCCTTCGTGCCCTGGTCGGCAACGCCGGCTAGGGAAAGGGGGCGGGTGCTGTGGAGGGCGGCGGCGGCCGTCCGGGATGCCGGCGATGAGCTCGCCGCCCTGCTCACCCGCGAGCAGGGGAAGCCGCTCACCGAGTCGAAAGGGGAGGTCCTCGGCTTCGCCAACGTCTTGGAGTACCACGCGTCCGTATGCGGTTCGCTGCACGGCAAGACCCTCGACCTGCAGGGGATGGGCAAAGGCCTCACCCTGCGGGAGCCGCTGGGAGTCTGCGGAGCGATCATACCGTGGAACCTGCCGGCCCTCATCATGGCCTGGAAGACGGCACCGGCGCTGGCGACCGGTAACACGGTGGTCCTCAAGCCCTCGAGCGAGGCCCCGTTGTGCTGCCTATCGCTGGCCTCCAAGCTGCAGGAGGCCGGCCTGCCGCCGGGCGTGCTGAACGTGGTCACCGGCCCCGGCGCCGCCGTCGGCGAGGCCATCGCCTCGCATCCCGGCGTGCGCAAGGTCTCCTTCACCGGCTCGTCCGGCACCGGCAAGAGGGTGGCGGGAATCGCCGCCCCCACGCTGAAACGCCTCACCCTGGAGCTGGGGGGCAGCGACCCTGCCATCGTCTGCGAGGACGCTGACCTGGAGAGGGCCGCGGACGGCATCATCTCCGCCCGCTTCTACAACTGCGGCCAGGCCTGCACGTCCCTCAAGAGGCTCTACGTCATGGAGCCGGTGGCCGACCGTCTCATCAGCATGCTGAAGGAGCGGGTGTCCGCACTGCGGGTGGGCGATGGGGGCGAGAGCGGAACCCAGATGGGTCCCTTGGTCAGCCTGCAGCAGCAGCGGCTTATGCGCTCTTTCATGGACGACCTCCGCTCCCGGGGCGGGGAGGAGGCGTCCCGCGGCGTGGTGCCGGACATGAAGGGGCATTTCTTCCCGCCGACGCTGGTCACCGACCCGCCCTCCGATGCCAGGATGCTTGATGAGGAGCTGTTCGGACCCATACTGCCGGTGGTGCGCACGTCCTCCTTGGACGAGGCGATGGAGCTGGCCAACGGCGGCCCGTACGGCCTGGGCGCGTCCGTATGGACCAGGGACCTGGACACTGCCAGGGCCTGCGCCGAGGGTTTCCGCTCCGGCATGGTGTGGGTGAACATGCATCTGCGGGTGCCGGTGGAGGCGCCCTTCGGCGGCATCGGCGACAGTGGCATGGGGCGGGAGAACGGCACCGAGTCCCTGGACTCGTACATGGAATGGAAGACCGTCATACTGGGCTGACCATCATTTATTTATTCCCGCTCACGATAGTCGCGACGGTAACATGGCCTTCCCCATAAAAGACACCAGCACCATTAGGGCGGACGACGGCCCTGTGACAGTGAAGGGATGGGTCCAGGACATCAGGAACCTGGGCGGTATCTCGTTCTTGATCGTCCGCGACCGTCACGGCACCGTGCAGGTCACCGCCCCCAAGAAGAAGGTGGACGCCGAGGTCTTCGCGAGGCTTGCCTCGCTACCGCGGGAATCGGCGGTCTCGATCAGCGGCGAGGTGAAGCCCAGCGATCAGACCGAGCTTGGCCTCGAGCTTATCCCCCAGGCCCTGGAGGTGCTCTCGGAGGCCGCCACGCCCCTCCCGCTGGGAGTGGTTGACAAGGTCAACGTGGAGTTCGACACCCGCCTCAACAACCGGCCGATGGACCTGCGGCGGCCGGAGGTGAGGACGGTGTTCGAGTTGAAGTCCCTTTTGCGTCATCTCCTGGACGAGGCTATGGCCGTAGAGGGGTTCACGGAGATACACACCCCCAAGATAGTGGCATCCGGCGCCGAAGGGGGCGCCACGCTGTTCGAGGTGGGCTACTTCGGCAGGAGTTCGTATCTGGCGCAGAGTCCCCAGCTCTACAAGCAGATGGTGATGTCCAGCGGCCTGGACCGCGTCTACGAGATCGCCCCCGCCTTCCGCGCCGAGAAGTCCAACACCGTGCGCCATGTGTCGGAGTTCCTGTCCTTCGATGGCGAGATGGCCTGGATAGACAGCCAGCGGGACATAATGGACGTCATGGAGAGGGTGATGCAGCACACCATCGCCGGCATCAAGGACAAGGGGGCCCGACAGCTTGAGCTGCTGGAGAAGGAGGTGGAACTGCCCAAGGCGCCCTATCCGGTATTGACCTACTCGCAGTGCCTGGACATGCTCAACTCCGAGGGCATGGAGCTGGCGGAGGGCGAGGACCTGGGCACCGAGGGCGAGAGGCTCATAGGCGAGCTGATGTCCGACAAGGGCAACGACATGTACTGGATCATGGAGTATCCCGCCGAGGAGAAGCCGTTCTACATCATGGAGAAGGAGGGCACGCCCTATTCCCACTCCTTCGACCTCGACTACCGCGGCCAGGAGATATCCTCCGGCGGGCAGAGGGAGCACCGCTACGACGTGCTGCTGAAGAGGATGGAGGACAAGGGACTCGACCCTGTGAGCTTCAATGACTACCTGGAGGCCTTCCGCTACGGCATGCCCCCCCATGGAGGGTGGGGCATCGGGGTGGAGAGGCTGCTGGTGAAGATGCTCGACCTGGGCAACATCCGCGAGGCCATACTGTTCCCCCGCGACATGCACCGCCTGGCGCCATAGGCACTTTCGCCCATCCCGTGGTCAAGCATATTTAAGCTCCCGCCCCTGTGAACAGCATGGGAGACAACTACGAGCGGGAGCTGAAGAACCTCCTCAGCGCCGACGACCGCACGGTGAAGAGGATGCTCAAGAGCTGCAGCCCCGAAGAGAGGGACGGATACCTCTCCATCGAGCGCAACCCGTTCATGATGGTCCGCGCCGCCGGGTCGCTGGGCTCGGACCTGGTGGCCATGCGCTGGGACGTCTCGTTCCCCATCGAGGTCAAGTCCTCGGTGAGCGACGTGCTCCGCTTCAGCGCCGCGCCGAGGTTGATGGAGCAGGCGGACCGGATGTCGGAGTCCTGCGAACGCGCCGGCCTGGTGCCGGTCTACGCGTTCCGTCTGAAAGGGTTCCGCGGCGACCCCTGGCGCCTGTTCTCCCTGCCGTTGGACGGCAGCCTCCAGGGGAGGCACGCCCTGCTGGTTAGGAAGATTCCGGCGATGTCCCGCAACGACAACGGGAACTACATAATGCGCTGGGAGGAGGGAATGAAACTCTCATCCTTCCTCGCCTACCTGGAGTTCCTCAGGGCGGAGGAGTGAGGGGCCGTCAGCACTCATAGGGCTCATCACCGCTCAGCATGGTTTCTCTTCATCCGGCCTCCTCGGCCGCCCAGCGCTCCATGGGGATTAAAGCTTTGCTCAGGACAATCTATTAAACGGCTGAGCGATTGCCGAAGCGATGCTGGAGAGCGCGGCGGGATTCCTGGCGGCGGTGGGGCTGATAACCCTCAGCGGCACCCTCGTCCCCGGGCCGAACATGGCGGCGGTGATCGGCCGCGGGGCCGGGGACCGCCTCGCCGGCGCCAGGGTGACCCTGGGGCACATGGTGGCGGAGGTCCCGCTCATCGCGGCCATATTCCTGGGGCTCGACGCGTTCCTCACCGGCTCTCTGTTCACCGCCATCGCCGTTCTGGGAGGAGGGGTGCTCGTCTATTCAGGCATCGCCGCGCTGCGCAACAGGCACCGGGCGCTGGAGTTGTCGGCGGAGGCGACCGGCTCCACGGTCATGCTGGGCTTCGTCACCAGCGTCTCCAACCCTTATTGGTGGATATGGTGGGCGACCATCGGCACCGTCCTGGTGGTGACCGGTGTTTCCTTCGGCCTGTGGATGCTGCCGGCGTTCATCGTGGTGCACGTGGGCGTCGACCTGCTGTGCTACATGGCGATATCGATGACCCTCAGCGCCTCCGCCGGCAAGGTGCATTCCAAATGGATAAGCCGCTTGGCGACGGTCGCCGGCGGGATAATGGTGGCCTTCGGCCTCTACTTCCTCGGCGACGGGCTGCTCTCCCTCATCTGAGGGCTATCATCCTCTCCAACGGGCCACGGGCCCTGTCGATGGTGTCCTCGTCGAGCACCACCTCCGGGCCCATCTCTTCCAGGGCGCGGAGCACGGAGCGGATGTCGGTCATCTTCATCACCGGGCACAGCGCCGCCTCCGGGGTGTAGAATGTCTTGAGGGGGTTGTTCGAACGCAGCGGGTGCAGCAGCCCCTGCTCGGTGAGGACGATGAACTCCTTGGCCTCCGACCCGTGGGCGAAGTCCAGCATCTGCGATGTGGAACCGATGTGATCCGATGCCTCCAGCACCTCGGGGCGGCATTCTGGATGCGCCATGACCACAGCGTCGGGGTGCTCCTGCTTCAGGTCCTCGACCATCCCCAGGGTGATGGCCTGGTGGGTGGGGCAGAAGCCGTCCCACAGCCTCATCTCCACTCCCGCCTCCGAGGCCGCGTGGCGGCCCAGGTTGCGGTCGGGCACGAAGAGCAGGTCCCCGCCCGCCATGGACTCCACCACCTTGACGGCGTTGGCGGAGGTGCAGCAGATGTCCATGCGCGCCTTGGATTCGGCGCTGGTGTTCACGTAACCGATGATCTTGACGCCGGGCTCACGGGAACGCAGCTCATCCAGCTGGGCTCCGGTGCACATGTTGGCCATGGGGCATACGGCGTCCTCCTCGGGAATGATGACCTTCTTGTCGGGGTTCAGAATCTTGGCGCTCTCGGCCATGAAGGTCACCCCGCAGAAAACTATGACCGGCTCGTCCACCTCGGAGGCCTTTATCGAAAGACCGAGCGAGTCGCCGGTGTGATCGGCGATGTCCTGTACCTCGTTGGAGCAGTAGTTGTGGGCCAGTATCACGGCGTTGCGCTCCTCCTTCAGGGCCTGGACGCGTTGCCTTATGTTCATCGTGTTTATCAGAGGATGAATGGTATAAAACCGTTTTCGCCGGCCTATCATCGGATGAATGCCTCCCAGCAAACTGTTTTTCTAATAACAGGACATACGGGATGAGGCATGAGCGGCGAGGAGGAGCGGGCCGATTCGCATTTCGATTGCAACGACCGGGAAAGGGCCGCCTTCGAGGCGGGCATAAAGATGGGCACCGTCTACCACCAGTTCATAGGCGTTCCCGTCAATAGAGGCAGCGTCGCGGACCTCGAGCGCTGCATCGAGAGCTCAGTGGCCGCCCAGCCCTACGTGGTCGGTGCGAAGGTGACCATAGACCGCGCCGTGCTGCCCTCTGAAGGGGGCGTGTACGGCTACGCCTCCTTGAGCGGGGGGATGCTCAGCGTGGAGATCGCCGTGGAGTACGGCCAGGCCCGGGTGAGAGCGGCGATGGGATACGTCGAGGAGCTGGATTACCCGCTGATGTCCGTTCGTTCAGTGGAGGACATCTGAACCCTCGGTTTCGGCATTATTTTATTAAGCAATAACTATATTCGGTAATACCTTTGCGGGATGGTTTTTACACGGTGGAAATGATGGTCGCTAACAACAAAATCGGCATAACTGGTCTACCCGGGGCGGGCAAGACGCACGCCTTGATGAGGGTCATGGAGATGCTCGCGGAGGAGGAACTGACCATCGGTGGGATGATAACCGAGCCCATCGTCGACGGCAGGCGGCGCATCGGTTTCACCGTCAAGGACTGGCTCACAGAGGAGACGAGCATATTCGCTCATGCTGAGATCCAGAGCAAGGTAACGGTGGGCAAGCTGGGCGTGGACCTCAAACGGCTGGAGGACGTGGGTGTGAAAGCCATCATGCGCGCCTGCGACGAGACCGACGTGATAGTCATCGACGAGGTGGGCAAGATGGAGGTGGAGAGCCAGGCCTTCGTGGACGCGGTCAAGCATGCACTGGACACCGAGAAGCCCATGCTGCTGACGCTGCACAAGAAGTCCCGCAACCCGTTGTTGCAGGACATCAGGAGGCGGGACGACGTGCGCATCCTCGAGGTCACGCCCACTAACCGCAACCTCCTTCCCTACAAGATAATAAGGCTCATGCACGGAGAAGTCGTGTGACCGCGGAACAAGTCACCGTGCGCGAGGGCTGCACCGATCTGCTGGTGCCGTCCGGATACTCTTCACGGGGGCCCGGCACCCGCGGCCCCTCGGTGTTCTACAACCGCCAGATGGCCTTCGCCCGCGATGTGAGCGTCATGCTCCTGCGCGCCCTCGGCCCCCTGAGCGCCGTCGACTGCATGTCGGCCGCCGGCTCCCGCGCCGTGCGCCTCGCCAATGAGGTGCAGGGCGTCCATGTCACCGCCAACGACATCTCCGCCGAGGCTTACGAGCAGATAGGCAGGAACATCGAGCTCAACGGGCTAAAAAACTGCGATGCCAGCAACATGGACCTCGCCTGTCTTCTCGCCGAGCAGCGCTTCGGCTACGTCGACCTGGATCCTTTCGGCTCGCCCGTGCCGTTCCTGCATGCGGCCATAAAAGGGGTGGAGAGGAACGGCGTGCTGGCGGTGACTGCCACCGACACCGCGCCCCTGGCCGGCGCCCGGAGGGACAAGTGCGAGCGCCGCTATATGGCCCGCCCTCTGCGGGGGCCCATATGCCACGAGGCGGGGCTGCGCATCCTCATGGGCGCGGTCGCCAGGGACCTGGCGCGCTTCGACCGCGGCATGGAGCCGCTGCTCTGTTTCCACAGCGACCATTATTTCCGTTTGCACCTGCGGGTCACCAAAGGGGCCCAGCGCGCCGACGCCATGCTGCGGCGGCTGGGCTGGATGCGGTATGAGCGCGACAGCCTCAAAAGGTCGGTGTCCGCATCCCCGGAGGGGCACCCCCACGGCCCGATGTGGCTCGGCCCTCTGCACGACCGCGGCGTCCTGGAGCGGATGGAGGCCGACGAGAGTCTCGCCGAGCCCCGCCGTTGCGCCAAGGCCCTAGAGCTGTGGAGTGAGGAGCTGGACACCCCCATATGCTACGAGGTGTCCGAGCTTTCTTCCAAGCTCAAGATCAACCCGCCCCGCATGGAGCGTCTGCTGGAGTCCCTCCGCCGCCGCGGGGAGGCGAGCCGAAGCCATGTCTCGCCCACGGCATTCCGCTGCGCGCTGCCGATGGAGGATGTGCTGGACGCGTACCGCGAGGCGGCGGGCATTGACAACATTTAATACCGTTGAATCAATCCCAAGGCTGAGCATGAAAACACTCGCTATCACCGGAGCCCAGTGGGGTGACGAGGGCAAAGGGAAGATCACAGATTACCTGGCTCAGGACGCGGACACCATCGTCCGTTTCCAGGGAGGGAACAACGCCGGACATACCATCCAGATAGGGGAGGACGTCTTCAAGCTCCATCTTCTGCCTTCGGGGATACTCCGCGAGGGTAAGGCGGCGGTCATCGGCAACGGCGTGGTCATAGACGTGGAGGAGCTCATGGAGGAGATGAGGACGGTGGAGGCCTCGGGAAGGAGCCTCGACGGCCTGCGCATCTCCGACCGGGCGCACGTGATTCTGAATTACCACCGCAAGCTGGACGGCGCGGAGGAGCTCTACCGCGGCGACAAGAGCGTGGGCACCACGCGGCGCGGCATCGGCCCCTGCTATCAGGACAAGGCCGCCAGGACCGGTTTCCGCGTCTGCGACCTGCTGGAGGAGGACACCCTCAGGGAGAAGGCCCCGGCGGTGCTGCGGATGAAGAAGGACATCCTGGAGGTGATGGGCGATTCCTGCGAGTGCACCGAGGAGATGCTGGTGGAGAGACTCCTGGGATGGGGGAAGGCCCTGGAGCGCCACGTCTGCGATGGCTCGGTACTCGTCAACGAGAGCATCGACCGCGGCGACAGGGTATTGTTCGAGGGTGCCCAAGGCATAATGCTGGACATCGACCATGGCACCTATCCCTACGTGACCTCATCGAACACCATGGCCGGCGCCATATGCACCGGCGGCGGCGTCGGCCCCAACCGCATCGGCGACGTGCTCGGCTGCCTCAAGGCGTACACCACCCGCGTGGGCGAGGGGCCGTTGCCCACCGAGCTGCACGGCGAGCTGGGCGAGTACATCATGAAGAAAGGAGGGGAGTTCGGCACCACCACCGGCCGCGGCCGCCGCTGCGGCTGGCTTGACCTGGTCATCGCCAAGCACGCGGTGCGCATCGGCGGCATAACATCGTTCGCCGTCACCAAACTGGACGTGCTCAACGGCATGGAGACCGTCAAGGTCTGCACCCATTACGAGCTCGACGGGGAGAGGATAGACCACTTCCCCGCCTGCCTCAGCAAGCTCTCCCGCCTCGAGCCCTGCTACGTGGAGCTTCCCGGGTGGGAGGACTGGGGAGGCAGCGCGGAGAGCGTCGCCGCCGCCGGGTACGACGGCCTGCCCTCTGAGCTCAAGGTTTACGTGTCGTTCATCGAGAAGGAGACTGGAGTCCCCGCGGAAATGATAAGCATCGGCAAGCGCCGGTCGGAGACCATCGACCGCCGCGGCAGCTGGTGGGCCTAGTCCAGAGAGGCCTTGCGGAACAGGCGCTCCTTGCCCAGGGGCATGGTGGCGTCTATGCCCACCTTGCAGGTGGTGCCGTCGGAGCTGGGGTCCAACGATGACCCGGCGGCTCCGGGCACCACCAGCATGCGGTCGCCCTGGAAACGGGTCGCCACCGCCCACTCCACCTCGCGGTCGTCGAAGACATCGATGTCCCCGTCCACCACGGTGACCATCTTCATGGACGGGTGGCCGCTGAACGCGGCCATGATGGCGTTGGTCCCGTCGCCCTCCTTGTTCTTGCTTACCGACACCACCCCATGCAGCCAGCAGCAGCCTCCCTCGGTCAGCCTGACCGCATGGGTGCGGGGGACCGCCTGGCGCACGGTGCGGAATATCACTGGCTCGCGGGGCATCCCCATGAGCAGGAAGTGCTCATTGCCGCCCGGCTGCAGCATCTGGAACACCGGGTCGTTGACATGGCAGATGCGGTCGATGACGATCTCCGGCTGCCTGCGGACGTGGTCATAGGTGCCGGTGATGTCCACGAACGGCCCCTCGTCGACCTCAGCGGAGGTTATCCTTCCCTCGAGGACGTAATCGCAGCCCGCCGGGACCAGCAGCCCGTTGGGTCCGTGTGCTAGTCGCATCGGCTCACCCAGGGTCGCCTCCCTCAGGGCGCTGGCCACCTCGAACTCATCGATCTCGTAGTCCAGCGAGCTGGCGGCGGCCAGCAGGCCGCAGGGGCAGAGGCCGACGCATATGGAGACCTTCAGGTCCTCACCCTCGGCCTTGGCCGCCTGGTGCATGGTGTACAAGTGCCTAGGCACCAGGCGCACCGCCATGCGGTCACGGCCGATCAGCATCATGCGGTGGAAGGACACGTTCCTCTTGCCCTTGTGCTCGGCCACTATCACCCCGGCGGTTATGTAGCGGCCGCCATCCTCAGGATAGTAGCGGGGGATGGGAAGGTCGCGGAGGTCGAAATCCTCGGTAACGTTGTCCATCCACTCGCCCTTTTTAATCACCTCGAAGGGACGGGGCTCGGACATGGCCGTCATCAGGTGCTCCATGATGTCCTCCTTGCGAACCCCTAGATAGCGGGCTATCTTGTCGCGGGTGGAGAACAGGTTGCCCACCGCGCTGCCGCCGTTGAGGGAGCTGTACAGGACGGTGCGGTCCTGGTCCTCCAACAGCCTCTCGCTCACCGCGGACGAGTCGGGGTCCACCGGGGGATCGATCAGCAACGGCTCCTCTTTCATGCGGACTAGCAAGGACCTGACAGCCATGCCCGATAATCCCATTCTCCCTATAATAATGATGCTCGCGGCGAGCAATGCTATTATACGGAGGGGCTCTTCACTCATTCGATGGTCGCAGAGGACGTCGAGACGACGGTGAGGAAGTACGCCCTGCAGAACGCGGTCTTCTACAAGGGCAAGGCGAACCCCAAGGCGGTGGTGGGCAAGGTGATGGGCGAGTGCCCGGAGCTTCGGAAGAATTCCAAGGAGCTCGTCCCGATCATCGAGCGCATCGTCGCCGAGGTGAACGGACTCGGCGCCGATGCTCAGGAGGAGGCCCTGCGCGCCATTGACTCCGGCCTCATGGTCAAGGAGAAGAAGGAGAGGCGCAACTCCCTGCCTGAGCTCGAGGCGTCGGACGTGCCCGGCGGCGTGGTGATGAGGATCGCTCCCGGACCGTCAGGCCCTCTCCATCTAGGCCATTCCCGCGTAGCGGTGCTCAACGACGAGTACGTCAAGATGAGCGGCGGGAGGCTCGTGAACCGTTTCGAGGACACCAACCCCGAGAAGGTGGACCCCGAGGCCTACCACATGATCGCCGAGGACCTCGAGTGGCTGGGAGTGGATGTCCACGAGACCGTTCACCAGAGCGACCGGTTCCAGCGCTATTATGACGTCATCAGGAAGCTGACGGAGATGGGGCATGCCTACATCTGCCTCTGCGACAGCAACGATTGGAGGGAAATGAAGGTTGCCTGCCAGGCCTGCGGCTGCCGCGGATCGGGGCCGGAGGACAATCTGGAGAGGCTCGACCGCCTCCTCTCATCCCATTACTCCGCCGGGGAGGCCGCGGCGGTGGTCAAGACCGCTGTGGACCACCCCAACCCGGCGCTGCGGGACTTCATCGCCCTCCGCCAGGTGGACCATCCCCATCCCCGCACAGGCGACCGCTACAACGTCTATCCGATGATGAACCTCTCGGTGGCGGTCGACGACCACGACTTTGGCATAACGCATGTGATGCGGGGCAAGGACCATCTCAACAACACCCACCGCCAAGGTTTCATCTACGATTACCTGTCATGGACCAGGCCGGTGTTCATCCATTACGGGCTGGTGTCCATACCGGACACCGTGCTCAAGACCTCGGTGATCGGCCAGGGCATCAAAGAGGGAGAGTACAAGGGCTGGGACGACGTCCGCGTCGGCACCCTGCGCGCTTTGAGGCGACGGGGCATCAGCCCGGAGGCCATAAGGCGCTATTGGCTTGAGGTCGGGATTAAGCAGGTGGACGTGCAGGTCTCCTGGGACAACCTGTTCGCCATCAACCGCGACATCGTCGAGCCGGAGGCGAAACGCTTCTTCTTCGTGCCTGAGCCGGTGAAGGTGAGCGTCGAATTCGATGGAACGACGGAGTCGAGCTGCCCGCTCCACCCCGACCGGCCGGAGATGGGTGTGCGCAGACACAGTTTCCAGGGGGACTTTCAGGTCCACATATGCTCCGAGGACCACGAGGAGCTGCGGCGCAAGGGGATGCTGAGACTCAAGGGCCTGTGCAACATCGAGTCCGGTGAGACCTGCCGCCACGCGGGCGATGACAAGAGCGTCTCGCGGCAAGGGGTGAGGATCGTGCAATGGGCGCCGGAAGGCTCCCTGCCCGCCGAGGTCGTCATGCCCGATGGCGGCTTGACGCGCGGCCTGGTCGAGCCCTTGGACGCTTCGCCCGGAGATGTGGTGCAGTTCGAGCGTTTCGGTTTCGTCCGCATCGAGAGCGTCGATGACGGGGTGAGGGCGGTCTACGCCCATCGCTAGAACAGCGCGCTCAGCACCAGGTTGACCGTCCCGCCCACCAGCAGAGCGGTTAGGATGGACGCCGCGCCCACCAGCAGCGCGTTCTTGACGCCGACCTCCTTCATGAGCACCGCCCAGGCGGCGAGGCAGGGCATGTATATCGCCATCACCACGCCGAACACCACGAACTGGACGGGGTCCATGAACTCGGAAAGCCCGCTGACCGCCCCCACGCCGGAGATGGTGACCAGCATCCCCACCGCCAGCTCCTTGCGCAGGATTCCGAACAAGAAGGCGATGATGGTGACGGCCGGAAGGCCCAGTATGCCCACGGTTATGAAGGACATCGGCTCCACGATGAAGTCCATCGCGCCGAATGAGAGGAGGACCTCAACGATAACGCTGCCCACCAGTAGGAACGGGAACGCTATCAGGAAGAAGTCGCGGCTGCGGCTGTAGGTCTTGAAAGCGACGTTCCGCGCCGTGGGGGTGCGGAGGTCGGGTATCTCCATCGCCAGGCAGGTGGGCTCCTTGCGCAGCCAGCGGTCCATCACGAATCCGAGGAGAAGCAGCAGCCCCAGCAGCATGGCGAAGATGCCCGCGGCGGCGGCGATGCCCACGAAACGCGAGACCAGACCGATGATTATCGCCATCTGCGCCCCGCAGGGGACCGCCATGACGATGAGGGTGGAGAGGATGAGCCTCTCCCTCTTGGAGCCGGCGGTCCGCGTCGCCAGTATGGCGGGCACCGAACACCCTATGCCCACCATCATGGGGATCACGGCGCGGCCGTGCAGGCCCACCTTGTGCATGACGCCGTCGAGCAACGCCACCGCCCTGGGCATGTAGCCGCTGTCCTCCAGGAGGGCCAGTATGATGTACCAGACCATGATGAAGGGTATGATGAGCACCACGATGGCCTCGATGCCCATGGTGACGCCGCTCCCCACGGCCGCGCCGAAATCGCCGGCGAGCGAGCGGCCGATCTCGACCATCGCATCGCCCACCAGCAGGTCGAAGAGTTCTTCGAGCTCGTGCTCCAGCCACTCGCCCATGATAACGATGGCCAGGAATATTGTTGCTAAGACGCCTATCAGTATGGGTACGCCGGTGGCCGGGCGCATGGTCATGTCGGATACGCGGTCGCGCATGGTCAGCGGCCCCTTGCGCGGGGTGACCGCCTCCTTGCGTACGCGCCCCGCCTCGCCGTAGCGGTCCCGGGTGATGTGGATGTTTATGGACTCGCCGTGGTCGGCGTGGAACTCCTTGGCGGCGAGGTAGACATTCTGCTTGGTCTCTTCGTCGAATAGAGAGGATATGTACTCGTTGCCCTCCAGCAACTTGAGCAAGGCCCCGCGGGCGGGGAACTGCGTCTCCGGAAGGTCGGCGGGAAGGGCCTCGAGCTGCTCCTCTATGTGGGAGTCGTAGCTCACCTTGAAGTCGGACCTCACCGCGCGGTCGGAGACCACCGCCTGCGCCAGCTCGTCGACGCCCTCGCCCGTTATGGCCGAGATGGGGAAGACCGGTACGCCCAGTATCCCCTCCATCTTAGCGATGTCCATTTCGTAGCGCTTCTGGGCGATGTCCATCTGGTTCAACGCTACGATAACGGGATGGCCGAGCTCCATCACCTGGAACATGAGGACGAGGCTGCTCTCCAGCCTGGTGGCGTCGACAACGACCGCCACCGCGTCGAAGCGGTTCTCCGCCAGCATGCGGATGGCGACGATCTCGTCCTCGCTCTCCCCCGACAGGGAATAGGTCCCCGGCAGGTCGTGCACGGCCACCTTCCTGCCGTCGCGCAGGAAGCTTCCCTCCTTGAACTCCACCGTGGTGCCGGGATAGTTGGAGACCATCACGCCCACGCCGGTGAGCTTGGTGAACAGCGTCGACTTCCCCACATTGGGATTGCCCATCAGGGCCAGTTCCATCCTGTCGCCCATCAGCGTCATTCCTCCAGGTCCACCATCACCAGGCGGGTGTATTCGCGGTCGAGGGCGACCAGGCTGTCGTCCATGCGGACCACCATCGGCCCCCGCATCGGCATGCCGCTCTCCATCTTGATCGACCGTCCGGGCACCAAGCCCATGGCGATGAGCTTGCGCACCTTCTCGGGGCTGTCGCATATCAGGTGCGATATCCGCGCTGACTGGCCCTCTACGAGCTCGGACAGCGCCGTCCCTTGCAGTTGGCGGTTGTCGCAGAGGTCTTCGCAGACCTCCTCGCAATCGCAGACATCGGGCGACCCGATGATGCGGCAGAGCTGGCGGGCGGCCTCGTCGGTGAAGCTGTGCTCGATGTGGCAGGCGCTGGCGTGGGCGCTGTCAGTGTCGCTCTTGAGCACATCCACGAAGAACTTCTCCACCAGACGGTGCTTGCGGTGCATGCGGTGAGCGTGCCGGTAGCCTTTGCGCGTAAGGGTGGCGCCGCGGTACCTCTCGTATTCCACCAGCCCCTGCTCGGAGAGCCTCTTCACCATCTCGGTGACGCTGGCGGGGGATATGTCAAGGCTATCGGCGATGTCGTTGGTCTTGGCCGGGCCGCCGTCCTTGTTGAGCCGGTAGATCGCCAGGAGGTAATCCTCCATGTTCGCGCTCACCATGGAGGTTGGAATCGCATTTCGGTATATAGATTTAAGGAGAGTCTAAATCTAAAAGTCGCGGAAGGGGACCAGGTCGCAGCAGCCGCACTCGAAGCACATGGTGCTGAACGTCCGGCTGTCAAGGCCGTGGGCGTCCATCACCCTCTTCTGCTCCCTGCTCAGCCGCAGCAGACGGTCGGCGTCCAGTTCGGGGAGCGGCCCGAGGGCCTCCTCCAACGGGCCGTGGTTGCTGTCGTTGACCTTGAGCGGCCGCAGGCCGGGGGCGCAGCCCATGGCCGCCAGCCTCTCCATCTCCTCCACCACGGATCCGTCGCTCTCCCCCAGGCCGATGATGATGTTGGAGGACACCTTCCCCCGCCCGAAGATGTCCACCGCCGCCTCTATCATCCGGTGCAGTAGGTCGCGGTCGAGGTCAGGGCAGACCTTGCGGAAGATGCTCTCGTCGGAGGTCTCGATGTTGATCTTCATCTCGTCGGCGCCGGCGTCGCGTAGGCGCAGCAGCTGCTCCTCGCTGTCCACGTAAGGCTCCGTCCCCACCGTTGCCCAGGGGACCTTCCCCTTGATTAGCTCCACGGTGCGCGCCATGCGCTCCACCGTCTCCCCTATGCCCCCCGCCACGCCGCTGGTCAGCGCCGCCGAGACGAAGTCCTCCCTCTCCGCCGCCTCGGCGACCATCTCCGCTATGCTCTCCGGGGTGAGGCCTTTGGTGGCCTCCACCCCCAAGGACGGCGAGGTGCAGAACAGGCAATGGAACTCGCATCTCTGGTCGAGGTTGAAGAACGCCTGGCCGGGGGAGTGGTATATGACCGGCTCCAGGTCCACGCGTTCAATGAACGGTTCCCCGCCGCGGTCCAGCCTGAGGCCGTCCTCGACGGGGACCAGCTCGAAATCTCCCCCCTCGGTGCAGATGGGCTTCTTCACCCGCATGCCGTGGAAGCTCAGGACGATGCCCCGGGAGCCCGCTCCCGGCCCGGCGGTGGAACGGGAGATGCGCACCGGCAGCCGATGGCCGCTGGGCACCCTGACCTCGCCGCCGAGGATGAGCTCGGCCTTGCGGCGTATCAGGTCCTCTTCCATTTCACCCCTTCCCCCTGGTCCTCAAGCTGTATGCCCGCATCCCTGAGGCGGTCACGTATCGTGTCGGCGAGGTCGAACATCTTCCTCCTGCGCAGTTCCTGCCTGACGTCGGCGAGCAGGCCGACCACCGCGTCGAGCTCCCCGCCGCCGCTTTCCTCCGGCAGGATGGCGAGCACTGCATCGAGATCCTGGAAAAGTTCCTGGGCCGCGCCGGCGCCCGCGGCCGAGAGGCTTCCGTCGGCCATCATGCGGTTCAGCTCGCGGGCGAGGTTGAACAGCGCCGAGATGGCGGCGCGGGAGTTGAAGTCGTCGTCCATGTTCTCATGGAACTCCGCCCTCGCCCTCTGCAGCGCCGCGGCGGCGTCGTCATCGCCGGCGGCCTCCCGCCGGTAGGCCTGCAGCTCGCGCCAGGTGTTCCACAGGCGCCGCAGCGAGGCCTTGGCCTCCTCCAGCGAGCCCTCGGTGTACACCAGCGGGCCGCGGTAATGAGTGTTGAGCAGGAAGAACCGCAGGGTCTGGACATCGTGCTCGCGCAGCAGGTCGCTGACGCGGAGGAAGTTCCCCAGGGACTTGCTCATCTTCTCGTCCTGGAGCTGCAGCATGCCGTTGTGCATCCAGTACCTCGCCAGCGTCCCACCGGTCACCGCCTCGGTCTGCAGTATCTCGTTCTCGTGGTGGGGGAAGATCAGGTCGTTCCCTCCGCCATGGATGTCGATGAGGTCGCCGAGACGTGACCTTATCATCGCCGAGCACTCGATGTGCCAGCCTGGCCTCCCCCTTCCCCAGGGCGATTCCCATGCCACCTCCCCCGGCTTCGCGGCCTTCCACACCGCGAAGTCCATATGGTCGCGCTTCTGCGGGTCCTGCATGACCTCCCGGGCACCGGACATGTCCTCCAGGCGCTGGTTGGTCAGCCTGCCGTAGTCCTCCACCTTGGCGATGGAGAAGTACACGTTCCCCTCGTCGGTGGCGTATCCGTAGCCGTTGTCGATGATGGACCGAACCATGTCGATGATGGCGTCCATGCTCTCGCTCGCCTTGGGGTACATGTCCGCCCGCAGCACCTTGAGCGAGTCGGTCTCCTCGAAATAACGGTCGATGTAGCGGGCCGAGAGCTCCAAGGGATCGACGCCCTCCTCATTGGCGCGATTGATTATCTTGTCGTCGACGTCGGTGAAGTTTGTCACGTGGGTCACATCGTAGCCCAGGTGGCGCAGGTAGCGGTTCACCATGTCGAAGACCACGATGGAGCGCGCGTGGCCCAGGTGGATGTCGTCGTAGACGGTCACCCCGCAGACGTACATGGAGACCTCGCCCTCGCGCAGAGGCACGAACTCCTGCTTGCTGCCGGTCAGTGTGTTGTGTATCCTCAGTGTCAATTCAGGCGCCCCTGTTGGAGTTAAAGCGAGTACCTATATCATTTTTGCCCGCGCTCCAGGGCCTCCAGGCGCTCGCGCAGCGATTCGACCTCCGCCGCCGTCTCCTGCAACGCCTCCTTGACCGGGTCGGGGAGTTCGTCGTGCTTGAGGACCTGGTCCAATCGCACGCCCCCCTGCTTGATGACCTTGCCGGGGATGCCCACCACGGTGGAGTTCGGCGGCACGTCCTTGACCACCACCGAACCGGCCCCGATGCGGGTGTTGCTGCCGATGCTTATGTCGCCGAGCACGGTGGCGTTGGCGCCGATGACCACGTTCTCGCCGATGGTGGGGTGCCTCTTTCCCTTCTCCGAGGACACCCCGCCCAAGGTTACGCCCTGGAATATGCACACGTGGTCCCCGATCTCCGCCGTCTCGCCGACGACCACGCCACTGGCGTGGTCGATGAAGACGTCCTCGCCGATGTCGGCGCCGGGATGGAGGTCGGCGCCGGTGAGGACCCTGCCCACGTAGTTCAAGAAGCGGGCGCGGCGGTGGCTCCCCTTCATCCATAGGGCGTGGCTCCAACGGTGGAAGCGTATCGCGTGGTAACCCTGGCTGAACCAGGCGGCGTCGCGGCGGTCCCTGACCGCGGGGTCGCGGTCCATCACCGCCTTGAGGTCTCCTTCCTTAGTCATTGTCATCGTCTCCGTAGATGCCGGTGCTCATGTACCTCTCCCCACCGTCAGGCAGGATGGCCAGGACCTTGCCGGTCCCCATCTCCTCCGCCAGCTCCAGAGCGGCGTGCAGGGCCGACCCCGACGATGGGCCCACCAGCAGCCCCTCCTCTCGGGCCAAGCGGCGCGCCGCGGCCTTGGACTGTTCGTAAGAGACGGTCCTCACCCCGTCCAGAACCTCGAGGTCCAGGTTGTCGGGGACGAAATTGGCGCCGATGCCCTCGATGCCGTGCGGCCCGGAGCGCCCCTCGCTCAGCAGCGGGCTCTCCTCCGGCTCGACACCGATCACGCGCACGCCGGGCGCGAAGTTCCTCATCGCCCTGCCCAGGCCGGTTACGGTGCCGCCGGTTCCGATGCCGGCCACTATCGCGTCCACATCCGGGAGCTGGCGCAGAATCTCCTGCGCCGTGCCAGTGTAATGGGCCAAGGGGTTGGCGGGGTTGGAGAACTGCCGGGGCATGAACGCGCTTTCCCTCTCCGCCAGCTCCTCCGCCCGGCACAGCGAGCCCGCCATACCTTCCGACGCCGGGGTCAGCAGCAGCTCCGCGCCCAGCGCCTTGAGCAGCTGCCTCCTCTCGACGCTCATGGACTCCGGCATCGCTAACGTGAGGCGATATCCCCTGACGGCGGCCACCATCGCCAGGCCTATGCCGGTGTTGCCAGAGGTGGCCTCGACGATGGAACCTTCCGCGGATAGGAGGCCGCGGGCCTCCGCGTCCTCCACCATCGCCAAGGCAACGCGGTCCTTGACGGAGCCCATGGGATTGAAGGACTCCAGCTTGACGTGGAGCGTCGCCTCACCCCGGGGGATGACGCGCCGCAGGCGCAGCAGCGGGGTGTCGCCGATGAGACGGAGAACGTCGTCCTTGGGTTCTTGCTGCATGCTTCCGGGCTCAGCGCATCAGGCCGGCGGCGCGCAGCTCGGCGGCGATACGGTCCACGGCCTTGACCACGTCATCGGGGACCTTGGCGCCGGTGCAGACCATCTTGCCGGAGCCGAACAGGAGGACCACAACCTTGGGGTCGTCGAGGCGGTACACCAGGCCGGGGAACTGCTCCGGCTCGTACTCCACCTTCTCCAGGCCGAGGGTGATGGCCACGGTGTTGAGGTTTATCTCCTGCTCCAGGTCGGAGGAGGCGACGATGTTCTGTACCTCCACATCGGGTTCGATGTCGATGATGATCCCCGCTTTCTCGATGTGCTTGGCCACCTTGCCGATGGCCACCTTGACATCGTCCAGGCTCTTGGCCCCCGTGCATACGACCTTGCCGCTGCGGAAAAGGAGGGTGGCGGTCTTGGGGTCTTTGAGCCGGTAGACCAGGCCAGGGAATTGCTGGGGATTGTACTCGGCGCCGTCCAGGGCGAGCTCGATCGCCCGCAGGTCCAGTTCCTGGCCGAGGGATGTTGATGCTACGACGTTCTCAATCTTCATCTTTGCCATCAGTTCACCTATGCCGGTGTATTTATAAAGGTATTAAAAAAGGTTTGTAAAATATCGTCGTGTTCAGATGGATCGCCCCGAGGCTCTGGAGGCCCTTTTGCGGAGGGGTGAGGAGCCCTAGCGCTTGAGGCCCTGCAAAGACCGTTCGATCAGGCGCAACGTACCCCCTAGGCCGAGGAGGGGGTCCTCGCGGATGCAGATCGGGGTGAGGGACGGATGGTCCAGCTCCACGCCGCAGTCGCTCAGCCCGCGGCCGAGGACGCCGGCGACGGTGTTGCCGTCGGCGAGCACCACGTCGGCGGGGCAGTCGAGCACCGAGGTGCTGGCCTCCCCGCAGCCTATGCTGCGCAGATAGCTCTCGACCTCTGCGGCGCAGGGGCCGTCCTCGGTCATGCTGACCGCCACCGGCACCATGCCCAGGTAGGCGTGCATGCTGCGCAGCGCCGGCCACACCAACGAGGGCCGCCCCTCCAGGGAGAAGCTGCAGCCCCGCGGCAGGCCGGCGTACTGGTCCAGCCTCGATATCTCGCGGTGGGCGCGCCGCCGGGAAGCGGCGATGCGCCCGAGGGCGGGCGAGGGGTCGGCTTCGAGTGCATGGCATACCTCCTTCAGCCATTCCTCCAAGGCCTCGAAGCCGAGCGGGGCCCCGGAGGAGCAGCGGACGAAGGGGACGTTTAGATTGCGACGGTACCATTCCGAGGTCATCGCCGCCCTCTCGTCGTGCACGGCCACGTTCAAGGCCGCCCCCGCCGAGCGCTGCACGTCCTCGGGCGCCCATCCCGCCCCCGGAGAGCACAGGACCTCCACGCCGCAGAGCGAGAGGAGGCGGCGGAGGTCGGCGATGCTGTCCTCCCATCCCAGGTCGGCCACCGATATCCCCAGGAGGTTCACCGTCATCTCCCGCGGCTCCGCCGGCGACGGCGCCAGGCCTTCGAGCGTGGCGAGCATGGCCGTCTCGTAGCCCGAGGAGAAGCTGGCAGAGGGCGGGGGGCTCTCCATGGCCACCGTCGGCGGCGCCTCGCCATCGAAGGTGAGCATCTCCCCTATCAGGGAGGCTCCGGGGGAGTTTATCAGGGCCAACATCGACGGCCGGCGGCTCCGCGAGTCGTCCCATAGCGCCCGCATCCTCTCCCTCGCCCCGGACACGTAGTCGCTGCTGTCCATGTAGGTGCAGGGGACCCTTGACTGGCCCAGATAGAAGAGCGTGTCGTGGAGCATGGGGTTGAAACCCCCGCGCCTGGTCACCGTCTCCGAGAAGGACGCGGGGTAGTACTTGCATCCGGTGGGGCCGTTCATGGCGGTGATGGATCCCGCCATGCCCTCGAAGGCCATTATTGCCCCCATCAGGCTCTCCGGGCAGCGCTCAGCCATGGTCCTCCCTCCATCCCTCCCTGCGGGGAGCTTTCAGACCCAGCGCCCAGCGCCGCGCCAGCTCCAAAGGGGCCAGGTGGCCGATGTCGGGGACCATGGGTATCCTCTCCTGCAGCACCGCGCCGTCGGTGCTCACCGGATAGGTGCTCAGCAGGATGTCCGGACCGCGGGACATGGCGTCCGTCACCACCGTGGACATGTCGTAATCCTCGAGGAGAACGATGCGTCCAGCGTGGCGGTTGCCCACGTGGTAGTCCATGAGATGGTCGGAGCGGTCTACAACGGCGGCGTAGAGCAGATCGATCCCCAGGTCGTCGAGGGTGTCGATGAGCCAGTCTATGTCCTTGTGCATACTGATGATGCAGGCCTTGCGGCCCTGCAGCTCCTGGCGCAACGGCGGGAGCGCCTCCTCGTACTCCTGCCGCAAAGATGCCGCCAGCTCCTCGGCGGCGGACTCCCTGTCGGTGGCGGCGGCCAGCTCCCCGAGCCAATCCAAAGTGCCTCTCAACCCCGGCGCCAGCGGGCTGCGCAGCACCTCGGCGCCGTGCTCTTCCCGCAGGTAACGGGAGAGCATGAGGGCGAAGCGGTCGGTGTTGGCCAGGATGCTGTGGCGGGCGCGATGGAACCCTTCTATGCCAGCGATGTCGGTGCCGCCGATGAAGCGGCAGTTGATGGCCGCCCCCATGCGCCGCAGGATGCCTTCGGCGTAGGTCATGTTCATCTCGTTGTTGGTGGCGATGGGCTTGATGCCCACCACGTTCACCAGGCCGTCGCTCGGCTCCGCCGAAGGGTCGATGAGTCCAGATGCCAGGGCCACGCAGGCATCGATGACGCCCTGCATGTGGTCGCCGGCGGCGTTCCCGTCCTCCAGCATGGTGAGCACCCTGCCCTCCGGCCGAGAGGCGGAGACGGCGCGGGCGGCCTCCTCCACGTCGTCGCCGATAATCCCCGACGGGCAGGAGCTCACCAGGGCGACGTCGTTGCCTCGCTCGAAGGCGCGCTGCAGAGCCTCCTCCAGAGAGGGACGGCCGCCGAAGACCATGTCCGGGTCGTCCAGCGAGCTGCAGTGCGCCGCCGGCCTCAGGAAGGAGGGTATCGCCACCCCTTCTTTGACGAATGCCCGTCGGGCGGCGTTCTGGGCCATCTGACAGGACAGGTGGGCGCAGCTGTCAGGGGAGTGCATGACCGTCTGCAGCCCCTCTACGGACAGGCAGGTGATCACCGCCCCCGTGAAGGCACAGCCGTGCAGGACCTCCTTGCGCTCCACGTTGCGCGAGGTGTAGGCGGGGGGCGCCTCGCGCCTCCCTTCCGGGGGCGGCTCCTCCTGGCCGCCGCGGCGGATCGGCGGCGGCGGGCTCTTCCCCAATACCACCGTCTCCAACTCCTCGTCGCTCAGAGGCGACGCCTCCATCACATCGCCCTCGACCACGTTACTCGCCAGGCGGAAGAATATCTGCGCCAGATCTGCGCCGGGGTCGCTCTCCACCACCGTCCTGCCCGAGCGCTCCGCATCCAGGAACCGGGGCGAGCGCGGTATCTCCGCCACCACCGGGAGGCCGACGGCGGCGGCGAAGCGCCGCACCCTCTCCCCCTCCTCCGGCTCGCCGCGGCTGTTGAAGATTATGCCGGCCATGCGGCGGGGGTCGTAGTTCCTCACCCCGCGCAGGATGTTGTTGGCCGCGTATATGGACATGAACTCGCCGGAGCTCACCACGTAGACCTTCTCGGCGTAGTCGTTGCGCAACGGGACGGCGAATCCACCGCACACCACGTCCCCGAGGACGTCGTAGACGGTGATGTCTGCATCGAGGGAGTCCACCCCCAACTCGTCAAGGAGCTCGAAGGTGGAGAGTATGCCCCTGCCGGCGCAGCCGACCCCCGGCTCGGGTCCCCCCGCCTCCACGCAGAGGCAGCCGAGGTATCCCCGGGATACGATGCTGTCCAGACTCATATCCTCGCGGCGGGAGCTGCGCACCATCTCCATAACCGTGGGGGGCTCCCTCCCCTCCAGGAGGAGACGGGTGGAGTCGTGCTTGGGGTCGCAGCCGATCTGCAGCACCTTCAGTCCCATGCGGCCAAGGGCGGCGGTCAGATTTGCTGACACCGTCGACTTGCCTATGCCTCCTTTCCCATACAACGCGATGCGCAAAACGGATCCCCTGTTGGATGGATAATCCAGCCATTGCATTAAGCACTGGATGGTATAAAAAATGAACTAAGCATTGTTCCGATCGGAATAAGAAGAAGGGGTATGATGATGGGGCCGGGAGGGAGATTCGAACTCCCGTCTGCGGATCTGCAGTCCGCCACATAGCCTCTATGTTACCCCGGCGTCGCTACTCGCTAACAGGGAATCCATATATCTTACTTTCGCTGGCGGCGCTGGCTCCAGTGCCGCCGGTGGGCGTCAAACTTTATCAACGGATAGGGCGTTGGCACCGGCATGCTGCCCGGGCATTGCAAGGACGTCTCCCTGCGCGAGGTGGACCACAAGCTCACCCCCGAGGCCATCGCCGCCGCGATGCGGGGGCGCAAGGCCTACACCCGCAACGACTACATGGTCCTGCGCCGTGGCGACGAGCACGCGGTGGTCGCCATTCGGAAGGAGGAGGGCAAGGGCCTTTTCCGCCCGGTGCTCTCAGCGGAGCCGCTTTCCTTACCGGAGGACACCGTCTTCGTGCGCGACCCGGACATGGACGTCATCAACCCCAGCGCCCTGCTGCGCCTCTCGCTGCGCCATCCGGGAAGGACGGTGGTGGTCGAGGGCATGTTCAACCACCTGAACTTCGTCCACGGGCTGGAGGGGCTGCCGCTGCGGGTGGTCGACGATGTGCCCCCGTCGCCCTCGAAGCTCTCGGTTCTCACGGAGATGGCCTTGGCATCGGGATTCCTCGACCTGCCCATCGCGCCCGAGGTGGTGGACATCGACATCCGCTCCTTCCTGGCGCGGGTGGGCACCGAGGCGGTGATGTTCCCCTGCCGGGTCTCGGGCATCGAGGCGTCGATGCCAGTCTACTTCCTCGACGAGTCCCCTGTGCTGGAGCATGAGGTCACCCTGATAGGTTGCCATCTCTCCAAAAGGATATTCGAATCGCTGTACAAGCGGGAGCCGCCGTTCATCAACGTCTGCCCCAAGGACCACGTCCCCGACGACGGGGTGCCCACCATCGTGAAATGCTGCAAGGTGAAGGAGGGCTTCGAGGCCGAGGGCGGCCTGCGCTCCGTCCCTTGGGGCGCGACGGTGCCCGAGGTCGCCGAGGCGGTGCGCTCCCTGCACCCCTCACAATGAGCGGGCGCGGCGGAAGGCCTGGTAGCCCTCCTCGCTGCGGCCGTCGCGGCACAGGGCCTCGCCCAGCACGTACCAGGCATCGCGGTCCTCGGGGTCGGACTCCAGATGCCTCTTCAGATAGGATACCGCCTTGGCGGGGTCATCGGCGGCGAGCTCCCTGCCCATGGGCGCCCCCGCCATCTCCTCCCGCCTCGCCATCTCCAAGGCCTCCACCGCCTTGGACATGAAATCGTCCAACGACCGCTCGCTGAGCCATGGGTAGCGGGATTTCAGCAGCTCGCGGAAGCGCCCGCCCTCCTCAGGGTCGACGCTCCCGTCGGCAGCGAACGTTCCGCGGGGCACCTGGACGCGGAGCTTGCCGTGCCAGACCTCGACGCTTTCGCGCTGCCTGCTCAAGGGACCATCAACACCGGCCGGTCGCTGTGGCGGAGCACATACTCCGCCACCCCTCCGAAGAGGACCTCACTGATCTTGCGCCCGGTCAGGCCCTTGTAGCCCATCACCACGGCGTCGTACTTGGCGGACATGTCGATGATGATCCCCTTGGGGTTGCCTATCTGCACAGAGACGGCCATGTCCACATCCAGCTCGTCCAGGGTTTCCACGGCCGGGCCGATCTTGCTCTCTCGGACGTACTCATCGTCCTCAGGGTCATGGGGCAGGGCCCCCGCCTCCTCCTCGTTGAGGACGTGCAGCACGGTGACGGTGGCATCCAGTTCGGATGCCATCTCCCCTATGAACCTCGCGGCGCGGAACGAGTTCTCCGAACCGTCCACACAGAGCAGGAATAACTTCTCTTCGCTCATTCGCATGTCCCACCTGGCCTTCTCGGCCGTTGATGTGAATGCCCTCGGCGTTGATAAACATGATGTTTTCTGGCAAATGATATTAAGCTGCGCAACATTGGGAAGGACCATGCTCAGTCATTGTCCTTACAACCGGCCGTTGGCGGTCGGGGATGTGACTATCTACGATTCCACCCTGCGCGACGGGGAGCAGATGCCGGGCGTCGCCTTCAGCCACGATGACAAGCTGGAGATAGCCACGCTCCTCGACGACGCCCGCGTGCCGGAGATCGAGGCGGGCTTCGCCGCCGTGTCGCGCAGCGAGATGGAGGCCATCAGGGACATATCCCGCCTCGGCCTCGATGCCAGGACACTGAGCCTCGCCCGCTCCCGCCGACCGGACATCGACTGCGCCCTGGAAGCGGAGGTGGACACCGTGCTCATCTTCGCTGGCACCTCCGACATCCACCGCCGCTACAAGTACGGGAAGGAGGTCGAGGTGGAGACCCTGCAGCGCTACGCGGTGGAGGCGGTGGAGCATGCCAAGGACCACGGCCTCGGCGTGAGCTTCAGCTGCGAGGACGGCACCCGCACCCCGCTGGATGTGCTGCTGCGCATGTACGAGACCGTGGACGAGCTCGGCGTCGACCGCCTGGGGATAACCGACACCCTCGGCTGCGTGACGATGGATGGCATCAGCGAACTGGTGCGAGAGGTCAAGTCCCGCTTCGCCACCCCGGTCTCGGTCCACCTGCACAACGACTTCGGCCTCGCCAACGCCAACGCCATATCCGCGGTGGCAGCCGGCGCCGACGCCATAACCACCACCGTCAACGGCATGGGGGAGCGCTGCGGCAACGTGCCGCTGGAGCAGTTCGTGGCGGCGATGAGGTTCCTCTACGGCAAGGACCTGGGCATCGACTGCTCCAAACTGACGCCGCTGTCGCGGCGGGTGGCCGCCGTGTCCCGCTACCAGTGCTCGGTCAACCATCCCATCACCGGGGAGAACGCCTTCTCCCACGAGTCGGGGATACACGTGGCGGCCATCCTCAACTGCCCGGCCACCTACGAGTACATCGAACCGAGGGAGGTTGGCAACGTCCGCCATCTGAAGATGGGCAAGCACTCGGGGGCGCACATAATCGAGAAGCGCCTCCAGGACATGGGCCTGGAGTACAGCCGCTCCCAGCTCAACATGATGCTCGACGAGGTCAAGAAGAAGGGGGAGAGGATGGGCAGGGTCACCGATGAGGACTTCGCGCGCATTGTGGAGCGCTGCCTGGGGTCAAAGTCCGACTGAGCGCCCCGCCGCGTCCCTCTTGGACCTGCCGAACTCGGAGAGGGCGCGGAGCCTGGCGGAGTCGAACACCGGACCGTCGATGCACACCCTCTCCTTGCCCAGCATGCAGGAGCCGCAGAGCCCCACCGCGCATTTCATGTAGCGCTCCAGCGACATCTGGCAATGCACGCCGCGCGCCTCGCAGGCCCGGAATAGATGGTAGAGCATGACCTCCGGGCCGCAGGCGACCACCTGCTCGTAATCGCCCTCGTCCATCATCCGCTCCGCCAGCTGCACCGCGTTGCCGCGCATGCCGCGGGAGCCGTCATCGGTGGAGGTCTCCACCTTGTCGCAGTAGCGCCGGGCCTCCTCCTCGAAGAGCAGCTCGTCGGCGCTGCGGGCGCCGATGGCCACGTCCGCGTACATCGTGCGCAGCAACGGCATCAGCGGGGCCATGCCCACTCCGCCCCCCACCGCTAGCGTCCTCATGCCGTTGAGCTCGAACCCGTTGCCGTACGGCCCGCGGACACCCATGCGGTCCCCGGGCGACAAGGCGTGCAAGGCCTCGGTGGCCTCCCCCGCCCGTCGCACGGTCATGGCCTTCTCCGGCCCGATCGACGAGATTGACATCGGAACTTCGTCCAGGCCCGGTATCCACACCATGACGAACTGTCCGGGCGACACGGGGCGGTCCCATTCGAAGTGCAGGGTGAGGCAGTCCTTCGACTCCGCCTCCACGCGGTTAATGACGACCGCTTCAATCATGGACGGCGGCCTCCATGTCCTTCATCCCCGCGTAACCGTGCGATTCCATGAAGGCCTGCAGGCCTCCGGTTATCTCCCGGAACACCTCCGGTCCGCGGCGTCCCACCGCGCTCCCCACCTGGAAACATGACGCCCCCGCCATGATGTACTCGGCGGCGTCCCTCCAGGTCTCGATGCCGCCCACGCCCACGATGGGGATGGACAGCTCGCGGCGCAGGTCGTAGACGGCGCGCACGCCCACCGGCCTGACAGCCGGCCCCGACAGGCCGCCGTAGCGGTTGGACAGGACCGGGCGGGCGAACTCCGGCGAGATGCACATCGCCCTCAGGGTGTTTATGGCCACCACCGCGTCGCCGCCGCCGTCCTCCACCGCCCGCCCGATGGCGGTGATGTCGGCGGTGTTGGGCGTCAGCTTGGCCATCACCGGCACCGAGACCGATGAGGCCACCGCCTCGACCATCGACCTCACCCGGGCGGGGTCGGTGCCCAGCTCCATCCCGAAGCCCGCGGCGTGGGGGCAGCTCAGATTCATCTCCACCCCCGCGGCGCCGGCGTCCTCCATGGCGGCGGCGACGGCAACGAACCCCTCCTCATCGGCGGCGTACACCGAGGCGATGACCGGAGCGGGGGCGGGCATTATCGTCCGCAGCTCCTCGGCGAAGCGGTCCATGCCAGGATTGGGCAGGCCCATGGCGTTCACGTAGCCGTGGGGCAACTCCACCAGGCAGGGGTTGGGATGGCCGTCGTGGGCGGCGACGCCGATGGACTTGGTGACCACCGCCCCCGCGCCCGCCTCCATCATGCGCACGAGGGCTTCGCCGGTCTCGTCCATGACCCCCGAGGCCAGCATGGCGGGGTTGGACATCCTTATCGTTCCGATCTCCACGGCTAGGTCGATCATGGTCAGCACCGCTATGCGCTCGGCGGATTAAACCGCTTCGCATCCCGCATCGAGGTCACGGTCCTAGTTATCGCCTCCAGCGCGTGGTCGACGTCCTCGTCGCTGGTGTGGTGCGACAGGCCCAGGCGGAGGGAGGACTCCGCCTGGCCCCAGTCCAGACCGATGGCCGAGAGCACGTGGGAGGGCGAGGGGCTGCTGGCGCTGCAGGCGGACGCGGTGGACGCCAGCACCCCCTCGTCGCTCAGCCTGAGCACGAGGTCGGTGCCCCCGACGCCGTCGAAGCGCAGGTGGGCGTTGTTGGCCAGCCGGGGGGAGCGGTGCCCGTTCAGATGGGCCCCGTCTATCTCCAGCAGACCGTCGAGCAGGCGGTCGCGCAGCCTGGCGGTATGGCGGTTGCGGGCGTCCATGTTCTCCACCGCCAGGGCGGCGGCCTTGCCCAGACCCACTATGCCGGGGACGTTCTCGGTGGCGGGCCTCAGCCCTCCTTCCTGACCGCCGCCGTGCATGAGCGGCCTCACCGGGCTGCCTTCCTTCACGTACAGCGCCCCCGCCCCTTTGGGCCCGTGCAGCTTGTGGGCCGAGAGGGAGAGCATGTCAATGCCCAGGTCGCGGACGTCCAGTGGCATGCGGCCGTAGCCCTGCACCGCGTCGGTGTGGAACAGGGCCCCGTGCTCGGCGGCTATCGCCGCAAGCTCGCGGAGGGGCTGCAACGTTCCTATGACGTTGTTCGCCGCCATGACGGTCACCAGCAGCACATCGTCGGAGATCTCCCTCTCCAGGTCCGCAGGGTCCAGTGAACCGCCCTCGTCCACCGGCAGCACGGTCAGCTCGAAGCCTTCGGCGGCGAGGTGGTGGCAGGTGTCGAGGACGGCGGAATGCTCCACCGCCGAGGTTATCAGGCGGCGGCGCCCGCCGGCGGCGAGGGCACCGCCGGTGATGGCCATGTTGTCCGACTCGGTGCCGCTGGAGGTGAACACCAGCTCACTGGGGTAGCAGTTCAGCGTCCGAGCGACGGCCTCCCGCGATGAGCGCATGGCGGCGGCGGCCTCGTCCCCCAGTCGATGGAGGCTGCTGGGGTTGCCGTAGCTCTGGCGCAGGAAAGGCATCATGGAGTCCAGCACCTCCTCGTCCAGGCAGGTGGTGGCGTTGTTGTCGAGATAGACCCTGCGCATGTCCACGCAATCGCCGCGGCGGTAGTTATGGATTATGGCTAGGGAAACTTCAATAAACGCGAACGGGATGGAGGCGGTATGGACGTCAGCAGGCTGAGGGAGGACTTCCCTCTGTTGAGGGATGGTTCGCTGGTCTACATGGACAGCGCCTGTCAGAGCCTCAAGCCCGACTGCGTCATCGAGGCCATGGACCTCTACAACCGCGAGTACCCCGCCTGCGGCGGCCGCAGCGTGCACCGCCTCGCCGACAGGGTGTCGATGGAGGTGGACATCGCCCGGGAGAGGCTGGCGGAGCTGATCGGCTCCCCCGCGGCCGAGAGGATTGTCTTCACCAAGAACTGCACCGAGGCCATCAACACCGTGGCCTCCGGCCTCGGCCTCAAGTCCGGCGACCGGGTGCTGACCACCGACATCGAGCACAACTCCAACCACGTCCCCTGGCTGCGGCTGCAGCGCCACGGCGTGCGCCGGGGCATATGCCCCACCGAGGACGGCGCCCTGGACATCGAGACCTTCAAGGAGCACCTGAGCGCCGACGTGGCGCTGGTGTCCATGGTGCACACCTCCAACGTCACCGGCACCACCATCCCCGCCAAGGAGGTGGCGGAGATCGCCCACGACCACGGCGCGCTGCTGATGCTGGACGGGGCGCAGCACTGCGGCCACGCCCCCTTGGACCTCGAGAAGCTCGACGCCGACTTCTACACCGTCTCGGTGCAGAAGATACTCGGCCCCACCGGCGTCGGCCTGCTCTACGGGAAGGAGGAGCTCCTCGAGCGCCTGGAGCCTCTGAGCGTCGGCGGCGGCACCGTCGGCCTCGCCGACTACGGCTCGGTGAACCTGCTGCCCCCGCCGGAGCGCTTCGAGGGCGGCCTGCTGAACTACGCGGGCGTCATCGGCGCCTCCAAGGCGGCGGAGTACCTGATGGGGATCGGCATGCGCCGGGTACGGGAGCATGAGGCCTCGCTGCAGCGGAGGCTGCACACCCGCTTGGAGGCCATCCCCGAGCTGAGCATCGTCGGCCCCGATGACCCCGGGCTCCGCGGGGGCATTCTCTCTTTTAACGTGGAGGGCATGGGCTCCCACGACGTGGCCATGATACTCGATGAGATGGCGGGGGTGCTGCTGCGCTCGGGCATGCACTGCTGCCACCCCTGGTTCCAGTCCCGCGGCCTGAACGGCTGCGCGCGGGCCTCCATGCACGTCTACAACGACCACGGGGACGTGGACAGGCTCGCCGACGCATTGCAGGAGATGGCCTCCACCTTCTGCAGGTGAAGCTCCCCTCCCCTCTCCTCGGCGCTTATCCTGACTGCGCTCCCGCTGTCGAGCGTCATCCTTCCTCCGCCGTAGGGGGCCTCCAAGGGACGGAGGTGGCTGCGCTCGCCGTCGCTGACCGTCACCCTTCCCTCGTCGAGTTCCAGGGTCCAATCCTCGGAGGGGAGGATGCGTGAGCAGTCCAACACCATCGACGCCCCGCTCCGCGACACGGAGACCAGGAGGCTGTCGAAGGACTCGGCGATCGATGCCGCCTCGTCGTCCATCCGGGCGTCCGCATGGGTCTGCAACAGGGGCCCCAGGGCGGCGAGTAGCATGAGGGCGCAGACGCTCATCACCGCCCGGGAGAGGGTGAACTCCATCATCGCAGGCCCACCCAGACGCCGTGGGACCCGCCGCGCTCCTCCGCCCGCAGCACCAGCGAGGCCCGGCCCTCGATGACCAGCTCGCCGTCGCTGTGCATAGGGAGGCGGGCATGGTCATGGATGGAGCTCAGCCGTTGCCCCTTATGCTCGATATGGAGAGCCCCGCCGTCATCGATGACCAGCGCCGAGTCCTCCGGCAGCGACACGTGCAGAGCACGGCTGGACCCGAGGCCCTGGAAATGCAGTTCCAGGGCGGCGTCGAGTATCCGCTGCGCCTCGGCCTCGCAGTCCCGCAGCGCCGCCTCCCTCTCCTGCATCTGCAGCGCCGCGTCGGCCACCGGGAGGGAGAGGGAGATGATCAACAGGGTGAGCGTGAGCCGCAGGGGCATGTCGATGACCGCCCGCCGGTCCATCATACCACCAGGACCCTGGCCTCGGAGACGCCGTCATAGCCGCTCTTGGTCGCCGTGACCTCCAGGAAGCCCACGCCCGTCCCCGGCAGCTGCATGCTCAGGCCGCTGAAGAGGGCCACGCCGTCCTCGCCGGTGACCGCGTAGACGGTGCCGCCGCCGTCGCTGACGCCGCATCCGCTGAGGACCACCGCCGCCCCCGGCAGCGGGTCGCCCATGCTGTCGTGCACCGTCACCTCAAGAACGATGCCCTCCCCGTGCCTCGTGCCGTTCAGCTCGCTGTCCAGCTCTATCTCCCCGGGCTCGAGGGCGATCGGGCCCATGCCCTGGGGCATGTCTATCGCCGACATCCAGCCGACGATGACGGTGGTGGCCAGCCCGGCCACAATCACCAGTATCATGAGCTGCAGCGGCAGACCCTCGATGGCGCCGCCGCGGTCATGGCGGAGTGCGGCGTAGCGCTTCGCCGTGGACTTCATGGCCGTGCGAGCGGCGGGGGCGCTTATATCGCTGTCAACTGCATCTAGGCTGCGGGCTCACAGGCTTCGGACGCAAACGTCCTCGTGACGCGCGCCGCCAGGGGCGAGGACGCTGCTCTTTAGGCGGAGGGCGGAGACGGTCATGGACCCCAGCTCCTCCCCCTTCCAGGAGGACAGACCGTCCATGGCCGAGGGGTCTGGCCTCTTCAGCCGCGCCAGGGTGAGATGGGGCCGGAAAGGTCGGGCCTCGCCGGGCAGCCCCATGTCCTGGAGCCGCCGCTCCAGCCTTTCAACGATCCGTGGGAGCGCCCCGCCGTCCTCCACGCCCGCCCACAGCACCCGGGGCCGGTGCTCGCCGGGGAAGCAGCCCACTGAGCGGAACGCCATCTCGAAGGGCCCCTCCCCCTCGACGGCCTCCTCCAAGGCCTGGCAGAGCTCGGTCGTCATGGCCGGGTCCTGATCGCCGAGAAACCTCAGGGTGATGTGGAGGGAGTCGGGGCTCATGACCTTGGCGCCCGGGATAGAGCGCATCTCCCGCAGCAGCGAGCGCAGGCGCTCGCCGGGCTCCACGTCCACGGCGTAGAACAACCTCATGCCCCTTTATCCAGATGGGCGCAGAAAAAACTTGGGGACGGCGATTCCCTTTTATAAGCCGGGAGGAATCCATGGTCCATGGGTTTGGCGCTTCAGTTCGCCAGTTACGCTGGCTGGTGGGTCGGGTGCAAGATGGGCTTCAAGAGGCCTCTTGTCAACACCATGATCATCCATTACGACTGCAACCTCAGCTGCCGCCACTGCAGCATCGGGGGCAACCGCCACCTCCTCCCGGCCAAGCAGAGCCTGAGCTATGCGGAGATCGAGGAGGAGATGCGCGAGCACTTCCGCCAGGGGGCGCGCATACTCTACTTCGAGGGCGGGGAGCCCACCATCTGGTCCGACGGCGGCAAGGACCTCGGCGACCTCATCGCCCTGGGCAGGGAAGTGGGGTACTTCAACATCGGCTACACCACCAACGGCACCAACGTGTTCTTCGAAGAATCGGACGTGATATCCATAAGCCTCGACGGCCCGCGGGAGGTCCACGACAGCATAAGGTGCGAGGGCGCCTACGACAGCATGATGGGCAACCTGGAGCAGATCTCCCATCCGGCGGTCTTCGCCAACATGGTGGTGCAGCGCGACAACTTCCACACCGTCCGCCAGGTGGCGGAGCTCGTGCAAGACAACCCACGGATACGCGGCGTGATCTACAACTTCATAACCCCCCCGCCCCACGATCTCACCCTCACACTGGACGAGAAGAGGGCGGTGGTGGAGGAGATACTCATGCTGAAAAAAGAGGGCTACCCGGTGCTGAACTCCAAAAAGGCCCTGCGCCTGCTCCTGGAGGAGGACTTCTCCGGCAAATGCCCCCACCACGTGTCCGCCTTCGTTCTCCCGGACGGCTCCCACGCCCGCGGCTGCCCCATGGAGGGGACCGAGTCCTGCCGCAACTGCGGCTTCGACGCGGTGCGGGAGTACTACCTGATCAACCGCGGCGACCCGTTCACCATCACAGAGATGTCAGGAATGTTCGCGCTGACAAAACGATGAGGTAGAGCAGCATCGTGAGCATGCTCACGCCGAAGAACTGGGGGGCGATGCGCACGTACCACAGTTCATCCTTGCGGTCCATGGCCCTCCACGAGCGGAGCGCCAGCGGCAGGGTGAGGAGCAGCAGCAGGTTCAGCGGGTGGAAGACGGCGGTGGCGGCCACCAGCGCATAGAACGCCGCCTGCAGCCCCTTGATCACCGGCACCGCCCGCTCGCGGCCGCCCATCCTCACCGCCAGGTCCTTCTCGCCGTGACGGAGGTGGGACTCGTATCCCGACATGGCGTCCACCGCCCGCATCAGGCCCACCGCCAATGCCACCGCCGCCGCGAAGACCGCCATCTCCCAACTGAAAACGCCGCTCAGCACGTAATGGGAGAAGAAGACCAGCATGAAGAAGGATATGCCCACGTTCACCTCTCCGAGGCCGCGGGCGCCCATGTTCAACGGCGGGGCGGTGTAGAAGTAAGCCAGCAACAGGCCTGCCAGGCCGAGGACGATCACCAGCAGGCCGCCGTGCAGCACTATGGGCAGCGCCAGCAGCAGGGATGCCGCCACCAGGAACGCCATCACCAGGCGGCCCTGCTCGGCGGTGATGAGGCCGCGCTCGAACTGGTTGCCGTCCCAGTATATCTTCTTCAGCATCTCGTTGTCCTCGAACACGTCGGACTCCCTCATGGTGGAGAAACGCTCCTCCTCCACCTCGGCGTCGACGCCGCTGACGTGGTCGTAATAGTCGTTGGAGAAGTTGACGAACATCGCCATGAACCACACCGTCAGCGGTATCAGCGCCGCGATCAGCAGGTCGTCGCTGTACGCCAGGCCGTAGGCCACGCCGCACAGCGATGCCAGCACGAAGGGCAGGGTGTAGCTGAAGCGCATTATCAGGTTCAGTCTGCGCAACGGGCCGATGCTCCGGTCCTCGGTCATCGGCGGTCGAATGCCCAACGGCTATTTCTTTATTGCTCCCGGCGGCGGAAATGGGACATCTGCTTATCCAGCCTCGCCACGAGCTCCCCCCGGCCCGGGGTGACGAACTCATGCGTCACATGCCCAGGCTTGACCCTGTCCACGATGCGGAGGCAGGCGTCGGTCTCGAATGGCGAGTGCCAGTCCATGCGGCCGAAGTGCGGGTAGGCGATGGAGAGCTTGCCGTCGATGTCCGCCTCCCGGTACTCGGCGCTCTCCCCCCGGTCCACCGTCTCGGCCTGGTAATCGGCGGAGAGGCTGAGATGCAGGTGCATGGCCCCGATGCGTTCCACCGAGTCATCGCCTAACCGGTCCAGCGCCGTTTCCACGTTCTCCACCGCCGCGGCCTCCTCACGGCAGTCGCGCAGCGCGTTCATCAGATGGCCGGTGTCCAGGCAGAGCATCCAATCCTCGAATTCCAATCTCCTCTCCAGTTCCGAGACCTCCGAGCGGTCCAGGAGCCTCAGGCCCGGCCACCACAGGTTCTCCAGGGCCAGGGGGAAAGGGGGCTCGCCGCCGGGGAAGGAGGAGACGGCGGAGTTCAGCAGCTCCGCCAGCGCCGCCAGCACCTCGCGGTCGCTGAAGCCGTTGCGCTGGGAGAACACGTGGTACAGGTCGGGGCTGGCGCCGTGGAACACGCCGTAGGCCGGCCGCAACGGGGCGGCGTGGGCGATCATCTCGGTCACGGTGCGCACCATGGAGCCGCGGTCGCGACCGTAGCAGAGGAAGAGGCATTGCTCGTCGCTGAGGCCTTCCAGGTCGTGGCGTCCGTTCCAGCCGGAGAACCAGTCCACCGCATAGGGCAGATGCACCGCCTCCACCACGTCCGCCATCCCCTCCGGGGAGGGGAAGTGGCCGGTGAGCATCTCCGTCCCTGAGACGCCGCCCTCGTCCACCAGTCTTCGAACGCCGTCCCCGCCTCCGAGTCGCTCGAGGTCGAAACCGTAGGCCGATATGTTCACCAGGTGCCGGGGCATCGGGCGGCCATGGCGTTGGACGCTCAAAAAGATGAGGGTCAGAAAAGCTCGAACGCCGCCGCCAGCGCGCCGTTGACCGCCCCCATGGGGTCGTAGGCGCCGCCGACGATGACCACGTCCTCTTCCTCCATGTCCTCCAGGGAGCGTATCTCCTTCGCCAGCCGGGGGCGTTCACGGTCCAGGTCCCAGTCGGGCGGCATCAGTAGCCTGCCGTCGCGTTGGAGGATGGTGGTGCAGCCCTCCGAGCCCGCCCTTATGCCGGCGTCCCGCTGCTGCATGCCGTTCTCGATCTTGTGGGCAACCCCTTTGACCAGCACCGCCTGCTGATGGTCGCCGACGACGAGGTCGCCGATGTCCAGGCCGATGATCTTTATCGGGAGCTCGGCCAAGAAGCCGTGCCCCTCGCGGGAGATCTTTATGCCAGTTTGCTTCACATCGATCATCTCCCACTCCCGGAGGGTGTTGATGATGCGCCTCATGCTCCCCTCGCCGATGCCCACCAGCTCGGCGAGGCGCTTGCGTCCCAGCCGCTTCCCCGATGCCAGCAGATAGAGGGTCCAATAGACGTGATGATCCTTGAACCGGAACATGGGACCGTACTGGGGTACGTCGATTATCTTCATGATATCAGAAGGTGCTCAGCTTGCCGTCGATGATCATCTCGGTTACCCTGTCGATGTTCTGCAGCCAGTCCTGGGTGATCTGCTCCGCCTCCTTGCTGTGGCGCTCCATTACGCCCTGGTCCCTGGTTATTATCTGGATGTTGGCGTTGTGCGGCTCGGATATGGGGCTGCCTATCTGGGAGAGCAGCCGCACCCGTACCTCCGCCTCATCGGGGACCTCCTTGGCGATGTCCTCGGCTATTATCCGCGCCAGGATGTTATAAATCTTTCCGATGTGGGTGATGGGGTTCTTGCCCGAGGTGGCCTCCATGCTCATGGGGCGGTAAGGGGTGATGAGGCCGTTGGCGCGGTTCCCCCTCCCCACCGAGCCGTCGTCGCCCATCTCCTGGGAGAGGCCGGTGCAGGTGAGGTAGTAGTTCTCGCGGGCGTAGTCGTCGGCGGTGTTCACGTCCACCGCCAGGTCGAGGTCGGTGAACTTGAGCAAATGGTCGTGGGTGCGCGAGCGAAGCTCATCAACCACCGATCGGTAATGGTCCGCATCATCGATGTGCTTGTCCACCATGGCGCAGGCCACGGTGAGGCTGAGGCGGTCGTCCACCCGCGAGGCCATGACCTTCACGTCGTGGCCCGCCTCGGGCATGGAGTCCTTCAAGGGGCCGTTGATGAACCTCTCCGCCTCCATGACCGCGCTCTCCGTCTGGCTGAAGGGGGCGTAGCTGACGCCGAAGGAGGTGTCGTTTGCCAGCAGCTTCGAGGTCTCGAATACGCCCATGAGGTCGCTGGAGCCCTGGCCCATCTTGATGTCCATGATGAGCTCGTTATCGACGTCCAGGTTGTTGAACTGGGCGCGCAGGTAGTCCTTGGCGGCCTTGAGGGCCACGGTGTTGCAGGGGAGCTCGCGGTAGCCATCGCTCTCCTTGACCTTGCTGGTGGACCTCCCCACCAGCAGTATGTAGGCGGGGTTGAT
>PWHV01000005.1 GCA_003555025.1 Methanomassiliicoccaceae archaeon | reverse complement strand
ATTCACCATCAGGAAGACGGTCAGATGAGTGTAGAAACCGCGCTTCCTCTCTACGCGCTCCTCGGCGATCTCGAGCAACTTCTCATCGTATCCCATAATTCCAGATTTTTCAATGCCTCATATGAAATTTTTGGACCAGCAAGTTCCATATATGGTCATTCACGATGAGCGTTATGATGAGGTATGTCGCCGGCCATATCCTGGGCCCGGACGGGTTCCGCCATGGGCATCTAGGCATCGAGAGGGGAGCCATCGTCGAGTCCGGGGAAGGCGATCCGCCCCAGCGGCCGGTGCTGACGGGCGTGATAACGCCGTCGTTCATCAACTGCCACACCCACGTGGCGGACGCCCACGTGCGCCTGGACACGTCTCTGTCCCTGGAGGAGCTCGTGGCCCCCCCTGACGGCCTGAAACATCGCCAGCTCGGGAGCATGGACGATGAGTCGCTGCGGGCCTCCATGCGGAGCTCGATGGACATGATGATCCGGTCAGGCACCTCACGTTTCATCGACTTCCGCGAGGGCGGTGAGCAGGGGTCGGCGGCGCTGCGCTCGCTGCGTGGCCCTCCGCACGCCCGGATCATGGGCAGGCCCTCGGCGCTGAGCTATGACAAGGACGAGGCCTCCCGCCTGCTGCTCAACGCCGACGGCATAGGCATCTCCGCCGTGTCCGATTGGAAGGCGAAAGACCTGGAAGCGCTGGCCGAGCAAGCGCGTGGCGAGGGGCGTCCCTTCGCCCTCCATGTCAGCGAGTCCCGCCGGGAGGACATAGAGGCCGTCCTCTCGCTGCAGCCCTCATTCCTAGTGCACATGTCCTCAGCCAGCGACGCCGACATGCGCCGAGTGGCCGACGAGGGCGTCACCACCGTCGTCTGCCCCCGCAGCAACCTGTTCATGGGAACGGTGACGCCGTTGGCGAGGATGGTGGAGGCGGGGATGGAGCTCGCGCTGGGTACCGACAATTTCATGAACGGCGACGGCGACATGCGGGCCGAGATGGAATGCATGGCCAGATTGCTCAGGTCGCAGCGGGCTGATGCCAGCCACGCGCTGTCGGCCGCTTTCGACGCGCCGAGAAAGCTATTAAATCTACAATCGGAGTTATCGATGGCTAAGGGAGCCCCGGCCGACCTGGTCGCTTTCGAGCATCAGGGCTCGGACCCGATGTGCGAACTGTTGTTCCGCGCCGGAAACGGGCGCAGGACAGCCCTGATAAGACAATAGAAGGAGTATGGGAGATATGGCATTCAAGAACATCATGATACCCACCGACGGCAGCGAGTACACCAAGACGGCCGTCAAGAAGGGCCTTATGCTGGCCAAGGCGCTGGACGCCAAGGTCACCGCGTACTACATCTTAGACCAGACCGCCTTCGTTAACATACCCATGGACGCCACCACCCTCAACATCTACTCTCTGTTGGAGAAGGAGGGCAAGGAGGCCGTCGACTACGTTAAGGGCATGGGCGAAGACATGGGCGTGGAAGTCGAGGTCTGGATAGACGAAGGCTCCCCGGTCAGGAGGATAATCGACGCCTCCAAGGACTTCGACATCATAGTGATGGGCACCTTGGGAAGGAGCGGGATGTCCAAGCTTCTCATGGGCAGCGTGGCGGAGAAGGTGGCCCGCCTCGCGAAATGCCCTGTGATGGTGGTCAGAGCGAAGGAGGACGTCGCTTGAGCACCAAGATATCGGAGGTGATGGTCAGCAACCCCATCGTCGCCATCGTCCCTGGCAGCCGGAACGAGGTCCTGAGCTCCATGGTCAAGCACAACCTCACCGGCATGCCGGTGGTGAGGGAGAGCGACGGCAGGCTAGCCGGCGTCATTTCCCGTAAGGACATCTACAACAACCCCAAGGAGCAGCAGCTCTCCCTCCTCATGAAGAAGGACGTGCTGGTAATCGGACCCGATGACAGCATCGAGAGCGCCGCCAAGGTCCTGGTGGAGAACAACATACACCGCCTGCCGGTGGTGGACGACGGCAAGCTGGTGGGCATAGTGACCCCCACCGACCTCCTCAAAGAGGTCAAGAGGCGCAAGCTGGAGACCCCGGTGGAGGCGATCATACGCAAGACCTGCGTCCCCCTCTGGGAAGGCGACCCGCTGAAATATGTCCAGACCGTGTTCCAGGTCACCAAGATGACCGCCCTGCCGGTGCTCGATTCCAACGGCGACATCGTCGGCATCGTCACCGACCGCGACCTTTTCAACACCTCATTGATAAAGGACGACGTGACAAAGTCCGAGCTGGGCATCGGCCCCGACGAGGATGAGTGGTCCTGGGAGGGCCTCCGCAACGTCATGCCGTTGTTCTACGAGGAGTCCAAGGTGGACCTGCCCAACCTCCTGGTTCGCGACATGATGGTCAAGGAGCCCATCACCCTCTTCAAGAAGAGCCCGGTCTCCGAGGCCGCCGGCATCATGAAGAGGAACGATTTCGGGCAGCTGCCCATACGCGACAACGAGGACCGCCTCCTGGGCATGATCTACGACCTTGATGTGATCAACGCCCTGCTGATGGAATGAGGACATCCTCATGAACGCGGGAGAGCTCCTATCGCTCTGCAAGAGGCGTGGCTTCGTCTGGCCGTCCTTCGAGATATACGGAGGGGTGGCGGGGATGTACGACTTCGGCCCATTGGGGAGCGCCCTGAAGGACAACATCGTGGCGGTTTGGAGGGACGCCTACAAGCGAGGCGAGGGTTTCGTGGAGATCGACTCCCCCACCGTCAACCCCGAGGCGGTGTTCAAGGCCTCCGGTCACCTCGACGAGTTCTCTGACTACGTGGTCCAATGCCGGGGCTGCCGCGAGCCCTTCCGCGCCGACCATCTCGTCGACGGCCTCCACCCCAATCCCGACACCCTCGACGCCGAGGCCCTGAAGGGCCTGATGGTGGAGAACGGCATCGTCTGCCCGGACTGCCAGGGCGAGCTGGGGGAGGTGGAGGATTTCAACCTCATGTTCAAGACCAGCATCGGCCCGGGCTCCAACCGAGCCGGCTACCTGCGTCCGGAGACCGCCCAGGGGATCTTCGTCAACTTCCCCCACCTCTACCGCTACAACCGCGAGAAGCTGCCCCTCGGCGTGATCCAGCACGGCCGGGGATACCGCAACGAGATATCCCCGCGACAGGGGATTATAAGGCTGCGGGAGTTCAACATGATGGAGGTGGAGCTCTTCGTGGACCCCGAGGACAAGAGCTGGCCCCGTTTCGCCGCCGTAGCGGACGAGACCCTGCGCCTGGTCCCCGAGGACGGCTCCGAGAGGGAGCTGCGCCTGTCCCAGGCGGTGGAGGAGGGCGTCATCGCCAACGATGTGCTGGCCTATTTCATCTGGCTCACCAAGGGTCTGCTGGAGAGGATGGGTGTGGACGGCGCGAGGCTGCGCTTCCGCCAGCACCTCAAGGACGAGATGGCCCATTACGCCATGGACTGCTGGGACGCCGAGGTCCTTCTCTCCTACGGCTGGACCGAGGTGGTGGGCATCGCCGACCGGGGCTGCTGGGACCTCAGCCAGCACGCCGCATGGTCCAATGAGGAGATGGTGCATTTCAAGCGTTTCGATGAGCCCCGCGAGGTGGAGCGCGCTGCCCTCAAGGCCAACTACCGCGGGCTGGGGCCGATGTTCAAGGGGGAGGCCAAAGAGGTTGCCCGGCTCATCGAGCAGAGGTCCCCCGACGATGTCTCCGACGGGGTGCTGACGGTGGAGAAGGACGGCGTCCAGCTGGAGGTCCCCGACTCCCTGTTCGAGGCCGTCACCGTCAAGGAGAAGGTGACCGGGGAGAGGGTCGTGCCCCACGTGATCGAGCCTTCCCACGGCCTGGACCGCATATTCTACACCGTGCTCGAGCACGCCTACCGGCGCGAGGAGGACTACACCGTTCTCGCCCTGAGGCCGGAGATGGCGCCGATAAAGGCGGGGGTGTTCCCGCTGATGGCCCGCGACGGGCTCGATGAGAAGGCCCAAGAGGTGTTCGCCATGCTGACCGAGGAGGGCATGGAGGCGTTCTACGACGACTCCGGGTCGATCGGCAAGCGCTACGCGCGCATGGACGAGGTGGGCACTCCGTGGTGCGTGACCGTGGACTACGAGACCCTGGAGGAGGGCCGGGGGCTGAAAGGCACCGTCACCGTCCGCGACCGCGACAGCAGCGAGCAGCGGCGGGTGGCCATAAGCGAGCTCGCCGCCACCTTGAAATCATTGTTGAAAGGGGCGGATTTCGCAAAGATATAAGGCATTGTATACGAATGCAGTATCCAGTATACGGATTACTGTAAACAACTCATAAATAAACCCTTCGTCAAGCTCTTCGGCGCCGCCCCTTTCCGCCCTCGCGGCGGATGGGGTCCGAGGGCGGCCGGGGATGACGGCGCGAAAATGGCCCCTCCGCCCATTAGCGTTAAGAACAAGGAGAGAGAATAAGACAACAGAGTGGTGTTATAAGATGGGAGCCATGGATCTAGAGGACCTTAAGCAAATGTCGATCCTGCGCTCGCAGATCGACTCCCAGACGGTTGAAGAGAACATGGACGATGATTTTGACTCGGTGTCGCCGGAGGACGAACTGGTCGACCTGCTGTCGCTCATGCGTTCGTTGAAGCTGCACGAGATACCCGTCGTCGAGGGGGGGAAGTTCCAGGGGATGGTGTCGTACGGCACGATCATGAAGAGGAAGAACCTCTCCCTGGAGACCAAGGCCAGGACCCTGATGGACAATGTGCCCACGATATCATTGGATACGCCTTTGACCGAAGTGGCGGAGCACATGATGTCCAGCAACGCCCGGCAGCTGCCGGTCATCAAGGGCAACCGCGTGATAGGGATAATATCCCGCGCCGACCTGGTCAAGTGGGTTTCCACCATCCGTCATCTCAAGGAGATCAAGGTCTGGGAGATCATGAGCGATGTGGTGGAGTACGTCCGCCCGGGTGACAGGCTCGAGGACGCATTGGACATCATGAGGCGCCTGGACGTCCGCACCATACCGGTGCTGGACGACAACAAGCAGGTCCACGGCATAATCGGCATGAAGGAGGTCATCAACTACAACTACCGCGAGAAGAGCCGCCAGACCGTGGGCGAGCTCACCGGGGTCAAGGCGCCGGTGGAGCTCGAGGTGGGTTCGCTGTGCGTGGAGGACCCCTTCACCATCGATTGGGAGGACGACCTCGGAATGGCATCATCCATCATGGCGGACAACGACATCTCCACCCTGCCGGTGACGGAGGACGACAAGCTGGTGGGGATAATCACCCGCTACGACATCATCGAGCTGATGGCCGCCTGCCGCGAGAGGGAGGTGGTCTTCGTGCAGATAACCGGCCTTGAGGACGAGGACCGCTACCACATGCCCACCCTGGACAAGGAGATCGGCAACGAGCTTAGCAAGGTAGCCAAGATCTTCACCCCCAACACCTTCGTGATGCACGTGTCCAAGTACAACTCCGAGGGCGCCACGGCGAAGTACAGCATATCCGGCCGGCTGACCGCCGGAGGGAGACTGTTTCGCGCCAAGGCGGTGGACTGGGACCTGGTGAGGACCACCGAGGAGCTGATGAAGAAGCTCATGGGCATGGTGAGCGATGCCAAGGAGCAGCGCGACGACCCCCGCAAGCGGCCGATGCGCTGACCCTCACAACCTTTTTTAACCCTTTTTATATTCTCCAGAACGACATGTCGCAATACGATTCCATATCCACCGAGAGGAAGTGGCAGGGGAGATGGAAAGAGTGGGGGATTCACCGCTTCGACCCCGACTCCGAAAAACCCGTCTACAGCATAGACAACCCCCCGCGCTACACCTCCGGCTCCCTTCATCTGGGCCACGCCACCGGCTACTCGCTCATAGACTTCGCCGCCCGCTACCGCCGCATGAAGGGGTACAACGTGTTCTACCCGCTGTGCTTCGATGTGAACGGCACCCCCACCGAGGTCAAGGTGGAGAAGAAGTACGGCATCACCAAGCTGGACCTCCCGCGGTCGGAGTACCGCCGTCTCTGCAGCGAGTACGCCAACGGTTTCATAGACGAGATGACCCACCATTTCGAGATACTCGGCCAGAGCATGGACCCCAGCATCTATTATCAGACTGATGGCCGATACTACCGTCGCATAACCCAGATATCGTTCCTGCGCCTCCTCCGGATGGGGCTGGCCTACAAGGGCGACTACCCTGTCAACTGGTGCCCACGATGCATCACCGCCCTGGCGGACGCCGAGGTCGAGTACCGCGACAATGTCACCGACCTCAACTACATCCGCTTCCCGGTGGCCGATGATGACCGCCATGTGATGATAGCCACCACCAGGCCGGAGCTCATCTGCACCTGCCAGACTGTGGCCGTCCATCCTGACGACGCCGAGCGTAGCGACCTGGTGGGCAGGGAGCTGCTCACCCCCCTCTACGGGAAGAGGGTGAAGGTCATCGCCGACGAGAAGGTCGACCCCGAGTACGGGACGGGCACGGTCATGGTCTGCACCATCGGCGACAAGGTGGACCTGGAATGGGTCATGAAGTACAACCTGCCGTTGGAGAAGGGCATCGATGAGAGCGGCCTGATGACCGCCATAGCCGGGCCCTACGAGGGCATGTCCGTGCAGGAGGCCCGCGCCGCCGTGCTCCAGGACCTGGAGCGAGAGGGGCTCCTCGAGAAGCAGGAGCGGCAGGACCAGAACCTCTCGGTGTGCTGGCGCTGCCACGAGAACATCGAGTACCTGCAGGTCCCCCAGTGGTTCCTCAGGACATTGGATTTCAAGGAGCGTGTCATGTCCCGCGCCGATGAGGTCGAATGGTTCCCGGAGTTCATGAAGATCCGGCTACGCGATTGGGTGGAGTCCCTGGAGTGGGACTGGGTCCTGTCGAGGCAACGGATATTCGCCACCCCCATCCCGATATGGGAGTGCGAGCTCTGCGGCGAGGTGGTCGCCGCCGAGGAGGATCAATGCTACGTTGACCCCACCGAGGACGACCCCCCGGTGGACTCATGCCCCTCCTGCGGTGGCGCCCTGAAGGGGTGCGAGGACGTCTTCGACACCTGGATGGACTCGTCCGGATCCCCGCTCTACAACTGCTTCTGGGAGCGCGACGAGCGGATGTTCGAGAAACTGTTCCCCATGTCGCTGCGCCCCCAATCCCATGACATCATCCGCACCTGGGCGTTCTACACGCTGCTCCGCTCGGAGCAGCTGATGCAGTCCATACCATGGGAGCACATCATGGTGCACGGTTTCATCATGTCCCCGGACGGCACCCCTATGCACTCATCGCTGGGCAACGTGATAGACCCCATGCCCATCCTGGAGGAGTACGGCGCCGACGCCATGCGCTACTACGCCTGCACCTGCTCCCTGGGAGTGGACCACGCCTTCCGGGAGAAGGACGTGAAGCGGGGCAGGAGGCTGGCCAACAAGGTGCACAATATGGGCAACTTCGTCGGCGCCCGGATAGGCTCGAGGCCGGAGAGGCCCGCCGACCTCAGCGCCGCCGACCGCTGGATACTGAGCCGCTACAGCGATACGGTAGCCAAGGTGGACGCCCATTACGACAGTTATCACTTCGACCGCGCCATGCGCGATGCGGAGTCCTTCGCCTGGCATGAGTTCGCAGACCATTACATCGAGATGGTCAAGCACCGCGACGACGATGCGGTGCGCTACACCCTCTACACCGTTTACCTGGGCCTGATAAAGATGATCGCCCCCTTGATGCCCCATGTGACCGAGGACGCGTTCCAGGCCCACTTCCGCGAGCACGAGGAGGACGTCAGCATACACGTCAGCCCCTTCCCCCGGCCCATGGAGATCGACGAGGAGGCCGTCGCGATGGGGGAGATGATGCGGGGCGTCATATCGGCGGTGCGCAGCTGGAAGGCCGACAACAAGCTTCCCCTGAACAGCAGGATATCCCGGCTGGAGCTCGTCGGCGAAAGGGCGGTGATGCTGCGAGGTCACGAAGGGGACGTCACCGGCACGCTGAAGGCTGATGAGCTCAGCATAACGGCCAGCGCCGAGCTGGAGGAGAAGGTGGTGGCGGCCAGGCCCGTACACGCCAAGATAGGCCCGCAGTTCAAGTCCGATGCCGGCAAGGTGGCGGAGGCCATCAAGAAGAGCGACCCCGGGGAGTTGGCCGCGCGATTGTCAGAAGGGGGGATGGAGCTGGAGGCGGACGGCCGTGTGCTGACGGTGCTGCCGGAGCATGTGGATCTGGAGAGGAGCCTGCTGCTCCATGGGCGCGAGGTCGACACCGTGCAGGTGGACGACCTGCTCATCGCCATAGAGCGTTGACCTCTCGGAGACACGCCGCAGCGGCATGGGATGCTGGGCGGCGTGGCACAGAGCCCTGTGCCCTGTAGCGGCCGGGGACCGCCGGGAGCGAAAAAGCTCCTTTGACTTGAGAACAGAGCCGGGCGGCATCGACCCTCAGGCCGGTGATGTATCTGACCGCTTCGAGAACGGACGCTAGGTCAGCGCTGCAAGGGGCGGGATTTGAGTCCTTTGCCGCTGTAGCTGATCTCCCGCATCTCGTTGGCCACCCTCTTGGCGAAGTCCTTGTGCACCTCGATGACGGATGTCTCCTCGCCGATTTCCACCTTGCCTATCGCCAGGTCCTTGATGCGCAGGTCGCGTATCATCATCTCCACGATCTCGTTCTTCTTGACGCCGTCCTCGGAACCGATGTTGATCTCGAACTTGACCATGCCGAATATGTCCGACAGCTGGTCGTAATCTACGACCTTGCGCACCGTCTCCTTGCCTTCCACCGTGGGAGGGATCATCTCCTCTATCTCCATGTCGGTGTAGGCGATGATGCTGCGCAGGTAGTAGTCCTCCTCGTTGGTGACGAAGGTGATGGCGGTGCCTTCCTTTCCGGCGCGGCCGGTCCTGCCGATGCGGTGCACGTAGACGTCGGGATGCTCGGGGATGTCGTAGTTGATGACATAGTTGACGTCATCGATGTCCAGGCCGCGGGCGGCCACGTCCGTGGCCACCAGCAGGTCGATCTTCCCCGCCTTGAAGGTCTGCATGACCTTTTCCCTCTTGGACTGGGTCATGTCGCCGTGTATGGCCTCCGCCGGGTAGTCCAGTTTCTGCAGGCGCTCCACCAGCATGTCCACCATGCGCTTGGTGTGACAGAATATTATCGCCTTGGGGTTCTCGGCGTCGAGGACGCGGCAGAGGGCCCAGACCTTGTTCCTCCTCCCCACGGGAATGTAGTACTGCTTGGTGAGCTCGAGGACGATCTCGTCGCGGGAGACGGTGATCTCCTTGGGGTTTTTCATGTAGTCATAGGCCAGCTTCTTGACGCCCTCGGGCAGTGTCGCCGAGTAGAGCATGGTCTGCCGGTCCTTGGGTGTGCGTTGCAGGATGTCCTCGATGTCCTCGATGAAGCCCATGTCCAGCATGCGGTCGGCCTCATCGAGTATCGCTATCCTGATCCTGTCAAGGCCGAGGGTGCCCCTCTTCAGGTGGTCCTTGACCCTCCCCGGCGTACCCACCACGATGTCGACGCCCTTTTCCAGGTCACGGAACTGCTTTTCGATGTCCTGACCGCCATAGATGGCCACGCATCTGTGGCCAGAATGCTTGCAGAGGTTGCTGAGCTCCTCCGAGACCTGTATGGCCAGCTCCCGAGTGGGCGCCAGCACGATCGCAGAGGGTTTCTGGCCCCGCGCCGCCACTGTCTCGAGCACTATGCCCCCGAAGGCACCGGTCTTGCCAGTCCCGGTCTGCGCCTGGGCGAGTATGTCCCTGCCCTCGAGGCCGTACGGTATCGACTCCACTTGTATCGGCGTTGGCTCCTTCCATCCCATCTCCTCGATGGCCTTGAGAACTTTGTCGCCTATTCCTAAAGGTTTGAATTCTGAATCCATTGTGATCACTGATTCTTATACTGATGATGGCCCCTATCGCCTCCTATCATTTATTTTCTACCCCCGCCCGATGTCTCCGGGCGGGCGGCCAACGCCTCCCCTCGCCGTAAGCCGATACGATAAACTTTATATTGGGCGATTCGTTCACCCAGACTGAAGCGGACGTAGTGTAGCTGGTTATCACTTGAGCTTGCCAAGCTTAGAACTCGGGTTCAAATCCCGGCGTCCGCACCACCATTCACCATCCTTCTCACGGCTTCTGCGTTGGCGGAGCCCACGCGGGGCCCGCGTCGCGGCAGGCAGGTCGCGCCCCTCGCCTCCAATTCGGGGAACAGCCGCGGCGAGGTCACTACCAGCATCCGGTCCATGGACCCCTGCCAATGCGTCAGCAGATGTTCGAGGTACGCCCGGGGCAGGAACAGCAGCAGGACGTCATTATGCGCGTGCTGCTGCCGCAGCGATTCCATGAACCCGGTCCTCTGCTGGAGCAGCTCGACGTCCTGCCTGGATTCAACGTAGCACCGGTAGGGGAGCAGGAGGTCCTCTTCGCCCACCAGGCCGTACCTACCGCTGATGATGGCCATTCCCGCCCCGGAGATCGCTGACGCCAGGTTCCTGACCTCGGTGAAGCGGCCTCCGAACATCTCCGTGGCCGGCATGCGGAAGCGGTCGAAAGCGCTGTAGGCGAGGTCATCGCCGCCGCATCCGGGAATCGGAAGACCCGCCGACTCCAGGCGTTCCTCGAAACCGGGTATGCGGTCGACAGGGAGGTCCTTGCCGTCAACCTTGAACATCCGGGAGTCGTTGCTGACGCAGAGGGCCTTCATAAGGGGCGCATGGCGCTGGTGGCTGATAAAGGGCCATGGCGTGTCCGAGGCGCTCCGAGGGCATTCATGGGCAATGTGTTTATAATATCCTAGTAAATATATGTCATCGGTGGTCCATTGGATATAGAAATCAAATCCATCGCCGAGAAGCTCCCCATCCCTCCCAAGGAGGAATTGCTGGATAATTATCTGAAGACCGTGATAGCCGCTGCCGTGCTGGCCTTGGTGCTATGGCTGATTACCGCCGAGACCTTCGCCGCCGCCAGGGCCCTGCTGGGGAACTTCACCCAGCCGCTGATACTGATACTGGCCGCGATGCTGATCGCCTACGTGATACTGGTGGCGTGCAGCAGCGATGCGCTGATAGGAAGGATGCAGCAGGCGGGCATCTTCGAAACTTTCAACCGCGAGATGGTGGCCGCATTCACGTTCTCCTTGCTGGCCTTCTTCCTCAACATAATCTTCATCAGGTGGATTGCAGGGAAGACGGCTTTGGGGATGGCCTTCGGAGAGAACTTCCTGTTCTTCCTGATGCTGCTGGTGATCGCGATTGCTTTCGTCCTCTTCGCCTCGGTGCTGCTGAAGGTCTCCAAACTGGCCGGGCTGCGCTCTTCCCCAGCGTGAGCGGGCATGGGGCAAACCTCTTCCACATTTTCTACCGCGGCGCTCACAGTCCGCCGTAGCGGAACGCTATGTTGCAGCTGCCCTCGCGCGAGACCATGCAGGGGCCCATCGGCCGCTGGGGGTCGCAGGCCTGTCCGAACAGGGGGCACTCCTCCGACCTCAAGATGCCTCTGAGGACCTCCCCGCAGCGGCATCCCTCGCTCTCCGTGTCCAAGTCAGGCATGTTCGAGAGCAGGTCCTCATGGACCAGCCGGGCGTCGTGGGAGGCGTGGGCCTCGCGGAGCGCCAGAGCGCTGGACGGTATGACCGGGAAACCCCTCCAGGCCCGGTCCTCGGCCACGAACACCCTCTCCATCATCTGCCGGGCCCGTGGATTGCCCTCTTTCCTGACCAGGCGCCGGTACTCGTTCTCCACCTCCGCCCTGCCTTCGGCTATCTGCCGCACCAGCATATGGCATGCCATGAGCAGGTCGAGAGGCTCGAAGCCTGCCACCACCTGAGGCATACCGTACTTGGCGGAGAAGGGCTCGTACATCTCCGTGCCGGTCACGGCGCTGACGTGCCCCGGCTGTATGAAGCCGTCCACGCTGACCTCCCCCATCTGGAATATCGCCTCCAACGCCGGGGGCACGACGCGGTGGCAGCTGTAGACGCTGAAGTTCTCCGGCACCCCTCTGATGAGAGGCACGGCGGTGGTGGGCGCCGTGGTCTCGAAGCCGACGGCCATAAAGACCACGTCCTTGTCCTCGCGGCGGGCCATCTCCACCGCGTCCAGTACCGAGTAGACGATGCGGACGTCGCCGCCGCGGGAACGGGCATCGGCCAAAGAGCCGGCCTCGGTGGGGACGTTGAGCATGTCCCCGAACACGCATACAGCCTTGCCGGCGTCAGCGAGGGCTATGCCGGCGCCGATCTCCGAACCAGTGGTGACGCAGACAGGGCATCCAGGGCCTTGGCGTATCTCTATGCCGACGTTGCGGAGAAGCTCCTCCAGCCCGAAGTGCACCATGGTGTCCTGATGGGTCCCGCATACGTGCATGAACCTCAGCTCCACCTTCTGCTCGGCGATGGAGGCCAAGATGTCTCGGGCGGTGTCGCCGTCACGGAACTTGAACACATTCATTCCAGCACCTTCACCGACCTTACCGCGCAGCTGCGCCCGCTCAGGACCTCCAACGCTTGGGAGCAGGACGGGCAGCTGAGGACGGGTATGCTGTGATGGAAGCCGTCCTCCTCAAGGCGCTCCGCCTCGCCGCTGTGACCGCAGAAGGCGCAGCGCACCTCTATCCTCTCCTCGATGATGTTTAGCTTAGACCCCTCCAGAGGGGTGCCGCAGGTGACCACCTCGTAGGCGAACTCCATCTGGTCCTTGCCGAGCCTGGTGAGCTCCCCCAGGACCAGTTCGACCTCTTCCACGCCGCTGACCTGGTGCTTCTCCAGCTCCTTAAGAACCGCATCAACGATGCTGGTCATCACCGAAACCTCGTGCATCCCCGCTGAATACGGCGCCGGAGTATTTATTTTCTGTCCGCGGCGAGGCCGTGGTCGCAGCACCATATCACCGGGCATTGCGGGCAGCGGGGCCGGCGCGGCAGGCAGATGACCTGGCCGTGCCTGACCATCAGCGAGTTGACATCCCTCCAAAGCTCGGAGGGGAACAATCCCATGAGCGCCTCCTCGGTCTCGTCGGCGTTCCTGGTGGCCACCAGCCCCATGAGGTTGGATATACGGTGCACGTGGGTGTCCACGCAGACGGCGGGAATGCCGAAGGCGTAGGCCAGAACGCAGTTGGCGGTCTTCCTGCCCACCATGGGCATGGACAGAAGGACATCGATGTCCGCGGGCAGCACGCCACCGTGCTCCTCGTGGACGCGTCGGGAGATCTCCTTCACCGCCTTGGCCTTTTGCGCTGGGAACCCCGCTTTCCGTATGAGGCGCTCAATTTCCTCCAGGTCGGCGGCGGCGATCTCGAGCGCGCCTGGAAGCTCGGAGAATAGGCTGTCGGCGGCGGCGCGGGTGTTCTCATCCCTGGTGCGTTGCGACAGCACCGTGGCTATGAGAATGCTGAAAGGGTCCCTTCTCCACAACGGTGTCTCCAAGCCGTCGGAGCGCCCGGGGTACACCCCGTCACCGTGGACGCGCCGCAGCTCCTCGAGCATCCTCACTGGTTCCTTGCCCGCAGCCATTTGAGCGCGTCCCCCGCGGTATAAAAGGACCCAGTGACCAGGACCGCCTCCCCCTCTTTCATATCCTGATAGGCCATGGCGATGGCGTCCCCCACCCGCTCCTCCACGGTGACGTCGTCGCAGTGGTGAATGAACGCCCGTCCCACTGCGTCGGCGGCCATGCCGCGGTCGCTGTCGGGCTCGGTGGCGATGACCTTGCGGAACCCGGGGCCGATCATCGATGCCAAGGATTCCACGTCCTTGTCCCGCAGAACGCCTATCACCAGCACGTTCCCGGGACCGTAGACCGCGGGGAAGTCCCTCATCAGAGACTCGGCGCCGAGCGCGGTGTGGGTGACGTCCACCACGGTGGGCGGGTCCTCGGCAACGAGCTCCATGCGGCAGGGCCAACGGCATTCCCTCAGGCCGGCGGAAGCCTGCTCCTTGCCGACTCGGGGGTCGTCCAGCACCTGTAACGCCAGCAAAGCGGTGGCAGCGTTGGCGACCTGGAAAGAGCCGCTGATGCCCGCCCGGTAGGATCCGCCGGCATACTCCATGGTTATCCCATGTCTGTCCATCGATATCAGCCGATGGCTTCCAGGCGCGAGGGGATGCAACGGCGCATCCTGCTCCTTGGCCCGGCGGGAGACCACCTCCAGCACCTCGCCGGAGCAGTTGCATACCAGCGGCACTCCCTTCTTGATTATGCCCGCCTTCTCCCTAGCCACCTCCCTGAGGGTATGGCCTAAATACTCCTTGTGCTCCATTTCCACCGGGGTTATCACAGTAAGCTCGGGGATGAGGACATTGGTGGAGTCGAGCCTGCCGCCCAGGCCTGTCTCGACAACTGCGAACTCGGCCCCCCTGTCGGCGAAATGAAGGAAGGCCATCGCCGTGCCTATCTCGAAGAAAGTGAGTCCCATCCCCTCGGCGGCCATCTCCTCCGCCACCGGCCGGCAGCGGGCTATCAGCGACTCCAGCCCCTCGTCGCTGACCTCATCACGCCCCACGACGATCCTCTCGTTGAGGCGGAGCAGGTGCGGCGAGGTGTAGAGGCCGGCCACAACCCCTGCCTCAACGAGGGCGGAATGCATCATGGCGCACACCGACCCTTTTCCATCGGTTCCGGCCACGTGTATCGAACGGAAGGAGTCCTGAGGGTCGCCGAGGCGGGCGAGAAGCTCGCGGGTGTTCTCCAGACCCAGTTTGGTGCCTCGGGATGTCAATGAGAACAACCATGCGATTCCTTCGTCGAGGGCTCTCATAGGCCCCCTCCGTCCATCTCCGCCACCATGCCCCGCACGCTCATGCCGCGGCTTTTTGCCTCGGCCTTCAAGGCCCTCATCGCCCCGCTGCCGTACTGGGCGGCCTTCTTCTTCCGCTCCGCCATCTCGCCGGCGTCCAACAATCGAGCGACCTCCCGCAGGAGCTCCTTGGAGGATTCCGGCCCGACCCTCCGTTCCATGGGTATGCTGTTGACCGCCGCCACCGAGTCCGGGTGGAGGAAGGGGGGGCGCAGCTCCTTGCCATGATGGCCCGCTATGGCCATCTCTCTATCCAGAGTCTCCTCCATCAGCTTGGACATGTCGGCGTCCATCTGCCTGCCCTTCTCCTCCAATGTCATGCTTGCATAGCGGGCGTACCCAGCGAAGAGCTCGTCAGCGCCCTGCCCGGATACCAGAAGCCGTCCCGCCGAGCCTTTGGCCACGAAATAAAGGGGCATCTCGAACGATAGGCTGACCGGGTTGCGGTTGCCAGTCAGGGCCACCAGGCCCTCCACCGCCGCCACAATCTCGCTCCGGTCTATGAGCAAGGGCTCCCATCCCAATCCCAGCGCCTCGGAGGCGCTGCGTCCCGCCTCCAGGTCATGGGATCCTTCGACCCCCACCGTGTAGAGTGTCACGTCAGCGACCTCGGCGGCGAGTATGGCGATGATGCTGCTGTCAAGACCTCCGGAGAAAAGGACCCCCACCTCATCGGCGTCCACCGTGCCGCGCATCGCGGAGCGGAAGGCCGACAAAAGGGCTTTGGCATCGTCCATGGAATCCAACCTCATCGCGTCCTATGCCCTCACCTATTTTAACCTGTTCGCAGAATGCTTAGCCCTTCTTGTAGTAAATACGGACCCATGGTAAATGGTTTTAATATGCAATAGGATACCTGGACGCTATGGACAATGTCACCCGTATCGGAGTATCGCTCGAGCCCGAGCTCCTCGAGAAGTTCGATGTGTCTTTGGAGAGCAAAGGCTACACCAGCCGCTCCGAGGGCATCCGCGATCTCATCCGCGACGCCCTGGCCGATGAGGAATGGAAGAACCCCGACCAATTCATGGTGGGGACCATCACCCTGTTGTACGACCACGGCGTGGGGAGCGTCAAGGAGAAACTCACCAACATACAGCATGAGCGACACCATCATGTGAGTACCACGGTGCACGTCCATCTCGACCAGAACCGTTGCATGGAGATACTGTTGGTGAGCGGAACCCTCAAGCATCTGCAGGACTTCGCCAACGAGCTCATGAGCATCCGGGGCGTCCTGAGGGCCAAGCTCACCATGGCATCCCCCTCCAGCAGCCACATGCATCACATCGGTCCCCGTCACTTCAAATAATCTGAGTGCAGAGCCATCATTTTTATAATCACGTGATATTAGTTGCCGAAGATGAAGAGGCTAGTGATAACGGAGAAGGCCAACGCCGCCCGCAGGATCTCCACAATCCTCTCGGACGGGAAGCAGGAGACCGGGAAGGTGGAAGGGGCCACCGTCATCACCTTCAGCAGAGGAGAGGACGAGTTCTCGGTGATCGGCCTGCGCGGCCATATCATAGAATTGGACTATCCTGCGGAATACAACAACTGGTCCAAGGTGCCTCCTGAGGAGCTCATCTACGCCCCGCAGGAGAAGAGCGTGAAGGCGGAGAGCATATTGGCCGCCATCAGGAGTCTGGCGGCGGAGTCCGACCAGGTCATAATCGCCACTGACTACGACCGCGAAGGGGAGCTGATCGGATTGGAGACGGTGCGCCTGGCGGCGGTTGACATGTCCAAGGTCCGCCGGGCGCGCTTCAGCGCCCTCACCCGGGTGGAGGTGGAGGGGGCCTTCGATGACCTGACATCCCCCGACCTGAGGCTGGCCGACGCCGCCGAGGCGCGGCAGATAATCGACCTGGCCTGGGGCGCGGTGCTCACCCGCATGGTGTCCCTGTACTCCGGGCAGATGGGCAGGAACTTCCTCTCGGTGGGGAGGGTGCAGAGCCCCACGCTCCGCCTTGTGACCGACCGACACCGCGAGATAGAGGAGTTCGAGCCCCAGCCGTATTGGTTGATCAAGGGGGAGTTCGGCGACGAGGGTTTCCAGGCCGAGCACCGCGACAACCCGTTCTGGAATAAGGAGGGGGCGGACGCCCGCATGGACGTCTGCGGCAAGGAGCGCGACGCCGAGGTCCTGGCTTACGAGAAGGAGGAGCGGGACGACTACCCGCCGTCACCTTTCAGCACCACCATACTGCTTACGGAGGCTAACCGCCTCGGCATATCGCCCGGCGCGGCGATGAAGCTGGCCGAGGACCTCTACACCAGCGGCTACATATCATATCCCAGGACGGACAACACCGTCTACCCCAAGACCCTGAGCCTCCGCGGCGTGCTTAACAGGCTCGAGGACTCGGAGTTCTCCAAGGAAGTGGGGGAGCTGCTCTCCCAGGAGAGCATCCGGCCCTCCCGCGGCAAGAGGATGACCACCGACCACCCGCCCATATATCCCACCGCGGCAGCATCCTCCAAGAAGATCAAGGGTGACAAGTGGAGGATATACGAGCTGGTGGTGAGGCGTTTCCTCGCCACCGTGGCCCCTGCCGGCCGGGTGGAGGTGCGCAACGCCTCCCTGGACGTGGGAGGCGAGCCCTTCGATGCAATGGGCAAGAGGCTTATCTCCGAGGGTTGGAGGAGATACTATCCCCATTACCGTTTTGACGAGTCGCATGTGCCCGACCTCGAGACGGGGCAGAGGGTGGAGATCAAGGCCCTGGCTTTGGACGAGCAGGCGACCCGCCCTCCTTACCGCTACAACCAAGGCTCTTTGATCCAGGAGATGGAGAGGCTGAACCTGGGCACCAAGAGCACCCGCCACGACATCATCGGCAAGCTGTACTCGCGCAACTATGTGGAGGGGAAGAGCCTGGCCCCCACGCCGAGCGGCGATGCCTTGGTGCGGGGTCTGCGCCAGTACGGCGGTCAGATTACCGACGCGGCCATGACCGCCCGCCTCGAGGAGGACATGGAGAACATCACCCTGGGAGAGAAGAGCCTCGATTACGTGGTGAACGAGTCCCAGGAGATGCTTTCCGACGTTGTGGAGGAGATGAAGAACAACTCCAAGGAGATAGGCGAGGAGATCCGCAAGGCCCTGCACGAGCAACAGCACATCGGCCGCTGCCCCGATTGCAGCGGGGACCTCAACATCAAGCGCTCCCGCCGCGGCAACTTCATCGGCTGCGAGTCATACCCGGAATGCGACAAGGCCTATCCGATGCCGCGCTCCGCCATGGTACAATCCACTGACTCGGTCTGCGAGGTCTGCTCGAAACCGATGTTGAGGGTCATAAGGAGGGCGCAACCGCCCGCGGAGCAGTGCGTCGACCCGGAATGCAGCAGCAACACCGAGCGCACCGACCTCGGCAAGTGCCCCAAGTGCGGCGAGGGCATGGTGAGGATGATGTACTCCCGCGCCGGGAAGAGGTTCGCGGGTTGCACCACGTGGCCTGACTGCGACCAGACCTATCCGTTGCCTCCGCGGGGCAGGATAGACTGTGTCGAGGGGGCCTGCCCGGAGTGCGGCGCCCCGGTGATCAGCATGGGCGAGAGGCAGCAGTGCATCAACGTTGAATGCCCCACGCGGCCGAAGAAGGCCGCCAAGAAGGGCAAGGCCTCAGCGGAGAAGAAGACGGCGAAGAAGGCCGCCGCCAAGAAGTCCTGAGCTAACAGTCGCAGTCAGGGTCGTGGATGTGCTCGTCGAGCCGGCAGAAGGGGTCGAAGCAGGCGGGGTCGTCGCAGCCGCTGGCGCGGTGGAACTCCACCTCCAACTTCCCTGGCAGCTCGGCGGTCTTGGCGAGCAGCATCCTCTCCAACGGTTCGGACTCAGGGCCGTAGACTATGACGTTGACCGTCATGCTGTAAGTCGATATCCCGCCCAACGCTCCTTTGGCCCGCACGTTGCCGTCATCGGTGGTGCTGCTCAGAGACACGAAGCCGTCCCCGCTCTCCACCACCGCCTTGACATGGCCGATGGACCAGGCGCCGACCTCAACCGCCCCCCGAGTGAGCTCACGGATGAAGGACGAGAACATGGTCTCCGCCTCCGGGCCCTCCATCGCCGGGTCCACCGTGCCGCTCATCTCCACCGCCAACGCGGTGGGTATGAACTCCTTCTCCGCGGTCATTCGAATATCTCCATGATATGCTCCATGTTGACCCCTTCGTCGGCCTGGACGGCGTTGACAGGTCCGTCATAGCCTAGGGAGGCTATCGTCTCCCTGATGCTCTCCAGCTCGGCGTCATCGACGGTGTCCTTCTTGTTGATGAGGACGAGGTCGGCGACACCCAGCTGGTTACGCAGCGGCCTCTCGAACATCTTCCATGTCTTGGGGAACCTCTCAGCATCGACCACGACGATGGAGCTGAGCTTGTCGATGTTTATGCCGTTGCAGTCCTGGACCGCGTTCACAACTATCTGCGGGTCGGCGATGCCGGAAGGCTCGACGATGATCACATCGGGTTCCATGTTGGCCTGGATCACCCGCACGGTGTCTATGAGGCCGGTCTTGAGGGTGCAGCATATACAGCCGCCCTTGAGGTCCTGGACTTCGAGGCCGTATTTGCGCATAACCTCGCCGTCTATGCCCTTGTTGCCGAAATCGTTCTCGATGACCACGGTCTTGTGGCCCTTGCTCTCGTACAGGGACTCCATCATGTTGAGGATGACTGTGGTCTTGCCCACGCCCAATAAACCAGATACCAGCACGAAGTGCATAATTTCACCGTGAGGGTTGAACAGTAACTATAGTTAATAAAGATTGGTCAAGGACTTAATAAGATGTCAGGGTCACCATTCCTCGTCCGTCTCACCGAGGAAGTGCCGGTCCAGGGCCTCGATGTCCTCGTTGATGCGGCGGTTGCGGCAGGAGACGCACTCTATCGGTTTACCAAGGCTCCGTTTGAGATCGATGAAATTGCGGTCGAGGTCGACGATCGACCCGCAGGAGCAGTAAACTTTGCCTATCTCCGGTAGGCCGTAGCCCGCCGCATCCGCCAATGAACCTATCATCTTACGCCTTCCCTATCATTCCCGCACCGATGGGCGACTCATAGCTGAAGCTGGTGCTATTATATCTCATTCAGCATCCCTTGCCGTTCCGGCGGCGACCGGCCAGATGTTCCCAGCTACTACCCGTGCCGGATGCCTTCCGCCTATGGATATTGCAGAACGGTGCCCGGCTTTTAATGGTTTCGTTAGACCGTGGTTGCAACTGTTTCCATTATAAAACCTATATCAATGAAGGCCGTCTAGCTTTGTTCTAAGGGTATAAAAGCGGAGTGGTGCGAATGTTCCGCGCGCATCCCTGAACGGCGTGAAACCCTATCCGGGTAATTTCTTCTTATTTATAGGTTGTTGGCCTCCGCCGAGGATTCGCGTAGCGTTTCCAATTGCCGGAGGACGCTGGCCCTGATCTCCTTCGGCCCCCTCGCCGGCGACGCCCTTTCGCCATCGACCATGAGCGGCACCTCCGCATTGTCCATGACGGCGCCGCAGCCGCAGCGCGGCTCGTCATCGCTCCGCAGCGAGACCTCCATGGCCAAGCAGTCAGGGCAGCGGTACGGATGCTTCCGCCCCGAGAACTTGCCCCGCTTGGACACCGGGACCCCATCCCTCTCCACCAGGTCCATGGAGAAGTCCACGCTGGGGGCGTTGCTGATGCCGGTCCCCACCCCGAAGGAGTCCACGCCGGCGCCGCGGAGCTCGGTTATCCGGTGCTCATCGAGGCCGCCGGTGGCTATTATGCGCACATCGCCCTTGCCGGCGAGGTCCAGCTCCCATCTCAACTCCTGGACGAGCTCGCGGAAGTTTCCGCGGCGCGATCCCGGCGTGTCGAGCCTCACGCCCTCGAGGCCGGGGATGCACTCCGCGGCGAGGAGGGCCCCGAAACGCTCGTCGGAGAAGGTGTCCACCAGCACGATGCGGGGCACGTCGTCGTCGGAATGACGGTCGAAGGCGCGGAAGGCGGCCTCCTCGTCGCCGATCATGAGGAAGAGCGCGTGGGGCACCGTGCCCATGGGCGCCTCGCCCAGCATCTCCGCCCCCTGGGGCGAGGCCACGCCGTCGCAGCCGCCGATGTAGGCGGAGCGGTCGAGCATCGGCGCCAGGGCGGGATGCATGCGGCGGTTCCCGAAGGCCATGACGTGGCCCATGTCCGCGGCCATCTTGCATCGCGCCGCCATGGTGGCGATGCCGCTGGAATGGCAGAGCATCCCCAGCATGGACGTCTCCATCTCGCCGAAGGCGCAGTAGGGCCCATGGACGTTCATGAACGGGATCCTCGGCCCACGGACCGACCGCGGGCGCCAAACCGTCCCCTCTGGTATGCCGTGGATGTCGATGGGCGCGCCCTCCATCAGCCGCAGCACCTCCTCCGTGCCGCAGACCACCGCCCATGGCCATCCGTCGGGCAGGGCGCCGGCGGTGAACTCCGCCGTTATGGGCAGCTCCTCGAGGCCCAAGGCCTCAAGCACGGCACGGCTGCGCCGGAAGTAGACGTCCATGGTCCTGCCGGCACGGATATCCTCCTCGCTGGCGATGAAGAGCCTGCTCATTCAGGGCCCCCCCTCGCAGAATCATCGATCTCGGAGGACGGCGGACTTTGTACGCAGTTTCCGCGGCGGTCCGAACGTGACGATGGCATCAGTCCTGGCGGCGATGGCATGCCCGGTCATAGGACTCAACGGGAATAATCTTATCCCTCAGCGCTTGAAGGCCTTCGCGCCGGGGAAGCACGCCTTCCCCTCCAGGGCCTCCTCGATGCGCAGCAGGCGGTTGTACTTGGCGGTCCTCTCGCCGCGGGCGGGGGCGCCGGTCTTTATCTGCCCCGTGCCCCAGCCGACCGCCAGGTCGGCTATGGTCACATCCTCGGACTCCCCCGAGCGGTGCGAGACCACCACATTGTATCCGTTGCTGTAGCTCATGCGGGCGGCGTCCTCGGCCTCAGAGACGGTGCCGATCTGATTGACCTTGAGAAGCAGCGCATTGGCCGCGCCCATGGATATGCCCTTGCGCAGACGCTCCACATTGGTCACGAATACATCGTCGCCCACGATCTGGACCCTGTCGCCCAGCTTACGGGTGAGCTCCCCCAGCGCCTCGAACTCCTCCTCATCAAAGGGGTCCTCGATGCTGATAAGCGGGAACTCCTCCGCCATCAGGGCGTAGTGGTCCACCAGCTCGCCGGCGGAGAGCTCCTTGTCGTCGATGTTGTAAACCCCCGTCTTGAAGAACTCGCTGGCGGCGGCGTCCAGTGCCAATAGCGCGTCCTTTCCCGGAGTGTAGCCGGCGTCCTCTATGGCAGTGGTCATGGTCGACAGCGCCTCGAAGGAGTCGTCCAGTGGCGGGGCGAAACCGCCCTCGTCGCCGATGTTGACGGCGGCGACGCCGTAGCGGTTCTTGAGCAGGCTCTTGAGGGAGGCGTAGATCTCCGCCGACATGCGCAGGCAGTCGCTGAAGCTATCCGCCCCCGCTGGCACCACCATGAACTCCTGGATCCGGAGATCTCCGCCGGCGTGCTTGCCTCCGTTAATGATGTTGAACATCGGCACCGGGAGGGTGACACCGTCATCGCCGATGTGCTCGTAGACCTGCTTGCCCCCGGCGATGGCGCCCATTTTTGCCACCGCCATGCTGACCGCGGTCACCGCATTGCCTCCCAGCGAGGCCTTGTTGGCGGTGCCGTCGAGGCGGACCAGAGCCTCATCGACGGCGCGCTGCTCGCGAGTGTCCATGCCCTTCAACGCCGGCGAGACCCGGCTGCGGATGTTGCCCACCGCCGTCAGTACGCCCTTTCCCCCGAAGCGCGGTCCGCCGTCACGGAGCTCGATGGCCTCGAAGCTGCCGGTGGACGCCCCCGAGGGCGCGATGGCCGATGCGCTCGTCCCTCCCGCGAAGACCTCCGCCTCAACGGTGGGGTTGCCGCGGGAGTCCAGGACCTCTCTTGCCCAAACCCTGTCAATGATCATCAGGAACACCCGTAAGGCCTCAGTCGGCCATGAAGTCCAATATCTCCTTGTTGCGCTCGATCAGCGCCAGGTCCTTCTGGTCCAGGACCTTGGAGTTGAGGGCCAGCAGCAGGATGGCGTTGTTGTCCACCAGGAGGTCATCGATCTGGTTGATCATCTTCAGCACCTGGTTGAACTCGTTGTTGACCATCAGCACGTCCAGCCCGTCTATGAGTATCACGCTGTTCTTGCTGTTCTCGATGAATTGGGATATGTAGGATGTTATGCTGCCCAGCTTGCCGGGGTCTATGTAGGCCTTGCCGCTGCGGGAGGTGAGCCAAACGATGGGTGTCTTCTCCAGGCCCCATTTCTCCCGTATGGACTTGGGATGCTCGCTGGTGACCACCAGTCCCGCCTTGCCGTCGAAGACCTCGACCACGAAGCCCTCGTATATCCGCTGCGGCTTCTTCTCCATTACGATGTAGGCCTTGCCCGATTTGAGGTTGAGCTTTCGATGCCCGGTGGAGGCGGCCTTCTCCTCCTTCTTGCCGAATAAGGACTTGAACTTCAACTTCCCCTTGGGGTCCTCTTCGGCCTCGTCCTTGGAGATCGTTTTCATCCTCTCGATGAGCTCCTTGCCCTTGAAGGGTTTCCTGATGTAGCCGTCGACCACGTCCTGCAGGCCGAATATCTCGCTGCCGATGTCGGTGTCGGCGGTGAACATGAGGACCTTCAGGTCCTGGGTGAGCCCGTCCTCCTTCATCTTGCGGAGGATGGTCCAGCCGTCCATGTCCGGGAGGTTGATGTCCAGCAGCACCAGGTCCGGGCGGAACTGCCTTATCTTGTTGAAGGCCTCCTTGCCGTTGGACACTGCCTCCACCGTGTGCTCCTCGGTGGTCAATATCTCCGAGACTATCTCCTGTATGGCCACGTTGTCATCGATTATGAGGACCTTCATTGCCAAACCTCCGACCGGATGTGTGCCGTTTCATAACAGTACACGTATTTCAAACATGACCCGTGCATCAGCATTTGCTCGGTTCGATGGCCGCAGGCCGTCGACAACGGCACGGCGATCACGATTTCCTGCTCTCCTTGGCCTTGGCGCGGAGCTTGCTGTATCCACACTTGCGGCATCTCGATGCCTTAGCTGCGTTGGTCACCGAGCAACTCATGCATACCTTCTTGTTGAGAAGCCTCTCATCAGCCTCTTTGAAACGTGCCATACGAAATCTCCAGGGCTCTGAATAATGAATCCTTATTTATAGCTTGGCTTGACCGCCTCACGAGCCGATCATGGTCAGATAGGCGAGCAGCGCCTCCAGCTGGATGCGTTCGTTGCTGCCCTCCACCATGCGGAACTCCACCTCACCGGTGCGGTCTATGAGCCGCACCTTCTCTGAGTCGGATATCGCCAGCTCGTAATAGCTGCGGTGGATCTGTTTGATGATGTCCTGGCCGGAGAGGCCGTAGTTTATCATTATGTCGTCGAGCATCGCCCGCGCCTGCAGGAAGTCCCCGGACAAAGCCTTCTCCAGCATGCCGCGCACCTCCTCCGGCCTGGCCATGCCAGTGGTCTGGTAGACCACATCGAGGTCGATGTGGACGCCCAAGGAGGCCGCCACCTGCAGTGAGTTGATCGCCTTCCTCATGTCCCCCTGGGACACATGGACCAAAGCGTCCACCGCCTCTTCGTCGATGGAAACCTCCTCCTCCCCGGCGATGTGCGACACGTACCCCTTGAGGTCATCGGCGGTAAGGGGGCTGAAGCGGAACACCGCGCAGCGGGACTGTATGGGGTCGATTATCTTGGAGGAGTAGTTGCAGGACAGTATGAAACGGCATATCCCCGAGTAGCGCTCCATGGTGCGGCGCAGCGCCGCCTGGGCCTCGGGCGTGAGCGCGTCGGCCTCGTCGAGGAATATGAGCTTGAACTCCGCCCCTCCCAAGGGCGAGGTGCGGGCGAAATCCTTGATCTTCCCCCGGACCACGTCTATTCCCCTCTCGTCGGAAGCGTTGAGCTCGATGACGTTGCCTCTCCAACCTTCGCCGAACATCTCCTTCGCCAGTGATAGGGCGCAGGTGGTCTTGCCGGTGCCGGCGGGGCCGGTGAACAGCAGGTGGGGCATGTTCTGGGTGTTCACATAGGACCGCAGCCTCTCGATGATGTGCTTCTGGCCCACCACCTCCTCCAGGCTGCGGGGGCGGTATTTCTCTATCCAAATCTCCCTCATGGCCAACCATCGTCGCTATCGGGTATGGTTAAAAAATACTTTCCCCCGAGGGATGGGCGAAATTGTCCCTTATGGCAAAACTTGATAACATTAATCCTTCCTAACCAAGTTGATGAAACTCATCGACGCCTATCGCATGTTGATAGAGAAAGGTATGGAAGCGGACCCCCGAGGCCGCGAGGAGATAGAGGAGGCGTTGGAGAAACAGAACTCCGAGTACGAGAAACTGGACGAGGACAAGAAGGAGCTCTTCGACCAGGAGAGGCTCTGGAACCCCTACGCCGACAGCCGCGTATCCTACGGCGATGAGGACACGGAGATCGGCACGCTGATGTGGGGCATCGACATCGGCACCGGCGAGGCGGTCCTCGCCGACCGCCTCCGCGAGAAAGGCAGGAGCATAGACGCCATAATAGGCCACCATCCCATCGGGATGGGTAAGACCATCTTCCCTGAAGTGATGAACATGCAGGAGGGCATGTACCATGAGCTGGGCATACCCATAAACATCGCCGAGGGGATGATGACCAAGCGCATAGACGAGGTTGGCCGGGCGGTGCTGGGCTCCAATTACAACCAGGCGGTGGACGCCTGCCGTCTGCTGGATATACCGCTGATGAACGTCCACACCCCCACCGACAACCTGGCGCAGAGCTTCCTCGAGGATTACCTCGAGGAGAAGGCCCCCCGGCGCCTGGAGAACATGGTGGACGCGATCATGGAGCTCCCCGAGTACCGTTTGGCCGCCAAGAGCAACTCCCCGCCGCGCATCATCCACGGCAAGAAAGAAAGCAGCGTCGGCAAGTTCGCGGTCAAGATGACCGGCGGCACCTCCGGGCCCACGGAGATTTATGAGAGGCTCGCCGACGCCGGCATCGGCACGGTGGTGGGCATGCACTTCCCCGAGAAGCATATAGAGGAGTGCAAGAAATACCATATCAACGTGGTCATCGCCGGCCACATGTCCTCGGACTCGCTGGGCATGAACCAGGCCGCCGACCTGCTGGAGGCGGAGGGCATCGAGGTGCTTCCGTGCTCCGGCTTCATAAGAGTGAGCAGGAACTGAAGATGTTCGAAAGGCGATCGGCGATAATCCGCGACCCCAAGGTCCTGACGTTCGACTACGTCCCCGACAAGCTGGTGCACCGTGAGGAGCAGATGCGCTCTTTGGGCATGCTCTTCCGCCCCGTGGTGGAGAGCGGCGGCCCGCAGTCCGCGTTCCTCATCGGATCGGTGGGCACCGGCAAGACCGCGACCGCCAAGCGCTTCTGCATGGACATGATGCGGCACGCCGCCGACAAGGGCGTGCCGATGGACTACGTGATAGTGAACTGCCGCCAGAGCAGCACCGAGTCCTCGGTCCTCCTCCGCCTGATAAGGCATTTCGACGAGGGCTACCCTGACCGGGGGTTCTCGGTGTCGGAGATGCTGCGGGCGCTGAAGAAGCACGTGGAGAAGAGGCGCCTCCGCTTGGTGGTTATGCTCGACGAGGTGGACGTGCTGCTGAAGAAGGGGGCGCAGGACCTGATTTATCAGTTATCACGCTTCAACGAGGAGAGGGTGGACCCCTCCACCTCCCTGTCGCTGATGATGATATCCCAGGATTATGTGCTCGACCGCCTGGACCAGGCGTCGATGAGCACCTTCAAGCGGGCCAACACCGTACGTTTCTCCCGATACGACCGTTCCGAGCTGCGGGACATCGTGGAGGGGAGGGCGTCGATGGGCATGAACCCCGGCACGGTGCGGGACGACTGCATGGACCTGATAGCGGACATCGCCTCCGAATGGGGCGACGCCCGTTTCGCCATCGAGCTGTTGGAGAAGTCCGCCCTGCTGGCGGAGGAGGAGGGCTTCACCGAGGTGAAGGCTGAGCTGGTGCGGGAGGCAAAGGCGCTCACCTACTCCACCATAACCGAGTCCAAGCTCGAGCAGCTGGACCTGCATCGCTCCCTCACCCTCCTCGCGGTGACGCGATGCCTCAAGGAGGACGCCTACGTGAACACCGGCAAGGCGGAGAAGACCTACCATGTGGTGGCAGAGGAGTACGGGGAGAAGCCCCGCAAGCACACCCAGTTCTGGAACTACCTCAACGACCTCTCCGACCTGGGGCTCCTCAACACCCAGGTCAAGGGGGACCCCGACGGGGGAAGGACCACCTACATCTCGGTGCCGGACATGCCCTCCAAGGTGCTGCGCGCCAAGCTGGAGGAGATCCTCGACCGCTGAGCGCGCCGAAAACGATATGACACCGGGGGGTTGGATGGGATGTTGAGATGCGATCATTGCGGCAAGGGGGCGGTGACCTTCATCCGCTACAACGGCAGCCATCTCTGCGAGGGCCATTTCCTGTCTTATGTGGAGAGGAGGGTCAAGAAGGAGCTGCGCCGCCAGGTCGACCTCTCGCGGGGAGCGAGGATCGGAGTTGCCGTCTCCGGAGGCAAGGACAGCATCGTAACCCTTGACCTTATAATGCGTAGCCTGGGCAAAAGGCGCGACGCCGAGGTCCACTGCATCTCGGTGGACGAGGGCATCAAGGGCTATCGGCGGCCCAGCCTGGACATCGCCGAACGCTATTGCGAGGAGCATGGCGTACCTTATCATGAGCTGTCGTTCCCGGACGAGTTCGGCATGTCCATGGACGAAATCGCCCCGCGGACGGGCGAGAGCAGCCCCTGCACCTATTGCGGCGTGCTACGGCGGCGTTGCCTGAACGCGAAGGCGCGAGAGCTGGGATGCGGGCATCTCGCCACCGGCCTGAACCTCGATGACACCGCCCAGTCGATAATGATGAACTTCGTGCGCGGCGACGTGGAGAGGATGGCCCGCATGGGGCCGCACGTCAAGGTGCAGCCGGGCCTGGTGCCGCGGATACAGCCTTTGCGGGCGGTGCCGGAGAAGGAGTCCTACCTCTACGCCGTCCTCGCCGGCCTGGAATTCCATGACGGCGTCTGCCCCTACGCCGAGACCGCACTGCGGAACCAGTACCGCGATGTGGTCGACCGGCTGGAGACCAGGTCCCCCGGGTCGAAGTTCAGCATCCTATCGTCCTACGACAAGCTGGCGCCGATGCTGCGCGCCGGCCTCCCCTCGGCGGAGCTGGTTGAGTGCCGGTGCGGCGAACCGACCATGGAGGGGAGCTGCAAGGCATGCCAGCTCATCGATGGGCTGACCCCTCCCGAAGAGCAGTGACAACCGTCGGCTGGATGAACGTCCACGGCGCCGCCGCTTGGCCATGAATCGATCGGTGGCCGGTATAGGCCGGTAGAAAGGGAAGGTGACGGCCCTGAGGCCATGATCGGTTTCCATCGACGGCCGGCTTTAAGGCCGAGGTCGCAAACGGCAATGCTGGATCGGGTGAGCGCTCACTCATGTCGCCACGGATGTATAAGCGGCGAGATGGCGAGGGGGCAGATATTGGACATCGCATAAGGGGGTCATGCCAGCCAACGGTCCGATGAGCATGACGAGGACCATGGCCGCCGTCACAGCGTCAGGTCCGCTACCGGACGGGCGTCAGACCAGTTCGTGGAAGCGGTAGGCCTCCTCGCCCTCGTTGAAGCAGTAGCGGATCTTGGTGAACCCGCGCTTCAGCTCCTTCACGTCCTCCCTCACCTTGGCGGGGGGGTCCTTATTCGCCACCCGGCTGATGAGCTCGGCCACCTGCACCATCTCGCTCTCCTTCATGCCGACGCGGGTCAGCTCCTGCACCCCCAGCCTGATGCCCGAAGGCTTCACCGCCGAGGTGTCGCGGGGGAGCATGTTCTTGTTGCAGATGATATTGGCGTCCTCCAGGTCCTGGGCCACCGTCTTGCCACCGCCGTGGGCGGACACGTCCACCGCGATGGCGTGGGAGCGGGTGAAGCCGAGGTCGGGGCAGAGCACGTCGATGCCCCTCTCATACAAGGCCTCGCCCAGGACGCGGGAGTTCTTCACCGTCTGCGCCGCGTAGTCCTTAGCATAGACCTTCATCTCCGCCAAGGTCATCGCCAGGGCGGCCATGGCATGCAGGTGGTGGCTGCTCGTGACGCCCGGGAAGACCGCGCGGTGCAGCGCCTTCTCCTGCTCCTCGTCGAGGTTGTCGCCCAGGAGCATGCCGTGGTTCGGACCGGGGAAGGTCTTGTGGGTGCTGGATGACAGGATGTGGGCGCCCTCGCGCAGCGGGTCCTGGAACTGCCCGCCGGCGATGAGGCCGAGCACATGGGCCGCGTCGTACCAGACGGTGCAGCCTATCTCGTTGAAAGTGTCCATCAGCTCCTTGAGCGGAGGGGGGAACAGGAATACCGAGAGGCCGAACTGCGCCACCTTCGGCCTCTCATCCTTGAGGACCTTGATGGTCTCGTCAACGTCGAGGTTCATGTCGCTCTCGTTGAACGGGTAGTTCACCGAGTTCACGGAGCGCAGTCCGAAGGCGCCGAACTTAGCGGTCGATATGTGGGCGCCCTGCGCCAGGGCGCAGGTGGTTATGGTGTCGCCTGGTTCAGCGAAGGCGAAGAGAACGGCCATGTTCGCCACCGTGCCCGAGACGGGCCTGAGGTCGGCGAACTTGCAGTCGAACAGCTCGCGGGCCATCTCCATGGCCTTGAGCTCTACCTCGTCGACGTAGATGTTCCCCTGATAATACCGCTTGCCGGGAAGCCCTTCGGCGTAGCGGTCGGCGAAATCGGATATCAGCATCTCCTTGGCCAACGGGCTCATCAGGTTCTCGGAGGCGATCATCGGTATGCTCTCCTCGAACCACTTGTTGTGGGCCCGCACCTTGTCCCGTATCCAAAGCGCTTCCTCGTTAATCATGGATGCTCGCTTTGCCATACACTTTTGTTTTATTAATGTATCCCTGGTTCAGGGACGCAGGAACATCGCGAGCTTCTCCTTCAAGGCCATTATGGCCCCCACCGGTTCGGGGTCCACACGGCGCATCAGCGCCAGATACAATGAGACGAAGTCGCCGATGAGCGAGGAGCGCAGGTTCTTCTCCAGGCTGCTCTCCCCCTCGATCTGCACCTCGTGCACCTCCACGCCGCTGTCGCGGAGGCTGTCGACGCTGGCATCGATGATTCCCTTGAGGGTCTCAGGCGCGTTCGCGTCGTAGAGAACGACCGGCGAGCAGCGCATCCTCGGGCTGCCCTCGATCCAGCCGACGATCTCGTTGTGGTTGAACTCCGGCATAACGCCGGAGAAGGCCATCATCTTGGAGTTCTCGTTTATCTGCGTCTTCCATCGCAACGAGGAGGCGGACATGTTGGGATGCCCGTAGATGACCGGGACGGTGTCCAGCAGGGAGCTGGCCAGCGCCGAGGCCTGATTGTCAGGGTAAGAGGGCATCATGGTGTCGCGGAGCTCTTTGAGCTCAGGCATCATCCTCTGCAGCTCCTTCTTGGCGGGGCAGACGTCGAGACCGTCCAGGCAGAGAGCGGTGATGCCCACCATATGACCCAGCGCCGCCCGTGGCTGTATGCCAGGAGGCACGGGGTACGTGGGCACTCCGTGCTTCTCGCTCATTGATTGCAGCTCTCCCCCCGAGCAGACGCTGACGATGGGGGAGTCCCGTTGCCGCGCCTGCCGGTACAGCTCCAGGGTCTCATAGGTGTTGCCCGAGTAACTGGTCACCAGCGTGAGGGTGTCGGAGTCCACCCAGCGTGGCAGGTCCACTCCCCTGATCACGTTCACCGGGGTGGTGGATGTCTCGTTGGAGAAGTCGGCGAAGATGTCTCCGGCGATGGCGGAGGCACCCATGCCGCAGACGCAGACCTTGGAGAAATCGTAGTCCAGGTCGAAAGGCAGCGACAGCGATTCCTCTATCTGCTCCGGGGTCTCGCTGATCGACCTGCCGATGTTGCTTCCGCCGTTGACGAAATCCAGCACCGTCTTTTCGACAGTCAACGACATGATGTGTGAACGTATGATATTAAAATATAAGTAATATATGATAAACAGTGGCCAGGCTCCGTGCCTGATATCTATCCAAAGGTTGGTAGATTAGTAAAGATATTTTAAGCAGCCGTTGATGTCAGGCAGGCTCATTACGCGGGGACACCGCTGATGGGACGGGGATCACGATGAGTGACATCGAAAAGGCCTTACAGGATCTGAGGGACGGAAAAATAGTCCTGGTGTACGATTTCGACGACCGTGAGAGGGAGACCGATATGGTCATCGCCTCCCAGTTCATCGACCAGGCGGACATCATGAGGATGCGGAAGGACGGCGGGGGGCTGGTGTGCACCACGCTGCACGGGCCCTTGGCGGAAGAGCTGGGGATACCATTCCTGGCCGACCTCTTCGCCCTGGTCTCCGACAAGTACCCCACCATGGAAGGCCTGGCCCCCTTCGACATCCCTTATGACACCAAGTCGGCCTTCTCCATCACCGTCAACCATAGGGACACCTACACCGGTATAACTGACCGGGACCGCGCCCTCACCATCCGTGAGCTGTCGAAGATCGCCACCATGGACGGCGGCGCTGATGAGAAGCGCAAGGAGTTCGGCTCGCACTTCCGCGCGCCGGGGCACGTGCACCTGCTGCGCACCAGCGAGGAGCTGCTCAGCACCAGGCAGGGGCATACCGAGATGAGCACAGTCCTGACACTGATGGCGGGGCTCACCCCCTCGGCCACGGTGTGCGAGATGATGGGCGACGACGGGGAAGCTTTATCCAAAGAGAAGGCCATCGACTATGCCGAGCGTGAAGGGCTCTCCTTCCTGGAAGGGAAGGACGTTATCGACGCCTGGAGATCGCTCTGAGGGGAAAGGTGCATGGTGAGGGTCATGGCGTCCGGAGTCTTCGACATCCTGCATCCTGGCCATCTTCATTACCTCGAACAGGCCAAGGACATGGGCGACGAGCTGTTCGTGGTGGTGGCCTGCGACGAGACCGTGCGCAGGCACAAGCACGAGCCGGTGACGCCGGAGAGGATGCGTTGCACCATGGTAGGATCGCTAAAGATGGTCGATGAAGCCTGGATAGGCCAGGAGGGCGGCGAGATGTTCGACATAGTGGAGACCATCCAACCGGACATCATCGCCCTCGGATACGATCAGAGCTTCGACGCCGAGGAGCTGCGCCACCGGCTAAATGAAAGGGGTCTAAATATCGATGTGCGTCGGGTGAGCGAGTGCTCCGAGGACCTCAACGGCACCCGCAAGATAATCAATCGCATAATCAAGGACCACAGCAGAGGTGCTGCCGATGAGGCTAATAGGCATAGCTGACACCACCTTCGCCCGCTTTGACATGGGCGCCGCCGCCGAGGACGAGCTCAAAGGCATCGCCGACGGCGTCAAGATACTGCGCGTGACCGTGCCGGGGATGAAGGACCTCCCGGTGGCCTGCAAGAAGCTCATCGAGGAGCAGGGATGCGAGATCGTGATGGCCTTGGGCATGCCCGGGCCCAAGGACAAGGACAAGATGTGCGCCCACGAGGCCTCGACCGGCCTCATACGGGCGCAGCTGATGACCAACACCCATATCATAGAGGTGTTCGTGCATGAGGACGAGGGCGGGGACGACCGGGAGCTGGCGTTCCTCGCCGACCGCCGCAGCCGCGAGCACGCCGTCAACGTCCACCGTCTGATGTTCCGCCCCCAGGACCTGCGCCGCGACGCCGGCAAGGGCCGAAGACAGGGGTTCGAGGACGCCGGGCCGGTGCAATGAGGAGGAGATGACATGAAAGTATACAGATTGGGATTCGTGGTGGCGGAGTTCAACTTCGACATAACCTCGATGATGCTGGAGCGCGCCAAGTCGCAGGTCGAGTTCCTGGACGCCGAGATCGTCAAGACGATCTACGTCCCGGGGGTCTTCGACATGCCCCTGGCGATAAAGAAGCTGTTGCAGATGGACGATGTGGAAGCCGTGGTCACGCTGGGCACGGTGATAGAGGGCGAGACCGAGCATGACGACATCGTCGCCGGCCACGCTTCGCGGAAGATCGCCGACCTCGCACTCGAGCACGGGAAGCCCGTGGCGCTGGGGATCACCGGTCCGGGGATGACCCGGCTGCAGGCGGAGAAGCGCATCGAGAAGGGCCGCGAGGCCGTTGACGCCGCCATCAAGATGCTCAAGCGCCTGGAGTAGACGCGAAACTGCTTACCCTCAAACCTTCTTCATGCGGCCGGCCATGAATACTTCCAGCTTGTCATAGGCCTTCTCCAGGATGGGGATGTCCGGCAGTATGATGGTGCGGAAGTGGTTCCTGCCGAACTCCTCGCAGAAGCCGGAGCCGGGCACGAAGAGCACGCCCGTACCCCACAGGACGTCCAGTATGAAGTCCATGTCGCTCTTCCAGAGGTCGGCCTCCACCCGAGGGAACATGAACATCGACCCCTTGGCCTTGCGGGCGGAGATGCCCGGTATATCGTTGAGCCTCTTGTACGAGTAATCGGCGCGGGCGGAGAGCTTACCGGTGAGCTCATTGATGTAGTCCTGCGGGCCCTGCAGGGCGGCGCGGGCCGCCCATTGGCATGGCACGTTCGGACAGAGGCGGGCGCGCAGCTGGCGCATGCAGCCCTCGAATATCTCGTCCATGTCCCCGCTATCGTCCATGAAATAGCTGTAACCCACCCTCCAACCGGGCATGAGGTTGACCTTGGAGAAGCCGTTCATGATTATCTTCTTCACGTCCGGCGAGGTCCGGGAGAAGGAGAAGAACGGAGTGTCGAAGGTGATCTTGTCGTATATCTCGTCGGATATGACCGGAAGATCGTTCTCAGCGGCGAGGTCGGCGATCTCCCTTACTGCCTTCTCCGGGTAGACGGCGCCGGTGGGGTTGTTGGGGTTGATGACCACTATGGCGCGGGTACGCTCGTTGATGCGCTCGCGCATCATGTCGATGTCCGGCTGCCAATCCTCGCCCTCCACCTGCTCGTAGGACACCGGCTTGGCGTCGAAGTAGTTGATGTACTGGGTGTAGGAAGGGTATCCCGGCCCGGGGACAAGCACCTCGTCGCCGGGCTCCAGCATTGTGCCCAGCAAGACCTGTACCGATTCGCTCACGCCGTTGGTGACGATGACGTCGTCAGCGCTTATCCTGGCGCCGTGCTTCTCGAACTCCCGGTCGGTGATGGCCTCCCTCAGCTCAGGGCTCCCTTGGGAGTCGCCGTAGCCGTTGTCGACCATGTCGACCGCCTCCCGCAGGGCGGCCTTGAAGTACTCTGGAGTCTCGAAGTCCCATTTGTTGGGGTCGCCGATGTTCATGCGGATGACCTCGGCGCCCTTGGCCTCCATCTCATCGGCGGGGATGGTGACCTGTCGTATGGCGTAGTTCATCTTCATGGAGCGTCTGGAAGCCTTCATGGGACCCAATCCTGCGGTATGCCTAGATAATCCAGCACATGATTTAAAACCTCTTTGCCGCCCACGGGACGCGGAGAGGAAAAAACAATATCGCTGGCGCCGTTCTGAGGCCGATGAGCGTCCGCAGGGTGGCGACGAGGATAGCCTACAAGGGTGAGGGTTTCAGCGGATCCCAGCGCCAGCCGGGCCTGCGGACGGTGGAGGGCGAGGTGCTGCGGGCATTGGAGGCGGTCATGCCCCGCATGGAGGGGGGTTTCGACCTCAAGGCGGCCAGCCGCACCGACGCCGGCGTCAGCGCCGTCGGGAACGTCGTCGCCTTCCGCAGCGCGATGAGCGACGACGCGGCGCTGCTCCGCGCCCTCAACGCCGTCAGCGACGACGTTCACTTCCTAGCTGTGGCCGAGCTGCCCGAGGGGCGCAACATCCGCCACGCCGCTTCGCGTCGTTACCGCTACCTCCTTCCCAAAGAGGGCATCGACATCGAGGCGGCGAGGGCCTGCGCCTCGCTGTTCGTGGGCGAGCACGATTTCCGCCGTTTCTGCCGCGACGACGGCAAGGGGACAGCGGCGCGCATAGAGTCCATCACCGTCAGCGAGGACGGCGAGACCCTGGTCATCGAGCTGCGCGCCCGCCGATTCCTATGGAACATGGTGAGGCGGATCGTCGCCGCCATCGCCGCCGTCGGCGAGGCCAAAAGCTCGATGCCAGAGGTCGAGCGGGCGCTGCGGGGCGAGGACCTCCAATTCGGCCTGGCCGATGCCCGCTCCCTCATCCTCATGGACGTGGAGCACCCTGACCTGGAGTTCGCCGCCCATGACGACCCGGTGCTGAGGCGAAAGCTCGCGGAGGCGTTGCACCGTTCACGGGCGGACCTGTCCTTGCTCCTCTCCATCCGTTAACGGGGAGCTGTCGGGGGTGTCCGTCTCCTTCATGGGCGGGAATCGATGACGGTAGCGCAGCAGTATGGCCACCAGCAGCAGCATCACCGGGACCTCGATCAGCACCCCCACCACGGTGGCGAGGGCGGCCCCGCTGCCCACCCCGAATACCATGACCGCGGTGGCAATGGCGACCTCGAAGTGGTTGCTGGTGCCGATTATGGAGACCGGGACGGTCTCCTCATAGGTCAGCTTGAACAGCTTAGCAAGGAACAACCCGACGCCGAATATGAACAGGATCTGCAGGGTCAGGGGAAGGGCGACCATCCCCACCGACAGCGGGTTCTCGACTATGACGTCCCCCTGCAGCATGAATAGGTATATCAGAGTGAGCAGCAGCGCCGTCATCGATACCTGACCGGTGTTCCGGAGGAAGGTCCCCTCGTACCATTCGATGCCCCGCTTGCGTATCAGATGGGTGCGGGTGATGTAACCGGCCACCAGGGATACGCCCACATAGAGCATCACGGTGAAGAATATGGTCAAGAACGGGATGGGCATACCGCCCACATCGAGAAGGAAGTTCCCCAGCGGCGCGAAGAGCACCAGCATCGTCAGGGAGTTGATGGCCACCAGCACCAGCGTCAGGCCCATGAACCCCCGGGCCAGGTAGCTGAACACCAGCACCATGGCGGTGCAGGGGGCGATGCCCAACAATATCATGCCCGCCATGTACTCGTTGGCCAGAGTGGGGTCGAGGAAGGGTGCCCAGATTATCTGGAAGAAGACCCAGGCGAAGAAGAACATGCTGAAGGGCTTTATGCACCAGTTTACGAAGAGCGTGATCATCACCGGCCTGGGGGCCTTGACCGCGTTGACCACCTGGCTGAAGTCTATCTGCAGCATTATGGGATACATCATGCCGAACAGCAGGATGGCGATGGGCAGGTTCACCTGCGCCACCTGGATGCCCGCCAAGGTCTCCGCGGTCTCCGGCAGCAGCCTTCCCAGCAATATGCCCACCGCTATGCAAAGCAGGACCCATACGGTCAGATACTTTTGGAAAAGTCCCAGATTGTATTCCTTCTCCGCCATGTCGACAGTTCCCTCCCCGCAGGCTACAGCCCTGCTAGGCTGTTTTAATATTTTTTGAAATGATATCCTCAATATTTATAGATGACTGGTAACCGCAACGAGGAACGCCATCAATCACGCGGGGGAGGACGCCGCATCCCTGTTCGCCATAGCAATGGCCTGTCCGCCTCCGATGGAGCCCGCCGCTCACCAGATGGCCCGGTGGCGTCATCGGCCGCGGTTGCGGCGTCCGCCAACGTTAAATAGCCGATATCTGTCCCAATGAACATGGCCGCCGTGCGCCTGGGCAAGAACCATCTACGCTGGTGCGACAGCTGCAACCTCCCGTTGCTGGAGAGGAGGGACTGCCCCGCCTGCAACGGCGGCACCAGAGAGGTGGAGGTGACCCCTCCCGCCGATGTGCGCCCGGCGTTCGACCGCGACCGGGGACTGATCAGGCATACCGTCGACGAGCAGTTCGGCGAGGGCTGCGGGGAGGCCCTGCTGCCCTCGGGCAGAGTGGTGTTGCTGAACAAGGTCCCCGCCCTCGACCGCATGGACGAGGTCATAGTCGATGGCGAGGCGGTCGGGGCGCTGCGCTACGACCTCGGCCGCGGGAATGTCTTCGTCAACCGCCTGCAGGGCGCCAAGCGGATGCACCCAGTGATGAGCAGAGGGCGAGTGGTCTGCGACCCCGGGGCGGTCCCCTTCATCAGAGAAGGGAAGAACCTCATGGCGCCGGGCGTCGTGGCGGCATCGGACCATGTGCGCCGCGGTGACGAGGTGGTGGTGTCCGATGGCAAGGAGGCGGTCGCCACCGGCCTGGCGCGGATGGACGCCGAGGAGATGGTCGACGCCGCCAAGGGCCAGGCGGTCAAGACCAAGTGGACCAAGGAGGTCTTTCCGCGCAACCCCCGGCCATCCCCTGGATGGGACGAGGTCCTGGCGGCTAACCAGGAGGTGCTGGGCGAGAGGACAGCGGAGGCAGTGGACTTCATCAGGTCGACCATCGAGCGCCACGACCTCCCCGCCATAGTCTCCTTCTCTGGAGGGAAGGACAGCCTGGCCACGCTGCTGCTCACCCTCGATGCCGGCCTCAGGCTCCCGCTGCTGTTCGTGGACACCGGCCTGGAGTTCGATGAGACCGTGGAGCACGTGGAGGAGGTGGCGGAGAGGCACGGCCTCGAACTCATCGTCGAGTCCGCCCCCGTGGATGCATTCTTCGGTAACCTCGTCCATTTCGGACCCCCTGCCAAGGACTACCGCTGGTGCTGCAAGACCAACAAGCTGGGCCCCACCGTGGGAGCCATACTGAGGAACTTCCCCGAAGGGGTGCTCAGCTTCATCGGCCAGCGCCGCTACGAGTCCGAGGCCCGGCGCTCCAAGTCGCGGGTGTGGCGCAACCCCTGGACCCCAGGGCAGGTCGGCGCCTCCCCCATACAGGACTGGAACGCACTCCATGTGTGGATGTACATCATGTCCAAGGGCGAGGCTTTCAACCCCTGGTATCAACAAGGCCTCGACCGCATCGGATGCTTCCTCTGCCCCGCGTCCGACATGGCGGAGTTGGAGATCGTCGCCGGGGAGAGCGGCCGCTACCGGCAGTGGAGCGATTGGCTGCACCAGCACCGCATCGCCCGCGACCTCCCCGAAGAGTGGGAGCGCTACGCGCTGTGGCGCTGGAAGAAGGTGCCACAGAGCATAAGGGAGGAGCTGGAGTCGCTGACGGGCAAGGACCTCGGATCCTTGACGCGCGGCGCCCCCCGCGACGGCGGCGGCCAGATAAGGCTCGCCATGCAGGAGGGGGCGAGCCCCTGCGTGGCGGGCTACAGCATCGAGGGCTCGTTCTCCCGCTCGGTGGACATCGGCCGGTTGGCCTCGCTGGCGGGGATTATGGGGCCTGCGGATTTGCAGGAGGACGAGGGATGGCTCTCGGTCGAAGGGGTCACCGTTTACGAGGAGGGGGTGCTCACCGCCAAAGGACCCAGCGTGGAAAGGGTCAGGAAAATGGCGGAGAGGATGCACGAGCTGGTCCTCCGCTCCGAGGAATGCGTCGGCTGCTCCCTCTGCGTCGCCCGCTGCCCCCGCGGCTCCCTCGGCCTGCAGGAGGGGAAGGTGACGCTCATAGGTGAATGCGACCGCTGCGGCCGATGCCTCGACGGGCCTTGCCCCGCCAGCAGTTTCCGTGATGAAGAGTTCCGGATGTGATCATATGCGGCGGAAGCCGCGGCCGGCCCACTCGCTCACCGTCTTCATCGCGTAGGAGACGGTGCCGCCGATGCTGCGATGCTCGCCGCGAGGAACGACGAGCCCGCCGACTATCGCTCCGATTACGTCCTCCGCATCGCGGCATCCAACGGGAAGGGTGCAGTAGACGCTCCCCATCTGTTCCACGCAATGGGCGTCACTGCCGGCGGTCCCCGGCTTCCCCATCCTCGCCGCCAGCCGGGCGGAGGCATGGTTACCCGTTTTTACGGAGCGGCCGTTGAGGACCTCGATGGCATCGAACTCCGGCAGCACGTTCTCCTCGCCCAGGCCGGACCACACGCGGTAAGGGTGGGCGGCGACGGCGATGCCTCCGGCGTCGTGTATCGCCATTATCGTATCCAGCACTGGCATCCCCGCCGCTATCTCCCTGTCGACGCCGTAGGCCAGGACGTGGCCGTCGGCGGAGGAGACCTCCATAGCCGGGATGATGAGGAGGTCGTCAGCCATCCCCGCCGCCTCTCGGTAGCCGTCCATGGTGTTGTGGTCGGTGAACGCCACACACTCCAGTCCCAGGGCGCGGGCGGCGTTCAGCATCTCCTCCACGCTGCAGGTGCCGTCGGCGGAATGGTCGCTGTGCACATGCAGGTCGGCCTTCATCGAACCATTGCCCCTGGGCGTATGTCGCCGTCCACGGTCACAGGCACCTCGCCGCAACGGAGCACGGCCGCGGCATCGTCGTCGAAGACCACCGCGTAGAGGCCGTCCTCCTCCGGCGGAGTTATCAGCCTCCTGCCCTCCGCCTCGGATTGGCCCTTACCCAGGGATATTATCCTTATGTCCACCTTCTGGAACTCCTTGTAGTCGAGCTTGGACGCCCCGCCCTCCATCCCGCAGTCCACATCTGCCCCGTTGGGGAGCTCGGCGGCGGGGGTGAGCAGCCGCACGCTGTCGCCGCCGCTGGCGGCGTCATCGGCAGCGAGGACCATGCCGCGGGACTCGGCGCCGCGCAGCTTGGCGGGCTTGAGGTTGCAGACCGCCACCACCTTCCTCCCCACAAGCTCTTCCTTGCGGTAGTGGGTTCGCAACCCGGCGACGACCTGACGCTCCTCGCCGGTGTCCAAGGTCATTATGTAGAGCTTGTCGGCGTCGGGGTGGTCGCAGACGTCGACGACCTCCCCCGTCCGCAGCTCCAGCTTGCGGAAGTCGGCGAATCCTCCGGCCTCCTCGGCCGACGGCTCCACCTTGCGGAACACAGGGCGGGGGTCGCGCAGCTCCTGACCCACCGGCAGGGGGCCCAGGTGGCCGTCCCATCCGGCGTCGGCAACCGACCCGCTGAAGCCCATGTCCTCCCATATGGTCTGGGACGAGAAGGGCAAAAAGGGATGGGACATGATGGCCAGGGCCCTGACTATCTCCAGGTTGGCGTGCAGCGCCGCCCCGCAGGCCTCGCGGTCCTCCTTGAGGAGCGCCCATGGCCTGACAGAGTCGAAGTAGCGGTTGCCGTAGCGGGCCAGCTCCATAACCGCTTTCATCGCCTTCTTGAAATCGCAGTCCGCCAGCAGTCCGTCGGCCTCCTGGAAACGGGACGCGATCTCCTCCTTGACCTCGGCCAGCGATCCGTCGGCGGCGGGTATGGAGCCGTAGTTCTTGCGGGTGAAGCTGAGGACGCGATGATAGTAGTTGCCCAGCTCCGCCACCAGCTCATTGTTGATCTTGGTCATGAACTCCTGCCAGGAGAACTCGGCGTCACGGTGGTCAGGCATGTTGACCGAGAGGAAGTAGCGCACCAGGTCGGGATGGTGCTGCTCCAGGACCGAGGGCAGGTCTATGCTGACGCCGCGGCTCTTGGAGAGCTTGCCCTCCTTGGTGGTGAGGTACTCGTTGGCCGGTATCTCGTCAGGGAGCCTGAGGCCGCCGTAGCCCATCAGTATCGCCGGCCAAATGATGGAATGGAAGGGTATGTTGTCCTTGCCAAGGAAGTAGTAGTGCCGGGCGTCGTCGTCCTTCCAGAAACGCTCCCAGTCGTCGGGGCGACCGATAAGCGCGGAGTGCTCCTTGGAGGCGCTCAGATAGCCGATGACCGCCTCGAACCACACGTATACGACCTTGCCCTCCCAGCCCTCGATGGGGACCGGGACGCCCCAGTCCATGTCGCGGGTGATGGCCCGGTCCTGCAGACCCCCCTCCAGCCAGTTGCTGGTGAAGGTCTTGACGTTGCTCCTCCAATGGTCCTTGGACCCCACGTATGATATCAGCCTGTCCTGGAACTCGCTGAGCTTGAGGAAGAAGTGCTCCGTCTCCCGCACCTCGGGACATGACTCGCAGTGTATGCAACGGCCCTCCTCGATCTCCCCGGCCTCGAAGGTCTTACCGCACTCATCGCACTGGTCGGCGCGGGCGTTGCTGCAGCCGCATTCAGGGCAGGTACCCTCCACGTAACGGTCAGGGAGGAACCTCTCGCAGCTGCCGCAATAGTATTGCGGCGTCTCCTTCCGATAGAGCAGTCCTTCCTCCTGCAGGGTGTTGAACACATCATGGACCACCGAGACGTGATGGAGGTTGTGTGTCTTGGTGTAGAGGGAGAAGCCGATGCCCATGTCCTCGATGGCCTTCTTGTTGATCCGGTGGTAGCGTTCCGCCACCTCCTCCGGGGGGACGCCCTGCCGCTCGGCGCTGAGGGTTATGGGGGTGCCGTGCTGGTCCGAGCCGGACACCATCAGGACCTCGTTGCCCTTGAGCAGGTTGTAGCGTCTGAATATGTCGGGGGGGAGCAGCGACCCCGCCAGGTGGCCGAGGTGTATCGCACCGTTCGCGTAGGGCCAAGCGACCCCTATGAAGACCTTGGGCATTTGTATCGTTTTGAGAACGGGTTAAACGATTTAAGTTTGATGGGTTGCGCCGATGTCTGGTCGATGCGCTGGCCGGCGGCGTTCATGCCTCTTTATGGACCAGATGACGCTCGGCCATCAGCACCCTCGCCGTGAGCCAGGCCCATGCGGCCACCAGCAGGGAGCCCGCTATCTCCCCGCCGGCCTGGCCCCACCATACGCCCACCAGTCCGAAGGCCGCGCCCAGATGATAGGCGGGCACCAGGGTGAGGACGAGGTTGCGGACCACCGTCCCCAGGAAGGCCTTCATCGCCATGCCGATGCCTTGGAACATGGCCGCCGCCACCCCACCGATGCCTATGAAAGGTAGGAAGAGGCAGCTTATGCGCAGGAACAGCACCATCCCTTCGGTCAGATGCGCGGTGTCCTCGGCATAGGTGAACAGCAGCACCGCCTGGTGGGCGAAGACGGCGAGGAGCGCCGCCAGGGCGGTCATCGCCAAGGCGGTCACCTTCATCCCGTAGCTGAAGGCCTCGTTCAACTTATCATAGCGTTTGGAGCCGTAGGCGGCGGCGACGATGGGCACTATGGCGCCGGCGATGCCGAAATAGGGGAGCATGGCGATCTGCAACAGCCTCCAGCCGCTGTTGAATATGGCCACCCCGTCGACGCCGCCGTAGTCGTAGACGATCACGTTCAGGATGAAGGCGGACACCGACAGCACGATCATCTCCGCCCCCGACGGTATGCCGATGGCCAATATCTCGCGCACTGTGCCTCGGCAGTAGCGGAACCCCCGGAGCGAAAGGTCCAGGTAACCTCCCCGCCCCGGAAGGTACCAGTACAGGGCCACGAGGATGGCGATGCCGAAGGCCAGAACCGACGCCCACGCCGCCCCTGCGACCCCCATGCCCAAGGTGTAAATGAAGATGGGGTCGAGGACGATGTTCAGCACCGAGGCGAGGACCATGATGTGCATGGCCCTTTTGGCCGCGCCCTCGGCGCGGAGGAGGCTGTTGGTGAGCACCGCCAGGAAGATGACGATGTTGCCGGCGAAGATCACCCTGCCGTACTCCAGGGTCATGGTCTGCGCCTCGCCCTCGCCGATGAACGCGAATATGTTCTCCGCGAAGGCCAGCAGCGGCACGGTCAGCGCCAGCGACAGCGCCACCGCGATCAGCAGGGAATGGACCGCCGCCGAGTCCGCCCCGCGGCGGTCACCGGCACCGATGCGCCGGGCTATGACCGCCGCCGCGCCGATGCCCAGGCCGTTGGCTATCCCCAGGAGTATGAAGAACACCGGGAACACCAGACCGACCGCCGCCAGGGCCTCGGGCCCGAGACCCGCCACCCAAATGGCGTCGAAGAGATTGTAGACCGTCTGGGCGAGCATGGAGATAACCAGAGGCACGGACATGCGCCGCACCGCCCTCTTCGGATCCCCGAGGAGGGTCTCCACACCCTCGGTCCCCCCTTTCATCTGAATAATGGGAAAGTCCCCGCCTATTTAAGCATGGACCCCGCGATCGATGCGGCGGATGGTGAGCCTCACCCAGCTGAAGACGATGAGCGAGCCGATGACGTTGGCGGAGCACAGGCCGATCCAAAGGCCGATCAGCCCCATCCCCAGGACGACTCCCAGCACATAGCAGAACACCACCGAGAGAAGCACCGCCCTGAATATGGTGGCCACCAGCGCCTTCATGCCCATCCCCATCCCTTGGAATGTGGCGGAGGACAGCATGCCGAAGGCCACCCCCGGGACCATGAAGGCGAATATGCGCAAGAACTCGACCAGGTCGTCGAAGAGATGGACGGAGTCAGGGGACCAGGTGAACAGCGTCATGACCTGGGGCGCGAAGACGAAAAGAAGCACCATCAGTACAACGGTGATGTAGAGGGCGAACCTCACCGAGTAAAGATGGGTTATGGAGAGCTTGTCGAAGCGCATGGCACCGTAGGCGGCGCCGGTTATGGGGGTGACGGCGCTGGCGATCCCTTGGAGAGGGATTATGGCCAAGGATATCACCCTCCAGCCGGTGCTGTATATGGCCACCCCGTCGGTGTCGTCCACCATCAGTATCAGGATTATCATGACGAACTGCGTCAACGCCATGGAGATGAACTGCAGCGACGCCGGCGCGCCCACGCGCAGCACGTCGCGGTTGATGCCGCTCTCCCATTGATACCCCTTGATATGGAGACGGATGAAGGTGTCGTTCTTGCACAGATAGATGCGCAACAGGGCCAAGGTCACCAGGCCGAAGGCTATCACCGTGGCCCAGGCGGCGCCGGCGATACCCATGTCGAGGCCGTAGATGAGGATGGGGTCCAATATGATGTTGAGCACCGAGCCGAAGGCCAGTAATATGGAGGACCTTCGAGCGTCGCCCTCTCCGCGCAGGGTGGCGGCGAGCACATTAGCGAGTATTATGACCACCGCCCCGCCGAAGACAATCCTACCGTATTCGACCGCCAGCGGGGTGACTTCGCCCGCCCCCATGGCCAGAAAGATCTCTTCAGTGTAGAGGAAAAGGGGCACCGTCAAGGCCGCCGAGGCCGCCAATGTCAGGAAGAGGGTGTGGGTAAGGACCCTTTGTGCCCCGTCGCGGTCCTTGGCGCCGATGCGCCGGGCGATGGCCGAGGAGCCGCCGAGGCCGATGCCCGCTCCGATGCCCAGGATGATGAAGAACATGGGGAATGCGAAGCCCACCGCCGCCAAGGCGTCCGAGCCCAGGCCAGAAACCCATATGGCATCGAAGAGGTTGTAGGCCGTCTGCAGGCTCATGGCGATGATCATCGGCACCGAGAGCCGCCTCACCGCCCGCTGAGGGTCGCCGAGAAGGGTCTCCACGCCGTCGGTGTAGCGGGGATCACTCATCCTTTCCCTCTGCCACGTTGCCATGCACCTTCTGCAACAGTTCCCTCAGCACCGACCTCTCCTCGTCGCTGAGGCCCTGCACCAGGCCCGCCTCCAGCTCCAGGCGCACATCCTCCAGGCGCTCCATGACCTCTCTTCCTTCGTCGCTGAGTCGAAGGCGGTAGTTGCGCCGGTCGTGGCGGTCCCGCTCCCGTAACACCAGGCCGGCCCCCTCCAGGCGCATCATGCCCCTGGCGACCGTCCCCTTGTCCAGGCCCAGGGCGGATGCCGCCTGCCCCTGGTTGACCCCCTCGTTCTGGTATATCAGGAACATGAGCGGGAACTGCCCACTGCTCACGCCGAGGTCGCCCAATCGGGACTTTATGAAGCCGTGGCAGTCATGGTGTATCATCGACACCAATCGTATCAGCGAAATGGGGCAGCCCTCGTCCTGGGGGATATGGAATCGGAGCACCATTGGTTGCGAAAACAACCTTATTGTTTATCCATTCTTCGACCGTTGCCCCACGGGCCTCGTCCGTTCATTAAAGCTTATAAACAATCTCCACATAAGCGGGCACATGCGCATCGCCGCATTGCTCAAGGACCGCTGTCAGCCCAAGAAGTGCAACAACGAGTGCATGAGGTTCTGCCCGAAGATAAGGACGGGGGTTGAGGTCATCGTCCTGGGAGAGCGAGGCAAACCCATCATATCGGAGGAGCTCTGCGCCGGATGCGGCATATGCGTGCACAAATGCCCTTTCGATGCCATCAAGATAATCGGCCTCGCCGACGAGCTCAAGGGCGAGATGGTGCACCAGTACGGAGAGAACTCCTTCCGGCTCTACCGCCTCCCGGTGCCGAAGAAGGGCATGGTCACCGGCATACTGGGCCCCAACGGCATCGGCAAGACCACCGCTATCAAGATGCTCTCCGGCGTGGAGGTGCCCAACCTCGGACGCTACGAGGACCCTCCCAGCAAGGAGGAGGTCCTCGACCATTACAGCGGCACCGAGCTGCACACCTTCCTCAGCGATGTGTACGGGGGCGATGTGGTCATCGCCACCAAGCCCCAGTACGTGGACAAGCTCCCTCAGGTGCACAGCGGGGAGGTAAGGTCCCTGCTGGAGAGGGTGGAGGAGCGCATGACCGTCGCCGAGGCCGCGGCCGTCTTCGAGCTGGAGGAGGTCATCGACCGCCCCTTGGACAAGCTCTCCGGCGGGGAACTGCAGAGGGTGGCCATGGCGGCCACGGTGATGCGCGACGCCGACGTCTACTTCTTCGATGAACCGTCCTCGTACCTGGACATCTATCAGAGGGTCAAGGTGGCAAGGATCATCCGCGGACTGAGCGAGGACCGCCAAGTGGTGGTGATCGAGCACGACCTCGCCGTCCTCGATTTCCTCGCTGACAACGTAAACGTGGTGTACGGCGACGAGGGCGCCTACGGCGTCTTCACCCAAGGGAGGCAGGTGCGAACCGCCATCAATGTATATCTCAACGGATACCTCCCCGAGGAGAACATCCGCTTCCGCGAACGCGCCATCGAGTTCTCCATGTCGCCGCCCCGCGGCGAATGGATCACCGGGGAACTGGTTTCATACCAGGGCCTGGGCAAGGACTTCGGGCAGTTCTCACTCCAGGTGTCACCGGGGAAGATAAAGGAGGGCGAGTCAGTGGGGATAGTCGGCCCCAACGCCACCGGCAAGACCACGTTCGTGAAGATGCTGGCCGGCGTGCTCGAGGCGGACAGCGGCTCGGTGGACGCCGACATCAAGGTCTCCTACAAGCCGCAGTACATAACACCTGACTTCGATGGGACCCTCAAAGACCTCCTGCACAGCTCCGCCTTCGAGGTGGTCCAGTCCGGATTCTTCCAGACCGAGGTGATGGAACCGCTGGCGTTGAAGCATCTGCTGGGAAAGAGGGTGAAGAACCTCTCCGGCGGCGAGCTGCAGCGCGCCGCCATCGCCGTATGCCTCGCCCGCGAGGCGGACGTCTATCTGCTGGACGAGCCCTCGGCGTACCTGGATTCGAACCAGCGGATGAACGCCGCCCGCACTTTGCGCAGGGTGATGGAGAAGAGCGGCAAGAGCGCCCTGATCGTCGACCACGACATCTATTTCCTGGACATGGTGTCGGACTCCATGATGGTGTTCGGCGGCGAGCCCGGCAGGAGGGGCGTGGGCGAGGGACCGATGGAGATGCGGACAGGTATGAACCGCTTCCTCAAGGAGGTGGACATCACCTTCCGCCGCGATGCTGACACCCACCGCCCCCGTATCAACAAGCCCGATTCGCGCCTTGACCGCGAGCAGAAGGGGAAGGGCGAGTACTACTACGCATAAATGCTGAGCACGCCCAGGGTGGCGAGGGTGGTTATGGCGCAGGCTATCAGCACCCCCGTGCCGATGACCAGTATCGATTTCCTCTCGTCGAGCTGGAACAGCCAGGACAGCAGCGTCGCCGTCCAGACGCCGGTGACCGGCACCGGTATGGCCACGAACACTATGAGCCCCAGCTCCTGCCAGCGCTCCAGCACCTTGCTGTTCTCGCTGGAGACCCTGCGGACGCAGGCCTCGTAGATCGCGCGCACCGGCGCGATGTGGCACAGCCACCGGGTGTAGACCACCCGCAGCGAGAAGAATATCAGCGGCGACGCGAGGATGTTGAACGCCGCGCACCACAAATAGGCCGACAACGGGTCGGCCCCCATCCTTATGGCCATCGGTATGGTGTACCTGCCCTCCCAGAACGGCACCATGGAAAGCACCGCCAGCAAAGTCCAGTCGAAAATGTCCAACGTCATGCTCACCACGATTCAGACGAACAGTATCAGCAGGTATGCAAAGTATATAAAAGCGAAGACCAGGCCGCCGCGGCGGGAGATGCCGCCGCGGACCCTTATCAATATCAACAGGATGACTGAGAGCGCAAGCATCACCAGCAGATCCAGTCGCAGCATCGCGGCGGGCACCGCGATGGTGGCGCTGAGCGCGGCCAGGCCCATGACGAAGAGGGCGTTGAAGATGTTGCTGCCGATGATATTGCTGAGAACTATCTCCGTCTCCCGCTTCCAGGCGGCCGCCAGGGATATGGAGAGCTCGGGCAGCGAGGTGCCGATCGCCACCACCACCAGCCCGATCACGAGCTCAGGGACCTGGAGCGCATCGGCCAGCGCCACCGCTCCCAGGACGAAGACCTGCGCCCCCAAGACCAACAATGCCAATGAGACGGCCATGATTGCCAGGTTCGGCCCCAGCCTCCCCGGATCCTCGGACATGAGGGTCTCATCGACAACCTCACGCAGCGGATCCCTCTTGGAGAGGCGGTAGACGACGTATATGAAGGCCGCCATGAGAGCCAGCAGCACGATTCCCTCCACCAGGTCGAGGTCGCCCGAAGCCGCCATAAGCGTCAAGAGCACCGACGCCGCCAGCATCACCCATACCTCGAACTTGACAGTGTCGAACCGGATGGCGAGTGGATAGACGATGGCTGTCAGACCGACCACCAGGCCGATGTTGGCGATGTTGCTGCCCACGATGTTGCCCAGTATGACATCGGGAGAGGTGGAAGCCATCAGCGCCAGCGCGGCCTCGGGGGAGGACGAGCCGAAGGCCACGATGGTTATGCCCACTACGAACGGTGAAACACCCAGCAACAAAGCGGTCCTCTTGGCGGAGTCCACCAGCCAATTGGAGGCTTGAAACAGAAGGATGAAGCCCAACGGCAGGCCCAACAGAGCCAATGACATTCAGTCGAACAGCCTAGTGTGATTATATCAACCTTTTCTAACCCAGGTGTCCAGACTGGAACGCCGCCGACGTCTGAGGAGGAGACCATGCGGATCCGTCCATCGGCCATCGGCCGGTCGGGTCATGCGATGCCCGACGATGCCCAGGTGATCAATGGGCATGCAGGCCGCGGAACGCTCGCTCCAGGACCTCCGCCAGAGTGGGATGTGTGACCTGACCCTGGATGAGTGGCCGAGGGGTGCCGTCGTCGGAGTTCATCATGACCACCACCGTCTGTATCAGAGAGCTCGCCTCGGGGCCGCATGCGGTGGCCCCCAATATGGCCTTGTTCCTCCTGTCCACGACCACCTTCACGAATTCCTCCTTGGAACGGATGGCGTAGCCCTTCCCGCTGTCCGCGTAGCGGTGATGCCCCACCAGGACCTCGAAGCCCCTGGCCTTGGCCTCCGCCTCCGTCATGCCCACCGAAGCCACCTGCGGCCAGGAGAACACCGCATGAGGGATGGCGTGCTCTTCCGCCTTGACCTCCTTTCCGATGATGTTCTGCCAGACCACCATGCTCTGGTAGTTGGCGTTGTGGCGGAACATATTCCTCCCCAGGGCGTCGCCCAGGGCGTAAACTCCCTTTACGTTGGTCCGGAGCCTCTTGTCGACTATGAAGTAGCCAGCGGAATCGGTCTCGATCCCTGACATCTCCGGCTTGAGGAGGTCGCTGTTGCTCACCACGCCGGTGCACAGCAGCAACTCATCCGCTTCCACGTCGGCGCTCTCCTCCTTGGAGGAAAGAGTCAGCTTCTTCTTGCCGTTGGCCATCGCGACCTCGTCGATATCGTATCCGAGGAAGAAATCGGCGCGCTCCGAGAGCCGGGAGAGCACCGCCTCAGAGGCATCGGCGTCCTCGCTGGGTAGGAAACGGGCGTTGCGGCCGATCACGGTCACGTCAACGCCTATTGCGGAGAAGAAATGGGCGAACTCCGCCGCCTTGTATCCGCCGCCGAGTATGGCGAGGCTGCGGGGAGGCTCCTTTATCATGAAAACGTCCTCCGACCGCAGATAGCCGGCCTTCTCCAGACCTTTTATCTCAGGAACCCGGGTCCTGACTCCGCTGGCTATGACTATCCTTTCTGAGCTTACCTTCTTCATGCCCGCCTGCAAGGTCTTGCTGTCCACGAACTCCGCCGTCCGTCGGAACAGGTCTATCTGAGGGTCCTTGTCGATGGCATTCTCAATGGACTTGGAGTCGCCATCCACGATATGACGCAGGCGGGAGCGCAGCAGCGAGAAGTCCACATAATCGATGCTGGTCCCCACCCCCATGCCGGCGGCGTCCTCCGCCGACCTTATGGCGTCGGCGGCGCTGGTCCATATCTTGCTCGGTATGCAGCCACGGTTTAGGCAGGTCCCTCCCAGGGGGCCGTTCTCGAACAACGCCACCTTCCATCCCTTGTCACGGGCCTGGTTGGCGATGTTGAGCCCCGCGCCGGAACCTATCACGATTATGTCGTATTCCTTGACCATGGAAGCTAGGGATAATCGTTTTAAGTCGGATAACTAACTTTTCACTCCTGGAACTCCAGGCTCATCTCCCCCGCCTTCAACGCCAGGGAGCTGGACATCATGTCGGCCTCCATCCATGCGCAGTTGAACACCGCCACCGGCGCCAGGCAGGTGGGGGTCAGATGCTCCACTATCATGGGGTCCATGATGCGGCTCATGGTTATGCTGCCGAGGTCGGCCATCGCCAGGGTCCCCAATTGCTCGCCGTACTCCCGCACCTTCTCGCAATCGGAGACTATGCTGACATCCAGCGATCCGTCCTCCCGCAGACTGACGTTGATTTCGTGCGTACGCTCGCACACGCCCATGTTAACCTTCACCTTTGCCATCCTAGCACCTGTTTCTAATATATTTGAAATACGTTTTTATACACTCAACCGGTTCGTATCCTGAGCGCATGAGCGACTGCTGCATCGACAAGGCCGCGGCGGAGATCGGCCGCATCAGGGTTGCGGGTATGATGGTGGGAGTATCTAACCTCTACGGTATATTCCGAAAGGTCGACGGCAAAGAGGGCGAAGAGCTCCGCGACGAGCTGTTGCGATTGGCCTCCATATACAATTACATACCCAAGGAGAAAAGGGAGGATTACGCCGAAGGGCTGGTGAGGGCCTACGGGGAATGGATATCCAAGCAGTGATGATGGAGTTGTTCGAAACCGGCTCCTCCGAATACTATCGGTTCGGGGCAGCGTCCGCAAGATCCCCAAAGGGATCATCGGGGCGAAGACGGACGGCCCCGGGGGGCTCGGCCCGAGGGGCGATGATGACGCCGGCCCTCGTCTTCGATGGCGAGGTGCGCATCGCTGATAGACGACAGCAAAAGAGGTCGCTGAGATGCCCAGCGACGACGGCCGTCCTCCCGGAAGCGCGCCTGAGGCGACGGCTTGCGGATGCGCTTCAATGCGGCAACGGCACGACGGCCGCGCATCAGGTCGTCAATCTCCAGATCACTTCACATCGTTCACGAGTATCAGGTGCCATCCGAAGTTGGTGCGCACCGGACCGACAACGTTGCCCGGCTCGGACTTGAAGGCGGCGTGCTCGAACTCGGCGACCATCTGATTGCGGCCGAACCACCCCATGGCGCCGCCCTGCTTCCCCGAGGGGCATTTGGAGTATTTCTTGGCCAGGTCCTCGAACCTCTCTCCTCCGTTGAGTCTTTCGACGATCTTCGTGGCCTCTTTCTCGCTCTCGACGAGAATATGGGAAGCGTTGACCTGCTTTGCCATGCCTCCGCTATAAGCGCTTACTGACATAAACCTTTCATCGAGGCAACCTTCATAAACCGCGGCGGCGATGGATACGACATGAGCCCTGACACCGAGTACTACAAGGTGGTGGTCTTCCTTCCGCCCGAGGACCGGGATGCAGTCATGGAGGCGGTGAACGGGGCGATGGAGCCCATCTTCCCCCATTACGACATGGTGTTCAGCTACCAGATGATGACGGGTTGCTGGAGGCCGCTCGAGGGCGCCGACCCTTACCAGGGGGAAGTGGGGAAGGTGGAGGTCGCTGACGAGCTGAGGATGGAGTTCGCCATCAAAGCCTCCGACCTGCGCCGGGTGATCGATGCCATAATCGCCGCCCATCCCTACGAGGAGCCGGGCATAGATGTCTACCCCTTCATTCCCGGAAGGGAGCTGGCCGGCCTCTAGTCCTCTTTGAATCGTACGGTGTAGATGGCGTCGAAACTGCGCTGCAGGCGGTGCATCTGCAGGCTGTTGAGCCGCAGTTCCAGCTCCGAGGGCTCCATGATGCCCTTGTCCACGAAATCCTGCAGCAGCCTTTTGGCCGTCTCATAGTCCCCCTCGATGCCCACCACGATGTCGATTAGCCGGTTGCGGCAGGCGAGCTGCTGGGGGATTTTCCCTTGATGCATCTCACGTAGCCTCCCCGCCAGACGGGGGAATCTCTCCAAGGACTGCAGGCAGGCCTCCCTGGCCTCATCATGGCGGTTCCTTTCCACCAGCGCGGTGATCCTCTCCTCGTCCAGCAGCAGGTCCTCCATCTCGTCCCCTGGCAACCCCAGCCCTTTCAGGGCCAGCGTCAGCGCGAAGTCGTGGTTGTCCTCATCGTTGGCGCTCTTGGCCATGGCCAGCAGTGCTCCTTTGGGCCCCGATCCCTCGGCCGCCCGGCCGATGTATCGTGAAAGTATGCGCTTGGACTGCCCGTCCAAGGATTGGTACCATTCCCCGAGGCCGGTATCGGCCATGGTCTTGGCGGCATTGGCATCCATCGTGTTCACCTCCGGGTCAATGGGAGAGGTCGCTAATAATGTTGCTCTCGGCATAAGGATTATATCGGCAGCTTGCTCTTTCCTACTGGATGGCGGGTTCCGGCAAAGACGACGACCTTTCCCTGGAGAATTTCCTCGACAAGGTGATAGAGGACTCCTCTAAGCTCGCAGGGAAGGTGGACCCGAATAAGAGGTTGCAGCAGGAAAGGCTGCAGATCGTGGTTCTGACCGTGGTCACCGCCGCGATATGCGTGCTCGCATTCCTGGCGATATACGGTTGAAGAAAGGTTGAGGCGAGCGCGAGGGGATTCGAACCCCTGATTTGCAGCTTAGGAGGCTGCTGCCATATCCTGGCTAGGCCACGCGCCCAAAGTCCCAAATGTAAAGATTGATTTAAGGGTTTCTATCCCGCCAGTCACTCTTCGGCGTCTGGCTCTTCTTCGGAGACTTCCTCGGACTCGGCGGGCTCATCGTCCTTGGAGACCCTGCTCCATTCCTCGATCAAGCGGACGGTGTCCACGCCGAGGTTCTCGCGCAGGTCCGAGACCAGGGCGAATCGGGCCATGGGCCAGCTCTGGTCGAATTTGCAGACCTCGGAGAGTGTTATGTCCACGCTGTCGTCCTTGACGTCGAACTCGAAGCCCTCAGAGGTGCCGAAGTTGAGGTCCAGGATGGCCTTGGCCTTCTCCGTTGGGTCGTCGATGAGCTCGGTGACCGTGAACTTGTAGAGCAGCGTCTTACCCGCCAGGGGGCTGTTGAAGTCCACCCTCACCCTCCCTGCGCTGACGGAGGCCACGGTCCCGCGGCGGTTGCCGATGCTGACCTCGAGGCCGGGGTAGGGGTTGATGTCCTTCTTCTGGAACTCCCTGATGGGGAAGAGCTCGGTGAGCTTGGGGTCCCTCTCTCCCGCGGCGAGCTCAGGGGGTATGGTGACCTCCTGCTCCTCGCCCAGCTCGGCGCCCTCTATGGCCTGCTCGAAGCCGGGGAAGACCTTGCCGCCGCCGACCATCACGGGCATGGGGGCGTATTTGTATTTCTCATCGAAGATTCCGGCCTCTTGGGCCTTGTCTTCCTTGCTGGTGTCGAAGAGGACGTCCTCGTCGACCAGATATGCCTCGTAATCCACACGGACCATGTCGCCGTTCTTGATTGCCATAAGATTCACCGGTTAATAATATTCAAATAGGTACGATTCCCCGACAATCGTTGGCCTGTATTAAAGGTTTTGGTCGCCGGCCAGATGCTGGGAGGACGGCTCATGGAAGCGTCCGAAGGCGTCCGCTGTATCGCCTGTCGCAGCACCATGGGATGGGGTAAACGATAATAAGGGGTTGCTGATTATACCGGGACAGGCCACCATTGCTTAGCCTGGTAGAGCGGCTGACTTGTAATCAGCAGGTCGGGGGTTCGAATCCCTCTGGTGGCTCTCACTTTCATCCATAACAAGCCGCCGCGTCCTGGTGGCAGCGTACATTGGCAAGGTTTTAATCCCCTCCGCGCATCGGGTCCCAAGGTGAACGTGGATGGATTTTAGTTTCGCGACGGTGATAAACTGCATGGACGGCAGGGTGCAACTGCCCGTGTTGGAATGGATGAAAGGGAGCTGCAATGTGGACTGCATCGACACCATCACCGAGGCCGGGCCCAACGGCATACTCGCCGAGCAGAGGGAGCCTTGCATGTCAACCATCAAGGAGAGGGTCCTCATCTCCATAAACGGCCATGGCTCCCGAACCGTGGCCCTCGTGGCACACCACGACTGCGCCGGCAACCCTGGCCCCCGGGAGATGCAGATCGAGCATCTGCGCAAGGGCTTGGAGCTGCTGGAGTCCTGGGACCTTCCGGCGAAGGTCATGGGCATCTACGTGAACGAGAACTGGCAGGTGGAGCCCGTACAGGGCTGCGAATGAGAGCTGTCCCCCTCAACGACCTTTGATGTTGACGAGGAGCAGCAACGCCAGCAAAGCCAGGCCCAGCACCGAGGGGGCCAACAGCCCGTTCTGGATCACGTATCCCGTCCAGAGCGCCATTGTCAGCAGGAGGCTGCTGCTCGCTCCCGCCGGCAGCGCCTCCCCCGATTCCAGCCTGTCCTTCAACGCGAAGTAGAGTATGGCGGAGTAAGCGACCCCGGTCAAAAGCCAGCCCAGGAAATTGACTGCCGGCACTCCGTGATAGGCGCCGCCGTCCTCCCATATCCAAAGGCCGGCATGCACAATGGCGGGGTCGAGCACCAGGTCCGCTAACACCAGCATAGCGGCGCTGCCCATCACCATGCGCGTCCAACGACCTCCTATGAGTTGCGATGCCAAGGTGAAAGAACCGAGCAGTATGGGCAGATAGGCGAAAGCCACCGTCCATGGCACCAGCCCGAACAGCTTGGGGCCCATGGCATCGGAGTAGGAGAATCCGCCATAGGGAACGCTGGTGACCACCGCCTGCGCCTCCACCAGCAGAGGCATGGCGCTCAGCAGCAGCAACAGCGGCACGCCTTTCCTCACGCCCGCGAAGCGTAGGAAGCAATAGTAGGACGGCAGGGCTATGGCCACGATGAGGGCGCCGGAGACCAAGGGGACATCCAGGCCTGTGTCGAAGTCGAGCACGGTCAGCCCGACGAGGAAAAGGAACGCCGCCGACAGGATCAGCGCCGCCCTGATGACCTTTTTATGAGCAGCCATGCGAACACCGAACGCTGATGCCTTGCCGCTCAACGCTCAGCCGAGAGTCTCCTCAGCGCTCTGAATGGTCCTGCTGAGCACCGAGTAGGCGTCTATCATGCTGTCCTTGCTGACCACGAAGATGGTGTCGGTGTGGCAGCTTATGGTCTCCTCGATGTTTATCCCGGCATCGGAGAGGTTGTTGATCAGGTAGGCTATGACGCCGCTGGTGTCCACGATGGACTCGGGGCTCTTGACCGCTATCTCCACCAGGTCGTCGCGGACCTTGATGACGTTGAACCTCCCCAGCGTGTCCATGATGCGGTCCTTTAGCATCTTGTCGCAGATTATGGTCACCGCATTGGTGCTCTGGACCACTTGGACGATGGTCTTCTCGTTCCAGAGGTCCCGGAACAGGTTGTCCATCTTATGCATGACCGTCCAGTCGTTCTTGGCGGTGATGATGCAGAGCTTGGTCCTCATCTCCAGGCGGCTGTCCTTGAGTATCCTCAGTATCTCCTGCTCGTGGTCGCTCCCGCCCAACCGCTGCGCGTAACGGCGGCAGGCTATCATCACCGCCTCCTCGTTGCCCACCCCCAACTCTTTCATTACGAGCCTGGCCAGCGAAGAGTAGTTGATTAGGTCTTTCGACACGCAGTCCTTGATGCTCGGATGGGAGTCGATGTAGGCACGGGTCCTCTCGGCTATGCTCTCCTTGGACTGCATCTTGGTCATCGCTCGAAGAATGTCATTCGACTATTAATATGTTATATTTGATACAAAACAAAGGTATATAGAAAGGAATCCGACAATGTGTCACATTTCATCCAGATATCCTTCGAGTATGTCCGTGAATTTCTGCAGCGAGGAGCGGCTGACGATCAAGGGAGGGACAAGGCGAACAACGCTGCCGGCGCAGACGTTGACCAAGAAGCCATTATCAAAAGCGTGGGACTGTAGCGCCTTGGCGTGGCCCGGCATGTCGAGGCCTATCATCAGGCCTTTGCCGCGGACCTCGGTCAGCACATCGCCCTCCAGCCGCTGGAGCGATCCGATCGCGTCCGCGCCGAGCTCGGCGGCCCGTTTCACCAGCCCCTCTTCCTCTATGGTCCTGACGACCGCCGATGCAACCGCGCAAGCCAGCGGCCCGCCGCCGAAGGTTGTCCCGTGGGTGCCGGACGGCAACGCCTCCGACAGCTCGTCGGTGCTCAACACGCAGCCGATGGGAAAACCGCCGCCCAGGCCTTTGGCCAAGGTCACGACGTCAGGCTGCACGCCGTAGTGCTGGAAACCGAACCATTCCCCTGTGCGTCCCATACCGGTCTGCACCTCGTCCACTATCAGCAGGGCGCCGCGGTCGTCGCAGACGTCGCGGGCGGCGCGGAAGAACTCGGCGCTGCAGGGACGCACGCCGCCTTCGCCTTGGATGGGCTCTAGCAGCAGCGCGGCGGTGTCATCGTCCACCGCTCCCTTCAGCGACTCGGTGTCGTTGAAAGGCACGTGGACGGCGAAATCCCCCATCAGAGGATGGAAGCCCTCATGGTACTTCGTCTGGCCGGTGGCCTTGAGCGCCGCGCAGGTGCGCCCATGGAAGGAGTTATCCATCGAAACCACCTTGCAACGCCCGCTGCGGCGGACGGCCAGCTTGAGGGCGGCCTCGTTGGCCTCGGCCCCCGAGTTCACGAACAGGGAGCGTTGCAGGTCACCAGGGGCGATGCGCGCCAGCGCCTCGGCCAGCTCCGCCTGCTCCTTGATGCGGTACAAGTTTGAAACGTGCAGCAGGCGGGAGGCCTGGTCGCAGACCGCGGCTGTCATGGCTGGATGCGCGTGCCCCAACGAGTTCACCGCTATGCCCGCCACCAGGTCTATGTACTCCCTTCCTTCGAGGTCATAGAGCGCCTCCCCCTTGCCGTGCGAGAAGCATATGTCCTGGCGGGAATAGTTCTGGAACAGGTGCTCCCCGTCGATCTCCTTCAATTTCTCCAAGTCCATTACGTCACCCGTTGGTTATCTTGGTGCCGCGGTGCTTGCCGTCGAGTATCTGGCGCAGCAGATGCTCGGAATCCTTGCCCCCTAGCATGTGGGTGGCGCGGACGCCCTTCTCCAGGGCCAAGCGGCAGGCCTCTATCTTCGGCACCATCCCGTCCTTGACCACTCCGCCCTCGATGAGCTCGTCCACCTGCTTGATGGAGACCTCATCGAGCAGGGATTCGGAGTCGTTGACATCCGCCAATATGCCCGGCACATCGGTTATCAGGATCAGTTCCTCGCAGTCGAGGGCGGCGGCGATATGCGCCGCCGCGGTGTCGGCGTTGACGTTGACGAGCACCCCGTCGTCGTCCTTGCCCAGCGGATAGACCACCGGGACCATGCCCGACGCTGTCAACAGGGTGATGGGCTTGGCGTCGATGCTCTCCACGTCGCCCACATGCCCGAGGTCCACGGTGGCGAGGTTGCCCTCCTCGTCATAGGCGAGGATGGGGTCCTTGCGCACGCACCGCATCATCCCCCCGTGGTGGCCAGGCATGCCGCAGGCGTCCACGCCGGCGCCTTTGAGGGCCTTGACTATCTCGCGGTTGATGCGCCCCAGCACGTACTCCGCCACCTCCAATGTCTGGGTGTCGGTGATGCGCAGGCCGGCGACCTTACGGGGCTCGAGTCCGCGCAGCCTCATCTCCCTGGTGATCTCCGGACCGCCGCCGTGGACCAGAACAGGCTGCAGGCCCAATGAGCGCATCATCGCCACATCCTTGGCGAAACGTTTGAGCTCGTCATGGCCGCTGATGGCGTTGCCCCCGAACTTGATGACGATATGGTTCTGGCGAAGCTGCTCGAGGCGGGGGAATTTGTCCTTGATCGGATATTGTTCCATTTGCATCACGTGGTGTATTCAGCGTTGATCTTTACGTAATCGTAGGACATGTCGCAACCCCATCCGGTGGCGGAGTGCTCGCCGTCGCCGAGGATCACCATTATCTTCACCGCGTCCCCGTCCATGGCCATGCGCACGATGTCCACCGAGCGTTGGTCCTCGAAGACCGGCGTCCCGTACTCCAGTATGGGGACCTCGATGCCCGCACCGAACACGGTGAGCTTGACGTCCTCCACATCGAAGTCGCAGTCGCTGTTGCCCAGGGCCATCATAATGCGGCCGTAGTTGGGGTCGGAGCCGAAGATGGCCGTCTTCACCAACGGCGAGCGTATGATGGACTTCACCGCCGACTTGGCGCATTCCCCGCTCGCCGCCCCGCGCACCTCCACCTCGATCACCTTGGTCACGCCCTCGCCGTCCTCGACCACCATGTAGGCGAGGTCCTCCATGACATTTTTTAGGGCGGACATGAAGTTGGGGTCCTCGTCGGCGCAGTCGCCGCCGGCGAGTCCGTTGGCCATCAGCACGGACATGTCGTTGGTGCTCTGGTCGCCATCCACAGATATCATGTTGAAAGTGTCGTCCAGCGTCTCCTGCCACTTGGATATGAACCTCTCGCTCAGGACCGCGTCGGTCGATATGAAGCTGAGGGTGGTCGCATGCAGGACCTTCATGTGCGGAGCCACCATGCCGCTGCCCTTGGCCACGCCGGCGATGGTCACCAGGCTGCCGTCCTCCAGCTTGACGCGGTAGGCGATCTCCTTCTTGCGGGTGTCGGTGGTCATGATGGACTCGGAGAAGTCCGAGTCGGCCTCGTATCCGTAGGCGAGCTCTTTGGAGGCGCGGTCTATGCCGTAGAGTATCTTGGGCATGTTCAGGAAACGTCCTATCAGCCCGGTGGATATCACACCGACCGATTCCTCGTCGTCTAACCCCAACGCCGAGGCGGCATGGGAGCGCATGTTGTGGACGTCCTCGATGCCGCGCTTACCCGTTAAGGCGTTGGCGTTACCGCTGTTGATCACGAAGGCCTCAAGCTCCCGGGGGTCGCTCTCCATCATCACCTGCACCGGGGCGGCCTTGACCTTGTTGGTCGTGTAGCCTATGAAGCATTTCGCCGGCACGTCCGATGTCACCAGTCCGAGGTCCAACGAACGGTACTTTACCCCGGAGTGCACCCCGGCGGCCTTGAAGCCCTGGGCGGCGGTTATCCCTCCTTTTATCTTCTCCATGTCTCACACCCCCAGGCCTGGGAAGTCCAGACCGGTGGACTCCGGCAGGCCGAACATGATGTTGGCGCATTGGATCGCCTGCCCTGAGGCGCCCTTCACCAGGTTGTCGATGCTGGCGAACACCGCGGCCTTCTTCCCCCCTATCGTCGCCGGGGAGACCTGGCAACGGTTGGAGGCCGCCACGGCGCGTATCGATGCCTCCCCCGCCACCTGGACGAAGCGCTCGCCGCGATAGAAATCTTTGTACAAGGATGACAGCTCCTCCGCGGACATCGGCTCTGCCAGGTCGGCGTAGCAGGATGCCAGTATGCCGCGGACTATCGGCACGAGATGAGGGGAGAACAGCACGGCGCCCCCCTTTCCCACCTTATGCAGTATCTGCTCCATCTCCGGCTGGTGGCGGTGCTTGCCGGTGTTGTAAGCGATGACCGACCCGCCGCAGTTGGGATGGTGGGTGCGGGGGCCGGGGCTTATCCCCGCCCCCGAGGTGCCGCTCTTGGCGTCAACGACCGCATCCCCTGTCATGAGTCCGCGCGCATAAAGCGGCGCCAAAGCCAATATGGTGGCGGTGGGGTAGCATCCGGGATTGGCCACCAGATCCGCGCCGGCTATCTCGTCGCGGAACAGCTCCGGCAGACCGTATACGGCCTTGTCGAGATTCCCGGGGTCGCTGTGCGCCTTCCCGTACCATGCCTCATAGACATCAGGGGCTTGCAGACGGTAGTCCCCGCTCAGGTCTACCACCTTGACGCCGGTCTCCAGCAGCCCGGGGACATGTTCCATGGAGACGCCGTGGGGAGTGGCGGCGAAGACCATGTCAAGGTCGTCGTGACCATCCACAGAGGGGGCGAAATCCAGGTCCACGTGGCCCTTGAGGTAAGTGTGCACCGCATCCACGGGCTGGCCGGCGTTTCCGCGGGAGGTCATCGCCTTCAGCTCCATCTGCGGATGGGAGACCAGCAAGCGCGCCAGCTCGCCCCCTGTATAGCCTGTCGCCCCTATTATGCCAACACCGATCATCTGCTGAACCCTCTTTCTGTGAAGATATGTTTGATTCCGGGATTTGTTTTTAGGTTTATTGTCTGATATTAGACAATGGTTGTATCCAATGTACCATATATTACCTTTTGCTCTAAATCGCCTTGCCATCTGGGTAGGGTCCTGGCCGCAGGGCGACAGATTTGTACACCTAGCGCCCGGGGGCCGGCCTATCAATGACATTGGGAGCCTCGCATCGGAGCCCTCATCATATCATCCCCGCCAATGACGCAATGCTTTATATTGTCATGAAAATACCAGGGGGGATTACGATGCAGGGTTCCGAAAACAGCAGGGACAAGGTGGTCCTGGCATACTCCGGAGGGTTGGACACCTCGGTGGCCATACGTTGGCTGCAGGAGAACCACGGCCTCGACGTGGTCGCCGTATCCATCGATGTCGGTCAGCCCCCTGGGGACGATGACGCCATCGAGCGCGCCAAACAGATAGGTGCGGTGAACGCTTACTCCATCGACGCCCGTGACGAGTTCGTCGAGGACTACATATTCCCGGCCTTGAAGGCCAACGCCCTCTATCAGGGCACCTACCCTCTGAGCACCGCCATCGCCCGTCCGCTGATAGCGAAGCTGCTGGTGGACGTGGCCAAAGAGGAGGGTGCTAAATACATCGCCCATGGCTGCACCGCCAAAGGCAACGACCAGGTCCGTTTCGATGTCGGCATCGTCTCACTCGACCCCTCGTTGGGCATCATCGCCCCCATGCGCGAGTGGAAGATGACCCGTGACGATGAGATCGAGTACGCCAAGGACAGGGAGATACCCATCATCGTGAAGAAGGAGAGCCCGTTCTCCACCGACGAGAACCTTTGGGGCAGGAGCTGCGAGTGCGGCGTGCTCGAGGACCCGTGGACCGAACCTCCGGAGGAGGCTTTCGAGTGGACCTCGTCCGTCACCGAGTCGCCCGATGAGCCGCGCTATGTGGAGCTGGAGTTCGTGGCCGGTGTCCCGGTCTCCCTCGATGGGGATCTGATGAAAGGGGCCGAGCTGATCGCCGCTTTGAACCGCATCGCCGGGGAGCACGGCGTGGGGCGCATAGACCATGTGGAGGACCGCCTCGTCGGCCTTAAGAGCAGGGAGATCTACGAGTGTCCGGCCGCGGTCTGCCTTATCAAGGCCCATCAGAACCTGGAGTCTCTGGTGCTGCCCCGTGACCTCCTCGCCTTCAAACAGCCGGTGGAGCAACGCTACTCCGAGGTGGCGTACGACGGGCTGTGGTTCGGCCCCCTGAGGGAGTGCCTCGAGGCGTTCATAGAACAGAGCCAGGAGCATGTCTCCGGCGTCGTCCGCCTCAAGCTGCACAAGGGCGGCGCCACGGTGGTGGGCCGCCGCTCGGACCACTCGATATACGACGAGGGGCTGGCCACCTATGCGGGGGGCGATGACTTCGACCACGACTCCGCCAAAGGCTTCATCTACTGCTGGGGGCTACCCAACAAGACCGTCGCCAAAAAGCACAGGAAGGGATGAAGATGGACAGGAAGGCTTTATGGTCCGGCCGTTTCGAGAAGGGCATGGACAAGTCCGTATTGGCGTTCAGCTCCTCTCTGGAAGACGATTCTGCCCTGGCCTTCTATGATGTCATGGGCTCTCTCGCCCATGTCCGCATGCTGGGAGAGACGGGGGTGCTGCCCTCGGACGACGCGCAGCTGATCAGCGGGGCGCTGAAGACCATACTGCGCGACGTGGAGGACGGCCGGCTGGAGCTGGATGATTCGTTGGAGGACGTCCACACCAACATAGAGCAGCGCCTGACAGAGATCGTCGGCCCCAGCGGCGGCATGCTCCACACCGCCCGCAGCCGCAACGACCAGATAGCCACCGATTTCCGCATGTACCTCCGCGACGAGGTGCTGGAGATCGTCAGAGGGTTGTCGCTCCTGCAGAGGACGCTCATCAAGCGCGCCGAGGAGGAGGCCCATAGCGTCATGCCAGGATACACCCATCTGCAGCACGCGCAACCCGTCTCGCTGGGCTTCCACCTTATGGCGCACGCCTTCCGCCTGGACCGTGACGCCGAGCGCCTGATGGAGGCCTTCCGCCGCATCAACGTGTGCCCGTTGGGCTCGGCGGCGATGGCGGGGACCACCTATCCCATCGACCGCCGCCGCTCCGCCGAACTGCTGGCGTTCAGCGCTCCGAGTGACAACGCCATGGACTCGGTGAGCGACCGGGACTTCGTGCTCGATGCGGCCTACTGCGCCATGACCGTCGCCCTGCACCTGTCCTCCCTGTGCGAGGAGCTGGTGATGTGGTCATCCCCGGAGTTCGGATTCGTGGAGATGGACGACTCCTACTCCACCGGTTCATCGATAATGCCGCAGAAGAAGAACCCGGACATCGCCGAGCTGGTGCGTGGGAGGGTCGGCCGCGCCGCCGGCGCCCTCTCATCGTTGCTTATCACCCTCAAGGGCCTGCCGATGGCCTACAACCGCGACCTGCAGGAGGACAAGGCCACGACGATGCGCTCACTGGATTCGGTGCGCTCGTCGCTGGCGATGACGGAGGGGATGCTGTCCACGCTGAGCTTCGACACCGCCCGCATGCGGGAGATGAGCGATAACGGCTTCATCAACGCCACCGACCTCGCCGACTACCTGGTGGGGAAGGGCATGCCTTTCCGCCAGGCGCACGAGGCGGTCGCCGCCGCGGTGCGGGAATGCATCGCCGCCGGCCTTCGGCTGGAGGACCTCAGCCTGCAACAGCTCCGCTCCTATTCGGAGATGATCGACGAGGACGCCTTGGACATCATCGGCGTGGAGGAGTGCATGCGCAGACGAAGCTCCTACGGGGGCACGGCGCCGCAGTGCGTGGCCGTGCAGGCCACCGAGTGCCTCGACCGGGTGATGAGAAGGGAGTCGGCGGCGGACGAGGCCATGCGGCGCATCGATGCCGCCTGGGAACACCTGCTCGGTTAACGGACGCCGTTCACGGTGTTCTGCTCCACATCGTGCTCGATGCCCGCGGCGCTGAGCATCTCGCTGATCCGCTCACCCACCCGCGCGACCTCCGCCGGCCTGGACGTGCTACGGATATAGAACTCCTTACGGTCGAGTGGGAATATCATCCTCATCCTGCCCTTGCGGTTGTAGCCCTCGGGCTTAACGTTGCGATCCAGGTCGCTGACGTTGAGCTCGATGAACATGTGCAGGACCTCTTCATCCTCTGGCATCTGGTCGGTCTCCTTGAGGAAGAAACCGAGCAGGTCGGGGAAGACCTTGGCCAGGTGCTTGTAGTCCGAGTCTCCGCTGAGGACGAAATGACAGCTTGAGGCTTTCATCTGACTTTCGAACTGTTGATATCTATATAAAGATGATGACTGTGCGAGGGAAGCTGGTGCTGTGCCCGGGAACGATGGCAATATTAACCCCGGCGCCATTACCGGGAGCATGTACAAGGCCCTGAGCATAGCTGGCTCCGACTCGGTGGGGGGCGCGGGCATCCAGGCGGACCTGAAGGCCTTCGCCTCATTGGGGGTGCACGGCTGCTGCGCCATCACCGCCGTCACCGCGCAGAGCAGCACCGCGGTGGACAGCATATGCGCGGTGGAACCGTCGATGCTCAGGGCACAGATGGAGAGCGTCCTCGAGGACGTGGATATCGGGGCCGCCAAGACCGGGATGCTTTACATGCCCGATAGCGTGGAGGCGGTGGCCGAGGTCTTCGAGGACCGGGAAATACCGCTGGTGGTCGATCCGGTCCTGGTCGCTGGCGTGGGCGATAGCCTCGGATCGGAGGGGCTGGCGAAGGCCATCATGGACCGGTTGCTGCCGCTCTGCGACATGGTCACCCCCAATAGGCACGAGGCGGAAACGATGGCGGGCATGGAGATCATCGACGGCGAGGACGCCATGACGGCCTGCGAGATCATCGGCTCGCAGGGTAGCAGCGTTTACCTGAAAGGAGGACACATCGACTCCCTGGACGTGGTCGACTACCTCTACCACGGCTCGGAGTTCACCCGCCTGAGATACCCGCGGCTGCCGCCGGCGGGCCATGGCGGCGGATGCGTCCTGTCGGCGTACATGGCCGCCAACATGGCCAAGGGCATGGACGCCATAAGGGCGGCGCTGGCCGCCCGCGAGTCGGTCCAAGGCTCCATCGTGGCGATGTATACCGTGGGCCGGGGGGTGGCGGTGGTGGACCCGCTCGTCGACCTGCGCCGCGACGCCGCCGCCGTGGAGGTGCTGCAGCGCCTTCGTGTTTGCGTCACGCGGCTCGAGGAGACGCTGCCGGCCAGCTGGTTGCCTGCGGGAGGCGGCAACTTGGCCTTCGCCCTGCCATTCGCCCGCGGACCGGAGGACATCGCCGGCCTGGAGCCGCCGATGATGGCTGTGCGGGGCCGCCCCCGTGCCGGAGCGGCGGCCTTCGGCGCAGCGGATGACATGGCCGAGGCGGTGCTGGCGGTCATGGGAAGGGACCCATGGATGCGGGCCGCCGTCAAGCTCGCCCATGACGACGACCGCTTGGACCTGATGGAGGAGCTGGGCCTTACGGTATCGGCCTTCGAACGCGGGTCCGCGGCCACGCTGGCGAGGGGGATGGAGGGCGCCATAGACCACTGCGACGAGTTCCCGGACGTGGTGCTGGAACAGAGGATTGACGGCGGGGAGGTGCTCCGGCTGCTGGGCAGGAGCCCCGAGGAGCTTCTGCAGAAGATCGCTCTTTTACTGTGAGGTAGTTTCTATGAGGATCGCGATGATTACGGACAGCTATCTGCCCACCAGGGACGGGGTCGTCACGGCGGTCACGATGTCCAAGAAAGGATTGGAGGAAAAGGGGCATGAGGTCATCGTGATCGCCCCCGACCCGGGGAACGAGGAGCAGCGGGAGGAGGGGACGGTCTATTTCCCCGCCTGCCGCTTCCCCTGCTACCCGGGCTATTTCGTGCCCATATTCCCTTCCAATAAGATGGAGATCATCCGCGACCTGGACGTGGACCTGATACACTCGCAGGGGCAGCTGACCATGGCGGTGAGGGCCATGCTCGCCGGCCGCCACCTCGGCCTGCCGGTGGTGGTGTCCTTCAACACCATGGTCACCGAGGCCATGCAGTACTACTCCCCCATCCCGTTGGAGTGGAACATGGCCGAGAAGCTCTTCTGGGTATACTTCCGCGGGCTGCTGCACCGGGCGGACGCCGTCACCACCCTTACCAACGCCATCGGCAGGGAGCTGCTGCAGCACGCGCCGGACATCCGCCTGCTGGAGACGGTTCCCATCGGCATTGAGCTGGAGCGTTTCACCTTGGACGTCGACGGCGGCGACGTGCGCCGCCGTTTCGGGGTCGAGGACCAGCGGGTGATGCTGCACGTGGCCCGCATCTCCTACGAGAAGAACATGGAGCTGGTGCTGCATGCGATGCGGCACATGGACGACGACGTGGTCCTGATGATGGTGGGCAGCGGTCCGGCCGAGCCGATGGTGAGGTCCCTGGTCAAAGAGCTCGGCCTAGAGGACAGGGTGCTGTTCACCGGTTACGTGCCCTACGAGGAGCTGCACAAGTACTACGCGGCGGCGGACGGCTTCATTATAGCGTCCAAGTTCGAGACCCAGGGCCTGGTGGTCATCGAGGCCATGGCCTGCGGCGTGCCGGTGGCCGCCATCGGCTACCGCGCCCTGCTGGAGACGGTGGTCGACGGCCATAACGGCTTCCTCTTCGAGGACGACGTGGAGTCCTGCGCCCGGGCGATGAAGGCATGCCTGGGGGCGGACGGCGTGATGAGGGCCAACGCCCGGAGCACCGCGGAGAGGTATTCCCTGGAGTCCTGCGCCGACAGGCTGCTGGAGGTGTACCACAAGGCCTTGGACATCAAGAGGGAGAGGACGAGGGGCAAGCGCTGATGGTCGACATCGGGCATTTCATCTACGACGTGTTCGGACCGTACGGATGGTGGGGCATACTACTCTGCGTCATGATAGTGTTCATCGTCGACGCCCTGATATTCCCCACGCTGCCGGAGCTCTTCACCGTCATCGCCTTCATGTACGACCCTTCGTTGCAATGGGGGCTCGCCATAATGGTCACTCTGTTGGCTGGGGAGTTCATCGGCATGACATCGCTGTACCTGGTGGTGGAGAGGGTCAAGGTGCCCAAACGGGTGCAGACGCTGGCGACCCGTTACGTCAACTTCCTCATAGTGGGTGATGAGAGGCTGCTGCTGGTGAACCGGGTGGCGCCGATGATACCGTTCGCCGGGGCGTTCGTGAGCATGATCGACACCTGGACCTACAAGAGGGCGTTCTTCTACCTGCTGGGAGGGGCCTTCGCCAAATACGGCCTCATACTGGCGATGAGCGGCTTCTTCTTCGCCCTGTTCAGCAGCGGGGAGGCGCAGAACTACACCCTGGCCTTCGTGGCGCTGGTCATCGCCCTGTCCTTCGCGGAGAGCTATCGCCGCAAGAGGGGCATGGGAGGGGGCGAGGCCTCGGCATGAGCGGAACGGGGGCGAAAACAATATCTCAAATCAAACCTTTAGCATTCTGGATGAGCGATGGGGCCATGCTTCAGGCATCAGGAGGTATGTTGGATTGCGCATAGCGATGACCACCGACAGCTACCTCCCATCGCCCGGAGGGGTGGTGACCGCCGTGGTCAACGCCAAGAAGGCGCTGGAGGCCAATGGGCACGAGGTCATCGTGATCGCCCCCGACCCGGGGAAGGAGGAGCTCCGCGAGGAGGGCACCGTCTACTTCCCCGCCTGGGAGTGCCGTCCTTATCCGGGCTATTACGTCCCCATCTTCCCTTCCAACAAGATGCAGATCATCCGCGACCTCGACGTGGACCTGATCCACAGCCAGGGGCAGCTCATCATGGGCATGCGGGGGCTCGTGGTCAGCCGCAGCCTCAACCTCCCGTTCGTGGTCTCGTTCAACACCATGATGACCGAGGCGCTGAAGTACTACTCCCCCTTCAACCTGGACTCCAAAGTCACCGAGAACATGATATGGTTCTATTTCCGCACCCTCCTGCACAACGCCGACGCGGTGATAACCCTCACCGACGCCATCGGCGAGGAGCTGAGGCGCAGGGCGCCTCGCATCAAGAGGCTGGAGACCATACCGGTGGGGATAGACACCGACCACTTCAACCCCGTCGTGGACGCCTCCGCCCTGCGCCAGGCCTTAGGCCTGGAGGGCAAGAGGGCGGTGGTGCACGTGGGGCGCATGTCCTATGAGAAGAACATCGACCTGGTGGTGAGGGCGATGGCCCACACCGACGAGGACGTCGTCCTGGTGCTGGTCGGAAGCGGCCCCGCCGAGAATAAGCTAAGGGGCCTGGTGAGGTCCATGGGCATCCAGGACCGGGTGGTCTTCACCGGCTACGTCCCCCTGGAGGAGCTGCGCCGTTACTACGCAGCGGCGGACGCCTCAGTGATCGCGTCCAAGTTCGAGACCCAGGGCCTGGTGGTGAACGAGGCCATGGCCTGCGGACTGCCGGTGGCCGCCATCGGCTACCGCGCCCTGAAGGAGGCGGTCAGCCACGGCCACAACGGTTTCCTGTTTGAGGACTACCCCCGGTCCTGCGCCGAGGCGATGCACGCCTGCCTTGACGCCCCGCGGTCGATGAGGGACAACGCCCGACGCACCGCGGAGAGGTACTCTATAGACGCCAACACCGAGAGGCTGATATCCCTTTACGAGTACGCGATCGAGAGCAGGAGCAACCGCTGCAAGGGCAGCTACTACCGCCGCCTGCAGAACATCTACAACAGCATCTCCCTCCGCTGAGTTTACGAGCGGAGATTTAATTAGTCGATCGCCTGTTTCCAGGACGGTCCCATGCCCGCATCAGTGAACGCAGCAGCAGCATCGCGAGCCAGTCCCGAAACCGAAAATCGTCTGGAATCAGCGGGGTGGATACGATGAGGATAGTCCATGTCAACCCCTATTTCTACCCTTTCCGCGGGGGCATCGAGCACCGGGTGCACAACATATGCTCCCAACTTGGCAAGGGCAACGAGGTCACCATCGTCACATCGCAGCTTCCGGGCACGGAGAGGGAGGAGCGGGGAGAGGGTTACGACATCCTCCGCCTGGAGTCCCGTTTCTACGGGTCTTACAACCCGCCCTACGTCACCTCCAAAGGACTGGAGGAGGCGTTGCGCGACATCGATCCCGACGTGGTCGAGTTCCATTACCGCTGGGCGCCGTCCTACACCAAGAGCATGAGCGCCTACGACGGCCCCAAGGTCTTCACCTGGCACAACTCCTACGGCGAGGGCGAGGGGTTGCTGCAGCGGGCGGGCTCGCTGGCAAACGACCGCCTGTTCCTGCCCAAGCTCCGCGACTACGATGAGGTAACCTGCATCAGCGAGTACATACGCAAAGAGCTGGTTGCCAAGGGGGTGCCGGAGGAGCGTATGGATGTCATAAAGAACGGCGTCCATATGCCGGCGGAGGTCTCGGGGGAGGAGGACGGATTCATACTCTTCGTGGGAAGACTGGTCGCCACCAAGGGCCTGAAGTACCTGCTGCAGGCGATGCGCGATGTGGACATGCCGCTGAAGATATGCGGCAAGGGCCCGGAGATGAAGAGGCTGCGCGGGCAGGCCCGCCGCCTGGGCGTCGAGGACAAGGTGGAGCTGCTGGGCTACGTGAGCGAGGAGGAGCGCGACCGGTTGCTCGACCGCTGCACGCTCTACGTGATGCCATCGCTGTTCGAGTCCTACGGCATCGCCGCCGCCGAGGCGATGTCGCACGGCAAGGCCATGGTGTCCACCACGTCAGGGGGCCTGCCGGAGGTGGTCCAGGACGCGGGGGTGCTGGTGCCGCCCCGGGACCCCGCGGCGTTGGCTGAAGGCATGAACCGCCTGCTGGCCGATGACAGCGAGAGGAAGAGGATGGGGGGCCGGGCGCTGGAGCTGGCGAGAACATACAGCTGGGAAGGCGTGGCCGCTCAGACCCTGGAGCAGTACCGGCGGATCTCCTAGTGAACGAATTCCTTGAGGGTGATGGTGAAGGTCAGGTCCTGGCCCACCATCTCGTCGGCGTACTTGAACCAGATGTTCTCCGCGTCCACATCATGCAAGTAGAATGACTCCCCGTCCATGTCGACGCCCTTGACATTGTTGGCCATTGAGGGGGACAACCGATGCTCGAGTGTGGCCTGCTGAGAGCCCACCGTGCTCACTCGCACGTTCCATCCGGAACCTTGGTCCTGGTCTCCGTAGGCCCAGTAGCTCTCGCCCTGCACGGGCAGGTTCTTGACCTTGACCTCATCGACATGGGGCTTGTAGCTCTCCACCATGACCTCCCATCCATAGAACGGGTCCGTGACCACAAGCCCGGCCTTGGCCTCCTCGCCGTAGTGACCCTCGAACTGCGAGAGGTCCATGGTCTGCCTCAGGGGGATGTCCTGCACCTTGTCATGCCGCTCCAGCTTGTCGTCCGGCACCTCGCCGGGGCCTTCAGCGGCGGGTATGGTCACCGTTGTCCGCTCCCCTTCAGCCAGGCCGATCACGGCGGTCTCGAACATCTGCATCAGCTTGCCTTCGCCGATCGAGAACTCCATCGGCTGGTACTCAGGCTCCTCCTTCATGGTGAACTCGAAGCTCTTGGGCACGTCATCGTCGGCGGCCACCGCGTATTTGGAGGTGTCGAAGACCCATCCGTTGGCATAGCTGCCCACGTAATCAACCTTCACCGTGTCGCCGGTCACCGCCTCGCCGGGGCCGACATCCTCATCCGGGGATATCCTGTCCCCCACCGCGAGGCCGGCGACGAGGAGCAGGCAGACTACCAGCACCACTGCCGGAACGAGAACGGGGGCATCGACGGCCCTGCGGTCAGCACGGATGGAGGGAATCCTCCTCATCAAGCGCACCTATCAGGGGTATGATATAAAATTCCTTCCATCCAGCCCTCTCGGCGCGGAGTATGCTGGAGCTACAACCAATTTAAATATCTGAGTCTGAATCTGACAACGATCCCATGCGAGCACTCTACATACACGCTGACTTCATGGAGTTCGAGGCCAAGAAGAAGACCCCGGTGGCGGAGGACGTACCTGAGCAGATGCACGAAGGCCGCATGGAGGAGGCCCTGGTGGCGTTCCTGACCGTGGAGGGCGTGGACGAGGAGGACCCGCAGCAGGTATGCGCCGCGGCGGTGGATGACATCATGGAGACCGCCGCGAGGGTGGGGGCGGAAAGGATCATGCTCTACCCATACGCGCACCTGAGCAACGACCTCTCATCCCCCAAGGCGGCAACGTCGATGATGAGGTCCATGGAGGAGGCTATCGCCGTCAGAGGGATGGAGGTCGCCCGCGCGCCCTTCGGTTGGTACAAGGCGTTCAGCGTCAGGTGCAAGGGGCACCCGCTGTCGGAGCTGTCCCGGGACTTCGCGCCCAAGGCGGCGAAGGAGGAGCGGAAGGCGGAGGGCAGCTTCCTCATCCTGACCCCCGAAGGCGAGGAGATCGACGTCGCCGATCACCAGGGCGGGAGCGAGTGCTTCCGCGAGATGGTGGACAAGGAGGCGCTCAAGAAGGAGGGTGTGGCCATATCCGAGGAGCCCAAATCCCTCCGCCTCTGCCGCAAGTTCGGTATACAGTGGGAGGCGATGAGCGACGTGGGGCACATGGCGTACACCCCCAACGGGGCGCTGATGTTCGACCTCGTGGCCGATTACGCCACCGATATAGTCAACGACCTCGGGCTGCCCATCTACATGGTCAGGGGAACGAACATGTTCTCCCTCGACGAGAAGCCGGTGAGGGAGCATGCCGAACTATTCGGCGACCGCCTCTACACGGTCAAGACCGGGAAGCAGAGCTTCGTTATGCGCTACGCCGCCTGCCATCAGCAGTTCGCGATGATGAAGAACTGGAACATGAGCTACCGTCAGCTCCCGTTCGGAGCGTTCGAGGTCGCCGACTCCTACCGCCTCGAGCAGTCGGGGGAGACGATGCTGTGCTTCCGCACCCGCCGCCTCAACATGCCCGACCTGCATGTGGTGTGCAAGGACATGCCCGAGGCCCAGGAGAACTTCATGACCCTCGACGAGAGGATCCTGGCGGAGATGAACTCCCTTGGGAGGGAGTACGAGCTCCTCATCAACCTGTCCTCGAAGAATGCCTACGAGGAGAACCGGGAGATGATACTCGAGCTGCTGCGCAAGCATGGCCGGCCGGCGCTGCTGCACTTCTACCCTGAAGGGGTCAATTACTACTGGACAATAAACATCGAGTACCACATAATGGACCAGATGAAGAGGGCCCGCGAGATCGGCACCGTGCAGATAGACATCGGGAACGCGGAGCGTTTCGATATCACCTATGCGGGCACCGAGGCGGAGAGGCATCATCCCGTGATCCTACACACCGCAGTGATCGGCACCATAGAGAGGTACCTTTACACCATACTAGACACCGCAGTGATGATGGAGTCCCAGGGCAGGGTGGGGCATCTGCCGGTGTGGCTGACGCCGGAGCAGCTTCGGCTGCTTCCGGTGGGGGATGCGCACCTGGCGAAGGCCCAGGAGATAGCTGATGAGCTGCAGGAGGCCGGCGTGCGCGTGGGCATCGACGACAATGAAGCCACCGTGGGAAAGAAGGTGCGCCGCGCCAAACAGGATTGGTGCTCCTATGTGGCCGTGGTCGGCGACAGGGAGGCGGAGAGCGGCGTTCTCAAGGTCTACGTGCGCGCCGAGAACGGTGACATGGAGATGGACGTGCGGTCGCTCGGCGGCCGCATAGCCGCCGAGACCGAGGGTAAGCCCTTCCGCAAGCTCTACATGCCCCGCGAGCTCAGCCGCAGAGTGGACTTCTGACCCGAGGGGCTTAGGCGGCGTCCGTTCACTGTTCAGCGCGCGTAGATGCCGCGCCATGAGGATTCCTTTCAGGCAAGGTGGAATAGGCGCCGAGCATTTGGAGATCCTGCTCGTGAATATGGGATGCCATGCAGGAATCTCTGTCATCGACGGCCCCTTTGAAAGGGTCAGCCCTTCGTGCGCCGACGAGACCCTGGATGCCATCCAGGACGAGCAGGTGGCCCGTTTCAAGGAGCTCGGGGGTAGCCCTCCCGTATAGAGGAGTTATTCCTTGAGCTCCGTACTACGGCGCGATCATCGCCGCCGTTGTGTCCGGCCTGGGGCATTCAGCCTGCTGGGAAGGGGATGAACCGGGTCCCTGTGGGACTCTTCCGTTTTTTTTTGTTGGCATACATGCCCGCGGCACGATGCTTAGGATTCCTACGCTCATTCCATAACAAATATCTACGGCCCGGACCATGATTCCTTTGGAGTACTACAGATGTGCTGCAATCCTGAAGTGGCGGAACTGAGCGATAAGGAGATCGGCAAGGTAGCTAAGACCGAGCAGGAGCTGGGAGTCATTCTGGTGGCGTACAAGGCCCCGCCGACCTACAGCTCCCTCAGCGCCGATGACCTCGAGGAGCTGCAATCCTTGGAGTCCAGGCTGGGGGTCAAGCTGGTGGCCTACGACTGACCAAGACGCGGGGCCATCGCCTCGACGGTCAGCCTACGTTGCTATGACTCAGAGCGAGCGGATGCGCTTGATCACGTGATCGGTGACCTCTGATGTGCTCAGCCCACCTCCGAGGTCGGGGGTGGTGGCGCCGTCGCGCAGCGAGCCGGAGAGCGCTGATTCCAGCATTTCGCCCTCCTTCGGGAATCCTAGCTGCTCCAGCATCATCCTCGCCGCCATCAGCGCCGCGAACGGATTGGCCTTGCCCTGGCCGGCGATGTCCGGGGCCGACCCGTGGATGGGCTCGAACATGCTCACACCCTCCGGGTTTATGTTACCGGAGGCCCCCATGCCGAGGCCTCCCCCTAATTGGGCGCCCAGGTCCGTCAGTATGTCCCCGAACAGATTGGGGACGGCGACGGTGCCGAAGCTCTCCGGGCGGACCAGCATCGCCATCGCCATAGCGTCCACATACATGAAGTCCAGGTTCATGCCCTCGTCGTCGGCCTTCTGCTGGAAGATCTCCCTCTGCATGCCATAGATGGAAGAGCAGACGTTGGCCTTGTCCACCAGGGTCACCTTGTCGTGCCCCTTCTCAGCCGCGTATCGGAACGCGTAGTCGGCGAAGCGCTCCACCCCCTTGCGGGAGAGGATGCCTATCTCGAAGGCGAACTCATCCTCTGGCTCGGCCTTCCCTTTGAGTTTGAGATCGAGGTCGTACAACCCTCTTTTGATGGACATCCTCTGCTTCATCTCCCCGGGGACCAACCTGCCGCCGGCGCCGATGTAGAAGTCCTCGGTGTTCTCGCGCAGGAAATGGATGTCGAAGTCGGTCTCCTTCTTCAACGGCACATGGGGATGCCATGACTTCACCGGCCTGAGGTTTATGTACTGGTCGAAACGGGCCCTCATGGCCAGGAGCACTCCTTTCTCCAGTATCCCGGGCTTGACGCGAGGGTCCCCTATGGCGCCGAAATAGATGGCGTCCTTGCCCGCCAGCTCATCGAACTCCTCCTCGGTGACAAGGGTCTGGTCGCGGAGGTATCTCTCCGAGCCTATGTCGTAGTAGGTGGCGTCGTAGTCGAACGACGACATCTCCGCCAATGCGTCGAGGGCCCTCATGCCCTCGGCCACGACCTCATGGCCGATGCCGTCTCCAGGTATGGCCGCTATGGATCTCAGAACCTTCCCTCCTTGATCAGATTCATGAGGCCGCCAGCTTCCACCAGCTTGCTGACGAACTCAGGATACTGGGGGAACTCGAACGTCTCGCCGCTGCTGTGGTTCATGACCTTGCCATCCTTGGGGCGGACCTCCAGCTCGTCGCCTTCCCTGGCGGCCACCGGGCACTCCACCAGCAGCAGGCCCACGTTCAGCGAGTTACGGAAGAATATGCGCGCGAACGACTCCGCGACGATACATGAGACACCCGCCTGCAGCAATGACCGGGGCGCGTGCTCACGGGAGGAGCCGCAGCCGAAGTTCTTGCCGGCCACGATGATATCCCCCCTGGATATCTTCTGGGACATGCCTGGACGCACCTTCTCGAAGATGAATTCGTCCATCTTGTCGAGGTTCTCGGCTAGAAGTCTCTCAGCCGGTATTATCTGGTCGGTGTCCACGTGGTCCTCGAACCTCCAAACCTTTCCTTTGACGTTTTCCATTCAGACCGCCTCCAGGTCATCGGGTGCAACGATCCTGCCCGCCACGGCGGACGCGGCCACCACGCCGGGCCCGGCCAGGTAGACCTCGGAATCCTTGTGCCCCATGCGTCCGATGAAATTGCGGTTGGTGGATGCCACACAGCGCTCGCCGGCCGCCAGTATGCCCATGTGACCCCCCAGGCAGGCGCCGCATGTCGGACCTGACACATAGGCTCCGGCCTCCATGAAGATTTCCAACAGGCCTTCCTTCATCGCCTGGCGGTATACCCGCGGAGAGGCGGGGACCACTATGAACCTGACGTCCGGGTGCACGGTCCTCCCCTTGACAACCTCCGCCGCTATCCTCAGGTCCTCTATCCTCCCGTTGGTGCAGGACCCAAGCCAGGCCTGGTCTATGCTCACATCGGAATCCTTGACGGCGCGGCCGTTCTCCGGCAGGTGGGGGAAGGCCACCATGGGCTCCAGCTCCCCCAGGTCGTAGTGCAATGTGAGACAATACTGCGCGTCATCGTCCGCTTCGTAGACGCGGTAATCGCCTTTCACCGTCTCCGCTATATACTCTTCCGTGGAAGGGTCGCAGGGGAATATGCCGGCCTTGCCGCCGGCCTCGATGGCCATGTTGGCGATGGTGAGGCGGTCGCTGACGGGCACCTGGGCGACGCCGTCGCCGGCGAACTCGAAGGTCTTGTAGGTCGCTCCGTCCACGCCGATGTCCGATATGATGCGTATCACCAGGTCCTTGCCCCCCACCCCCGGACGGAAGTCTCCGCTGAGCAGCACCTTGATGCTCTCCGGCACCTTGAACCACAGGCGGCCGGTGGCGAACACCGCGGCCGCCTCGGTGGAGCCGACGCCGGTGGAGAAGGCGCCCAGGCCTCCGTAGGTGCAGGTGTGGGAGTCGGCGCCGACGATCAGCCTGCCAGGGGCGGCGAATCCTTCATCCACCATGAGCTGGTGGCAGACGCCGCTGCGGCCCACCTCGAAGTAGTTGTCGATGGCGTAACGGCGCGCGAACTCGCGCATCTCCTTGGCCTGCTCCGCGGAGGCCACGTCCTTGTTGGGGACGTAGTGGTCCGGTATCAGGACCATCCTCTCCCGTACCGGCTCCATCCCCAGCTCCTCGAACTCCCGGAACGCTATCGGGCCGGTGACATCGTTCACCATGACGTAGTCCACCTCCGCGTTCACTATCTGTCCCGCGTAGGCGTCCTCGCCTGATTTGGCGGAGAGGATCTTCTCCGCAATCGTCTTTCCCCTACTCATTCTGAAACACCTTTCTCTATCATTGAGTGCTGGCGGTTGATCGCCTCCACGGTGGCGTCCACCGATGTCTGCACGATGTCCGAGCCTATGCCCTTGCCCACGTACAGCCTCCCGCTGCCGTTGCTGTGCCGGACCAGCACCGTGACCTCGGCGAGCGAGTCGCTCCCCCCAGTGATGGCGTTGAGCCTGTACTCCTCAAGGAGGAGGTTCTCATCCACCGCCGCCCGCAGAGCGCGGAGGGAGGCGTCAACCGGACCCACGCCCACCTGGGAGACGGTGTTGCTCTCACCGTCTATCTCGATGGTGACGGTGGCGGTGGGGGTGATGCCCTTGCCGGTGAACACTGCGAACTCCTTAAGCTTCACCCTCTGCTCGCGGTCGCCGCGCGATGCTATGTGGTCGGCGAGGGCGGTGAGCTCAGCGTCGTCCACCTGCTTGCCGCCCTCCGCCAGCTCCTTGATCCTGTTGACTATCTCCGGTATGTGCTCCTCGGATATGTCGAGGCGGAGCTCCTTGAGCTTATCGCGGACGCTGTGAGCGCCGGAGTGCTTGCCCATGACTATCGCCCTCGACATGCCCACCAGCTCGGGGCCGAACGCCTCGTAGGTTGACGCGTGGCCCATGACGCCGTGCACATGGATGCCGGACTCGTGGGAAAAGGCGTTGTTGCCCACTATGGCCTTGTTCTTGGGTATCGGATACCCGGTGATGCGGGACACCGCCTTGCAGGCCCCGCCTATCTTGGACATCTCCAGCGGCTCGACGCCGTAGAACGCCAACAGGTCCATGGCGACCTCCTCGAGGGCGGCGTTCCCCGCCCTCTCGCCGAGGCCGTTGACGCAGACGTGGGCCTGCTTGGCGCCCGCCCTGATGGCGGTGATGCTGTTGGCGACCGCGAGCCCGAGGTCGTCGTGGCAGTGGACCGATATGGGCACCTCGGTAACGGTGAGGAGCTCGCCGATGAGCATCTCCATCGCCTCGGGGGAGATCACGCCCACCGTGTCCGGCACGTTGATCACGTCCACGCCGGCGTTCTGAACGGCGACGTGCATATCCTTGAGGAAGGAGATGTCGGTGCGGGTGGCGTCCTCGCAGGAGAACTCCACCTGCACGCCGTGGTCCTTGGCGTACTCTATTGCCGCCACCGCCCTCTCCATCACCTGCTCGCGGGTCATCTTGAGCTTGTGCTCGAGGTGTATGTCGGATGTGGCGATGAAGGTGTGTATGTAGTCCACGTCGCATGACAGCGCCGCGTCTATGTCGGTGCTGTTAGACCTCGCGAGGCCGCAGACCTCGGTGTCGAGGCCGAGGGCGGCGATGGATTTGATGGCCTCGCGCTCCCCCTCGCTGATCGCCGGGAATCCCGCCTCCACGACATGGACGCCCAGCTCATCCAAGAGCTCCGCTATGCGCAGCTTCTCCTGCATGGAGAGTGCCACGCCAGGCGTCTGCTCGCCGTCGCGGAGGGTGGTGTCGAATATCCTCACATCCCCCACTTTGCGTCCTTTGAGCGCCTGATCGTTGAAGTGGCTGGTGTAGATGCTCCTACGGTCAGCCGCTTTGCGGGCGCTTTCACTACCGACTTGTCGTGCTTTCAAGAAACCACCTCAAGCCACTTTGATGAAGCGATGACGCTACGATGCTCATAGAAGCAGAATGTCAGGGACATCGTGGACGTCGACCATGGTACTTCCTCGAAGGGGATGGAGTAAGATAATTTGTTACCCTATATAAGTCTATTGACCATGACAGATGGACAGCGACAAAAACCAGGCGCGGACGACGGGCGTCTCAGAGAAGCGGTTTCGGAGGCATTGGATCGTTGCGGACGCCCCTCGCCCTGCGCCTGATTGCTGCAGGCGGTTTCAGTACTTAATATTTAGGATTACCTAAAAATAAATACCCTTGCCTTTGCAGCTATGAAGGCGGCTTAGGACACAAGTGATACTTAAAAGTTGGTAATGTGGGCATGACCGGTATCCTTTTCAGACTCGTGGTTAAAAGAAGGATGCCGCCAGTTATGGATGGGTGTTCTTCCGCCAAGCCTACTTATTAATCAGTAGATATGTTTCTGTGACCCCTCCCTTTGAAATGGGGAACGCAATGTTCAAGAACAGTGTCGCTCCATGCACCGTCATTGGCATCGTCTGCCGCTCCCGTCGTCGGCACGAGCGAGGAGGGCATCAAGGAGATGAAGATATGGTGAACGATCATTGGCGAGACCTTCCCGCTGGGCCCGACGTCCCTAGCGTAGTGTATGCGGTAATCGAGATTCCGAAGGGCGGACGCAACAAGTTCGAGTACAGCAAGGAGTTCGGCACCTATGTGCTGAACCGGGTGCTGCGCAGCCCGATGCATTATCCCGGGGAGTACGGCTTCATCCCTCGGAGCTACTATGACGACCACGACCCGCTGGACATCATCGTGCTCATGGAGGAGAAGACGTTCCCGGGCTGCATCATCGAGGCCCGCCCGGTGGGCCTGCTGATGATGGAGGACACCGGCGAGCAGGACGACAAGATACTGGCGGTACCCGCCAACGACCACCGTTTCGACCACATCAAGGACATCGGCGACGTGCCCGAGTACACCAAGACAGAGGTCCGCCACTTCTTCGCCACCTACAAGGACCTCGAAGAGGGCAAGAGCGTGGCCGTCAAAGGGTGGGAGGACCGCGAGGCGGCGCTGCAGGCAGTGGATCACTCCATCCGTCTCTATCAGGAGAAGTGCGTCTAGGACTCAGACCCCGGGCTGTCGGCCCCATATTATCTTGTGCAGCTGCGGCAGCACCCTCACGTCGACGCGGCGATAAAGGACCTCCTCCGCCAACGGCTCCAGGTCCATTCCTCCCACCGGAGAGAAGATGCATTCGCAGCGGGGGGAGTGGGCGTCCATCACGTCGAGCGCGTGATCGAGGTCCCGGCCGTCGAAAATTACGAACTTCAACTGGTCCTTGGCCTGCAGCTTGCTTATGTTGCCCATGTCCATGCTGCCGCTCTCCCCCGAGGAGGGGCATTTTATGTCCATGCTGATTAGGACGCGAGGATGGGAGGGGATCACCGACACGTCCAAAGAGCCGTTGGTCTCCACCGCCACCTCCTTGCCGCTCTCCAGCAACATCCCCAGAAGTTCGCTGAAACCCTCCTGTATCAGGGGCTCGCCGCCGGTGAGGCAGATACGGCCGTAGGGCTCGCAGCCCTGGAATATCTCTTGCACGGACATATCGTCGCCCTCGGCGGCGGCGTACCTGGTGTCGCACCAGCGGCATTCCAGGTTGCATCCGCCCAGGCGAACGAAGAAGGTCGGCAGGCCTATCTGCTTCCCCTCGCCCTGAAGTGAATAGAACATCTCCACCACTCTCATGGTTCCACCTCATAGTCGAGACCGTCGGTCTCCCCGGCCTCGGCGAAGCCCTTGAGCCTGAGCAGGCAGGAATCGCAGGTGCCGCAGGCCTTTCCGCCCCCCCGGTAACAGGACCATGTCTTTTCCAAGGGAGCGCCGAGCCTCCTGCCCGCGGCGACTATCTCCGCCTTGCTCAGGAACAGTATCGGCGTCTCTATGGATATAGGTCTTCCCTCGCTGCCCGTTCTCGTTCCGAGGGTCAGCATGTCCTCGAAAGCCTGGAAGAAATCGGCGCGGCAGTCCGGATAGCCGGAATAGTCCACCGAGTTGGCGCCTATGTGGACGGAGTCGGCGCCGATGCTCTCGCATAACGCGGCGGCGACGCTCATCAGTATTATGTTGCGCCCGGGGACGTAGGTGCTGGGGATCGAGGACTCCATCTCCTCTTCGCTGCGACCCGAGGGTATCTCGTCCTCCTCGCCCAGCAGGGAGCTCTGCAGGCAGGAGAGGTCGAGATCGATGATGCGGTGCTCCACCCGGTAGTGCTCCGCCACCGCGGCGGCCGATTCCAGCTCGCGGGAGTGCCTCTGCCCGTAGCGGAAGCTGAGCGCCACCGGCTCCCTGCCCTCGTCCACCGCCATCGCCAGGACCACGGTCGAATCCAACCCTCCGGACAGCAGGACCACCGAGTCGGCCATTCAGACCCTCCTCGTTGCCCAGGCCGTCTGTCCCCTCTCCTCGTCGAGGCCCAGATGAACGGCGGTGACCGTCCCCGGTACGTCCACTTGCGCCAGAAGGGCGTCCAGCATCATGGCGGCCATCTCCTCGGCGGTGGTGTGCTCCACATCGAGGATGACGACGTCATCGGTGGGAAAGACGTAGCGCCTGCCCTGGCTGATGACCTCTGTACCCTCGTCCACGGCGATCTCCACCTCCTTGGAGTTCCCGGGAAGCAGCACGCGGTGGTCCAACGAGTCGACCATCTCCCTCATCGCCCTCTTCAGGACCACGAAGTCCATCACCATGCCGTCAGGGCCGATGTCCCCCTCCACCGCCAGCCGCACGATGTACGAGTGTCCGTGGAGGCGGGAGCATTTCTCATGGCCTGCGATGAAATGGCACGCCGAGAACCTGATGCCCGAGTGCGCTCCGTCTACCTCTATCCTCATCTCTCAGCCTCCGTAGCCAACCTCTGCGCCAAGGCTATGGCGTCGCCGTAGTCCTCCTTCACCCTTGACGTGTCTATGAATGTCCTCTCCATGTTCAGCACCGGCGCCCCCAAGGCCTTGGCCCCGCCCAGGAAGTGCAAGGTGCGGAATATTATGTTGCCGACGATACCGTCAGGGGCGATAATGACGTCATGGTCCTCGAGGGCGGACTCGATGGTTATCTGCACGTGCGACGCCTCTACGCCGTTGTCCCGCAACGCGTCCCGGATCAGCAGGGCCTCGTCCATGCTGCGGTCAACAGTGCCGCTCCTGCCGCGGTCCGACTCCCGGCCGCAGGACATCAGTCCCACTCGGCCCCTGCCTCCCAAGGAGCGCATGAGACCGTGGCCGGCCAAGGCCATGGCCTCTTTCTCCGCGGGGGAGCGCCCTTCGTCGATCCCCACCGGGCCTAATAGGAAGAGCCCGCCCCTCATCGGCTCGATAAGGGCCATTCGCTGCAGGGATTCCAAGGAGAAGACCTCCTTGAGACAGGCCATAGCCTCGTTGGAGGGCAGGTCCCCCCGCACGGCGGCGTCGATCGCCCCGTCGCGCAGGTCCCTGCACAGCCGCAGGGCGTCCTGGTAAACGACCAGCTCAGCCTTGGAGGGGAGTTTGACCGCATCGGCCGAGCCACGGCGCAGGCCGATGCCGATGCGAAGTTCCTTACTCACGCCGCCGGCGAGGGCGGCCTCCGAGCTGAGCATCGGTGGGTAATCTACTGCAGATATCTATAACTGATGTGTTGTATGAAGGGCGGAGGCCTTTACTTACGGCATTGGTCGAACGGAGTGACGACATTCGCGGCCTTCATCTTCCGAACGATTATAGTGGCCTGTTCTATGATTGTTATATTTGCCGCCCGCTCAATAGCGCAGGGCGCGGATGGTCCTCAGCCTCAAGGCGCGGGCGACAGGGTAACCGACGGCAATGGACAGCACCAGGACTACGGAGATCGCTTGGAATATGGTCTTGGCCCCGCTCTCGAAATCGAGGAAGACGAGGGACACCGATATCAGGGACAGGGAGGTCGCCGCCTCGATGAAGGCCTGGTCGAGCCCCCGCAGCCTTTCGATGTCATCCTCCGCGCCTTCGCGCTCCTCCCCGCCTTCGGTCCTCTTGATGCCCACGAACGCCTTGATGCTTACAAGAGCGATCTTCGGCACCGAGATGAAGAACAGGAAGAAGGCGGCTATCATAACGAGCTGGGTCACCCATTCCATGTCTACGAAGAACATAATCCCTCCCGCCTATTGCGGCGGGCCGAGATTGCGGGGCTGTTATATCTACTTTGTAGCTGCGCGGCATCGCGATCAGTGAAGACGGGCGCCGTCATCGCCGCCAGTCCCCGGATGGTCGGCGGCCTTCATACGCGCGGCCGCTGGTCTCTGTCAGCGGGAGGGCCTGATGGCGGAGCGCGACCCTGTTGTTCATTGCGGCGTTCGAAAAGCGCCTTCCACCGAGCGCCTCTCACCATCGTGCAGACATTCAGAGGGGCAGTTGACCGATGAGGGTCCTTGCTGATGTACGATGGGGGCGGCAAGGCGCGGCCCCGTCGCTGGCGGCGATGCATCGATCAATCGCGCTGGCATACCGGGCAGTCATCGGCCCTCTCCATCTCCACGGTCTCGAAGGAGTAGTCACCCAGGTCCATCAACAGGATCTTGCCCGTCAACGGAGGGTACCTCTCCAATAGAACGCGGATGCCCTCCGACGCCTGGATGGATGCGACCGCGCCGGCGGCGGGCCCGAACACCGGTATGCGGTCCTGCCTGCCCTTGGGAAGCATGCATCGCAGGCACGCCGTCACCCCCGGCATGGATGTGAAGACCTGCCCGCGGGTGGCGTCGACGCCGGCGTGCACCAGAGGAACGCCGGCGTCGCGGCAGCCCTTGTTCAACGCCTGCCGCGACTCGTTGTTGTCCAGGCAGTCGAACGCCAGGTCATAGGCGTTCCAGTCCAGCACCGCATCCTGGATTGACTGGACGACCGGCTCCACCTGGACGTTGGGATTCACCTTGGCGAGGAACGCGGCCGCCGCCGGCGCCTTCTGCTCGCCCACCGCATCGCCGTATATGAACTGGCGATTCAGGTTGCTCATCTCCACCACGTCGTCATCCACCAAGGTGATGTGACCGATGCCGGCGGCGGCGAGGTAGCTGCCCACCACCGTCCCCAAGCCGCCCAGGCCCACCACCAGGACCTTGGATTCGCTCAATGTTCGCTGGCCGGCCTCGCCCATCATCGCCATCGGGATCTGGCGCGAGTAACGGGCCGGCGTGCCGGAGCCCCTCGGCCTCCTGTCGCCCCGACTGTCCTGGGCGGTCATTCACTCCACCCCCAGCAGCTCCAAGGCCAGGTCCAACGCCTTCGCGGCGGCGGCCTGCCTCACGTCCTCACGGCCGCCAGGGAAACGGCGCCTCTCCGATACGGTGTGGCGGCCATCGCTGGCTGCCAGATGCACCGTCCCCACCGGTTTCGCATCACTGCCGCCCGCGGGTCCGGCGATGCCGGTGACCGCGATGCCCACATCGGCGCCGAACAGCTCGCGCACGCCGTTGACCATCTTGACGGCGATCTCCTCGCTGACGGCGCCGCTCTCCTCTAACGACTTCTCCTCCACCTGCAGCAACGATACCTTGGATGCGTCGCTGTAGGTCACGGTGGAACCCAGGTATGCCGTGGACGCACCCGGTACCGAGGTAAGCATCGACGACACCATGCCGCCGGTGCAGGACTCCGCGACCGCCAGGGTATGTCCTCTCCTCTCCAGTTCCCTCAGAAGCTCCTCGGCGCTCATTCCATCCCTGCCAGTTCCCTCATCCTATCGATCCCGTCAATCCTCTCCACCATGCGCACCACCGCCTCAGGCACCAGCGCCCTCCAGCTGTCGTCGCGGAGCATCCTCTCCCGCACCTTGGTCCCGGAGTACTCGGCGCGGTTGAACATCGGCGCCCCCATGACCTCGTAGCCCGCCTCGTGGAACAGCCTTTTGGTGAGGGGATTGTTACTGTACACCCGGTCGAAGGGAGGGACCATTGACTCCACGTGCGACACCCAGGTGGAATATCGGTTGATGTCCACCACCGGAACCAGGTAGTGGTTGTGGATACCGGCCTCCTTGAGGGACTCCGATATCATCACGTGCCTCTCGCCAGCGGTGAAGGGGTTCTCCAAGGTGTGCGAGTACTGGGCGCTGCCAATGCCGATTATGAGCTGGCGCGACTCACCGGCAATCTTAGAGATGACCTGCAGGTGCCCGTGATGGAAGGGCTGGAACCTGCCTATCAGGAGTGCCGTGCCGCCGGCCACGCTGCTCATGCCGACCATATCCGTTCCCATTAATAAGAATCTGTTGAAAAGGTTGGGGTTTCAGGGCGACGGGGCGGGGGACTTGGCCGCCAACGAGGCTAGACCGGAGAGCTTCTCGATGAGGTTCTCCTTGTTCTTGCCGCCGACGAGGGCGTGGTCGAGGACGTCCTTGAGGTTGTCCACCGGCACTATTTCGATGGTCTTGCGGTACCTATCCTCGATCATCACGTCGCGCTCGTTGTCGCGGGGTATGAGCACCTTGTTGACGCCGGCCTCGGCCGCGGCCTCCAGCTTGGCGGTGATCCCGCCCACGGGAAGGACCTTGCCCCTGACGCTGATGCTGCCGGTCATTGCCATGTTCTGGTCGATGGGCAGCTCCTCCAGCGCCGATATGACCGCGGTGGCGATGGATATCGAGGCGGAGTCGCCCTCCACACCTTCGTAGGTCCCCACGAACTGGATGTGGATATCGTAGTTGCTGATCTCGCGGGAGGTGTACTTCTTTATCACAGCGGAGACGTTCTCCACCGCCTCCTTGGCGATGTCACCCAGCTGTCCAGTGGCGATTATCTTGCCGCCATTGCGGGCCTGGGCCGGTGTGACCTCAGCCACGATGGGCAGCACTATTCCCGAGTACTCCGACATGTTGGAGGAGGCGTTCAGCGCCGCCATCCCGTTGACCATGCCAACCGCGGCGCCCTCGGTGATGTAGCTCTTGTAGACCATGCGGTTCTCGATGTAGCGGTCGGCGATCTGCTGCTCCAGGCTGCGGGCGACCTTCTTGGCCTCCAACACATGCTCATGGGCGACCACAGGGGAGTCGATCTCCCTGGCCACATCGCCGGCCACCCGTATCAGGCCGCCGAGCTCGCGCAGGCGCAATGTAAGTTCGCCGCGGTGGCCAGAGCGCCTCTGGGCCTCGCGCAGTATCTCCAGGACCGCCCCGCGGTCGAAGTGGGAGATCTTTTTGTCCTTGCTGACCTCCTGAGCGACGAAGCGGACCAGCTTTTTGCGGTTCTCTCCGTTGTCCTCCATGGAGTTGCGCATGTACACCTCGTAGCCGTATCCCCTTATACGGGAGCGGAGCGCGGGGTGCATTCCCTCAATGGCGTCCATGTTGCCCGCGCAGACCAGGACGAAGTCGCAGGGCACGGGCTCGCTCTTGACCAGGGCGCCGGAGCTCCTCTCGCTCTGCCCCGTTATGGAGAACTTGCCCTCCTGCATGGCGGACAGCAGCGACTGCTGGGACTCCATGCGCAGAACGTTGATCTCGTCGATGAACAGCACGCCCTTGGACGCCTTGTGGATGGCGCCCACTTCCAGGCGGTCGTGGGAGGGGGTCTCCAGCCCTCCGCTCTGGAAGGGGTCGTGCTTCACGTCCCCCAGCAAGGAACCGGCGTGGGTGCCGGTGGCGTCGATGAAGGGAGGAGTGGCGGTGTCCTCATGGCCCACCATCAGCTTGGGGACTATCATGGTGTCCTGGCGCTGGTTAGGTGAGCGTGTTATGAAGTAGAGTATGGCAACGGCTATGAGGCCGATGAGCAGGATGGTGGGCTCGCTCATGCCTCCCAATATGAAAAGCCCCACCGTGAGAACGATGATCATGACGGCGATGGCGGTGAGGAACTGGGTTCTCTGCTGGCGCTGGGCCAGGGCCGCCTGCTTCTGCTCGTTCACTATGGGCTTGCCCTTGCCGGCGGGGACGGTGCGCACCCGGGGCTCGTTGGGGTCCTCAGGGTTATGGTAGGAGATGACGTCCTGCATCTCGGTCTTGGGCAGGTACTCCACCATCGAATTGGCCAGCATGGACTTGCCAGTGCCAGGCTCGCCTATGAGCATCACGTGCCTCTTCTGGGCGGCGGCCTTCTTTATGACCTGCACCGCCTTGTCCTGGCCGATGACACGGTCGGCCAAGGCCTCCGGTACCTCGATGTCCGCGGTGGTCTCGAACTCCTGCCTCTCGATCCATTCGTCGAGCGGCTCAGGGGCCGGGGACACCTTCATTTCCTCATCAGTCATATGGTCAATCCGTAATGATATTAGGACTTCTAATTAAGTATTTGCTTTCTACACTGCATATGATTTAAGGTCATGGTGCGCTTAATGGCGGCGAGGTGCCCGTTAAGGATGATGATGGACGATCTTGATTTGGACACCGTGCTGCGGGAGCGTTTCCGCTCCCTCGGATACCTGCGGTTGCATCCGCCTCAGGAGGAGGCCGCGCCGTTGGCCCTCCGAGGTGACAGCCTGGTCCTGGCGATCCCCACCGCCAGCGGCAAATCCCTCATCGGGTACCTTGCGGCGATGAAGCATGTTCTGGAGCAGGGGGGTAAGGTCCTGTACATCGTACCCTTGAAGGCGTTGGCATCGGAGAAGGGCGAGGAACTGAGGGAGTTCTCCGACCTGGGCGTCAAAGTGCGGACCGCCACCGGCGACCTGGATTCCGAGGACCGCCGCCTGGGGGAGGCGGACATCGTCGTGGCGACCTCCGAGAAGGCGGACTCCATACTCCGCCACGGGGGCTCATGGATGTCCTCGGTCACGCTGACGGTGGCCGATGAGGTGCATCTGCTGCACGACCCGGGCAGGGGCCCCACCTTGGAGGTCGCCCTAACCAAACTGAGGCGGATGAACCGCGGCATGCAGGTCATCGCCCTCTCCGCCACCATCTCCAACGCCGACGTCTTGGCCGAGTGGCTCGATGCCAGGCTGGTCACCAGCGAATGGCGTCCCGTCCCCTTGCGCGAAGGCGTCTACTACGACGGCGAGCTGTGGTTCTCGGACAACGGCCGCAAGGCTGTCGACGGCGGCAAGGACCCGGTGTGGCCGCTGGTGGAGGACACGGTCAAGGAGGGAGGGCAATGCCTGGTATTCGTGAACACCAGGCGCTCCACCGAATCCGTCGCCACGAGAATGGCGCCCGCCATGAGGAGGATGGCCGGCGCCGAGCTCAGCGATGAGGACCGCGAGGTCCTGGAGGGCGAGGAGGAATCGACCAGCGTCGGCAGGAAGCTGGCGTCCTGCGTGGAAGGGGGAGTGGCCTTCCACCACGCCGGCCTCAGCTCAGAGCAGAGGCGGTCGGTGGAGGGGGGCTTCCGCGACGGGAGGATAAGGTGCATCGTCGCCACGCCCACCCTGGCGGCTGGAATCAATCTCCCCGCCCGCCGCGTCATAGTCCGCGACGTGAAGCGTTTCGACAGCAACGTCGGCAGCGTCCCGCTGTCGGTCATGGAGGTCAAGCAGATGTGCGGCCGCGCCGGCAGGCCGCGCTTCGACCCTTACGGAGAGGCGGTGCTGATAGCGAGCAACGACCGCGAGCGGGACCATATCATAATGAGCTACCTGTTGGCGGACAGCGAGACCATCCACTCCAAGCTGGGGAGCGAGCCGGTGCTGAGAAGCCATGTGCTCGGACTGCTCGCCACCGGCTCGGTGGCGTCCCGCGAGGGCATAATGGACTTCCTGAGGTCTACCTTCCTGGCGCAGCAGTCGGAGCTCCATGGCCTGGAGGAGGCGGTGGACAACGTGGTGGGCTTCTTCCTGGATAAGGGGATGCTGCGGGAGGAGGACGGACACCTGGAGGCCACCTTCTACGGCAAGAGGGTCTCCGACATGTACATCGACCCCATGTCCGCGGTGATGCTGCGCCGGGCGCTGGAATCGTGGAGGGACGGGTTGGACGAGCTCGCCCTGCTCCACGCGGTGTGCTCCACCCCCGACGTCATGTCCCTGTACCTGCGGAAGGGGGACCACGACCCCCTCTTCGCCGCCGTGGACCGCCTGGAGGACGCCATGCTCCTCCCTTTCCCCGACGACCCCGGCGAGCAGGACTTCTTCCTCGGCGACCTCAAGACGGCCCGGATGCTGCAGGAGTGGGTCGGGGAGCTGGAGGAGGAGGGCATCCATGACCTCTTCTCGGTAGGGCCAGGGGACCTGCGCAACCGGGTGGAGGCGGCGGAGTGGATGCTTTACGCCCTGGGGGAGCTGGCGGGCATGTTCCGCTCTGAGGCCAAGGAGACAGTGGCCCGTATGCGGACCCGTATCAAGTACGGCGTGTCGGAGCAGCTCCTGGAGCTGGTCCGCCTCCGCGGGGTGGGCCGCGCCCGCGCCCGCGTCCTTCACGACAACGGCCTTCGCGACCTGGACACGCTGCGCTCCGTGGACGTGAACAGGCTGGCATCGATGCGGGGCATCGGCCCCAAGCTGGCGGTTTCTATCAAAAAACAGTTGGGCCAGGACGATGTGCCGGAGGCGGCGGAGTCGTCCCCGCCGCCGCGTAGCGCGTCGGAGGAGCAGTCCCGGCTGTTCGATTTCTGATCAGCGGATGGCTTCCATCACCGCGCTCACCTCCGGCCGGGCGCTGTAAGGCCGGACGCACTGCGACATCATGGTTTCAGGGTCCTTGAGGGCGTTACCGGTGCAGATGCAGACCACTTCCTCGTCGCGGTCGGCGACGCCTTCGTCGATGAGCTTCCGCAGGCCGGCGACCGATGCGGCGCTGGCCGGCTCCACGCCCACTCCCTCCCTTCTTCCCAGCATGAGCTGGGCGTCGAGGATCTCCTCATCGCTGACGTCCACGGCGGCGCCGCCGGTGGAGTAGATGGCGTCCAGTGCCTTGCGGCCGCTGACCGGGTTGCCGATGCGGATGGCGGTGGCCACCGTCTCCGGCCCCGGCTCGGGGGTGAAGCCCCTCCTTCCCGCCTGGAAGGAGTCGACAAGGGGGCGGGAGCCGCTGGCCTGGACCCCGGTGAGCATAGGCATGCCGTCTATCCATCCCACCTCCACAAGCTCCTTGAGCGCCTTGTGCACCGCCGAGATGTTGCCGGCGTTCCCCACCGGAAGGACGATGCGGTCGGGCAGCCGGTAATCGAGCTGGTCCATTATCTCCAGCAGCACCGACTTCTGCCCTTCGGGGCGGAAGGGGTTGATGGAGTTCAGAAGATAGAGGATCCTTTGCTCCGCCATCTCCCTGATGGTGCGCAGCGCGTCGTCGAAGTTCCCCTCCACCGATACGACCTTGGCGCCGTAGAAGATGGCCTGGGCCAGCTTGCCTAGCGCTACCTTCCCTTCAGGGAGAAGCACCAAACATCCTATCCCCGCCTTGGCGGCGTAGGCCGCCAGGCTGGCGGAGGTGTTGCCGGTGGAGGCGCAGCCCACCATGTCGGCGCCGATCTCTCTGGCGCGGGTGATGCCCACCGTCATCCCCCGGTCCTTGAAGGAGCCGGTGGGGTTGGCGCCCTCGTACTTGACGCTGAGCGCCCTGACGCCGATGTCGGCGGCGATGCCCCCGCACGCGTACAGCGGGGTGCCCCCTTCCTGCAGCGACACCGCCATCGATGGATCCACGGGTAGGAACGGCGTGTAACGCCAGACCCCGAAAGGCCTCGACCGGAGGTCGGACGGGGCCATCTCCTTGACCGGTTCCAGGTCGAGGGACACCTCCAGCAGCCCGTTGCAGGACGGGCAGGCGTCGAGATACGGGTCCTCCACCACGCGATGGCACTCCCAGCATCGGACCCTTCTCTGCAAGTTCACACCTCCCGGCAGCCGGCCCCCGCCGATGTGATCCATGTCTGGCAGTCGATGCCTTTCTCCAGGTAGAGGTCCCTAACCGCCGCGGCGATGTCGCTTCCGTCCATCATGGAACGGTCGAAGAACGATATCACGCAGGGTCCAGAGCCGCCGAGGAAGGAGGCCTTCGCCCCGTGGGACCGGGCGGCGTCCTTGGCCTCGTTTAGATGAGGCACAAGATGGGCGCGGGCGGGCTCGAAGACCGCGTCCTTCACCGACCTCCCCATCAGGTCGAGGTCGCCGGTCATCATCGCGTGTACCAGGCAAGAGGCGTTGCCCACATGGAACACCAGGTCGCTGACCGGGACCTCGGAGGGCAGCACCTTGCGCGCCTCCTTGGTGGAGACCTCGATGTCAGGCATGGCCACGGCCACGCCCAGGTTCTGCGGCGGGGTCACCTTGAGCACCTCCAGCGGAGCGTAGGACCTTATTACCGTGAAGCCGCCCAGCAGCGATGGGGCCACGTTGTCGGCGTGCATGCCTCCCGAGGTGACCTCCTCGGCGTAGGCGGCGCAGAGCACCAGCTCGGTGTCGCCGAGACCTCCGCCGCAGAGAAGGTTGGCAACGTAGGCGCCGCCGGCGGCGGAGGCCCCGGAGGACCCGATGCCGCTGCGGGGTCTGATGCCCTTGATCATGCGCAGCTCAATGCCAAAATCCGCATCGCAGCGACGGAGGACCTCAGCGGCGGCGATGGCGGCGGAGTTCTTGGATGGGTCGGATGGCAACCCTTCCGCCCCCGTGCCCTCTATGGAGATGACGGAGACGCCTTCCTCGCATTTCCGCGCGCACACCAGGTCGTAGGGCTCCTCGAGGGCCATGCCGAAAACATCGAATCCAGGCCCCAGATTGGATATGGAGGCCGGAGCGGCCACCTTCTTCCATTCCTTGCTCATTTGAACACCAGCTTCCATTAGTCCAAGCTGGATAAGAGGGGTTGAGTTGATAAAACTATTCCGCCGGTGCCATAAGACCAGCGGGGAGGCATCATTTTATACCGACCTTCGCAATCGAGCGCCCATGGGCAGGGTGTCGGTCCTCGGTGCCTCAGGCGTGCTGGATGACGTGGAGTCGCTGATAGCCTATTTCCGCGATAGCGACGGCGACGGGATAGCCCTCGATGCCGATGAGGTCTGCGGCATGGACCATGTGCTGTCGGCGCTGACGCATGCGGAGAGGGCTTTCGAAAGGCGCGAGAACGTCTCATCGAGGCTGCTCATGGAGGTGTTGCTCTACGCCTCCGGGGAAAGGCAGCTGTCGCTGGCGATAGCGAGGATGGGGGTGAAGGCGGGCAAGGGCCGCATGGTGCTTCTGCTCGAAGGATCGGACCCGGAGGCGGTGCTCTCCCGCTTCGGCCTCACAGAGGACCCTTCCGTGATCGGAGCGGATGACGAGTCCCTGGTGAAGGATGCCCTCGAGCGGGTGGCGATGGTAGATATTTTAAAACGGTAGCGCCATAATAAACGAAGAATCAGAGGTGACCTCTTGACCTTGCCGCCGCAGATCAGTCTCGCCCGATCCCTTCAAGAGAGGGGAAGAAGGGCTGTGATGACCAAACAGGAGGCGGAGAAGGCCCTCGCCAAGCTCCATGAGGACCTCCGCGGCCTCGACTTCCCGGAGATGGACTTCGCCGCCACCGAGAAGATGGTGAGGGATGCGGAGGCAGCCTACGAGGAGGGTCGCTTCCATGACGCCCTTGATCTGGCTAACGCCGGCCGCCAGGAATTGGACATGGCCGGCCAGCAGGTGATTACCACCCGTTTCATGGACCTGCGCAACACCGTGGACCTCGGTTTCTCATACACACCCCCCGAACTGATGGACCGCATCGTCGAAGGGGAGCTTGCGATGTCCACCGACATCTCCGAGGCGGCGAGGATCGCCGATGAGCTTGAGGAAGAGGCCAGGCGATTCATACTCGACAGCAGGTCTGCGCTGCAGGAGGTGGTCGACGAGGTCGTCAGGGAAGATGATATCACGCCGGAGCTGAAACAGGCCATGGAGGGCCTTCAGCAGGTCGATGGTGGCCTCGATGATGTGCGCGGCGTTCTGAAGGCCGCGATAGGCGAGCTCGAAAAGGTCTACAATCATGTGGCCCAGGCAGTGGCCGAGCAACAGGCCATGGTGGAGAGGGCCCTGCAGGACATGGGCCCGATAAGCGGCATGTGGGACCAGTCGCGGGCCTCCCTACGACGCGGCGACTACCGTCAGGCTTTCGACACCCTCTACCGCATCTACGAAGAGATGGACGAGATCCTCCGCCAAGGGATCGACTACGCCCACGAGTTCATTAGCTACCGGCACAAGGTGCTGGAGGACCAGGGCATCCGCGACCCAGAGGTCGAAAAACGGCTGGAGGACATGCAGGAGAAGATGGAGGAGAACCCCTACCAGGCCCTGGAGATATTCCTGGAGCTGGACGACATGATGGGCACCCGGGAGTCCGACATGGTCTCCGGCATCATAGACTCGTTGTCGGAGATGATCCAGATCGGCCGGAGGGTGGGCCACGACATCGGACCGGTCATCGTCGGGCTCGACGAGGCGCGGCATATATTGTCCAGCGGCGACCTGGAAGGGGCGCTGGATAAGGTGCGCGAGGTCGAGTCCGTCCTCAAGGACATGATGCCCGGTTTCATCGAGATGCGTGACTCCTTCGCGGAGATGGAGAGGCTGGCGGATGAGCTGGACCGATACGACATCGACATGAGAGAGGCCGACAAGCGCATCGAGTGGGGCAGGGAGATGGCCCTGAGAGGGGACTTCAGTGGCGCCCACGAGATGATCCAGGAGGCCTTGGGCCTGATCAAGGGGCAGGCCTTGGAATACGTCGCCGATGACTTCCTCGAGTGCCAGATGGGGCTCTTGTCAGGGTTCCGCATGGAGGCGGAGCTGCCGGAGGAGACCGAGCGCTTGGATGAGCTCTTCCAAGACGTCTCCGAGGGCAGATTCAAAGGCCGTGTGGAGGCCGTCCGCGAGCTGGCGGAGAGCATAGACCTCCGACTGGGCGAGAAGGCGGCCGAATCCGTCGACGCCCTCCGCGGGGACATAGAGGCCCACCGCGGTAAGATCGAGGTGGGGCCCTACGAGGAGATGCTCTCCGAAGCCGAGGCGATGACGGAGAGAGGAGAGCACGAGCAGGCCCATGTGCATGTATGGACCGCGCGCAAGAAGATAACAGGGAATGTGACGGACTCCCTCGAGCGCCATGTCCGCAAGATAAAGGATCTTATCGCCACCGGGGAGTATGTGAACGTGGACGTATCCGCCCACCGGCGAGAGATGTACTCCTTGAGCACAATGGGTCGCAGGGTGCGCCTCGAAGACGTGGACAAGGCCAAGGACCTGGAGTCGAGGCTGGCGGATACAGTGTTCACCGAGCTGCAGCAGAGGGTCGAAGAGCTGCACAACACCGCCAGCCGCCACGCGGCGGAAGGGACGAACCTCGATGAGCAGCTGAGCAAGCTGAAAAGCGCCCGCCGTCATCTGAGAGCAGGGGAACTGCGGCGGGGGCATGAGCTGAGCAGGGAATCAAAGATCGAGTTGGAGATCGCCACCATCCTCCATGGGGAGGTCTACAGCAACATGCTCCGCCTGGACCGCATCATCGAGCGCGAGGACGACCGGGATGTGCTGGATAACGCTTTGCTGCTCCTTCATAACGGAAAGTTCCGGGACGCCGACATATCCACCAAGAGGCTGATGCGCAGCATCTTCGATCGCGGCAGCAGGGCGGCCGCGACGGAGATGCTCTCGCAGGCGACGCAGGTGCAGGATGCCGTGAGGGAATTGGGCATCGATGAGGTGTCGCTGCGGGAGTCCATACCCCAGGCCGAGTTCTTCCTCGAGAGCGAGGACTACCGACTGGCCTCCTCGTTGTTGGAGAAGGCGGTGAGGGCGGGCAGAGCGGAAATCGCCAGCTCTTTGAAGGAGAACTTCCCCCGGCTGCGGGACAAAGTGGAGGGGGTGCGTTTCCGTCCCCGCGAGGAGGGCGCGGTGAAAGAGATGATATCCCATGCGGAGTCAATGGCGTCAGGGCCGGAGCCCGAGAGGGCGCTGGACATCATCACCGCGCTGCGGCGCGAGGCGGAGAGGAGGAAGGAGATCATCGATTCCATCGATATGACACAGTTCCGCAACCGTCTCAGCGTCGGCGACGCCGAGCGCATCGGATACGAGGTCGGAAGTCAAGAGGAGCTACAAGCGCTGGCCTCCGACGTCATGATGAGCGGCGAGTTCTGCCTCGCCCGCGGCATATCGGAGCGGGCCGTGGACCAGGTAGGAGAACTCATCGACATGCTCAGCCGCTCCTCCGTGGAGGAGGCGATGGAGGATGACGAGCTCAGCGGGCCGGACCTGGAGAAGGACCTCGCGGTCATGGACACCGTCCGAGGCCTGGTGTCAGAAAGGTGGTTCCACGCCGCCGGCGACGTGGAGGGCCTCATCGGCATGGCCAAGGGAAGGACCTCCCAGAAGCGTGACATGGTGCGCGGGGCGCTGCGGTCCCTGTCGGAGCTGCGCGATTACATGGCCGAAGAGGGGATGCACACCGAACGTGCGGAAGCGGCCATCAAGCAGGTGGAGGAATGGACCTCCCGCGGCACCTTCATCTCCGCGTATGTCCTCACCCAGAGCCACCACATCAACCTGAATGCCTCGTTGGATGCCTACATCCGCATCAAACCCCGTGTCCAGCGTTTCCGCCAGATGATGGAGGAGGCCCCCGCCCGATGGGGGATGCGCTCGTACATCGAAGCGCTGGAAGGGACTGTGGCGCTGGTCTCCAAGGGCGACAGCGACGGTGGGATCGGAGCGATGCTGGAGCTTGAGGACGCTGCGCAACGGCGCATGCATGAGCTCCGCCATACGGAGAGGGCCCGCATCACCGAGATGGCGGGCCTCCTCGCCGCGACGGAGGCCGCCACCATTCCAGAGCATGACGCTGCCGTTGATTACGAGAACGAGCCCAAATGGATGCAGACGCTGCGCCTGGTGGGCGCCATGAGCCCCAGGAGGAGGAGCATTTTCATCGCCGAGGGCAGGTCGTATTGCAGGTGCGGCTCCTGCCCCTCCTACACCGCGGCATCGGCGGAAAGGGGCGAGGCCTTCTTCTGCTGGGAGGGCGGGAGCGGATGCATCGGAGCGGCGGAGGAGTGCCTCTGCGCCGGCTGCTATGCAGCCCGGATGATGGGTGTGGAGCATGCCCGTCATTGCGTCGCCGGCAGCGAGAGGGACCAGCACTCCCGCAACGAGGAGCCGTCCGTCCTCGACCACGGCCGAGGGACGGTGGAGACCGGCGCCGACATGGTCCACGGCCTTTACGGGACGGAGGAGGCCGTCATCGAGGCGGTGGGGATGACGGGGCACGACACCGGCCTCACCGCCACGTATGACGACCACGCCCTCCTCGAGCTCAGCGCGGAGTTGAGGCTCCGTTGCGATGAGGCGGTTGATTCCATGCTTGAAGCGGTGGAGGAGCGCGGGCCGGCGGCGGATCTGGCAGCAGAAGCCCGGTTGTTACGCGACGATGGCGCATGGGAGGAGGCGCTGTGGAGGGCCAAAGCCGCGTCCTGCGTCCAAGGCCTCGAGGAGGAACGGGCCCGCGTTTTGGTGGAGCAGTTCGACGAGTGCCGCCGGCGCATAGACGAGGCCGAGGCCCAGGGGGTCGACCTCAAAGACCACCGGGGGATGTTGTGGTCCGCGGATGACCCCTCCAGCCTGCGCCGGGCGTGCCATGCGGCCGCCTGGGCGATGGAGCGCATCGAGCGCTCATTCCTGCCCCGCCTGGACATCGAGCTGCGGGACGGCTACCTGCGCATCAGCAACATCAACCCCGCCATGGCGGTGGACCTGCGCATCGACGGCCGCCCCCTGGCCGAGAAGCTCGGGATAGGGGAGGAGGTCGTTTATCCTGCCATCAAGGGACGGGGCTTCGCTGAGATCAGCTACCTCCCCCTGCTGTCGGAGCGCCGCCGCACCCGCCGCGTCCTGATATGACTCAGTCGAAGCGGGGGGAGAACTTGAAGCCGTAGTGGATTATTCCCGCGGGGCCCTCGTCGCCTAGCTTGCGCAGGACCGCTTCGACGCCCATGCCGATATCTATCTCTTCGATCTCAACATCGACGAGCTGTCCTGTCACCTTGACGCCCTCGTCCATCTCCACTATGGCCACCGCGTAGGGCTTCAGAACCGCTAGCTGCGGCGGGGCGTCGTGCACCACCGAGAAGGAGTGCACCCTGCCCTTGCCGGAGAGGCGATGCCTCTCCATCTTGCCTATGCTAGAGCGGCGGCATTTCGGGCAGATGTGCCTCACCGGGAAGTAGACCTTCCCGCAGCTGGCGCACCTGCTGCCGTAGAGGTTGTAGCGGCTGGGTATGTCCCTCCAGAACCTGGCGACGGTCATCTAGACCACCCCCATGATGGTGATGACGGCGGTGGAACCGGTGCCGCCGATGCTCTGGGCCATGCCCGTGCTCGCCCCCTTGACCTGCCTCTTGTCGGCATCCCCGCGCAGCTGGGTCACAAGCTCGACGATCTGCGCCACGCCGGTGGCCCCGATGGGGTTGCCGCGGGCCTTGAGACCGCCGGAGGTGTTTACGGGCAGCCTGCCGCCGATCTCCGTCTCCCCGCTCTCCACGGCCTTGCCGGCCTCACCGCGGGGGAAGAAGCCCATGTCCTCGAGGGCCAGGAGCTCCGATATGGTATAATCGTCATGGATCTCCACCAGGTCGATGCCGTCAGGGCCCACGCCGGCGATGTCGTAGGCCATGCGGGAGGCCACCTTGGTGGCCTCGAAAGAGCAAATGTCCGGGCGCTGGTAGAGGGCGAGAGTATCGCTCGCCTGGCCGGTGCCCAGGACCTTGACCGGCTTGTCGGTGTACTCGTGCGCCGTCTCCAACGGGCATAGGACCACCGCCGCCGCTCCGTCGGAGATCGGCGAGCAGTCGAACATCGTCAACGGCTCGGCCACCGTCGGAGAGCGGAGGACCGTTTCCAGTTTGATGGGCTTCTGGAACTGGGCCTTGGGATTGAGCGCCCCGTGGAGGTGGCTCTTCACCGCCACCTGGGCGATCTGCTCCCGGGTGGCGTAGCCCTCGTGCATGTAACGCTGGGCGATCATGGCGTGCAGCGAGGCGAAGGTGGCGCCCATCATCGACTCCCACTGCTGGTCGGCGGCGGAGTTCAGGATGAAGTTGCTGGCATCGTCGGAGACGTCGGTCATCTTCTCCGCCCCTCCGACGACGACCACGTCATGCATCCCCGAGGCCACCGCCATAACGCCCTGGCGGAACGCCAGGGAGCCGGACGCGCCCGCGGCCTCGATCCTCGTGGAAGGTACGTTGTGGGACGCCATCCCCGAGTAGTCCGCGATAAGCGCCCCGATGTGGTGCTGGTCTATGAACCGGCCCGAGGACATGTTGCCGATGTACATGGCATCTATCTCCGAGCCGGACAGGTTGGCGTCGTAGACCGCCTCCAGGCCGGCCTGTATCCCGACCTGGCGGAATGAATGGTCCCACAGCTCCCCGAACTGCGTGACGCCTATGCCGATAACTGCTACTTCCCTCAGATAATCACCCCTTCATCAATATCTTGCCACGGTACTTGGCGTAAGTGGCGTAATCCAGTTCCTTGGTGTTCTCCATCATCGCGTCGATGGTGGGGGCCGCGCCCCGGTTGAATCCCTTTATGGCTTCGGTGACGGTGATGTCGAAGGCGTCGCTCCCCGCCCCCGAACCATAGGCCACCGCCAGTATCCTGTCCCCGGGCTTGGCCACGTCCAGCACCGCCGCCAGTCCCAAAGGCACGGCGCCGCTGTAGGTGTTGCCTATCATGGGGGTAAGCAGGCCGCGGGAGACCTGCTCTTCGCTGAAGCCGAGCATCGAGGCCATGCGCTGAGGGAACTTGCCGTTGGGCTGGTGCAGGACTAGGTGGTTGTAGTCCCCCGGCGAAGTGCCCATGCGCTCCATCATCCGCCTGGCCGCCTCGCCCACGTGCTTGAAGTAGGCCGGCTCGCCGGTGAACCTCCCTCCGTGGGAAGGGTAGGGCTGGCCCTCCCTCCTCCAGAAATCGGGGGTGTCGGTGGTGTAGCTCAAGGTCCCGTTGAACTTGGCGATTATGTCCTCGCGGCCGATGAGCAACGCCGCCCCTCCGGCGGAGGCGGAGTACTCCAAAGCGTCCCCGGGGGCGCCCTGAGATGTGTCCGCGCCTATGGCCACCCCGTATCTCATCATGCCGGATCCCACCATCCCCATAACCATCTGCATGCCGGCGGTGCCGGCCTTGCAGGCGAACTCCAGGTCGGCCACGCACAGCTCCGGCGAGGCCTCGATGGCCTCGGCGACCACCGTGCCGGTGGGCTTGACCGCGTAAGGATGGGACTCCGATCCCACGTACAACGCCCCGATGTCCGCGGGGTCCACATCGACACGGCGCATCATGCCCCTGGCCGCCTGGGCGGATATGGTGATGACATCCTCGTCGGGCGATGGGACGGACTTGCTGTTTATGAAGAGGCCTTTGCTCATTGCCTTGCCGTCCTGGCCCCATACCCTGCCGATCTCCATCGGCGTTATCCTGAATCTCGGCACGAACGCGCCGTAGCTCACTATTCCAACATCCATGATAGCGATCCTCCTACTCCAAATCCTCCAACCGGGCCACCATCTCGTCCAGGTCCATTTCGGTCGTCACAAGCGGTATCCCCTCCAGCCGCGCCAGCTTTATCGCCAGCGGGTCCACCTGCTCCGGACGGTGGTAGACCACCATCGCCGGTGTCAGGGGGTGCGCGCGTATGGCGATCATTGGCGACCTGCCGAAGTAAACATCGGTGAACACCATTGCCCTCTCCGAGCTCCATCCGTATATCTTCAGATAATCGGCGGAGCTCAGCGATGTTATCGCCTTGATGGAGTTGACCACAGTGTAGCCGTGGATATGCCCCTGGGTGTCGATGGTGTCAGTGACGTTCCTTCCTTTGATGGTCGATATGAACTCGTCCATCCTCATTCCGCCGCGGAACTCGGCCATGGACACGATGCAGTCGCTCCGTCCGCCGATCTCGTACCTCTTGATGGTCGGCGATCCGTTCTCCTCGTCCAAGCACAGGAAGCTGTCCACCATGCGGCGCACTATGACTATGCCCGGCGACTTCCTGCGTCCGGACTCGTAATCAGAGACCACCGACGGCGACACCTGCATCGCGTGGGAGAGCTCCTGCTGAGAGAGACCGAATTCCTCCCGCCATTTACGGATGGTCCTACCGGGGTCGTTGGAGAGGGTTATCTCCCCAGCGATCTTCTCCCGTAGCTCGTCCCTCATGGTGCCACGCTAGTTTATGAGGCTATATAAATTTGTCGAACTCGGCATACGACAGTATGCTAACAACCCTCAATTGATTGGTCAGCTCATTAACGTTATATAAACCGCCAAACAATCTAATCACCATGGAAGAAATCCGCAAGAAGGCCGAGGATGACGTGAAAAAACTGGGCGAAGATATGGGGGGGTTCGTACCTCAGACGTTGCACTGCATCAAGAAACATCATCCAGGGCTGGCATCTCTCATCAAGGACATGGACCAGGTGATGGTCCGCGACGGCGCCTTGGACAAGAAGACAAAGAGGCTGATAGCATTGGCCTGCGTGGCGGTGCGCATGTGTGACGGCTGCATCTACCCCCAGGCGAAAGTGGCGAAGAACTTCGGAGCCACCAAGGAGGAGATCATCGAGGCCATGAACGTCGCCGTGCTGACCGGCGGAGTGCCCACCTGGTCGGTGGCCAAGGAGGGCATTGAGCAGCTGTTCGATGAATGGGACGACTGAGTCCCCCCTAAACCTTAAAATACCTATTTCTCTTGGTAGCCTGGCCGCTGAAGCGGCCAGGTGAGCCCATGCCATCGTTGAGCGGATGCCGGAAGAAGATCGACACTGAAATCGGGGGATTGACCGTACACAGCCTGAGGATGCTGGGCGAGGAGCTGGGCATCGACATGGCCAGGCTGCCGTACTCCATCAGGGTGCTGGTTGAGTCGCTGCTGAGACAGAGGGACGGCCGGCTCATCGACGATTCCGACCTGGAGAGGATCGCCTCCTGGTCCCCGCGCGGGAACGGCGGCTCCGACATACCCTTCATCCCCGCCCGGGTGGTGCTGCAGGACTTCACCGGCGTTCCGGCGGTGGTGGACCTGGCGGCCATGCGCTCCGCGGTGGCGGACATGGGAGGGGACCCCTCCTCCATAAACCCGATGATACCGGTGGACCTGGTCATAGACCATTCCGTGCAGGTGGATGATCACGGACATTGCAGAGCGAGGGAGAGCAACGAGCGCCGGGAGATGGAGCGCAACCGCGAGCGCTACTCCCTCCTGAAATGGGCTCAGAGCGCATTCAGGAACTTCCGGGCCGTGCCGCCCGGGAACGGCATCATACACCAGGTCAACCTCGAGCACCTGGCACCCCTGGTGCATGTCCGCGATGAGGAGGGCGAGCGGGTGGCTTATCCGGACTCGTGCTTCGGCACCGACTCCCATACAACCCAAATCAACGGCCTGGGGGTCCTGGGATGGGGCGTCGGGGGCATAGAGGCGGAGGCGGTGATGCTCGGTCAGCCGTACTACATGGCGGTGCCCGATGTGATAGGCGTCAGGCTGAGCGGCGAGCTGAGGGAGGGTGTGAACGCCACCGACCTGGTCCTCACCGTGACCGAGATACTGCGCCGAAAGGGCGTGGTGGGCAAGTTCGTGGAGTTCTTCGGCGAAGGCTACCGGAAACTCGACCTCGCCGACCGCGCCACCCTGGCGAACATGGGGCCAGAGTACGGGGCCACCATGGGATACTGCCCCATCGACGAGCGGACCATCGAGTACCTGAGGCTGAGCGGCAGGGACGAGGCGCACGTGTCAATGGTGGAGGCCTATGCGCGCGAGAACCTTCTCTGGTACGAGGAGGACGCGGACTACAGCGAGGTCCTGGAGCTAAACCTGGGAGAGGTGGAGGCCTGTTTGGCCGGCCACAAGAGACCCCAGGACCGCGTCGCTCTGGGTGATGTGAAGGAGCAGTTCCTCTCCGTCCTGGATTCCACGGGCCATCCGCGGCCCGAGGGCGAGGGCGTCCGCGACGGCGCCGTGGTCATCGCGTCGATAACATCCTGCACCAACACCGCCAACCCCTCGGTGATGATGGGCGCCGGCCTGCTGGCGCGGAATGCGGCGAGCAAAGGCCTTCGCAGCCGCGGATGGGTCAAGACCTCGCTCTCGCCGGGGTCGAAGGTGGTCACCCGCTACCTGGAGGGCGCCGGCCTGATGGAGCCCCTGGAGTCACTCGGTTTCCACAACACCGGCTACGGCTGCATGACCTGCATCGGCAACAGCGGACCTCTGCGGCCGGACGTCCGCGAGGCCATCGACGACGGCGACCTTATGGCGGCCGCCGTGGTGTCGGCGAACCGGAACTTCGAGGGCCGGGTGTCGCCGCACGTGAAGGCCAATTACCTGGCATCGCCGCAGCTGGTGATCGCCTACGCCATCGCGGGCAGGGTGGACATCGACCTCGACAGCGAACCGCTGGGGACCGGCGAGGACGGAAAGGAGGTCTACCTGCGGGACATATGGCCTTCCGATGAGGAGGTGCAGGAGCAGGTGCGGAGGCACGTGCTGCCGTCCCTGTTCGAAGAGGAGTACTCCGACGTTTTCGAGGGCTCGGAGCTATGGGAGGCGATAGAGATACCGTCGGGCGACCTATTCGAATGGGACGATGACTCGACCTATATACGCAACCCCCCATTCTTCCGCGGACTGGAAGGCGACCGTTGCCTGGATGACATAGAGGGCGCCCGCGCCCTGGCGCTGCTGGGGGACTCGGTCACCACCGACCACATCTCCCCCGCGGGGCCGTTCAGCGCCGACAGCGACGCCGGCAAGTACCTGCTCGCCCGCGGCGTGGAGGAGAAGGACTTCAACACCTACGGGTCGCGACGGGGCAACCACGAGGTGATGGTCAGAGGGACTTTCGCCAACATCAGGCTGCGGAACCGCCTCGTCCCCGGCAAGGAAGGGGGATGGTCCCTGTACATCCCCGAAGAGGAGACTGTCAGCATCTTCGAGGCCTCCAGCCTCTACGAGGACGACGGCACACCGTTGATAGTGCTCGCCGGGAAGGAGTACGGCACCGGAAGCTCGAGGGACTGGGCCGCCAAAGGGCCCCATCTCCTGGGCGTGAAGGCGGTCATTGCCGAGTCCTTCGAAAGGATACACCGGTCCAACCTGATCGGCATGGGCGTGGTGCCGCTGCAGTTCCCCGAGGGCGAGGGGGCGGAGTCGCTGGGCCTCGACGGCAGGGAGAGCTACCACATATCGTTACGGGACATGAGGCCCCGCGGCGAGGTGCCCGTGATGGCGGTGAGGGAGGACGGCAGCAAGCTGCGCTTCAACGCCCTGTGCCGGGCGGATGCGGAGGTGGAGATGGACTACATCCGCGACGGCGGCATACTGAGGACGGTCCTGAAAGGACTGATGGGGCTGTGAGAGGCCTCCAGTCGCGACGGCATGTTCAGCGCCGTCGGTGACCAATATCCTTTTATGCATCGATGATTTGACCCGAATCACCCACGGGGCCGTGGGGTAGCTTGGCATCCTTGTAGCTTCGGGAGCTATAGTCTCCGGTTCAAATCCGGGCGGCCCCACCACTTTGTTCCGTCGCTAGCGGCCCTCGCCATGTTTTTTCTGTGAGCGGGGAGCGCCCCGTCGACCTAGGTTCGCAACGCTCAGTCGACGGGGTAGCGGCGTTATAGTTTGAGGACGATCGCTGCGTCAGAATCTGAGCCCACCGGTCCCGCTCCATCGCGTGCTGTGGACATGGTCCGTCGATGAAGCCGTCAGGGATCCATGCCCCCGGCGGCGACCCTGTTTCTCAATCCTCCACGTCGCTGAGGACCACCGACAGCTTCACGGCGTCCCGGTCCCGCATCGCACCGGGCTCATCTATGGAAATCACCCGGTTGTCGCCATAGGTGAAGTACCAGTCCAGCTGCTCGGAGAGCGGTCTCTTGATGAGGGCTATGCTCCCCCTTATCTCGCAGTTGACCATGGACTCCAGCTCATCGAGCACGGCGGCGATCCTCTCCTTGGCGTAACCGTCGAGCCTCTCGTCCGCCGCGGCCTCGTCCCTAATCTCCTCCAGTCTCCTCTTCATTACAGCACCCGGGATAATAGTGGCTTAAGCCGATTATAAGTTGTTCGCCTCACGATGGCCCGTACCCGGCGGCGCTGACCGCCTTGCGTATGTCCTGCTCAGTCACCCTTCGGTCGTGCCGGACGCGCACAGTGCCGTCGCGGTGGTCTGCAGAGGCCTCCTCCACCCCGTCCAGCGATGTCAACGCCTTCTCTATGTTGGCGGAGCAGCCTCCGCACGCCATCCCTTCAGCCTTTATCACCGTCTCCATGTTTTCATCTCCTCGCGCAACCGCCGTCATCGCAAATCAGCCCTTCCAGCTGGCGCTGGAATGCCACTCCTGTCATCTCCTCGGAAAGTTCCCAGACCCGGTCCCCCAGCTCATCGTCCGAACCTTTGTTGCGCGGGCTCACCCGCGCCGGGAATCCCTTGAACTCCATGAACCCCGAGGGGCCGTAAAGCTCCCCTCCTTGCGCATCCGGGTCCGTGGCGGCGCGCAGTGCCGGGAGGGCCGCCCTTCCTGCGTCCTGCATGAAGGGCTTCAGGCCCCAGTACGTTGCCCGCTTCTCGTGCTTGAACAGAGGGGTGTCGGCCACGCCCGGATGGGAGGCCAGGCTGACGGGGGAGCGGAACCCGAGGGCGCGCAGGCGCCGGTCCAGGCCGCGGGCGAAAAGGATGTTGGCGAGCTTGCTCTGCTGGTACGCCTTCCAGGGACGGTAGCCGTTGACGGAATTGATGTCATCGAAGTCGATGCTTCCTCCCCAATGGGCCATGCTGGTCTGCGTGACCGCCCGCGATCCGGGGGTGTCGGCTAGAATGTCAATGAGCATGCCGGTAAGGGCGAAATGGCCGAGATGGTTCACCGCCCATTGCAGTTCGTGTCCCTGGGCGCTGCGCGAGTAGGGAGGGACCATGACGCCGGCGTTGTTGATCAGCAGATCGAGCGATTCGTGCGCGATCTTGAAGGTGGTGATGAATTCATTGACCGAACCCAGGTCGGAGAGGTCGAGCCTCATCACCTCTAGCGAGGCTGGCCTCTGCGACCTCATCTCTTCAGCGAGGGCCTCCCCCTTCTCCGCGTCCCTGACCGCCATGACCACGTGCGCCCCCATGGCGGACAGCGTTCTCGTGAGCTGCAGCCCTATCCCCGAGCTCGCCCCCGTGACCAGTGCCGTCCTTCCGTCCATGCGGGGCATCGAGCCCACATCCCACAGTTCCCTCCCCCTTCTCATAACCCCATCATTGAACTGAAGGGATGATAACGGTTTTCCCTGCAAGCGTATTCGGCGGCTGAGAATCTGCGGTCAATATTATTAGATATGAGAGTGCATTGGATATATGGCGACCATGAACCATGAGGACCCCGTTTCCGACAGGGACGTCCCTGCTGAACTGCGACCGTTGCTGGACAACCACTGGTGCGGCACTCTGGTCGTGGACGACCTGTTGCGGGTGGTCTATGCCAACCGCGCCATGGCCGATTTCCTGGGACAGGAGCAGGGCCTTCTGGCGGGCAGCTATGCGACCGGGGCGTTGGGCTGCGACGAGGAGTCCTGGATCTCGCTGCTGGAGAGCGGCGAGGGAATGCTCTCCATCGCAGGTCGCAGGGGAATTGAGGATGTGCCGGTAATCGTCAGAATTCTGGATGGGGAGCGCCCGCATCGCACATGTCTTTTCGACTTGCGAGACGGTTTCCTTTCCGATGCACCATACAAGGGCACGAAGGACATATTCTCCCACATGGGCCCGTTCCTGGACGGCTTCAAGCATCCCATCGTCGTCAGCGACCTCGACTCCCGCATATTGTGGTCCAACCGCATGGCCCAGGAGGAGTTCGGCATCACCGATGCAGACGAGAGCTGCCAGGACCTTCTCGGCCCGGGAACGGAGTACGATGTCTCTTTGTTCTGCCAAGAGGTGATGCGGAATGAGGAGGCCAAGGTCGATGAGTTGGAACTCCGCAACGGAGGGTTCTACTCCATAAGGGCGTTCGCGCTCTATGAGGAGGGTGCAGAGGGCATCGTCCATTACATGCGCGATGTCAGCGAGGTCCACCGGGTCAAAGGGGAAATGGAGAGGGTGAGACGAAGACTCGATTTGGCGTCCAGAGCGGCGGGCTTCTCCTCCTTCGTTCACCGTAACGGATCCCCCATGATCGAGATCGACAACGTTGAGGGTTTGCTGCTGTCACCCGACGAGGAGAGCATGGTAACCTTGGATGCCATGTTGAATCTGGTGCACGAGGATGACATGGGCGAGCTGCTCTCCGTAATCGAGAGGGAGAGCGTCCCGACGGACGATCCCCTCTCGCTCATTTTCCGGGCCCGTTTCCGACCCGGCCCTTATCAATGGTACCGCCTCCTGGCGACTTCGATCCTTGATGAGGACGGCGAGGATTACTTGAGCGGCGCGGTGTTCAACATCGACGACGTGGTCAGGACGCAGGATGCGCTCCGCCAGGTCAACCGGAAGCTGGGCCTGCTGTCGGACATAACCAGCCACGACATCAGGAACCAGACCACGGTGGCCATGGGTTTCGCTGAACTGATGAGGGACCTTCTGCCTGAGCAAGGCGGCGAGGAGTTGCACAAGATGACCTCCAAGATCTTCGAATCACTGTCTAAGGTCCATGAGCAACTGGACTTCGCCCAGGACTACCATCAGCTGGGGGTCCATGAGCCCCGATGGATGGATGTGGGCAAGAAGGTCGAGAGTCTGAGGGACGAGCCCGCCTTGAGAGGGGCGGAGTTGCTGAACGACGCGGAGGGCGTCAAGGTCTTCGCCGACCCGCTCTTCCGCAAGGTCCTGTGGAACCTGGTGGAGAACTCGGTACGCCACGGAGGCGATGTGAAGACGGTGAGGATTCACAGCCCGGAACACGGCGTTCTGGTCGTGGAGGATGACGGCGATGGTGTGGAGGGGCATCTCAAGCAGCGCATCTTCGAACGGGAGGTGGGGGAGAACACCGGCCTGGGACTGTTCCTGGCCACGGAGATACTCTCCATAACCAGCATCGAGCTGAGCGAGGAGGGGGTTCCCGGGGAGGGGGCCACTTTCGTGCTCCGCGCCCCCGTCGAGAACTTCCAGCCGGCCGTGGACCAGGAACGTTACCGGCTCTGACGGCCAAATTGATATAACAATCAGGAGATGACGGGCGGATGTTGATCCGCGCGGAGTCGGTCACCAAGGCCTTCGGTCCTTTGAAGGTCCTCAAGAAAGCGGACCTGCAGATCAACCGCGGCGACTGCATCGGCCTCATCGGCGTCAACGGAGCCGGGAAGAGCACCTTCGTCAAAATACTGATGGGCGAGATGTTTCCCGACACCGGGGAGATACAGCGCCACACTCATCGCATCGGTTACCTGTCACAGTTCCCCGAGGGTGGAGAGGCCAGCGTGAGAATGGTGCTGGGGAGGCCCTACGGGGCGCTGGAGTCCGCCCGCCAGCGCATGCAGGAGCTGGAGGCTGTCATGGCCTCGGGCGAGGACATAGACTGGAACGAGGTCACCGCCGAGTACGCCGCCCTGGAGGGGGAGGTGTCGCGCAGCGGCGCCGACGACCGCCGCAAGCAGGCGGCGGCGCTGGATGAGGTGGGCCTCTCGGAGGCGTTCCTGGAGCGGCCCATGGGCGAGCTGAGCGGCGGCGAGCGCACCAAGGTGGCCCTCGCCCGGGTGCTTGTACAGGCCGAGGAATGCGACATCCTCTTCCTCGATGAGCCCACCTCCCATCTGGACGTCGACACCGTGGAGTGGCTGGAGGATTACCTGCTGCGCATCGCCTGCGCGGTGGTCCTCATCAGCCATGACCGTTACTTCCTCGACAAGGTCGTCACCCGCGTGGTGGAGATAGAGGAAGGCATGACCCGCGAGTACCGCGGCAACTACAGCTCCTTCATCAAGAAGAAGATGAACGACCTCGAGCGTATGGAGAAGGAGCGCCAGCGCCTTCAAGGGGAGAAGAGGAGACAGGAGCAGATAGCCGAGGAGCAGCATCGCGCCAACCCGTACCTCTCACTGCATAAGACCAGGCGCAGGATGGCGGAGCGCATCGACGTCCCCGATGCGCCGTCGAAGACCCAGGACATCAAGGTGAGGATCCAGGCGGCGAAGAAGTCGGGCAAGAACGTGATAATCGCCGACGGCCTGAGCGTGAGCCTCGGCGGAATGACCATACTCAACGACGTGGACCTAGACATCCACAAGGGGGACAAGATCGGCATCTTCGGCGCCAACGGCGAGGGCAAGAGCACCCTGGTGAAGGCGCTGGTGGGGGAGATACCCTGCGAGGGGGAGCTGTGGAGGGCACCGGGAGCGAGGATCGTCTATTTCTCGCAGACGCACGACTCCCTCGACCTCAAGCTGAGCGCAGAGGAGCAGCTGCTGATGGCCCTGGGCCAGGAGCGCAAGGCCGATGCCCGCGGTATGCTGGCGCGCATGCTGCTGTTCGGGGACGCGGTGGAGCGGCCGCTGGGAACGCTGTCAGGGGGCGAGAGGGTCAGGGTCGCCCTGGCGCTTATCCTGCTGAAGAAGAGCAACCTCCTCGTCATGGACGAGCCTACGAACTACCTCGACATCCCTTCCCGGCACGCGGTGGAGATGGCATTCAACGACTACGAGGGCAGCATGATGGTGGTCACCCACGACCGTTACCTCCTAGACACTGTCTGCAACCGCGTGGCCGAGGTCAAGGGCGGGAAGGTGACCACCTTCAACGGCACCTTCTCCGAGATGCGGGGGAGGCGACCGGTGGAGGAGATCGTCCAGGACGCCGACGAGTACCGGGTCCTCTCCTCGTTCACCAACTGGGTCACGCAGCGCCGCCACGCTCAAGGAGACCGGGTGCTCATCGCCCCCGCCGAGCATAAGAGCTTTCAGTGGGCGCTCGACAACAACAAGCTGAAGAAGACCGGCGGCCGGCAGCGCAAGAAGGTGCGCGTCAGCGATGAGCAGAAAGAAGAATGAATAAACGTCTTTGGTTTAAAATGGGGCCTCCCGCATATCTTTGGTAATCAAAACAAAGGAGCGAGAGACCCATGAGGTATATAGGAATAGATGTTCATAAAAGAATCAGCACCTATTGCGT
>PWHV01000012.1 GCA_003555025.1 Methanomassiliicoccaceae archaeon | reverse complement strand
GAAGAAGGTGCAGGGGTTCGTCGGATTCAGCGACGAGGACCATGTCCGCCCGAGGGAGCACTTCGACCCCGAATGGTCGCGGAGGAACATCGGCATCCACGAGTACACAAAGCTGCCGATCAACGACGGCATGCTAGACGGCCTGATGGAATGGTACCAGCAACGATTGGGACGAGGGTTCCGAGGAAAGACTAAGGGGCGCTGCCCACGAAACCGCGGTGAGTACCTCGGGGTATGACTATCTCGAAAACAGCCCCCTCGCCGGGCACACCCTTCTCCCGGATGCTGATGTCCGTGATGGCCAGGATCTCCTTGGCAAGGAACAGCCCCATCCCGGTGTTATCACCGTAGGAGCGCTCGAATATCCTCTCCTTTGCCTCATAAGGGACGCCCACGCCATCGTCCTCCAAGGAGATAACCAGGTCGCCCCCGTCATTATGCGCGCCCACACTCACGGATGAAGTTCCGCTGTGGCTGATGGTGTTCTCCAACAGGTTCTCGAAGACCTTGTAGAACATCGGGTCGGCGAATATCTCCACCTCCCCGCATCCTACTTCAATGCTCAAATCGACGCGCGCTGACAAGGATTCCAGCATCTCACAGAGATTTATCCACCGTGGCGCCTTCGCCCCCAGCTCCTGGAAACCTTGGGAGAATTCTATGTTGGAAATTATGTTCTTTATACAATGGTCGACATTTTCCAACATCTCCATCGAAGCATCTTCCTTTTGAGTCTCCTTCATCAGATCCAGGTATCCGCGGGCGGCGAAAGCCTTGTTGTTAATGTCGTGCCGCGTTATGCTTCCGAGGAGGCTAAGCTGGTTTCTGGCCTTTTCAAGGACCTCTTCCGATCTCTTCTTCTCGTTTATGTCCCGGCTGACGCCTATCGGCCCTATCGGCTCACCCTCATCACTGGTCAGTAACGTAATGGAGTTGGAAGTCCATATCCATTCCCCCTCGGAATCCATGACCCTGAACTCTATTTCTTCTGATGAAACACGCTCATCAATGACCTGCGCGATAACATTCTCCACCGCCTTCAGGTCATTGGGGTGGATGAATTCCAGGAAGCTTTTCCCCGTCAGCCCATCCTGCTGATGCCCTCCAATCCTCCCGATGGCGGGGGATATGTATCTGATTATGCTATCGGTGTCCAGCGACCATATGACATCGATGGAGCTCTCCACCAGCATGCGGTAGCGATCCTCGCCCGCCCTGTTAGCGTCAACCGCGGTATCGGACTCGCTCACGTCCCTCAGGTGCTGGACCACTCTGATTATCTCTCCGTCCTCGTTGATCACAGGAGTGTTGCGGCATAGGAGATGCCTGCCCATCTCCGGGGCGTACTTCTCCACCTCCACCGGCTCTTCGGCGAGCATGGCGGCCTTGGTGACGCAATTATCGCACTCCTTTTCGCGGCCGAGGAGCTGGTAGCACTTCCTTCCCTCGGCCTCCTCCGGGGAAATGCCCAGGGCCTCGTACCCCGCGCGGTTGTACCTCTCCACGGTATGGTCGGGATGCTGGATGGCGAGGATGTCCCCGACTCCGTCTATGATCGATTCTACCAGCGTCTTCTGCCTCTTGAGCTCCTCCTCGCTTTCCTTGATGTCGGTGATGTCGATGTTCACTCCACGCACCTTCGGGGGCGTGACCCCGTCCGTCAGCAACTCCATCATGCCCGTGGCCCTCATCCATATGTAGTGCCCGTCCTTATGCCTCAACCGGTGGTCGAGCTCGTAACGAGGCGATTCCCCGCAAATGGCCGCCTGGAATGCACTCAAGAAACGGGGGGAGTCGTCAGGGTGTACGAACCGCGCCCACTCTGCAACGGTCAGATGGGTGATCTCCTCCGGCCGATAACCGAGCATGGATGCGAAGCGCTCATCGGTATTGCCCCTCCCGGTTGAGGGGTCGAACTCCCACAGGCCGCCGTATATCCCGTCCACGAGATTATGGAGCCTCTCATTGCCCTTGCGGAGCCCGACCTCTGTCATTTTAATGTCGCTGATGTCCCTGACCCATTCCACGAACATCTCCACCTCGCCATCCTCGTCCAAGACGGGTATGACGCGCAGGTCTATCCAATGCCCCTCATCGAGCATGACCTCGGTCTGGAAGGGCCGCCGGGTCTCCAAGACCTCTACCGCCTGGCAGTCAGGGCAGATGTCGTCGAAGCCGCGGTAGGTGCGGTGGCATTTGGTGTTGAGGGCCCTCTTCTCATCGGGAACGGCGGCGAAGCCTTTCCAGTTGCTGTAGAGGATGTTCATGTCCCGGTCGTGTATGGAGACCATGTCCGGTATCAGGGAGAGCACCCGGTTGAAACGAGAGTTGATTTTCTCCAGATCGTCCTTGTTGGCCCTGTAGAGCACTGAGTACTCCACCTTGTTCAAAAGCTCGGTGAACTGCGCCCGCGGGTCCCCGCCTTTTTTAACGTAGAAGTCGGCGCCCATGTTCAGGGCGTCGATGACCACGTCCTCCCTGTCCTTGCCGGTGAATATTATGAACGGAATGTTGTCGCCGCGCTCCCTCAGGGCCTTAAGGAAGGCGACGCCGTCTACATCTGGCATCTGGTAGTCAGATATCACCGCGTCGAAGCCCCCACTCTCCAGATAAGGCAGAGCCTGGACGGCGCTTTCGCAGACGGTCACGTGGTAACCTCTGCTCTCCATGTAAATCTTAGCTATATCCAGCAGCGCCGGCTCATCGTCCACGTAAAGCAGCGACAGCCCTTGCTCGGAACCTGAAGGGGTCACGATTGAAAATCAACGCTAAAGATATAAATATATGATGTTGACAACGGCAAAGCTCAGGTCAGCCTCCCCCTCTCGCCGTGCATGCGGATGCGGTAGCTCTCGCTCCTCTCAACGATATCGTCCACGTTCTCCCTGCTCACTTTGTAAACCTCAGGCAGCCCCTCGGGGAAAATCTGCTCCAACTCCTTGAGGAGATAGGGGTCCGCATGGGGGGAATCTCGCAGCCCATCCATGGACCAGTCCTCGACCATGTCGTAGACCGCCTCGGCGCCGCCGATATAGAAGGCGGTGGCCAGCAGCGACACGGTGATGGTGTCCGGCGACAGCACCGCCACGTCCGCCTCCCGCACCGCGTAGCGGTTGCCGTTGAAGGACACCGCCAGGCCCCCGCCGTCACGCACCAGCTCCATGGCCTGGATGTCGGCTATGCCTCCGCCCACGTACATCGTCTCGTCCAGGTCCACCATGGTCTTGCGCCGGATGTCGAGGATGGAGTAGGCCTTCTCGTTGCCTCCCAAGGGGTTAACGTCGGAAACGAAGGAGTAGGCGTCCATGGTCATCATGTAGTCCCAGAAGATCTCGTCCAGGCGCATGACGGTGCGCTGGTCGGCGGCGTCGAGGTCACCGAGTTCCAATGCGTCCGCCGGTATCCGGGGCACGGGCATGGCGGCGATCTCCTCGGCGAGCTCCACTATCTCCGCCGCCTCCGCGTCGTCGACCTCCACGCTGTCCAGCTGCATGTTGGTGCAGTAGACGTTGCTGTAGGGGAAGTCGATGACGTCGCAGAGGGCCATCATGTGGTGGTCGTAGGACGCGGAGATGATGTATGAGGGTATGAGGTCGGTGAGATAGCGCATGGTGCGGTCCGCGCCCGGCAACAGCTGCAGCTCGCGCCGGCTCACCTGCAGCACATCGCTGTCGGTGGCGCCGGCGGCCTTGAGGAACGGGAGGATCAGGCGCAGCGAGTCGCCGGTCTTGTAGTTCTCCCGGTTGAGGACGTAGGACTGAACGTCATCGTAGGCGGAGACGACGGCGAAGAGCCTGTCCCCGCCGGGGATGTAATGGGCGCAGAGCCGCTCGGCGTTGTCCTCTTTGCATATGAGGCCGCGGCAGTTGCAGACGAACTGCTTGTTCTCGGTGAAGCCCAGGTCGTCGATGGCGGCGAACTCCATTCAGTCCACCTCCTCGCTTATCTCGGCGTCGATCTCCGCGGAGAGGTCCAACGGATAGGGCGCTGGGTCGAGGTCCCCGCGGCCCTCGGCCAGATAGCGGAGGGTGTGCACTATGAGGGGGAGCTCGCGGCGGGAGCCGTCGGCGCGGATGCGCTGGAACAGCGGCTCCTCCACGCCCTCCTCCCTCTTGACGTCCTCCAGCGATCGTCGGGACAGCTTCTCCTCCATGCTCTCCCACAGGTGCTGGTAGTCGCCGCCGCGCAGGGGGAAGCTGCAGTAGCTCAGCGCCGGGCCGCGGTCCCATTCCTCGGTGCAGACGTGGACCATGGCGCCCTGCTCCTCCGCCCGTTCCTCGATGAGCTTCCATATGACCTCCTGCCAGGTGCCCTTGGGCCCGTCGGGCAGTCCCGGATGGAGGTTGAGCAGACGGTAGCGGTGGCAGGTCTCGTCGTCGATCCAGAGCATATAGCCGGCCAGCATGCCCACGTCGAAGCCGCGGTCGCCGATGAGGCGGCGCATCTCCCTCCCGTACTCCCGCCTCCACGCCCCCTCGTCACGATGGCGGAGCTCGGGCATGAAGTTCTTCCAGGAGAGGGTGAGCAGCGGTATGCCGTATCCTTTCACCAGGTCGAAGAACATCTCCCTCTGCTCGCGGCGGGGGTTCTCCTCCTCGCGGTTGTCCCAGTTGCAGAACACGAAAGGGATGTCCACCTCCAGCTCACCGGAGCGCTTGCGCTCCATCACCTCTCGGAGCAGATTGCGCGAACCCGGCCCGCGGCCGGTGGAGAACCAACCAACATTCAGCATCCTTTCACCCGTGGCGAGTAACTTGCTCCTAGCATTTATTTACTGTCCTAGACGTCGAAGAGCACCGTCACCGACGGCTCGTCCTCGTTGACGTCCAGCATATGATAGGTGACCGCCTTCACCGCCCCTTTGGGCTCGTGCCTATCCATGTCCAGCTCCTCGCCCACGGCGCGGCATCTCAGCGAGCCCTCCTCGAAGGCGACGGTGAACTCGCGGAACAGCATCCCGTAGGCGTCGAAGAGGAATATCAGCTCGGAGAGGAAAGCGTAGAGGAGCTCCTCCCTGCTCCCTCCCTCGACCTGGAAAAGGCAGGGCCGCCGCGTCTCCACCCTGCCGAGATCGGCGATCTGGTCGAATAGCGCCACGGCGGCGTTCTCGAAGCATTCCTCCAGCGTGGCGCCGCGGCATCTCACCAGCACGTCGGCGGTGTGCTCCAGCAGCTCGTAGCCTCTTTCTCCCTTCTCGTCGGCCATGATACCTTCAGGCCATGGATGCATCATTAATATATTGTCGTTGTTTTTACCGACAACATGAAGGTCTTCCTGCTGGGATGCGGCAGCATCGGCCGCTACCTGGCGACAGCGGCGGCGGGCATGGAGGCGGTGGACGAGATCCTCATCTACGACAACCACCCCGATGACATCGCCGCCTTCGTCGGGTCGCTGAGCAAAGGGCGGACCGTCGACTCGCTCAACGGTATTTCCGAGGCCGGGCTGGTGGTGGAGGCCGCCAGCCAGGAGGCGGCGCGGGAGGTTCTGCCGCTGGCCCTCGGCATGGGCAAGGATGTCATGGTGCTCAGCGTCGGCGCCCTGGTGGACGACGGGTTCCGCCGGTCCTGCCAAAGCCTGGCCCTTGAGAAGGGCGGCCGTTTCATGGTGCCTTCCGGGGCCGTCTGCGGCGTCGACGGCCTCCGCTCCGCGTCCGCCGAGGAGCTGGACTCGGTGGAGCTAATCAGCACCAAAGGCCCCAAGAGCCTGGAGGGCGCCCCGTTCATCGTGGAGAAGGGCATCGATGTGCACAGCTTCCAGGAGCCCGCGGAGCTCTTCCGCGGCAGCGCTCGCGATGCCGTCCGCCATTTCCCCAAGAACGTCAACGTGGCCGCCACCGTCAGCCTCCTCGGCCTGGGCTTCGACCGCACCATGGTCACCGTGGTCCTGGACCCGGCGGCGGGGGAGAACCGCCACGAGCTCGTCGTGCGGGGGGCCTTCGGAAGCCTGCGCGCCGAGACCCGGAACCTGCCTTTCCCAAAGAACCCGGCCACCAGCCATCTCGCCGCGCTGTCGGCGGCGTCGGCGCTGCGGCGGATAGTGAACAACCAGTGGATCGGGGTGTAGCCGACAGCTATTTCCCGCCGGTGGGGGATGAGGGCGCATGAGAGGGGGAAGGGCGGAACGGATTCTGGAACTGGCGGAGGCGGACGCCGTCGTCATAATGAACGCCCGCGAGCCCTTCCTCGATCCAGGCTTCTGGTATGTCTCCCAGGTCTCCGGCGGTCTTTTCGAGTCCTGCGCCGCCGTGCTGCGCCCGGGGAGGACGGAGCTCATCGTGTCATCGATGGAGGCGGAGGAGGCCGAGGGCGCCGCCGGCGTCCTGAGGCTCTACGGCAGCGCCGACGAGCGGGACGGAATTCTGCAGGAGGCGCTGGAGGGCGCCGACGTCATCGGCGTGAACTACGCCTGCATCACCCTCGCGGGCGCCGAGCGGGTGCGCAAGGCGGCCGCGGGCGCTGAGCTGAAGGACGCGGGCAAGGCGGTCGACGCGGTGCGCAGCGTCAAGGACGACGAGGAGCTGGAGCGCATAGGCCGCGCCTGCGTCATCGCCTCCCGGGTCGCCGAGGAGCTGCCCGCCATCGTCCGCCGCGGCATGAGCGAGCAGCAGGCGGCGGCGGAGATCGACGCCCTGTTGCGGAAGGAGGGCTCGGAGGGCAGCCCCTTCAACACCATCGTGGCCTTCGGGGAGAACGCCGCCAAGCCCCATCATTCCCCCGGGGGCAAGACCCTCGAGGAAGGCATGGCGGTGCTCTGCGACTTCGGCGCCACCTATCAACGCTACTGCTCCGACCTCACCCGCACCATGTTCGCCGGCGAACCGGGCGAAGAGGAGAGGAGGGCATACGAGGCGGTGGCACGGGCCCAGGAGGAAGGCATCCTCGCCATGCGTCCCGGGGAGAGCGCCAGCGAGCCTGACCGCATCGCCCGCGGGATAATAGACGCCGCCGGATTCGCCGGGCGATTCATCCATTCCTTAGGTCACGAGTTGGGCCTGTCGGTGCACGAGGGAGGGGTGATGAGCTCCCGTTCCCAGCATCGGCTCGCAGCGGGGATGGTCAGCTCCGCCGAGCCGGGGATCTACATGCCAGGGAGATTCGGCGTGAGGATAGAGGACACCGTGCACATCGGCCCGGAGGGGCCGCGGCGGCTCACCTCCTTCGACCGCTCCCTCACCGTCATCTAGGCCGCTAGAAGGCGCGGTGAAAGGTGACACGGGTGCGGTCGCCCACCGCGGCGAGGCCGGAGAAGTCCCCCAGCAGGCGGCCTATCCTCTTCACGGGAGCGATGGCCACCGGGCGCCCGTCCTCATCGCTGAGGGGAGTGGGGCCGAAGAACAGGCACAGCGCCTGACCCTCGGGCCAGTAGGCCACGTCCCCTTCGTCCAGCACGGTGTCCCCGCCCTCGGCATCCATCTCGCTGGGGAGCTCGCAGTAGATCTCCGACCCCCAGACGTTGACGGTGCTCTCGCGCGGGAGGGTCAGCCACAAGGCGTCGTTGAACTCGCTGTCGTCGAGCTCGGCGAGGTAGACGCCGCTGCGGGTGCGGATCTCCATCCTGTTCATGCTCAGCGCCTTTCAAAGAGGGAGCGTATCCCCTCGCCCACCTGCTCTATCTCCTCCTCGCCCTCGGACAGCTCCATGGCCTTCAGGTTATGCAGGCCGTTGCGCCATTCCGCCCTCCATTCCTCCATGAACTTGCCGGACTCGATGTTGGCGAGTATCTCCTTCATGCCCTTCTTGGACTCCTCGGTGATGACCTTGTCCCGCTGGGTGAGGCCGCCGTACTCGGCGGTGTTGGAGACCACCTGCCACATGCGCATCAGCCCGCCGTCCTGGATGAGGTCGACGATGAGCTTGAGCTCGTGCAGCACCTCGAAGTAGGCTATCTCCGCCGGGTACCCGCCCTCGCGCAGGGTATCGAACCCGGCCTTGATGAGGGCGGTGACGCCGCCGCAGAGCACCGCCTGCTCCCCGAAGAGGTCGCTCTTGCACTCGAACTCGAAGGCGGTCTCGAAGACGCCGGCGCGGGTGGAGCCGATGCCCTTGGCCAGGGCCAGGGCGATGGCCTTGGCGTTGCCGCTGGCGTCCTGCTCCACGGCCACGAGCGCCGGCACGCCGAAGCCCTCCAGGTAGGCCACCCTCTCCATGTCCCCCGGGGACTTGGGCGCCATCATGATGACGTCCACGTTAGCGGGCGGCTTTATGAGGTCGTAGACGATGGAGAATCCGTGGGCGAACTCCAGGGCGGCGCCGTTCTTCATGTTGGGCTGGATCTGCTCGACGTAGAGGTCGGGCTGCACCTCGTCGGGCACCAGCACCATGACCACGTCGGCGCCCTTCACCGCCTCGGGTATCTCCGCCACCGCCAGGCCGTCCTCTTGGGCCTTGTCCCAGGAGGGGCCGCCCTTCCGCACACCGACCACGACGTCCAGTCCGGAGTCGTGGAGGCAGAGGGCCTGCGCCCTTCCTTGGGCGCCGTAGCCGATGACCGCTATCTTGCTGTTGTCGAGCACGCCGAGGTCGACGTCGGAGTCGTGGTAGATCTTGACCATATGCATCACCTGTGATAGTTCTTGATTCTGGTTTTGAAACGTTGCATCCATGTGCTGGAAGGAAAAAAAGGTTATGCCGCCGTCAGAAGCGGCAGCGCCCCATTATGGGGGGCATCGCCGGGTTGGGCGGCAGCATGGGCAGTATGTCCTCCTCCGGGTCCACCTTGATGTCGACGATGAATGGCACATCGGAGTCCAGGCCCATGCGCAGCGCCTCGGCCACCTCGGAGGGGCGGTCGACGTGTACGCCATCGGCGCCGAAGGACTTCGCCAAGGCGACGAAGTCGGGCATGCAACGGTAGAGCTGCGTGCCGGAGTAGCGCTTGTCCCAGAACAGCTTCTGCCATTGCTTGACCATACCCAGCCAGCCGTTGTTGAGCAGGCAGACCGTCACCGGCAGGTCCTCGGCCACGGCGGTGGCCAGCTCCTGCATGACCATCAGCAGGCTGCCGTCGCCGGCCACGTCGATGACCTTGTGGTCGGGCTTGGCGGCCTTGGCGCCGATGGCGGCGGGGAATCCGAAGCCCATGGTGCCGAACCCGCCGGAGCTGATGAACTGGCGGGGGTGCTTGATCTTGAGGAAATGCGATGCCCACATCTGGTTCTGCCCCACCTCAGTGGTTATGATGGTCTTGTCATCGAGGATCTTGTTGATCTCGTGCATTACCTTCTGCGGGCAGATGGGCACCTGGTCGATGTCGGTCTCGCAGCAGCACTGGGCCTTGATGGACCGAACCTTCTCCGCCCAGGCCGACTGTTTCTGGGTGCGGATGTGGCCCAGCATCGCCTGCAGCGCCTTCTTCACATCGGCGCGTATGCTGGCGGCGGTCTGGGAGTGCTTGCCCAGCTCCACAGGGTCCAAGTCGATGTGCACCACCTTGGCATTGGGCGGGAGCTCGGTGTGCTTGCTGAATGTGCGGTCGCTGAAGCGGCTTCCCACGGCGATGAGCAGGTCGGTCTCCTTCATCGCCCTGAGGGCGCCGGTGCGGCCGTGCATGCCCGGGCAACCCAGCGCCAGCGGGTGCTCGTCCGGTATCGAGCCGATGCCCATGAGCGAGGTGATGACCGGGGCCCAGACGGTCTCCGCCAGGGTGACCAGCTCCGCGGCGGAGTTCGAGCCGATGACGCCGCCGCCGGCGAGTATCAGCGGCCTCTCCGCATTCATTATCAGGTCCACCGCCAACGGGACCTGGCGCATGTCCTCGGTCACGCTGATGACCGGGAACTCAGCGTCCAAGAGGGATTCGTCCATGTCGGAGTTTATGGTGTCGAGGGGCAGGTCGATGTGCACCGGCCCCGGCCTCCCGGTCTGCGCTATCTGCCAGCCGCTGGAGACCGCCTCGGGGAGTTCCTTGGTGTCCAGCAGGCGGTAGTTGTGCTTGGTGATGGGCATCATCAGGCTGAAGCAGTCCACCTCCTGGAAGGCGCCCATGCCCAGCGCCCCGCTCATCACCTGGCCGGTGAGAACGATCATCGGTGACGAGTCGGCGTAGGCGGTGGCCACGCCGGTGACCAGGTTGGTCGCTCCCGGCCCGGAGGTGGCCAGGCAGACGCCGGGCCTTCCGGTGGCACGGGCGTAGCCGTCCGCCATGTGGGCGGCGCACTGCTCGTGGCGTACGAGGATGTCCCTTATAGGGGAATCCAACAGCTCATCGAATAACGGTATAACGCTCCCGCCGGGATAGCCGAACATGGTGTCCACGCCCCTATCCTCTATAAGCTTCAGCAACGCCCTTGATCCCTTCATGGTCAGAACCATCCTAGGGCTGGTTCAACAGCCCTTTGAATGTTCCAAAATAGGCTAATATTAATAAACGTTTATGCCTAGCTTCGGAGGCTGACATGGTAGTAGTGGTGTTCCACGACGATCTCATCGCCCACAACCACTGGGATGGGCATCCGGAGTCCCCCATCCGGCTGCAGGCGCTGCGGCGCAAGCTGGAGAACGAGGGGCTGCTGGACATCCATGTCGGCGCCGAGGAGGTCGCCGAGGATGCCCTGCTGCGCATCCACAGCCGCGCCATGATCGAGAAGGTCAAGGGGGGCAAAGGCATACCCTTGGACCCGGACACAATGCTGCGGGAGGAGACATTCTCCCTCGCCTGCCTCTCCGCCGGCGTGGCCATGGAGGCGGTGCGCCGCACTCTGGGAGGGGAGCCGGCCATCGCCCTCACCCGCCCTCCTGGGCATCACGCCGGCCCGGACTACTCCTGCGGATTCTGCTACTTCAACAACATCGCCCTGGCGGCGGACGCCGCCGGCGTCCGCGTCGCCATCGTCGACATCGACGCCCACCACGGCAACGGCACGCAGGACATCTTCTACGAGAGGGACGATGTCCTCTACATCTCGCTGCACGAGGAGGGGATATTCCCCGGCACCGGCCGGGTGGAGGAGACCGGCTCTGGGAAGGGGGAGGGCTACAACGTCAACATCCCTCTTCCTCACGGGGCCGGCAACCTCTCCTACACCGAGGCGATGGACCGCATCATCGAACCCATCGTCAAGCAGTACCGGCCCGAACTGCTCCTCGTGTCCCTGGGTGTGGACGCCCATTACGCCGACCGTTACTCCACGCTGCGGGTCAACTCCGCCGTCTACCTGGAGGTCTGCCGCCGCCTCATCGCCATTGCCCCCGCGGGCCGGATAACCTTCGTGCTCGAGGGGGGATACCACCTCCGCGCCACCGGCGAGGTGGTGCACGGGATCATCGCCCATCTCCAAGGAGGGGAGTCGAGGTCGGAGTACGTGGACGAGTTGGAGGAGCCGCCGCAGACCGCCCGCTACCTGCAGAGCGCCTACGAGATGCACTCTCAGCACTGGGATATCTGAGGCGGGAGAACCTTATTTTAATCCGATGCGCTTACGGTGACCATACCGAGTGGAGGAGCGCTCATGACCGTTAAGGTAGCGATCAACGGATACGGCACCATAGGGAAGAGGGCGGCCAGCGCCGTCAGCGTCCAGGACGACATGGAGATCATCGGCGTGACCAAGACCCGCCCCAGCTACGAGGCGTTCCTGGCCCGCGACAACGGTCACCCGCTTCACACCGATGCCGAGCGGATGGCGGCCTTCAAGGAGGCCGGCCTCGAGGTGGCCGGCAGCTCCGACGAGCTCTTCGCCGCCGCCGACATCGTCATAGACTGCACCCCGGGAGGGGTGGGCGAGCAGTACCGCCCGGTGTACGAGAAGGCCGGGGTCAAGGCCATATTCCAGGGCGGCGAGGACCACGGCCTGGCGGGCATATCGTACAACTCCACCGCCAACCACCAGGAGTCATGGGGGGCGCAGTTCTCCCGGGTGGTCTCCTGCAACACCACCGGTCTGTTGCGCACCCTCCACCCTCTGGATGCGGCTTTCGGCATCGAGGAGGCCTTCTCGGTGCTGGTGCGCCGCGGCACCGACCCCGGCGACAGCAAGAAGGGCCCCATCAACGCCATCGAGCCGGCGCTGAAGCTCCCCACCCACCACGGGCCCGACGTGCAGAGCATAATGCCCTGGCTCAACATCGAGACCATGGCGGTCAAGGTGCCCAGCACCATCATGCACCTGCACGCCAACACCGTCGACCTCAAGGAGGAGGTCAGCACCGAGAAGGTGCTGGAGGCATGGTCCGAGGCGCCGCGCATCAAGTTCGTCAAGGGCGCCGACGGCATCAAGTCCACGGCGCAGGTGATGGAGATGGCACGCGACCTGGGCCGCTCGCGCGGCGACCTCTTCGAGATCGCGGTGTGGGAGGATGGCGTCAAGGTGGTGGGCAACAAGCTGTTCTACTACCAGGGGGTGCACCAGGAGAGCGATGTCGTCCCCGAGATAGTGGACTGCGTCCGCTCCATGTGCAAGGTGGAGAAGGACGCCGCCCGCTCCGTCGCGAAGACCAACGCCGCCATGGGCATCCCCCGTTGAGAGGCCTCCGACTTCACGGTGGTAGACCATTTTTTAAATATGGTTGAATCGAATCATTATCATCGGACGGCGTTGCGCCGTCAGGAGGCAACAGGATGATAAGCGATATGCAAGACGTTAAGAAGCACGCCTACCGGACTCTCGACCACCTCAAGGCCAAGGGCGCCCCTGTCTCCTACGACGACATCGACGCCGATGTCTTCGCCGGGGACTATCAGATGGCGATCGACACCAAGATGTGGATGCTGGAGACCGGCCTGGTCGACAACCTGGTCCCGGAGAAGGAGGCGGACGCCGACCCGCAGGCGTGCATGCGCTATCTCGTCCCCACCCCGGAGGGCGAGATCTGGCATGGCGCGTACAACTTCCCCTACATCGTCCCGCGCTACGTTGAGGACGAGACCATGTGGGTCTACGACTGCGAGATAACCGGCGATCCCTGCATCCACGATGCGAAGCTGCACTGCGACGAGTGCGACGTGGCCAAGAACCGCTGAGAAACCGCTTATCCAAACCCCCTTATCTCCTTCAAGCAAAAATGTATTTTAGTTGATGGCAATCACCACACATCCCGCCGACGGAGATTGCCGCATGAAGGAGATCAATACTCTGGACGATTTCGAATTCCAGGACCGCACCGTGCTTCTAAGGGTCGACATCAATTGTCCCTTGGACCGCGAAACCCTGCGCATCATCAACGATGCGCGCATCCGGCGCATCTCGCAGACCGTCAGCGAGCTGCTTTCGCGGGGCGCGAGGCTGGTGGTCCTGGCGCACCAGAGCCGGCGGGGCAAGTGGGACTTCACATCCCTGGAGCAGCACGCCCAGCACCTGTCGCGCTACGTGGGCCGCGAGGTGCTCTTCGTGGACGATGTCCTGGGGGAGAGGGCGCTGGAGGCCGTGCGCTCCCTCCGCTCCGGAGAGGTCCTGATGCTGGACAACGTCCGCCTCCTGGAATGCGAGACCGAGAAGAGGCCGATGGAGGAGCACACCGAGTCGGAGCTGGTGAGGACCCTGGCACCGCTGGCGGACTGTTTCATCTGCGACGCCTTCGGCGCCGCCCACCGCTCGCAGTGCTCCCTGGTCGGCTTCCAGGGGGCGCTGCCCTCTGGCGCCGGGAGGCTGATGGCCAAGGAGCTCTTCACTCTGAAGAAGATCTTCGACAGCCCCCGCCGCCCCTCGGTGTTCATCATCGGCGGCGCCAAGTTCGGCGAAGCGGTGGAGATGGTGGACAACGTCCTCCGCCGCGGCAAGGCCGACACCGTGCTGCTCACCGGGCTGGCGGGCAACGCCTTCCTGCGGGCGCGCGGCGTGCGCCTGGGGGAAGCGAGCGAGGACGCCCTCAAGGAGGAGCTCAGCGAGGACAACCTTGCCGCGGCGCGGCAGGCGCTGCGCGACCACGGCCCCCATCTGATTCTGCCGTTGGACGTGGCGGTGGAGCGCGACGGCGCGAGGCAGGAGATGCTGGTCGGCGACCTTCCCTGCGAGGAGCAGATAATCGATATCGGCTCTCGCTCGATGGAGAAGTACGCGCGGGTGATAAGCGCCGCCGGCACATCGTTCATGAGCGGCCCGGCAGGATGCTACGAGCGCCCTGGTTTTGAGAAGGGCAGCAAAGGGCTGATGCTGGCGATGATCGATGGCCATGGCCGCTCGGTGGTCGGCGGCGGCCACACGGTGGGCGCCGCCGAGATGTTCGACCTCAGCGACCAGTTCTCCTACGTGAGCACCGCCGGCGGCGCCCTGGAGACCTTCCTGCTGGGGAAGCCCCTCCCGGTGGTGGAGGCGCTGAAGCACGCCCACCGCCGCGAGAGGAAGAGAAGTTAAACGTCTTTGGTTTAAAATGGGGCCTCCCGCATATCTTTGGTAATCAAAACAAAGGAGCGAGAGACCCATGAGGTATATAGGAATAGATGTTCATAAAAGAATCAGCACCTATTGCG
>PWHV01000028.1 GCA_003555025.1 Methanomassiliicoccaceae archaeon | reverse complement strand
TGCAGTCGGCGGTTGATGAGCAGATGAGGTTTCACAATGTGCCCGAGGACAGTAGGGGGGACGTGGAGGGCTACATCTCACCCCTGTTGGATCGCGTGGAGGGCGGACTAGTATTACGACAGCAACGGAGGACTGCGATGCTGAGTTGGGGTGGGAGATGAGCAGCCAGCATCCAGGCGATTACTGTCCTGGCCATATGGAGCGCGAGAACATCAGATCGATGTTGGTCCGCAGGGTCTCCTTCATCATCGCCACCGCCGCCCTTGTTGCGGTCCTCTTTCTGTATTCCTTGACGATCGGCGCTGCCGACCTATCCATCTCCGAGGTTTACAGGACGGTGTTCAACCGATATTTTCCCGATGTGTTCGAGGTCACCGAAAAATCAGTCACCATAGTGTGGTCGTTGAGGATGCCAAGAGTGGCGATAGCGGCCCTGGCCGGCGCCACCTTGGGCATGGCCGGCTGCGTCACCCAGGCCATACTGAGGAACCCTTTGGCCACCCCTTACACGCTGGGGGTCAGCGCCGGCGCCGGCTTCGGAGCCGCCGTGGGTTTCATAGTTGGAGCGGGGGTTTTCACCGGGATATCGATGGTGATAGGGAACTCCTTCCTCTTCGCCCTCATACCCGCCTTCGTCATTCTTTTGGCGTCCCGGCGTAGGGGTGTGACGCCTGAGACGCTGATATTATGCGGCGTCGCCATGGCTTACATATTCGGCGCTTTGAACACATTGCTGCAGTTCTTCGCCGACGATGAGGCGCTTCGTTCTGCGGTGTTCTGGTTGGTCGGCGACCTTACACGTGCCTCCCTGTGGCAGATACCTTACATAAGCACGGCATTGGTTCTTTTCCTCGTCATCAACATGTACCACGCCAAGGACATCAACATAATCAAGATGGGCGATGACGACGCCAAAGGCATGGGCGTGGACGTGGAGCGGGTCAAACTGATAGGCGTCCTGTCAGCATGCCTCGCCACCGCCACCGTCATCTGCTTCACCGGGGCCATCGGTTTCATATGCCTCTTGGCGCCGCACATATCGCGGTTGTTCATCGGCGGTGACGAGCGCTATCTGATACCCGCCTCCGGACTTTTCGGCGCCTGCCTGCTGCTTTCCGCGGACATAGTGGCCAAGACTGCTGTGGCGCCGGTTCTGCTTCCGGTGGGGGCAATAACGGCCCTCCTCGGCGGTCCGATGCTCATCTACCTGCTTCTCAGACGCAAAAGGGACTGCTGCCGCTGAGCTAACCATAGATCTCAATCAGTCCCGAGATGCCCCTGGCTAGAATCTGGATGGAGATGGCGACGATTATTATGCCCGAGACGCGGGTGAGGATGTCTATGCTGCCGCCCAGCCTTTGCGCCAGTCCGCTCGCCGCCAGGGTTATGCCGTACACGATGGCGGCCATAAGCACCGTTATCAAGAGAAGAATCAGGTAATCGACGGGGGCGCTGGTCATGCTCGCAGTGGATATGGCGATGGCGATGGTGGCGCCGCCGCAGGCCATGGGGAATGTCATAGGCACCGCGACCACCTGCTCCCAATCCGACCGGGGGACCGCCTGGTATTCATCCTCCTTGGAGACAGTTGACAGTTTCTGACCATAGGTCATCATCGGTATGCCGGCGAGGAAGATCGCGATGCCGCCGGTGACCATCAGCGCCGGGGTGTTTATGCCCAGCGCGATGAGGATGTACTCGCCGACGGTGAGGGATATGAACATGACGATGATGTAATTCCTCGCCACCCGTTTGGCCACCTTCTTCTGGATGTCGGCGGCGAAACGTTCGGTTAGGGATGCGAAGGCGGCGATGGCGGCCGGCGGGCTGAAGAGCGAGAGCAGGGTTATGAAAAAGAGCAGGTACTCCCCCGCATCCAACACCGGTCCGTTGATCATATCCACCATTTAAATCTCCACCGGCGGGCCGATACGTGAGGCTGTATTAATACCTATTGGGATCGGGCGGATGAACCCTTCGCTTCGTGGACCTATGTGGCCTCGCAGTCGGCCATCATGGCCCTCAGCTCCCTCTCGGCCCTCTCCAGGGCCACCGAGGACCCGATGATGCCCACCCCTACGCGCAACAGCCTCTTGTCCGCGGCGGACCGATCGCCGACGTTGTCCACATCATCGAACCCGATGAATCCCACCACCGAGCCAGCGATCTCCACCGGCAGTACGTAGAGGGACTTTATACCCTGCAGTTCGAGGATTTTCCTCTCCCGCTCGGCCTCGGGCGGCATCTCCGACACGTCGGGGATCTCGATGACGCCGTCCTTCTCCAACCTATCGATCCACCATACTATCTCATCGACGCGCTCGTTCTGCAGCCGGTGCTTCTGCGGCTCCACGCCCTGGGCGCACCACTCGTGGCTGTTCCTCATGACCTCGCCGTCGTCGTTAAGAAGGAAAAGGTAGGTGCGGCTGGCGCCGCTGAGCTTGCCCAGTATCGCCAACGCCTTGTCCACGCTCACATCGAAATCCTCGCCGGCGGAGAAGAGGCGGGACATGCGGCCCATCGCCGCCTCGAGGTCCGCGGGACCTTCGATGCCGTCCCAGGCCTCATCTATGGTCTGGACTTTGGAGGGGCAATCCTTGATCACCGCGTTCACACTCCACTCCGCTCCCTCGATCCGGTCGCCGCGCAGCGAGACCTTGCAAGGCAGCGCCCTCCCCGAACGTAGGAGGAACGGCGCTTCCATGTCGGCGTTGTCCCCCTTCCCCAACGCCTTGACTATGGTGGTCAGCCTTTCCTTGTAGAGTGGTTCGAGAAGCATGCTGAAGTCCTTGCCCTCCAGTCCGTCATCGAGCAGCTCCTCCGCCTTGGGGTTGGCGTATACCGCCCTCGCATCATCATCGAGGAGCACCGTCGCCTCATTGGAGTTGGCCAGCATCTCCTTGTAGCGCTCGTACGCTTTTGCGAACCAGTCCTCGAGCGAATGCCTCTCTATGGCTATGGCGGCCACTCTGACAAGCCAGTCCAGCACAGATATGTTAGCCTCCGTGGGCGGGCCGGGGGCGCGTCCGTAATTGGCGATGGTTCCCAGCAGCCTGCCGTCGGCGGAGATCACGGGCTTGGACCAGCATGACCTGAGGCCCGATGATACGACGGCCCCCAGCACTTCCGGGTATGGTTGCCACAACGGGCTCTCGCCGATGTCCGGAACCGAGACCAGGGACAGTGTGTGAGCGGCGGTGCCGCAGGAGCCATGGCGCCCCCCCACGGGGAACCCCTCCCTCAACAGGGCTCGGTATCGCTCGTCCAAACCGGGACCGGAGATGAGCCTGAGGACATTCTCCTCCTCGTCATACAGCATGACCGTGCAAACTATGGAGGGGTCGTGCTCCTCGGCTATGGAGACGATCGAGTCCAGGACGGTCTGGGTAGCCCCATCGCCGCCCAGTAGCTTCAGAAGATCCAGCTCCACCGACCTCAGCCTCTCCTCCTGGTAGCGCTCCACCTGCCGGAGGAGCACGTCCTCCAACTCGCCATAGAGCTGCTGGACGTCGCTGTCCTTGCGTATATAGAAGTCGGCGCCCAGGTTGAGGGCGCGGATGGCGACATCCTCGCCACCTTTGCCAGTGAAGATTATGAACGGTGTCCGGTCGCCGCTGGAGCGGATGTCCTTCAGCAGCTGAAGGCCGTCGGCGCCGTCCATCTGGTAGTCGGATATTATGGCATGGTAGTCGTTCCTGCGTGCCAGCTCCAAGGCCTCGGCCGCTCCGGAGGCGGTGTCGACCGCCATTCCGCCGTTGCGCTCGAAATATGTCCTGCACATCTCCAGGAGATGGGGCTCATCGTCCACGTAGAGGAGCTTGACCTTGCCGGAAGACTGACCTGACATGCGATCACCGGATGCGGAGGGAAGGTCATCTTTCTTTTGACGTTTAATCGTTTTCGACCGGTTATCAGGACTGCACGACGATGGAGTCCCGTTGCGGAATGATGCCGTCAGCGGAACCGGTATGCTCCCGGAGGTGCATCGATGCGGAAAAGGACCCCCTCTCCTTTCGAACCGGCCTCTGTTATCTCCATATCCGTGATATCCAGTATCTCTTTGACGAGGAACAGGCCCAGCCCCCTGTTGCTGCCATAGCCCTTCCGGAAAACCCTGGCCTTCTCCGATCGAGGTATACCAGGTCCGTCGTCCTCGTAGTACAGGCGGAGCCATCCGTCGCGGCCGACCTCATGCCATATCCTTATAATGCTCACATCTCCGCCGTGGCGCTTGGAGTTGTCGATGAGGTTGCGGAACACGTTCTCGAACAACGGGTCGGCGTAGACCTCAAGGCCAGAGACATTCTTCTCCATCTTCAGCGGCCGATGCGTCTGAGCTGCGATGACCGACTCGACATCCTGCCATTCCGGGGAATTGACGCCGAGCTTCTGGTACTCGTTGGTGAACTCGATCTGCTTCTGTATGAGGTCGGACGAACTCTCCAGGCTTTTAGCGTACTTTCTCAGCTCCTCATCGCCGGCCTTCTCCTTGAGGAGGGTGATGTATCCTTTCATTACCATCAGCTGGTTGAGGATGTCGTGCCTGGTGACGCTGGTCATCAGATTGAGCTTGGCGTTCGTCGTCCGCAGCGAGTCCTCCATGGTTCGCAGCTCGTGGATGTCCACCACCTGTCCGATGTGCCCTTGGTACATACCCTCGCCGTCATACAAGGGCACGGCGCCGTCCTGCACCCACCGGTATCCGCAATCGCGGTTGAGATGGCGGTAGCTGAGGGTGAACGGCTTCCGGCCCTCGATCCCGTCGGAGAACTGCTCACGGACACTGGGCCGGTCTTCCTCGTGGACGAAACCGAGCCGGCCGGCTTTTAGGCCTTCTTCTGCGCTCTTGCCGGTGAATTCCTCCCACCTTTTGCTCAGATAAGTCAGCGCCCCATCGGAATCGGTGGTGTAAACGATGGCGTGGCCGCTGTCCGCCAGGGTGCGGAAGGCACGCTCGCTCTCAGCGAGGGCGAACTGCATCTCCTTGATCTCCGTTATGTCTATGTGAGTGCCAACCGTGACATCGGTCGCCCTGCCCTGCTCATCGCGCAAAGTCCTTCCGCGGGACCATATCCATACCCATCCCCCTTCGGCGTGGCTCATGCGGAAGGTGTTCTCGTACATCTCGTCCGGCTGTTCCTCCAGGTAATCCAGGAAAGTGCTCAGCGCTCCTTGACGGTCTTCAGGATGTATCAGTTCCACCCAATCGCTCCGGAGGTCGCCCTCATCCTCCTGCCAAGGAGGCTCTCTCCCCAGCATGCTGAAGTACTCAGGGCTCGACCAAAGACGGTCATCTTCGCGGTGGTACTCCCATGCGCCGGTGTTCGATGCGGATATCAGGGTGCGGTACCGCCTCTCCGCATCCTTCATGGCTTGGTAGACCTCCACCCTCTCGCTTATGTCCTGTGATATCGAGACGATGCGCTTTTTTCCGCCGATGGGGACGATGCTGAGCGTGAGCATCTTCCAGAATGTGCTGCCGTCCTTGCGCTTGCTCGGCCATACGACCTCGACAGCGGACTCGCTCTCCAATCTCTGCAACACCTTGAAGGCGTCGTCGCGGGAGTAAGGCGGGTCGGACCAGAGCATGCCAGTGCGCTTCATGTCCTCCAGGTCATCGTAGCCCCCGGCCTCTATCGCCAAGCGGTTGGCGTAGACGACGTCCATCGTACTCCAGTCGTAGATCACTACCATCGCGGGCGCGTTGTCGAAGAGGTTGCGGTAGCGCTCCTCGCTCTCGCGGAGCACCTCCTCGGTCTTCTTGACCTCGGTGATGTCACGCACCGCTGCGATGGCCTCCGTGTCGGAAAGCTTGGCCACCCTGGCGCTGAAATGGGCCTCATTGCCGTCGACGTCCGCGGAGATGTCCATTTCCTGTGTCATGCCGGTGCGGAACGCCTCCGTGATCCTCGCTTCCGCATCCGCAGCGGCCTCGGCATCGAGGACATCCCGCAACCCTTTGCCGATCATCTTCTGCGCGTCTATGCCCGCGCCGCTGCCGTCCTCGGTCCGGTGGTCCACGATACGGAACCCTTTGTCGATGATGAAGACCATGTCCGGCATGGAGTCGAGTATCCTGGAGGCCCTCTCCTTCTCCTCGGAGAGGGACATCAAAGCCTTCTTGCTGTCGCTGATGTCCACGGCCATCTCGAAGCGCACCATCCTGCCGTCGGGCCAGGGTATCATCCTGTTGATGACATGGAAATGCCTGTCCAATACCTCGTTGTAATGCTCCCACACGTAAGGCTGCCCATTCATCTTCATGATGATGTCCTTGTTGCAGAAATCGCAGGGCGAGTCCTTGCCCTGCAGGTGGCGGTAGCATCTACCGCCCTCGAGGCATTTGCCGTTCCTCTCCTTGGCGGCCTTGTTGAGATAGAGGATCTCGTATTGATCGATGTCCACCACATACACCAACTGGTCCACGGCTTCGAACATCGACTTCAGCTTATCCATCTCCTCCTCGACCGAATCGGAGGCGCGCTTGCTCTCGGTGATGTCGCGGAAGATGAGCATGTCGACCGGCCTGCCATGATGTCTCAGCAGCAGCGCGGAGGCCTCCACCACGATCTCCTCTCCGTCGGCGTTGAGGAACCGGTACTCCTTGAAATCCCAGTGGTTGCTCCTTATCCGCCCCCGTATCGGTTCCATGGACCGGCCCTCGGTCTGTGGGCTCACTATGTCCAGAAGGTCTATGTCGTCCAGGTCCTCCCACCCCAGACCGAGCAGGTCGCGGGCGGCCTGGTTGGCGTATATCAGATTGCCGTCCCCATCGATCATCACAACGGCGTCCTTCAGCTCATCGAGGACCGCGAACAGGCCGCTGGCCTCTCCGTCCAGACTGATCGGCGCCCGTGGCCTGGACAATGTCCTATCCACGAACCGCATCAGATCGTCCTCGTTCTGAGAGCCCCCCTGGGGCAGGAACAGGTCGGCTCCGGAATTGAGGGCGCGCATCACCGTATCAGCGTCGCATATCTCCGAGACCAACGCATAAGGGACGGCATCGCCGCCGTCGCGCAGCCGCTCGAGGATGCGCAAGGGACGCTCGTCCCCCGAGGGCATGAAGCAAACCACGGCATCGTGTGCCTTATCCCGCAAGACCGTCGAAGCGTCGGACACGGTGCAACGCTCCGTTCGGCAACCAGCGGAACTGAGTACCGTGTCGGCCCATTCCAGTGGGCTGCTCCGGTCACAGATGAGCAGCACCGAACCTTGATCGGGAACGCCGACCGACAATCGATGGGCCATGGGTAACCTATGAATCCCGGTTATAATATTTATTGCTGATTCTACAAGGTTATCGGACCCATCTCGGGGGTCGGAGGGTGTCAGCCCTTGGCCACTCGGCCTTCGGGGCGAATGGCCGTCATCGCAGTCGCCGCAGGTCGATCCCCTCGGAACCGTGGAAGCGTTGGAGGATGCGGTGGTCCCGCCGGAGCTCGTCGCCGATGCGGCTGCCCTCCTCGACGGCGATGCATATCCTCTCGTTGCCGTAGTCATTGCTGGCCTTGTCCGGCCATATCCCCATGACGCTCACGCCGGTGCCCTCTATCCTTATGCAGCGGAACAGCAGGGAGAGGTCGTAGAGCAGCTCGCGCAGCAGCCAAGGAGTGGAATCAAGGCGGGAGGGCAGCTCTTTGGGATACTTTATCACCGCATGGCGCATCCTCTCCCCGTCGAGGAGGGAGCTCATGGAGTCATCGGCGGTGAGAAAGACCTGGTCCAGCTGGCCGGGGCGGTTGTGGGCGGAAAGCTCGCGCACGATCATCTCGTCAGCGGCGGCGCTGTCATGGACGTCGTCCATCCCGCCGTCCACCTCGTAATAGGTGAAGATGTCCCTTATCGCCCCGTGCTCGGCGAGGGCGTTCAGCGCCTTGGTGGCTCGGAGGGTCGGTCGGTTGGGGAGGGCATCGGCGAAGCTTCTTCCGTGCAAGGCCCGTTTCAAGCCCCCGGGGTCCTTCCTGCGGTCCAGTTTATGGTTGGAGGCCCGGGCGAGCTCCCTGATCGACACCTTCGAGATGGTGACCATGAGGTCCTTGGGGTTCTCGTACTCGATGCCGAACCGCGAGCGCTCCAGGTAGAGGCGGCTGAGCAGACGCTTGTAGGCGAGGTTGCTGTCGATGGACACCGCCTGCTGGCCGAGGAAGCCCTGGCGGCGGCGGGAGGCCGCCACCGCGTCGTTGATGGCCCCCGCCACCTCGTCGATGTTCTGCGGCGGCAGCAGCAACGACGAGTGGAAACAGGACCGCAGGTCGTCGTGAGAGGGCACCTCCTGATGATGCGCCGAGTCGATCGACAGAAGGAGCTCGGCCCTCGCCTCGCCCATACTGTCCCGCGAGGCGATGTTGTCCAGGCGCAGGTCGGAGCATCTCACGTCGAATAGCTTCTGGCCCATGAACTCATCCCGCACGGTGAAACGGTCGAACCGCTCGTCCATGCAGACCTCGTTCAGCACCGCGGTGAGGAATTCCTTGCCGGCGACGAACACGCTCATCCTCCTCTCGCCTCCTGTTTGATGTCGTAGGGGGTGATGAACTGCCACGGTATGAGGATGAACGGCTTGCGGGTGTTCTCATAGCTGCTCAGCTCGCTGTAGAACACGTGCTCGCAGCTCGGATGGGCCAATGACCTCGCCAGGCAGGCGATCATCTCGTTCTTCTTCCCAGGGGTGGCGTCGACGGCGAAGGTGTTGCCCTGCGACACCTCGTCCTCCACAATGGAGGAGACCAGGCGGGCGAGGCCGGCGAGGTCCCCGCTGGGGAAGTTATGCCATTCTATCCGCGGTGACTCGATGCCATGCTCCTCAAGGACTATCGCCAGCATCTCCCCCAGCATGGCATGCGTCTCCGATTTCTCCTCCGAGCTCAGCACGTGCACCTTCTGCGGAAGGAATCCGAACCTGCGCACCATGCACCACATGGAGTTGAGGAGGCCGTAAACATTGGTGGATATCACCGACACAAGGACCTTCGCCATGGAATATTGATAAAACGATAAGGATATTTATCTTATCCCCTTGCCGCAGAAGCGGCGCGCTACCGTGCTGCAACGAGTGGGAACGCTGCCTTTTTACCCCCTCCGCCCAATGAACGGCGCATGGTGAAAGCGAAGGCGACGCTGGGCGGTGGGTGCTTCTGGTGCCTCGATGCCGCGTTCCGCAGCCTGGAGGGCGTGGAGGAGGTGGTATCGGGCTTCTCCGGCGGCCATGTGGAAAGTCCCGGCTACGACGAGGTGATGCGGGGCGGCACCGGCCACGCCGAGGCGGTGGACATCCTGTTCGATGACGCTGTGATAAGCTTCCGTGAGATTCTGGACGTGTTCTTCTCCATCCACGACCCCAGCTCCGTGGACCGCCAAGGGAACGATGTCGGCCCGCAGTACCGCTCCGTCATATTCCACCGCGGCCGCGACCAGGAGGAGGACGCCCGGCAGGCGGTTCAGGAACTGGAGGGGAGGAAGGCATACGCCGACCCGGTGGTGACGGAGATAGTGCCGTTCCGGTCCTTCCATCCGGCCGAGGGGTATCATCAGGATTACTACCGCTCGAACCCCGGGGCCCCGTACTGCCGTCTGGTCATCGGTCCCAAGATGAGGGTCCTGCAGGAAGGGCACCGGAACAAGCTTGCCTGAACAGCATCATATATACCCATTGACCGATTCTTCATCTATGGTCATTCCGTTCAAGACCCGCCGAGGTAGGAGGAGGTCCTTCTACCGACGTCCACGGGGGCGGCCGCTGCCGATGGCCATCAGGCTGTTGCTGCTGCTGGCCCTCGTCGTCTTCTTCGCCTATTACATCCTCGCTTGATTCTTCATCAGGGTATCGGCGAAGGGGCGCCCTCAGGTGGCACCATGTCCTCGTCCGCCTTGACCAGCGTCGGTCTCCTCATCTTAATCCGAGAGCGGCGATGAACAAGCGACGACGGAAACGCCTGGAAGGCGGAAACGATTGTTTAGTGTTACTTTTGTATGCAAAAAGTATTACTATACCCATCCTGATTGCCCATTGATGAGTCGGAGGCGCATAGCCATCTACGGAAAGGGCGGCATCGGGAAGTCCACCACCGCCTCCAACCTCTCGGCCGCATTGTCATCGCAGGGGGTGAAGGTCATGCAGGTCGGCTGCGATCCCAAGGCCGACTCCACATCGCTGCTTCTGAACGGAAGGCGGCAGAAGACCATTCTGGACGCCTGTCGCGAGGGCGAGCCCGTCCTTGACGAGATCGTCCGCCCCGGATTCGCCGGGGTCCTCTGCGCCGAGTGCGGCGGCCCCCGGCCCGGGGTGGGCTGCGCCGGCAGGGGGATAATCACCGCCTTTGAGACCTTGGACAGACTGGAGGCCTTCGACACCCACCGCCCCGACGTGGTAATATACGATGTGCTGGGGGACGTGGTCTGCGGCGGTTTCGCCATGCCCATACGCAACGGCCACGCCCGCGAGGTCTACGTGGTCAGCTCCGGGGAGAGGATGTCGGCTTACGCGGCGGGAAACATCGCCGAGGCGATCGGCAATTTCCGCTCCCATGGTTACGCCCGGCTCTGCGGGGTCATCCAGAACTCGCGGGGCATAGAGGACGAGGCCCACATCCTCGACGGCATCGCTGCGGATATGGGAAGCAGGGTGGTGGACAGGATACCGCGGCACCCCGCGGTGCAGGATGCCGAGGCCGCTGACATGACCGTGATGGAGCACTCCCCCGACGGGGACCTGGCCTCCATCTACCGCCGGCTGGCGGACAGCGTGATGAAGAGAGAGGTGGAGAGCGATGAATGAGCACCGGGAGATGGTGCCGCTGTTCGTGTCCCCGGAGCGTCTGTCGACCCTGTTCTTCGGCGGCGGCGGGGTTGCCATGCGCAAGGCGGAGCATTTCCAGTCCTGCGCGATCACCGTCGTCGCCGAGAAGGTGCTCCCGGAGCTGGAGCCCCTTGCTTCCAGGGTCCTGGAGCAAAGCGTGGACGAGGATGCGCTGTCCCTCATCAGGGCCCATGACGTGGTGGTTGCCGCCACCGACGACAAGGATCTGAACGACGCCATAGTGCAGAGGGCCAAGGGCGAGGGCAAGCTGGTGAACTCCGTCCATGGAGGGGGCAATTTCCTGATACCCTCGATGAGGAGAAGGGACGGTTTCGTCCTCTGCGCGTCCACCGAGGGAAGGGCCCCGGTGCTCCCTCCGTTCCTGATGGAGAGGTCCGATGAGCTCTACGGCCCGAGCTACGAGTCCATGGCGCGGTTGCTCGAGGAGATGCGGCCGATAGCGCGGCAGATGCTTTCCGGGCAAAAGGAGAGGGCCGGCTACCTCCGCGCAGTGATGCGCGATGAGGAGGTATGGGGACTGTTGACGGATAACGATCATGAGCGGGCGAGGGACAGGGCGATGCGCATCCTGGAGGACGGCGCATGATCATGAGCCTGCATGTGACGCACCTGTCTGCGGGCTTGGAAGGGCTGGAAGGGTCCATATCCCGTCTGCGCGAGCTCGTGGAAGAAGGCTTGGCGTTGGACGGCGTATGTGAGCATGTGGTGCTCAGCACCTGCAACCGCTTCGAGGTGTACGTAGCCTCCGACGGCACGGGGACCGCAGAACGGTCGCTGGAATCACTGGTGAGGGACCGGGTCCCATACAGCCGCACGGGGGCCTCCTCGTTCATTCTGGAGGGCAGGGAGAGCATCCAGCACCTTTTCAAGGTGGTATGCGGGCTCGATTCGCTCATGATCGGCGAAGACCAGATACAGCATCAGGTGAAGGAGGCTTACCTTGAAGCGTTGGACAGGGGGGACGCCGGGCCGAGGATGGGGGGCCTGTTCGAGAAGGCGCTCTCAGTGGGCAAGAGGGTGAGGACCGAGACCTCGCTGAACAACGGGGCGGTATCGGTGGGTTCAGCGGCGGTGCAGCTGGCCGAGGAGCACATGGGGACCCTGGAGGGCAAGGTGGTGACCGTGGTGGGCGCAGGCGAGATGGCCACCCTGGTGGCCAAGAGCCTGCGGGGGAGGGGGCCGCGAGCGGTCTTCGTGTCCAACCGCACCTACGAGAACGCCAAGGAGCTCGCCTATCAACTCGATGGCGTGGCCGTGGGAATGGACTCCCTGACCCATGTGCTGGGACGGAGCGACATCGTGCTGGTGGCCACCGCCGCCCCTCATGTGATCCTCTCCCGCGCGACGGTGGAGAAGGCGATGGAGGGCAGGGCGGCCGGTCTGCTGGTCATCGATGTGTCCATGCCCTCCAACGTGGACCCGGGGGTGAAGGATGTCGGCGGGGTGGAGCTATGCCTCATGGACGGCCTCAAGGAGATAGCGTTGACCAACATCGAGCGCAGACGCAAAGAGATGGCGGACGCCGGGGGCATCGTCTGCGAGGAGCTGGACCGTTACCAGCGGGAAAGGGACGAGACGGAGGCGGACAAGGTGATAAGCGTGCTCAACCAGAAGGTCTCATGCATACGGGAGCGGGAGATGGACAGGGCCTGCCGGCGCAGGGCCGCCAATGGCAACGAGGAGGTCATCGAGGACCTCTCCCGCGCTTTGGTGTCGAAGATCATGGCCGCCCCGTTCTCGCGTCTGAAGGAGGCGTGCAGAAACGGCGACATGGAATTGTGCCGGGCCGCGGAGTACCTCTTCGACCTGGAGGGGGACTGATGTTCCCCTCCGTGAGGATGCGCCGCCTGCGGGCCGCCGCTGGCTTGCGTTCGATGGTGCGGGAGACCGCGCTGCGAGCGGAGGACCTGGTCCTCCCGCTGTTCGTGGACGAGAGGCATGATGAGGCGAGGCCGATAGCTTGCCTGCCCGGCGTGGAGGCCCATCCTTTGCGCTCGCTCCCGAGGCTGGCGAAGGATCTCGAGTCGGAGGGCGTCCGGTCGGTGATGGTCTTCGGCATCCCCCGGGGGAAGGACGCGGAAGGAAGCGGCGCCTGGCAGGAGGACGGCATCGCCCAGTCCGCCGTACGGGCCATCAAGTCCTCGGCGGACCTGAACGTCATCGCCGACGTCTGCCTCTGTGAGTACACCGACCACGGCCATTGCGGCATAGTCCGCGACGGAGAGGTGGACAACGACCTCACCCTTCCCCGCATCGCCGGGACGGCGTCCTCGCTCGCCGCGGCGGGGGCGGACATCGTCGCCCCCTCGGGCATGATGGACGGCATGGTGGCGGCTATACGCGGTTCCTTGGACGATGAGGGCCACCACATGGTGCCGGTCATGTCCTACGCGGTGAAGTACGACAGCGCCTTCTACGGGCCCTTCCGGGAGGCGGCCTGTTCCTCGCCCTCGTTCGGCGACCGCTCCGGCTACCAGATGGACGTCGCCAACCGCCGGGAGGCGATGCGGGAGGCCTCCCTGGACATCGGCGAGGGCGCTGACATGGTCATGGTCAAGCCGGCGATGAGCTCGCTGGACATAATAAGCGACTGCCGCGGCGCGTTCGATGTCCCCATCGCCGCCTACCAGGTGTCGGGGGAGTACGCCATGGTCATGTCCGGCGCGGCGGCGGGGCTCTTCGATGCCGACCGGGCGATGCTCGAGTCGCTCACAGCCATCAAGAGGAGCGGCGCCGACATCATAACAAGTTATTACACACGCGACCTCGTTGCGAAGCTGTAGGAGTTCCGGATAATATGAGGGAGAATTCAGAGAGGTTATACGAAAGGAGCAGGTCGGTGATGCCCGGTGGCGTCTCCAGTCCCATCCGGGCCTTCGCGCCCTTCCCGTCATTCATCAAGAGGGCCGACGGGCCTCTGCTGTTCGACGTCGACGGCAACCGGCTGGTGGATCTATGCCTCGGCTACGGCCCGATGATACTGGGCCATGGCCATCCCGCCGTCTTCGAAGAGGTGATGCGCCAGGCGCACGAGGGGCTGCTTTACGGCGCCCCCTCGCCGCAGGAACTGGAGTTCGCGGAGAAGCTCGTCGGCAGGGTCCCCGGGGCGGACATGATGCGCCTGGCCAACAGCGGCGGCGAGGCGACGATGCATGCCCTCAGGCTGGCCCGGGGCTTCACCGGCAGGAACGGCGTGGTCAAAGCGGTGGGCGGGTTCCACGGAGCGCACGACGCCTTGCTGGTGAAGCCGGGGTCGGCGGCGATGGAGAGATGCCTGCCCGGCAGCGCCGGGGTCCCCGCGGAGGCGGTGGAGGCCACCTCACTGATGGAGTTCAACGACCCGGATTCGGCCGCCAGCATCCTGGAGAAGGGGGACGTGGCGGCGGTCATCGTCGAGCCGGTCATGGGCAACTGCGGCGTGGTGCCCCCGGCGCCCGGCTATCTGCGCGAGCTGCGCCGATTGACGGAGGAGAACGGCACGTTGCTGATATTCGACGAGGTGATCACCGGGCTGCGCGTCTCCTCCGGCGGTGCGCAGGAGCTCTACGGCGTGGAGGCGGACCTTTGCACCATGGGCAAGGCCATAGGCGGCGGGCTGCCCGCGGGCGCGCTGCTGGGAAGGAGGGAGATAATGGAGATGGTGTCCCCCTCGGGGCCGGTGTACGTGGCCGGCACCTTCTCCGGAAACCCCATGACCGCCGCCGCCGGACTGGCGGTCCTGAACCATCTGGACGCCGCGACCTACCGTTCGCTGGACAGCAAAGGGGACAAGGTGGCCGGCGGGCTGCGCGACATCATCGCGGACCGCGGCGTCAAGGCCTGCGTGAACTCGGTCGGCTCCATGTTCCAGGTCTTCCTCGGTGCCGATCAGGTCTGCAACGGCAGCGACGCCGCCGCCTGCGACGCCGCCGCCTTCCGCGCCCTCTTCCTGCATATGCTCGAGCAGGGTTATTACCTGCCGCCGTCGCAGTTCGAGAGTAACTTCCTCTGCACCGAGCATCACAACCAGCACCTCGACGGCCTGCTGGAGGCATTCGACTCCGGATTGAGGGAGGTGGACCCATCCGTGTAGGCACCAGGGGGAGCTCCCTGGCATTGAGGCAGACAGAGCTTTTCCTCCAGGCTTTGCAGCGCCGGTCGCCGTCCCTCGCCACGGAGACGGTGGTGGTCAGCACCAAGGGCGACCAGGACACCGAGACCCCTTTGGAGCGCCTGGGAGGCTACGGCGCCTTCGTGCGCGAGCTGAACAACGCCCTCGCCGCCACCGCGATCGACGTTTCCGTCAACTCCCTCAAGGACATGCCGGTGCTGCAGCAGGGAGCTGTGAGGATAGCGGCGGTCCTGCCCCGCGGCCCGGTGGAGGACGTGGTCCTCCCCTGCCCCCTGGATGAGCTGCCCCCGGGGGCGAAGGTGGGCAGCTCCAGCGTGCGGAGGGAGGCGATGCTGCGTCGCTGCCGCCCCGACCTGGAGGCGGAGAGCATACGCGGCAACGTCACCACCAGGCTGCGCAAGCTCGACGAGGGCCGATACGACGCGATAATACTCGCCCGGGCGGGCATGGAGCGCCTCGGCATCCGCCGCGAGAACCACGTCCTTCCCGTGGATGACTTCATCCCCGCGCCCGGGCAAGGGGCCATCGCCATGGCCTGCAGGGAGGGTGATGACGGGACGGCCTCCCTCCTCGAAGGGGTCAACCATCACGCCACCTTCCGGGAGGTCATGACGGAGAGGACGTTGATGGAGATGCTGGGAGCTGACTGCTCCTCTCCGGTGGGCATACTCGCCAGCGAGCAGGACGGGGGCATGAGGGTGAGGGCGATGTCGTTCTCGTTGTCGGACGGTTCCTGCCGCTCATGCGATGAGACGCTGCATTTCGAAGACGACGACGGCCTGGCGGCGATGGCTGCCAAGCTCAAGGAGGCGGGTCCTTGAATGAGGGCGAGGTCCACCTGGTGGGCGCCGGCCCCGGCGACCCGGGGCTTCTCACCGTGCGGGGGAAGGAGCTGATACAACAGGCGGATGTTTTGGTCCACGATGCGCTGGTGGACAGCTCCCTGCTCGAACTGAATCCTCAGGCGGAGAGGGTGGACGCCGGCAAACGGGGAGGGGAACACACCCTCCGTCAAGAGGAGATAAACGAGAGGCTCGCCGATCTTGCCGAGCAAGGTAAAATGGTGGTCCGCCTCAAGGGCGGCGACCCGTTCCTGTTCGGCCGCGGCGCGGAGGAGGCCGAGCACCTGCGGCGCCGCGGGATCACGGTCCACGTGGTCCCCGGTGTGACATCGGCCATCGCCGTCCCCGAGCTCTGCGGCGTGCCGGTCACCCATCGCGACCATTCCTCGCAGGTGACCATAGTGACCGGCCATGAGCGCGCCGGCCGCGATGAGGACCGCATCGACTGGGCGCATCTCGCTGAGAGCAAGGGGACCATAGTGGTCCTCATGGGCATGGGCAACCTGCGTTCCATATCCGCCTCCCTGCTGGAGGGCGGGATGCCGGCGGAGACCCCAGTGGCGGTGATGACCGAGGGAAGCACCGAAGGCCAGCGGACGCTGGTTAGCAGGCTGGGCACAGCCGCCGAGGATGTGGAGCGCGCAGGGCTCAAGGCCCCCGGCATCATCGTCATCGGCGGCTGCGTCGAGAGGATGGTAACGTTGGGGGACCTGCGGTGACAACGATAGCATTCACCCGCCCCCGCGATAGGCTCGAGGGGTCCGTGCGAGCGGCCGAGTCCTTGGGCTTCCGCCCGCTGGCGGCGCCCTCCCTGCGGGTACTGCCCGGGGACGGGGAGGCGATGGACTCGTTCTTCGCCGAGCTGGCCTCCGGGAAGGTGGACGCGGCGCTGTTCACATCGGTGACCGCGGTGGACGCCTGCGCCCGCCGCCTGGGGGACGAGGGCGGGCTGGCGCGTCTGCTGCGCCGCTGCGAACTGATAGCGATAGGAAGGGCCACCCGGGACAGGCTCGCGCAGCTGGGGGCGGAAGAGGCGCTGATGCCCGCCGCCTACACCTCGGAAGGGCTGATCGAGGATTTCTCCTCCTCCCTCGCGGGAAAGAGGGCGGTGCTGCTGCGTTCCGACAAAGGGACGCCCCTCCTCAGAGAGGCCCTGGCGGCGGCAGGGGCCGACGTACGCGAGATTCACGCCTACCGCCTTGAGGCCGAGGCCATCGGCGAGGATATGGAGCGCATTGCCGCGGAGGCCGCGTCCGGCGATGTGGACGCGTTCGCGTTCAGCTCCGCCCTCTCGGCGCTCACTTTCCTCGACCACGCCTTCCGGCTGCTGGGAGAGGGGTCGGCGCGCGCGGCGCTGGCGGATTCGACGGTGGCCGCCATCGGACCCCCCACCGCCGATGCCCTGCGGAATGAGGACGTTAGGGTGGACGTGGTAGCGTCGCAGGCCGATTTCAGATGCATGCTCGAGGACGTGAAGGCGTTCCTGCGGTCATGATGGAAAAAATTTTGGTAACAATATTATTACAATTGTTAGCACAATTAATATTAAGAATGGATGCCTTTCGTGTTACCAGGTGCCGAAATGACAAAGGAAGCGATACTTCTGATAGGACACGGCTCGAAGCTCGATTACAACAAGCAGGTCCTGGAGCTGCAGGCGGAGAACCTCCGCCGCCAGGGTCATGAGGACGTGTTCATAGGCTACAACGAGAAGACCATGCCCTTGGTGGGCGACAAGCTCGCCGAGATGATGGAGCAGGGGTACGACACCGTGTACGCGATGCCGGTGTTCATCGCCTCAGGTGTGCACATAACCCGGGACATACCCCGCAAGCTGGGGATCCCGGAGGGCAGCGACGGCGGCACGGTGGAGATGAACGGCCACAAGGCGCTGGTCAAATACGGCGAGCCCCTGGGGAACGACCCGAGGATCGCGGAGATCCTCATGGAAAGGATAGAGACGCTCCGATAGGGGAGAAGGGATGGAAGTCCTGATACTCGACCTGACCCACGGCGGCGAAGTGCTGGCGAGGCGGTTCGCCCGGCAAGGCCATCAGGTGACCGCGGTGGATGTGTACGGCCTTTGCAGCAACGAGGCGCTGGCATCGCTGCGCGCCGACGGCATCTCCGCCGAACGCTCGCCGCCGGAGAGGGAGTTCGACCTCCTGGTTTCGCCGGTCCACTGCCCCGACGCGCTGGTCCTCCCGGCGAGATGCCGGGAACGGCGGAGCTTCCATGAGGCCGTGGGGGGCTTCATCGACGGGACGGCGTTCCGCATCGAGGTGACCGGCGTGAAGGCGAAGACCTCCAGCTGCCACCTGCTGGCCCACATCCTCAACCGCCACGGGAGGACCGTCCTGCTGCAGACCTCGAGAGGGAGGGAGCTCTGGTCCGCGGACGGCAAGGAGCAGCTGCAGAGGGAGCTGAGCATAAACCCCACCTCGCTGCTCACCGTTCCTGAGACCGGGGCGGAGGTCGTCGTCGCCGAGGTCTCATTGGGAGGGAGCGGGTCGGCGGACATCGGCGTACTCACCGACGGCGGCGATTACCCCATCGCCGCCGGGACCAGGAGCGCCAGGGAGGCCAAGGCCTCAGTGCTCACCGCCCGGGGCAGGAACCTGCTGCCCATGGGCCATCATCTGGCCGCCGATGCGGGGGTGGGCGCAGTCGAACACCACGGCCAACGGTTGACCTTGCATGAGACGCCGCCCCTGGGCCAAGGTCAGAAGGCCACATTGCATCTCAGTGAGGACGTGGACCTCACCCTTGATGGGTCGTACGTCGGCGCCGCCTACCGCAGCGCCATAGAGGTGGCGGTGGCCGCCGCCCTGATGATGGGAGTGGACGAGAGGACGGTCTGCGACGCCCTCTCCTCCTTCCCGGGGGTGCCGGGGAGAGGGGAGATGCATGCCCACGGGGAAGGGCATTACATCCTGGAGAGGAACCCTGGCATATCGCTGCCGTCGATTCTGCATCTCCTCGACTCGCTCCCCGCCTGCAGCAGGCCGGTGGTACTGGTGCCGGCGGACAGGAAGGTCTGCGAGAGCCTGGACATCGATGCGATAAGGGACGCGGTGGAAAGGAGAGGTATGAGCCTGGTGGTTGACCAGGAGGGGCAGGGCATGGAGCCCTCCTTGTTGGCAGACAAGCATGGCGCGGCGGTGCTGCTGCAGAAGGAGGCCTACCGATGAGCCGCGTGCTGCATCCGCGGCCCAACCCCATCGTCGCCTCCATGTACACCCTCCGCGACCTCGACGCCGACGTCATAGTCATGCACGGGCCCTCCGGTTGCGGGTTCATGGCCTCCCGCATGCTGGAGGAGGCGGGGGTGCGGGTGGTCACCACCGCCATGGACGAGACGGGGCTGATATTCGGCGCCACCGACTCCCTCCAGGACGTCATACGGGAGGTGGACGGGCTGTTCTCACCGCAACGGATAGGGGTGGTGGGGACCTGCGCCTCGATGATCATCGGCGAGGACTTCAACGCCGTCCATCTGGAGGGAGTCGATGCCCCGGTGCTGTTCGTGGACGTCCATGGCTGCATGGGCGACAACACCGAGGGCGCGGTGCGGACCATGGAGGCGGCCTCCAAGGCCGGCATCATCGACGGTCGCGAGCTGGAGAGGCAGAAGCGGCTGCTGCGGTCCGCCACCGCCATGGAGAGGCGGGGCGGCATGGCCAAGGGAGGATACATAACCCCCTCCCGCGGGCCCACCAAGTACGCCGTGGCCAAAAGGATCGCCGACGTGCTGTCCGCGGGCGGCAGGGTGGACGTGGTCATGAACGCCAAGAAGGAGCTGGGCTATCGTTTCGCCGACATCAACGCCGCGGTGCAGGAGGCCGCCGAGGCGTTGGGAGGGGAGGCCGGCCACATCATGAACATCGATACCGGGGCGGGACTCCCGAGGATCAGGCGCTACGCGAGGGACATCGAAGCCTGCATGGAGGCGGCGGGCATTGACCCGGACATATCCGGAGGTCTGGACGAGTACGCCGTCACCGGCGAGAGGACAAAAGCCCTGCTGGAGGGCCGCGACAGCGACCTGTTGGTCTTCACCGGCGTGCCGCACGCCTACGACCCCCTTGACGCGGATGACGTGCTGGTCACCGACCAGCCCCGCATACTCGCCCATCTGCTCCAGAGAGGGCACCGGGCGGCGGTGGGGGAGATAGCCTCCCACTCTCTGGTCATGGGCGCCAGCGAAGTCATACCCTCGGAGACCGGGGACACCATCCGCCAGCTGCTCAGCGACAGGGAGGCCTGAATTGGACCGCCTGCTCATCGCCGGGACCTCCAGCGGCTCCGGCAAGACCTCGATATCCTCGGGGATAATGTCGGTGCTGAGCGATGGCGGCGCGGTGCAGCCCTACAAGATCGGCCCGGACTTCATCGACCCCATGTACCACCGCGCCCTCACCGGCAGACCGTCGCGTAACCTGGACGGCTACATGATGCCGGAGGACGCCATGCGGGGGCATTTCGCTAGGACATCGGCGGGGGCGGACATCGCCGTCCTCGAAGGCGTCAGGGGCCTGTACGAGGGGCTGGAGGCTCTGAGCGATGCTGCCTCCACCGCCCAGCTGGCCAAGTCACTGCGCTGCCCGGTGGTGCTGGTGGTGAACGCCCGGTCCCTCACCAGGAGCGCCGCGGCCATGGTCAACGGCTTCCGCTCCTTCGATCCGGATGTGAACATAGCCGGGGTGATATTGAACAACGTCTCCGGAGAGGGGCACCGCCGCAAGCTGACGGAGGCGATGGCCCATTACACCGACGTGGAGGTGCTGGGCGTGGTGAGGAGAAGGCCGGAGGAGAGCCTTCCGCAGCGTCATCTTGGTCTGCACACCCTCCACGACGGGGACGCCCTCAACGGGCTGCGCGAGAGGCTGAGGTCCCTGGTGGAGGAGGTGGACATCGACCGCCTGAAGGAGATCGCCTCCGAGGCCCCCGCGCTCGAGGCCCCTGAGGAGCCGGCCCGGAGCGGCGGGGGATTGGAGGGGCTCATCGCCGCCGTGCCCGATGACCGCGCCTTCTGCTTCTACTATCCGGAGAACATCGAGGCCTTGGAGGCCGCGGGGGCGACAACGGTCAGATACAGCCCTGTGGACGGGGACATGCTGCCGGAAGCGGACATCCATTATCTCGGCGGCGGGTACCCCGAGCTGTACGCCGCCGAGCTGGCCGGGAACCGCGACTTCCTTGAAGGCCTGGAGAATGCCAACGAGGAGGGCGCGGCGATGCACGGGGAGTGCGGCGGGATGATGGTGCTCTGCCAGGACCTGAAGGATTCGCAGGGGCGGAGTCATCGCATGGCGGGCGTGTTCCCCGCCAGCGCCGAGATGGCCCCCCAGAGACAGGGGCCTTGCTACGTGGAAGCAACGGCACGCGGGGACGGGCGGAGGCTGAGGGCCCACGAGTTCCATTACTCGCGGGTGCGCCTGCACAAGGAGCTGCCGTACGCCTTCGACCTGTTGCGCGGCTCGGGCATAGACGGCAGCCATGACGGCATGGTGTCCGGCAACGCGGTCGGCACCTACATGCATCGACATGCGGTGGCGGATCAGGGATGGCTGCGCATGCTCGCCACCATGGCCCAGCGGCACCGAGGGTGAACGACCGTTGCAAAGGCCTCATGGTGCTGGCTGACCCTCTCATCGACAAGGTCTTCTACAATCTCTTCAACAACACCGCACGCCATTCCGGCGGAGCGGCCACGGCGGAGGTCCTCTGTGAAGCGGACGGCGGGGAGCTGGTGATCGCATGGCAGGACGACGGCCAGGGCGTGTCCGCGGAGGACAAGGAGAATATCTTCGAGCGCGGAGCGGGCAGGAACAGCGGCCTGTGACTCCCCCTCATAAAAGAGATACTGGACATCAGCGGCATCAGCATCGTGGAGAACGGCGTGCCCGGCGAGGGGGCGTGCTTCGAGATGCGCGTGCCGGAGGGCAGGTTCCGCTTCGAGGGCCGATGACGCAGCTCAGAAGTTGTTGCGGCGGTAGGACTGCTTTATGAGCATGAGCAGATAGTCCATGTCCTCGCCGGACTTCACCACCAGCTCGTACTCCCCGCTGCCCCAGTGCTTAACGTCGGAAACGTCGCGGGCGATCTCCCGCGGGTCATCGAGCTCGCCGATGCTCAGGTTCAACCATATCTTTATCTGCGTCTTCTGCAGCTGCAGGTCCACGAACGGGCTTTTTCCCTTGAATGTGATGTGGTGTTTCATCGGCACCACTTGGACCCCGTCGTCGATCTCCAGCATGCGGCGCCTCAGCTCGTCGTAGATCTCCAGCATCTGGTCGGATTTCCCCTCCAGGAGATGGCTCTCGGAATAGTTGGTGGTGGACCGCGTTTTCCTCCTCTTCGCCTTGGCGTCCGGAGAGGAATGGGCAGCCTCCGTCTTGGGGACGGGGCGTTCCAAGGTGTAAGGCCCCATATCGGGCGCTGCCGCTCCGTCGGCGGCCTCCTCGGCGCTGAGCCTCTCCATGGAGAGGACCCCGTCGGATATACTTCCTTTCTCGTCGGTGAAGTAGCGACCGCGTACATGATAGCGGTCCTTGTCGAACTCCAAGGCGCAGAAGCCCTCATGCAGGGTCCTCAGCTCATCGCTGTCATCGGCCTCCTCGGAGCTGAAAGGGTAGTATAAGTAGGAGAGATAAGGCTGGTCGATGACCGAGGCGGATACCCCCTCGTACTTCTTCCTCTTGCGGTCCTCCCCCTCCGTTACCAGCTCCACCTCTATATCGGATAGCGTCTGCCTGATGTTGACGTTCACATCGCCGGGCGAGGCGTAGTCCTTCTCCGAGGCCCAGTACTTGCCCTGATAGCTCCCTTTCAAAGTGGGCGTGCGGAAGATGCCCAGCATGCTGAGCCCCCTCCAAATGTAGAGGTCGGTGGCACTGTACAGTAGATACGCTGCCGCGGCGACCCACGGAAGTATGAATATGGCGAGCTCCCATGAGCCCACCTGGGGCTCGTTCATGGCCAGGTAGAGGGCGATGAACAGCATCATGGTGAGCGCTGCGACCGCGATGTAGGTGTTCCTGAGGTCGTCATTGTTCACCGTGTAGCGGACCATGCGGATACCAATCCCTTTGGACGTATAAAATGTGTTTTCCCTGCTGGGTGAGGCAAGGCCTCATTTGGATATCTTGCTTATGACCACCGAGTACCCCTTCTCCTTCTCGATGGAGAAATGCTCGGGGTACATCTCTATGAGCTTGATGCTCTTGCTCACTCCGTAGTTGCGCGGGTCGAATCCGGGGTCGATCTTGTTGATGTACTCGATGACCACCGAAAGATGCACCGAGCCTTTGTCGGTGTCGACGTTGTCATAGGCGTCCAGCAGAAGCTCCAGAAGCTCGTCCTCCTCCTTCTTGGGCTTGGCAGGCTTCTTCTCCGCGGCGCCGTTGCCGTTGGGCTTCTCTGGCTTTTTGGGAGGGGCCTTCTTGACGGGCTGCTTCTTGGAGCCCCCCTCGCCGAGGTTCTCCAACAGGGTGAACTTGGTGCAGGCGTTGGTGAATGACTTGTGGGTACTGCGCGAGCCGAGGCCGAGGACGAACTTGCCGTGCTCCTTCACCCTCAGGGCCAAGGCGGTGAAGTCGCTGTCACTGGTGACGATGCAGAAGCCGCCGATGGTCCCTTCGTGCATGATGTCCATCACATCGATTATGAGGGCGGAGTCGGTGGCGTTCTTGCCCTTGACGTTGGGGAAGACCTGGCAGGGGGTGAGCGCGTTGTCCTGCAGCCTGTCCCTCCAACCGCGCATCTCATCGGAGTTCCAGTTGCCGTAGACGCGTTTCATGACGACCTGGCCGAACTTCGACGATTCTTTGATGATGTCGTTGATGTAGTTGTGGGAGATGTTGTCCCCGTCGATGAAGAGGGCCATCATGCGGTCGGTGTCGGACTGGGACTCCAGGTCTAGAATCTTGTTCCTCAAGGGCGCACCTTGCTTTGAAATGCGGGAAGCATTATTTAACCATTTTTTTATGTCATTAATTATAATTTACTGTCCAGTGCGTTTCCTTCCGCTTAACCGCCGACATCGATAAGAACCATGCGGGGCATGGACCTTGAGAGGAATGACGATGAAGGTATTGGCATTGGTTGGCAGCAGACGCAAGGAGGGCAACACCGCGACACTGGTGCGCAAAGTAATGGACTCCTTGCCTTCCAGGGGTTGGGAGAAGGAGCTGATGTTCCTCGGAGACCACGGCATCAACGGATGCGACGGCTGCGATGGATGCTATGACACCAATGAGTGCGTGATCGATGACGGCATGTCGGAGATATACGCGAAGGTCGACGAGGCGGACGCCTTGGTCCTGGGTTCGCCCACCTACTTCTACAACGTGAGCTCGGACATGAAGGCGTTCATCGACCGGATGTACTGCCGCGTGGTGTTCCACAAGGACGACCGCTCAGTTTGGACGACCTCCAGGGAGACGCGGGGCGCGGGGTACGCGGTGACAGTCTCGGTGTGCGAGCAGGAGGACGTCCGCGACATGGGCTTCACCGCAGACACTATGAGGATGACGCTGGAGGTGCTAGGTTTCCGAGTTGTCCATGAAGTGAAGGCCCTGCACCTTTTCTCGCCGGGGGAGGCGCGGGGCAGCGATGCGGCGTTGGGTGATGCAACCAAGGCGGGCATCAGGCTGCAGAGGTCGCTGGAGTTGAACACCGGTCTGCGTCGGAAGAACGTTTGAATCATCCTCATACGCCTGATGTAGGCTTCATGTAGCATAATGATTCAATAACCCAACGGGAGCATGGTCCGCTCATGGCGAGGATAGTGGGCTCGCAGTGCGGCCATTGCGCCGCGTTCCGCGAGGGCGGATGGCATTACTGCCCCAACTGCGCCAACTCTTTGCAGGGGAACTGCAGCGTCTGCGGTGAGGCCGTCCGCAGGGGGAGGGAGCACTGCTCATTCTGCGGATTCCGCGTGAGCGCTCCGCGGGTGAAATTGAAAACCGTTTGAAAACCGCACTGTGACTCCGCCTCGTTCTACGATGCCGCGCTGGATTGAACGGTCTTATTGACGCGGGGGCCATCAATGATGAGGACCGCATATGCCGGAGGGCTGTCCGATGGCCGAGCGAACGCGACCGCTGATGCCGGGCGAGGTCCACGGCAATCCGTTGCTGCGTTTGTCCTCTTCTTTCAAAGCGGGCAATGGTGTTCCAGACCACCAGGGGCGGGGGTTTCGTGCAATGGTAAAAAGGCACATTATTTCTATGAGGCAAGGGGATTGCCATCAGTGAGAATGACGGGACTGGAATATCCTATAGACGCGTGGCATGAGTCGGTCAATGCGAATCGCGGACCTGGATGGGCTCGCTTCAATAACCAGTTCCGTTAAGGACGTCCCTCGGCATGTACCATGGAGGAATGATGTGACGGAAAAGAACGATCCCGCCCTGTGCCGGCACAGATACCGGCTGTTCAATGACATCCCGGGAGAATGGAAGCTCATATGGGAATGCGTCAAGTGCGGCAAGCTTTGCATCTGCAAGTGCTTCATGAAGGCCATGGAGTCGATGGACGCCGCATCCTCCGTGCTCGAATTCCCCCGCGACCATGACATCGAGGCCTTGATGAAGTCCACCGGCAGGGAGAGGGAGGAGATCGAGGCCCTCGTCGAGCACATACCCTACAGCGGAATGGCATGCGAGCTCTGCCTCGACCTGCCATCCACCCATCTTTATTCGGAAGACCTCGACGGAATGGATGAGTTCGAACGCCGCTACGGCGCCTACATCATGAGGACGGCCGTCGAGATGGCCGCCAAAGAGGGAGAGGTGAGGGGGGCAGAGGACCTCTGGAACGCCGCCGACGATTCCATAAGGAGGATGTACGGCTTCCGAGGGCGCGGCGAGACCGACGTGGACAATGACGAGCTGTTCCGCATAGTGCAGGCCCTGTTCCCCAACGAGGAGGTCCTGCGCAACCATTACCCGGAATGGCTCAGCTCCGGCCCATTGGAGGTTTACGTTCCCGGCATCGGCATCGCCCTCGAGCACCGCGGACCGGAGCACTACGAGAAGTGGGCGAACGCTTCCGATGAGGACCGCCTGCGGGATGTGAAGGAGCGGGACCTCATCAAGGAGGAGGAGTGCGCGGAGAACCGCGTCACGTTGATAGCGTTCCCCTATCACCGGCCCGTAGACCGCGACGAGGTCGGATGGACGGTCGCGGCCGTGAGAAGCGGCAAGCGCTGACGCTTCAGCGAGGAACATGGGTGTCGCAGTCTGACAAGAAAAAGGAGCGGACGTCTGAGCAATTTCGCGCAAAGGTCTAATATCTTAACCATTGTTACACAATCCGAAAACACCACCGATAGCCACACGATATCTGGAGAGCGACAATGATGACCAGAACCGTATACGCCGACCACGCCGCCACCACCCCTGTTTCCGAGGCCGCCCTCGAGGCCATGACGGCGTTCATGAAGGAGCACCATGGAAACCCGTCCGGTCTCCATTCCTCCGCCCAGGCCGCCAAGAAGGCCCTAGAGGACGCGAGGGAACGGATCGCCAGCGCCATCGGCGCGCGGAAGAACGAGATACATTTCACCAGCAACGGCAGCGAGGCCGACAACTGGGCCGTAAAGGGCGCCGCTGAAATCATGAAGGACAAGGGCAGGCATGTCATCACCAGCTCGGTGGAGCATCCCGCCATAATCGCCAGCTGCGAGCACCTTCGAGAACAGGGATACGAGATAAGCTATCTTCCGGTTGATGATAACGGCGAAGCTTCGGTGGAGTCCCTCAAGGAAGAGATGCGGGAGGACACCGTTCTCGTCTCGGTCATGATGGCCAACAACGAAATCGGCACCATACAGCCGATAGAGGATATGGCCCAGTTATGCAAGGACAATGAGGTGCTGTTCCACACCGACGCGGTGCAGACCGTGGGCCACCTGCCGGTGGACGTGAACGAGCTGCAGGTCGACATGCTCACCATGGCCGGCCACAAGTTCGGAGGGCCCAAGGGGGCGGCCGCCCTCTACGTCCGCCAAGGGATAAAGCTCCCTCCCCTCATACACGGAGGAGGGCAGGAGAGGGGGCGCCGCGGCGGCACTGAGAACGTCGCCGCCATACTGGGGATGGTGGTGGCCCTGGAGGAATCGATACGCGGCATGTCCGAGGCCGACAAGCGACTCAGAGCGATGCGCGACCGTCTCATCGAAGGGGTTCTGAGTATAGAGGGGGCGCACCTGACCGGCCATCCCGAAAGGAGGCTGCCGGGCAGCGCCTCCTTCGCCTTCGATGGCATCGAGGGCGAATCGGCAGCCCTCATGCTGGACTACCGCGGAATCCAGGCCTCCACTGGCTCCGCGTGCTCCACCGGCTCCCTGGAGGCCTCGCACGTGCTCACCGCCACCGGGATCCCCGAGACGTTGGCCCACGGGTCGGTGCGCTTCTCCCTCGGCGACGGTAACAACGAGGAAGACATAGACCATATATTGGAGCACATGCCTGTGGTGGTGGAGAGGTTGCGTTCTCTCTCGCCGCTGTGCAACTGCGGCAAGAAGGAGGATTGATCAGATGGAGTATTCCGAGAAGGTGATGGAGCATTTCAACGAGCCCCGCAACATCGGCGAGATAAAGGACGCCACCGCCGTCGGCGAGGTGGGGAATCCCAACTGCGGCGACAAGACGCGCATATACATGCGCATAAACGAGGACGAGGTCATAGAGGACATCGGTTTCAAGACCTTCGGCTGCGGAGCGGCGATCGCCTCGTCATCGATGGCTACCGAAATGGTGAAGGGGAGGACCGTCTCCGAGGCGCTCAAGCTCAAAGAGTCGGACATCGTCGATGCGCTGGAGGGGCTTCCGCAGAAGAAGGTGCACTGCTCGCTGTTGGCGGTGAAAGCGATGAAGAAGGCCATCGCCGAGCACTACCGCCAGAAGGGTGAGGACCCCTCGGAGCTAATCGACGGCTACGATAAGCTGGACGAGGAGACCGAGATCTGAATCCCCGTTGCGAGCGGCGGCGAACGTCCCAGTGAGCTCACAGGGAGTCCATTATCGCCATCACGTTGTCCAAGGGCGAGCCGGTGGCTATATCGCAGCCGGCACCGAGGATGAAGCCGCGGTCCCTGGCTTTCGCGAGTATGTGGGAGACCTCCTCGCGGACGCCCTGCGGCGTCCCCGAGTACAGCGCCTCCGTGGGGTCTATGTTGCCCAGTATCGCATGCCCCATCTTCTGTGACGCCAGGCCCACGTCGACCTGCGCGTCCATGGAGAACACGTCGGCGTCGATGGCCTCCACGTCCTCGAGGCGGTCGTTGGTGTCCCCGCATATATGGACCATCGCAATCCTAGCGTCATCCTTGATGAGCTTGGAGCAGTCCCTCATGTAAGGCGCCGAGAAGCGGTTGAAGCCATCCGGGGAGATCAGTGATCCAGAGGCAGTGGGCTCGCAGAGCGTGACCATGTCGGTGTCGGTGCCGAGACAGGCGCGGCAGTAGTCCTTGACCACGGCGTTGCTGAAGATCAGCATCTCCTCCACGAACGAGGGCTCGAGGAAGGTCTCCATCATCAGCTCCTCCACCCCTCTCATCTCGCCCACCAGCGTGAACGGCGATACCACCTCCATGTAGATGAAGCGCTCATCGCCCACCTTCTTCCTCATGTACTCCATGGAGCGTATGGAGCTCAGCATCCGATAGTCCTTGTGAGGGTCAGGCCGCTCCAGGGCATCGAGGTCGTCCGGCGTCCTCAACACCGGCTCCATGGTGGGTATCGTTCCCGTCTCCGGTATCTTCACCTCGCAGCCGACCGCCTCCACCATCGTTAGCCAGTCCCACATCGCCTCATAGCCATCGAAGCCGCATCTCTCGGAAAGTTCGATGTTTGCCTGGGCGGCGGCCTCCGGCTTGTCGATCGAATCCCGCACGGAGATCCCCGCCTCGCCCAGGGCCCAGTACCCCTGGAAAGGCGGTAGCACCGGCACCCGGTCGGTCTCCTTCATGGCGATGGCGTCCAGAACCCTCTCCCTTCCGTTCATGCTGATCCTCTCCTCCCAGTGAAACGCTTTGTCGATTGTGAAAAAACAACGCAGGGAATGATTAATCTTTCTGACGGGATTCAACGGTCGTGCCCATCGCCAGGTCGATGAGGGGGCTTAAGTCATGTCCGTAACCGCCATCGAGCATGCGGAGGAACGGGCCCCTATGACCCCAGGAGGCGACGGTGGACTCCATCTCTTCCAGTTCCTCGTACGCGACCCCGTCGGCGTTGTCCATAACCACCAGGTCGGCCAGCCCGAGCTGCTGCCGCAACGGGCGCTCGTGGACGGCCGCCCTCTCATGGAACATAACGGCATCCAGGACCATTACGACCGCCACATTGGATATTGTCAGGCCATTGAGGTCCTCCAGCGCATCGAGGACCATGACGGGATGGGCGTTGGGATTGGCCTCGAAGATGACCGCTTGAGGGTCTGACTCCCTTTCCATCCTGCGTAACTCCTCGACGAGGTCCGGCTTCAGGGAGCAGCTGACGCAGGCGTTGTTCAGGGTCCTTCTCTCCAACTCGCAGATCCTGCTGTTCATTGCATCTGCACTGTCGACGGCCACGTCATTGCTGAGAACGGTGACCCTCCTCAGACCTTCGGCGCGAAGCCCCCGTATAAGGGCGGAGCTGACCGCGGACCTGTTGACCCCCATCGGGGCGGACAGCATCACGAAAAGCATGGATGCACCGCAGAGATATCGTTGGAACGCGTTGAAAAAGATAACCGAACATCGCGAAAACGGGTTGAGGGTCCATCGATGCGACAGGAGCGAGGCGGGGCGGAAAGCATTGGGGTTGAAATGTCTTGTTTCAGCGTAAGCGGATGCCCCACTCAGCGAGAACCGCTCTTACGAGGGGCCTAGACCTATTCGTTCTCCTCCCGCTCCATGTAAGGACGGGGGCTCACAAAGGGAACGGAATGAGCGGAACAGGCACCTTAGCACAACAACCTTGATATAACGAACTGGTCAATTTTAACCTCAGCAAAGGCCGAGGAGGCCTGCACGGAGGCATTACATATGACGGACGGTGAAGAGAAGAAAGCGGACTGCCTCAAGGTCCCGCCCGATTGCATAAGGGAGGGCGACATACCTTACATGGTGGAGGAGAGGGCGGTGGACCCCCAGGTAAAAGAGGTCCTCCAGAAGACAATGGAGGATGGGGTCCAGACGGTATGGGATCGCTTCCGCAACCAGCAGCCACCCTGCAAGTCCTGCGCCACAGGCGTGTCCTGCCAACGCTGCGCCATGGGACCCTGCCGCATCCTAGGCGGCGACAGGGACCGCGGGGTCTGCGGCGCGGACGCCGACCTGGTGGTATCCAGGAACCTGTTGGACACCATAGCGACCGGAGCGGCATCGCACTCCGACCACGGAAGGGAGGTGGCTGAGACCCTGCTGGCGACAGCCACCGGCAGGGCGGAGAACTACAGCATAAGCGACCCGGTGAAGCTGGCGGCCCTGGCCGAGGAGTACGGGATCGACAGCTCCGCCGGGGAGAAAAAGACCGCCGAGCAGCTGGCGTTAGCTATGCTGGAGGAGTTCGGCACGCTCAGAGGCGAGCTGGCCATGGCCAAGAGGATGCCGCCCGGCACCTACTCGCTCTTGAAGGGCGCAGGGCTCCTGCCGCGCTCCATCGACCGGGAGATCGTGGAAGCAATGCACCGGGTGCACATGGGCGTCGGGGCCGATTACTCCAACATCCTCGCGCACGGAGTGAAAACATCGCTGGGGGACGGATGGGGCGGATCGATGATCGGCACCGAGCTCTCGGACGTGCTGTTCGGCACCCCGGGGATAAGGGAGACGATGGTCAACCTCGGCACGTTGAAGGAGGACCATGTCAACGTGGCGCTGCACGGTCACAACCCCGTGCTGTCGGAGATGGTGGTCAAGATGGCCTCCGACCCGGAGATGGTGGAGAAGGCCGAGGCGGCGGGCGCGAAGGGAATCAACCTCGTCGGCCTGTGCTGCACCGGCAACGAGCTGCTCATGCGCAAGGGCGTGCCCCAGGCGGGCAACCACCTTAGCCAAGAGCTGGTCATCACCACCGGGGCCCTGGAGGCGATGATCGTCGACTACCAGTGCATCTTCCCGTCGCTGCCTCATGTGGCCGCGTGTTACCACACCTCGGTGATAACCACATCACCGAAGGCGGTCATCCCCGGAGGCGAGCACATCGAGGTCAACCCGGAGAACGCCCACGAGAAGTCGAAGGAGATGCTAGAGATCGCCATCGGTAACTTCCCCAAGCGCAAGAAGGAGCGCGTCCTCATACCGGACGGCCCAGTGAGCGCCATCGTCGGCTTCTCCGTTGAGGCCCTGCGCGAGGCCCTGGGAGGTACGTTGCAGCCCCTTCTCGACCTGATACTAAAGGGCGACATCCGCGGCGCCGTGGGTGTGGTGGGCTGCAATAACCCCAAGATCAAGCAGGACTACGGGCACATAACCCTGGCGAAGGAGCTCATCAAGCGCAACATCATCGTGGTGGAGACCGGCTGCGCCGGTGTCGCCTGCGCCGAGGCGGGGCTGATGAGGCCGGAGGCCGCCGACCAGGCGGGCGATTCCCTCAAAGCGGTCTGTGAATCGCTGGGCGTGCCGCCGGTGCTGCACATGGGCTCCTGCGTGGACAACACCCGCATACTAACGCTGGCGGCCGAGCTGGCCAACCTGGCCGGCGCTCGCATGGACCAGCTCCCGGTCGCGGGGGCGGCGCCGGAGTGGTACTCCCCCAAAGCGGTGGCCATCGGTGCTTACTTCGTCGGCTCGGGCATAAGCGTCGCCCTGGGCGTCATGCCCAAGATCACCGGCAGCGAGAACGTCGTCAATCTGCTGACCGAAGGCCTGGATGGAGCGGTGGGTGCCAAGTTCTGGGTCGAGGCCGACCCGGTGAAATGCGCTGACATCATCGAGGCCCACATCGAGGCGAAGAGGGCGGGCCTGGGAATATGAGCCGCAAGGCGGCCAAGGAGCTCAGCGACGAGCTGGGCAAGAGCCCGGGCGAGCTCAGGGGCAGGAGGGTGGTGGTGGCCGGCAAGGGCGGCGTGGGAAAGACCACCCTCGCCGCCTCGCTGAGCCTCATCGCCGCCGGAGAGGGGCGCAGGGTCCTCGCCCTCGACCAGGACGTGCAGCAGAACCTCGCCTACTCGCTGGGATACCCAACCGACAAGGCGGAGGGCCTGCGGCCGATCACCGACGAGGCCGATCTCATAGAGGAGAAAACAGGGTCCCGCCCCGGTGGGCACGGGGGGCTGGTCAGCCTCAACCCCGACGTTTCCGATGTGGTCGATCGTTTCGGCGTGTTCGTGCAGGAGAACCTCGGCCTCCTCGTCATGGGGGGTGTGGTACATTCCGCCACCGGCTGCCTTTGTCCAGAGAACGCTCTTTTGGGGGCGTTGGTGCGTTTCGTCGATACGCGGGACGAGGACCTGGTGCTGATGGACGCCCAAGCGGGCATGGAGCCCTTCGGACGCTCCGTCACCCAGGGTTTCGATGTCGTCCTCATCGTCTCCGAGGTGAGCTTCAACTCGTTGAAGGTGGCGGAGAGGATAGCCGCCCTGGCTCGGGAGCTGGACATGAAGGAGGTCGACCTTGTGCTCAACAAGGTCTACGACCCGGTGGAGCTGGAGTCGGCCGCCGATACGTTGTCGTTCGAATCCTTCGACCATGTCTTCGCCCTACCCTACGACCCAACGGTGAGGGAGAGCGAGCCCGACATGTCGACCATAATCGGCAGAGGAGGGCCTTACTCGGAGGCGGTCAAGGAGCTGCTGGACTACCTGTGCTGAATCATCGACGACCGATGTCCCCCGCTTTCAAAACAGTAGAATCAGCGGAGCGGATGCGATGGCCCGTCGGCGAAGGGACGTATCGGCCGTAATTCGTCAAATATTATATTCTCCCCGGCGCATCACAAAGACGATGGTGAGACGTTGCCTAGAGAAGGGGGCGGAGGTCGCCGACCGCCGCTGGAGATGGGACCGGTCCAAAAGGTTCGACGCCTCTCTCATGATGGAGGGGCTGCTCTCGAATTGGAGGGTCATCCTGTCGTCCTTCGCCATGATGCTGCTCGGCATATCCCTCTACCGTGGCCGGATCGACCTTGAGGCATACCAGATGGGAGCTCTCTTCCTGGCAGCGGGCGCCTTGGTCATAGTGATCGTCCTGGCTGTCACCGCAAAAGACTCCAGGGTGGACAAGGAATGCGACAGCTGCGAGCTGTGAATAGCCTAAGGCTTTCCGAACCGTTTTTTCAACTGGTTTCGATATTGCCGCAACCGGTCGATCAAAGGCGTTGACCGTGTTTACCCAGAAAATGTTTTTTCTGTTCGTCGGTATTTATTTACTGTGAACAATAACGTTTCCGAATGAAGTTGGTATTGAAGCTGCCGTAGGAGGGATGACCACGGTGGTTTGACACAGCATTATGGCACATTCCGCGGATCTCAAAACGAATTACACTTTCTTTGATTTATAACCAATTCGATAGTAGGTATTATGTTCAAATTATATTGTAATAGTATACGGTCTTGGATGATGACAGCATGTTTAGGTGTTGATGAAGGGTTAGGTTGAAAACTTATTTCAACTTTGAAACCTTGAACCAGACTTATACTCTGCTACAATCAAAAGGGTAAAATAATAATAAATTTATTAATATATTATATTAATGTATATATGTATATATAATGGATTTCTCATCCATCCTATATATAGTTTATTTACTAATTTTTATATATAACCTGGATAACCTTTGCATAATTCAATAGTTATCATTTATATAGTTGTTGGATGTACCAACCAGCCTAAAAAAGATTCTTAAGGACATGAGTCTGATAATTTTTCTTGACCGCAGGTTACGATCGACGATCGCACGCTGCGGTTACAAGGGATGTGTGATACGATGACGGAACATGTATCGGAGCTGGAAAAGGCTGTGCTTGAAATGGATGAGAAGCTAGCCGCCTCAGTCGCCCAGGCAGTGGTCGATGATGGTGAAAGCGCGGTCCAAGCAATCAACCACGGCCTAGTGAAAGGAATGAAGAAGGTAGCGGACCTCTATGACACGGAGGAGATATTTCTGCCCCAGGTCCTGGCATCCGCTGCAGCTTTCTATGCGGCCTTCGACATCCTAAGACCGAAAATGCTGGAAGAAGGAGGAGAAGGTCCTGGCCATAAGATCGTGATAGGTGTGGTGGAAGGCGACATCCACGATATAGGGAAGAACCTGGTCAAGACCATGATGGAGGCCAACGGCTACAGTTGCATAGACCTCGGCAGGGACGTGCCCATCGAGAACTTCGCCGAAGCGGTGGAAGAAAACTCCCCATCCTTCGTCGCCCTGTCCACGCTGATGACGCCGACCATGAAGAACATGGACCGCATCGTCAAGGAACTGGTCGAGGAGGGGCTGAGGGATGACCTCAAGGTCATGATCGGCGGCGGTCCGGTGGACGAGGAGTTCTGCGAGGAGATCGGTGCCGATGTCTACACCAACAACGAGACTGAGGCTGTGCAGTGGTTGAAGAAGCAGACTCAATGAGAGGTGATGATGATGAAGGAAGAGATGACACCGTTGGAGAGGGTCGTAGCCACACTGAAAGGCGAAACGCCTGACCGTGTGCCTATCGCGCTATATTTCATGTCTGCGGCCCAATTCCAAATGATGAACGACGACTACACCTGGAAAGAGGTGCTCAACAGCCCCATCAGGTTGTACAAGAACGTGCTGAGGCAGTATGAGCACTACGGGGCGGACAACTTCTTCCTCCCACCTGACTTTAGGGTTAACGGTGAGGCTTTCGGAAGCAAGTCCCAATACGAGTTGCGCTGCGGCTGCGGATACCGCATGCCCGTGGTCACCGAGTACGCCATAAACTCGGTGGACGAGATTGATGACCTGGAAATACCCGACCCGTATAAGGATGGGCGTTGCCCGGTGATACTGCAGACCATCGAGAAGCTCAGCAAGAAGTACGGTAACGAGGTGCCCATCGTAGGCTTCCTCAACTCCCCGCCCGACGTTGCCACCGACGTTATCGCGGGCAACTATTCGACCGTGCTGCCGATGATAGCGACCGACAAGGAATCCATGCACAAACTGCTGTCGAAGATAACCGAGCATCTGGTGGAATTCGGCAAAGCGATGGTGGACTCCGGAGCGCATGCTCTGGCGACCGTCAGCGGAGGTTTCAACAACCTCACCATCGGCCCGAAGGATTACGCCGAGTTCGTCGCTGCGTACCACAGGGAGATCATCGGAAAGGTGGGCGTCCCCTACAGCTACCACCAATGCCAGGACGCTACGCCGTTCATGGACGACATCGTCGCCACCGGCACCGCCGCTGTGGCCTTCCATGAGAAGGTCGACCTGGCCTGGGCCAAGGAGAAGTACGGGAAGGACGTGGTCCTAGCCGGCAACCTCGGAGTCTCCGAGGCTGACGCTGTTCTCTACAGCGGGACCCCGGAGCAGGTGAAGGAGCAAACCAGGAAGACGCTGGAGGTCGGAAAGCCGGGAGGCAAATTCTGGCTCAGCGCTGGCTGCGAGGTGCACCACGCACTACCGGAGGAGAACATCTTCGCCATGATCAAGGCGGCGAAGCAGTACGGCGCCTATTGACGCCAGCGAGGGAAAGGAGGCATCCTATGAACGAGAAAGATAGATTAATCTCGGCACTCAAACAGGAGGAGGTAGACAGGGTGCCTTGCACCAGCCCCCTCCAAACTGGCACCCTCGACCTGATGGAGGCTTCGGCGTCCTATTGGCCGGACGCCCACAACGACTCCGCGCTCATGGCTAAGCTTGCAATGGCCGCCCATACCGTGGGCGGCATCGAGAATGTGCGGGTCCCGTTCGATGTGGCCGTTGATGCCACGGCCTTCGGGGCCGTTACGGGGAAGGAGAGCATCGACCGTCAGCCGGCCATAATGGAAAGGCCCATCACCACTCCAGAGGAGTTGGAATCAGCAGAAGTCCCCGACCCACACAAGGACGGCAGAGCGCCGATAGTCCTCGAGGCGGTGCGCGAACTGGTTAACGATCTGGAAGAAGTGCCGGTGATATGTGCGACGGTGTCGCCTTTCATGCTCGCCGGTCAGTTGCGCGGCGACGAGATGGCCATTATGGACACAATCAAGAACCCTGCCTTCATCAAAGGGGTGCTGGACCTTGCTGCGGAGTGGAACATCGAGTTCTCCAAGGCCGCCCTCGAAGCGGGGGCGGACGTGGTCACCATGGTCGACGCCACCTCATCCGGGAGCGTGCTGGGCCCGAAGCAGTATGAGGAGTTCGCATTGCCTTACCAGCGACGGGTGGCTAACGCGATAAGGAAAGAGGGTGGCCTCTCTATATTGCATATCTGTGGCAACACCATCAAGACATTGGATGCCATGGTCAGGACCGCTACTGACGGGATAAGCGTCGATCAGCAGATGGACATAGCGTGGGTGGCCGAGCAACTGCGGGGCAGATGCGCCAGTATAGGCAACGTCAGCCCAACGAACACCCTCCTCAAGAAGGGGCAGGCCGAGGTCGAAGCGGAGGTTAAAAGATGCATAGAAGGCGGCGTGGACATAATCGCCCCTGGATGCGGTTTCGCCTCCGAGACCCCGCTTGCTAACATGCAGGCCATGGCGAAGGCCACGGTGAAGTATGGAAAGAGGTAAGGTGTCTTGATGAGAGATTACGGGATAGCCATAGACATAGGTACCAGCGGCCTGAGGGCTCAGAGCATAGACCTCAATCAAGATAAGGTACTGGCCACGGCCATAACAATGGGGCATCCCGTCCCAGGGGCCAATGTTATGGACCATCTGGACTTCGCCATAGATATGGAGAAGTCCATGGCTAGGAACCTTATACTGAGCTCCCTCAACAGTCTTCTGGAGAGGCTGAGGATAGACCTGGGCCGTGTGGAGCGTGTCGCCGTCTGCGGCAATCCGATCCAGCTCTCCATCTTCCAGGACATGGAGATAAGGGACCTCGCCTATTCGGGGGAGAGGGCTAAGAAAAAGCTGGGCATTGAAAACATCAAGAGGGACGCCAGGGTACTTGACGCAGGCTCCCTGGGCCTGAACGTCCATCCAGAGGCGGAGGGGTACATACCGCCCGCCGTCAAACACGAGATAGGCGCTGATGCGCTGGCTATGATGTACAAGACCGACTTCCTTACCACCGATGAGATATCAATGGTCACCGACTATGGCACCAACGCCGAGATGGCCATCAAAATCGGGAATGATATCATCACCGGTTCCGCCGCGGCGGGGCCTGCGATCGAAGGTCAGCATGTGGGTAAGGGCATGCTCGCCGCCCCGGGGGCGATATCCGATATCGACCCCCGCGAGGATGGCCTCGTTAACACATATGTGCTGAACCGCGACCTCTATAAGAGCAGAGGGGCGGTGATCGATCCTAACAGCGGCGAGATCGTGGAAAAGGGCGAGTACGAGGCAAAGGGTATAACCGGAACAGGCGTTGTGGCTCTGGTGTCCACTGGAATGGACACCGGCCTCATGTCGCCCGGTAAAATAAACAACGAGGAGAATCTAGTCAGACTGCAGAAGGGCATTGAATTCTCGCAGGAAGACCTACGTGAAGTGGGCAAGACCATCGCCGCCTTCACCTCAGGACACATGACCCTGACCCAGGAGTCAGGCATATCTCTTAGGGACATAAAGAACATGTACATGACCGGCGCCACCGGTACCTACGTGGACGCCTTCAAGGCCATGAAGCTGGGTCTCGTACCTGGCACTGTGGAAAAGGTCATGCAGGTAGGCAACACCTCTCTGGCGCTGGCCTGCGACATCGTGCGGGACACCGGCATGTTAGACATCTTGCAAGAGACGGCAGACTCGATACGAGCCAAGCACCTGATGTTCGCCGAGTCCAAAGTGTTCGAGAACGCTTTCGCGGTAGAGATGGGGGTTTGGGTCCAAGGCATGCCGTTCGATCAGGAAGAGGGGATGCGAAAGCACTTCGGACTCGAGCCCCGCCCGCCTCTGAATCCCGACCCAGATGTCATCCGCATCCGGGAAAGGGACATACATGACCTAGGGATGCACGGCTTGACGGTGGTGGAGAATGTGGGCACTGTCCTCCGCGGCGAACTTTCCGAGTGCAACGAGTGCGGAAGATGCATCAAATCATGCAACGAAGAAGCCCTTTCGCTCCGTCCTGACGGCAGCGTCATGGTGATCGAGGTCAACACCGGCAGATGCCTGGGTACCGCTTGCAAAAGGTGCGAGAGGGCATGCAAGAGCAAATTCCTCAAGCTACATTCTCTCAAGGTCGAAAGCGGAGGGATGGTATGAGCCACGGCACACTGGGAATGGTGGGATGCGAGATAATGGAGGACGAGATGATCGATGTCCTCAGCAGGGACGGAGATATAGACAGGATCCTGGTCATCAACGATGGCCAAGGAGGCAAGGAGAGCGACGGCTTCATCAGGAAGATGCCACGTAAAAACCAGACGACGGACATAAGGGTCGTTCACGTGGACCAGATGTCCGAGGTCTCAACCGAAGGATACACCATCATAGTATGGATGAAGCCCATGGCTTTGCACCAGAAGCCTGAAAAGCTCCATGACGATGTGGCGGACACTCTCCGCATCCTCAGGGATTCCTGTGACCTCGTTCTCCTATTCTACGGCCTCTGCGGCAACGCATTCAAGAAGGTTCAGGAGCTGGAGGACCATGCGGAGGTCCCCATCCTAATCCTGAGAGATTCCCAGGGACAGGTTGTCGATGATTGCATCGGCGCCGTGCTGGGAGGGACGGACGAGTACCTGAAGCAGCTGAAGGAATTCAAAGGGGCCTTCTTCCTCACCCCGATGTGGGGCTCCAACTGGAGGGAGATGCTGCATAAGGTGCAGATCATGCCCTCTGAAGAAGACATAGAGGGCGCCCGTTATGTGTTCGATGCGGTTGGGTACGATAAAGTTGTTAAAATCGACACGGGCCTTGGTGATGAGGAGCATTTCGAGGAAAAGGTGGATGAGTTCGCTCAGTTGTTCAACTTCGCCCGTAAGCATCTGCAGGGCGACATCTCACTTGTGCATGAAACCTATAAAAAGGCGAAAGATATCGTAGGGATTCAGAAGTCAGAGGACATCTGAACCTTTTCCCTTTTTTTCAGGTGATAACAGTGACGGAGAAACTTGGAACAAACGAATGAAGCCTATAATGATTGCTTTGAAAATGTATCGAATAAATGATTATATCAAATGAATTTCACAGCAGCCAAGGAGGCAAACATTTCCATTGACGATGGTAAATGGTGCCCGTTGATATGCTGGAAATAAGCGCATTTGAGTTCCAGGCATGCAATGAATACGACAGCCGCGAGCTCTGAACCCGTCCGGGGCCAAGACAGGTCACGTCAAAATTTCTGGACCGCAATTGCGCATAGCTTGCGTCCGTAGCGCGGACAAGGTTTTCTATCCCGACAACGATTCGCCCCTATGATTGGGAGCGCGGGGCATGACGCCGCCGATATTGAAGAAGGGGATGACCGGCTGTCAGGCGCGGGAAAGCTGCTGAGCCTCTCGCTTCTGTTGACTGGCGTGTTGCTGCAGTCCGAGGTCGCCGGTCCGGACGCGCAGGGCATCGGGGTCATCATGATCGCCGCCGGCCTCCTCTTGACGTTGGCCACTGTGCTCTACTCGCGCATCAGCGCCGGCGGACGATGAACGCCCGGCTTCTAGTTCTCCCGGGGGCAGGCAGAGTTCATTTCCGTCGCTTCTTGGACTTTTTCTTCTTCCCGCGCTTGTCACCCTCGCCATCCTCCTCTCCCAGAAAGGATTCCGTGCGGGGGACGTCTTCCATGGACAGAGGCCCTGGATTAGGCTGCCCCCATCCCAATTCTGGCTCTTCTGGAGCATCCTCGGGGCTGTGGTCCACTTCTTCCCCGGCCTCTTCGTCATCGGGGAATCCCGTGCGAAGGTCCTCTTCAAACTGGGTCGCCTCCTCCTCAGGAGGCTCCTGCCCGGCCTCCTCGGCCGCTCCTTCTTCCTCCGCGGGAACGCTGGGCTCTGGAGTGTCGTTGATCACCGTCTTGACGACCTCCTCCGCCTTGCGGTATCCGAACTGGTAGGTGGGTGGTAACCCCGTCTCCTCGTAGTACCCGGCGATGAGGTCGTTCTCCACCTCCGCCATACTCGCGCCTTCCAGGCCCTCGGCGGACAGCGTGTAGGAGAAGAGCGCGTGGCGGGCCCATTTCTCCTTGCCCTGTTTCTTCAATGCCGCCTTCAGGTTGTCCACGCGGCGGAGGAGCAGCATCTGCGTCATATCAGCGTCTGCAACGCGGTAGAATCCTTGCTTATTCGGAAGCGCCTTCAGTGCTTTGCGCTCGAAACCCCCCCAGTCGCTCCAATGGAGGCCCATCCAATCATTCTCTTTGAATGAAGAGCCGTAGTCCAGCGGCGGCTGGCTGACGTTCACTGTGAGGGAGTCGGAGTCCTCCATCCGCTCCAGGCCTATGCCGTCCTTCGTCTCCGCCTTCATGTAAACAGGATGGATGCGCTTGAAGTTGCAATGGGGGGATTCCCTTTTGGCGAGTCGATACTTCCATACCAGATAGCACTCCAGCACGGTCTTCTCATCCTCGCCGCCGTCGTGATGCAGAACGGAGACCTCCTGGTTGTCCGCGCCCTCGTTGTAAAAAGCCCAAAGGCACTGGGCGGCGGGATGGTCGCTCTTGGCCACCTTTCCCTTGAGGATCCCCTTGTTCAGGCCCTTTAACTCCTTGAGCAGACATTTCGATGTCCTGCCGATGTAAAGCAGGTCGTCACCGTCCCTGATCCTGTATATCCCTGGACCTTTGTCTATGCCCCCCGATAGACTCTTCTTCTCCATTAAAGGGACCCAACGAGACCACCGTAGGCCACACCAATCCATATTGAGATGATTCATGAACTACCCCGGAATGTCAGATTGGGTTTATAACATACTAATAACTTTCATAACCCAAACATCAGCACACCCAGCCCGTGGCAGTTCTCCCCATGGGACAGATTTTAATCCGTTAATACTCTTAATTCGTGACATGGACGACTTCGACGAGCTGCAAAGGAGGATGGTGGAGGACGCGTTGAAGAGTTACTCCCGGACCGTTGTAGGCCATTTCATGGAGCCGCGGAACCACGGACCCATGGAGGACGCCGACGGCGAAGGGGTGTTCAACGGGCCCTGCGGCGACACTGTATGGATGTGGGTCAAGGTGCGGGACGGCGTTGTGCTCGGCGCATCCTTCACTACCGACGGCTGCGGCACCAGTGTGGCATCGGGGAGCATGGCCACCGTGCTGGCCGAAGGCAGGACTGTGGAGCAGGCCCGGTCGATGGACTCCGTTGAGCTGCTGGAGGCCTTGGACGGCCTTCCGCCGGAGAAGGAGCACTGCGCCGTGTTGGCCGTAACCGCTCTCAAAAAGGCCCTGAAGGGGCTGTGAACAGGCGGGCCGAGGTTCACTCCCCGCCCATGAACTGATAGGCCGGCGGGCCGCCTGTCTCCTCGTAATAGCCGCCGATCATGTCGTTCTTTATCTCCAGCAGATAGGTGGGGGTGAATTCGAACCCGGCAAGGGCGGTGGCGAAGACGACCTTCTTGGCCCATTTCTCGCTCCTCAGGCTCTCCAGGGTGCTCTTGAGGTTGTCGGTGGTGCCCACCGTGAGCAGCTGGGAGATGTCCTTGTCGGCGATGCGGTAGATGCACGGGGTCTCCTCCGTCTTTTTGACGCTCTTCTTGTTCAGTTCGTCCCACTTCGACCAGTTCAACCCCATCCAGTCCGGCTCCTTGAAGGGGCCTGTGTACTGGAGCGGCGGCGAGCTCTTGTCGTACCTCCCCTCCATCGCCGACTCCAGGCGGCGCACCTTGACCCCTTTCTCAGCATCGATGACCACCTCGTAGGAAGGATGGAAGCGGCCCAAGTTGCAGAGCGGGGACTCGCCCGCCTCCAGGCGATATTTCCAGAACATGTAGCATTTGAGAGCAAGCCGCTTGGAGTCCGCTGCCTTGTAGGGGCAAGCGGACACCTCGAAATCGTAGCCTTCCACTTTGCGGTAGGTGAATAGGCAGGGGGCGGCGAAATGCTTCATGTCCGGGTTCACCGTGCTCGCCCCCGCCTCCTCCCTGAGCTTCTCCAGGTTCTCCCTGATGTCCTTGACGGTGACGCCGATGTAGGCGATCTTATCCCTTCCGGTGCAGCGCACGCGGTAAAAACCCGGGCCTTTAATCAGCCTCTTGTGCAGCCTCTTGCCGCCCAAGAGTGGGTACCAATCCGACCATTCTAGATCGCACCAATCGTCATCTAGGTAGCTCATGCCATCCCAGGTATGTTTAAAGTTACTGCATAGATAAAACTTTCATCCCGAAGGGGGATATCTCCATGCCCTCATCGCTGACCTCCACCGCATTTAAGCGAAACCACGTTACGATCGCGTCCGCTGCAAGGCGGAGGGGTTTTTCTCTGCGGACGTTTTATCGGGATTCCAATATACCAGGCTTCAGATCGGATGGAGTCGCAGGAAGGGATAAGGAAGGTCTCCATGGCGTATGCGTGCACTCCATACGGACGTCCACCGGGGTCGCCTCCTCCTTCGGAGGAACAGCGTCATGCGGAATCCAGGTCGAGCCTTCTCAGCAGCTGGGCGTTGGCGGCGACGATGACCGTGCTCGTCGACATCAACACGGCCCCGACGGCCATGGGCATAATGAAGCCGATGCCCGCCAGGATTCCCGCGGCCAAAGGTATGGCCACCACGTTGTATCCGGTCGCCCAGGCCAGGTTCTGCAGCATCTTCGAGTAGGTGGCCTTGGAGAGGCTCATGAGCCGGGCCACGTCACGAGGGTCGTTGCGCAGCAGCACTATTCCCGCCGATTCCACCGCCACATCGGTGCCGGCGCCGATGGCTATCCCCAGGTCGGCGGCCGCCAACGCCGGCGCGTCGTTGACGCCGTCGCCCACCATGGCCACCTTGTAGCCTTCGCCACGGAGCTGGCGGACCTTGCTGGCCTTGTCCTCGGGGAGGACCTCGGCGAAATGCTGGTCTATATTGAGTTCCTCAGAGACCCTACGGGCGACAGCCTCGGAGTCGCCAGTCAGCATGACCACCCTTACGCCGTCGGCGCGCAGCCGTTCAACGGCCTCCTCTGACTCCGGGCGCACCGCGTCCGCCATGGACAGGGAGCCTTCGAGCTCCCCGTCCACCACCACATGGAGGGCGCTCATATCTGGGCCTCCCACCCCTTCGGGCGGGTCGATGCCGAGCATCTCCAGCATGTTGGGGCCGCCCACCTGCACCTTGTGACCATCGACGGTAGCCTCCACCCCGCGGCCAGGCAGGGAGCGGAAGGATTCGGCCCGAGACACCTCGAGTCCCCTGGCGGCGGCCGCCTCACCGATGCCCCGGGCGATCATGTGCTCCGAGTCGGCCTCCGCCGCCGCTGCCAGGCGCAGTATCTCGTCCTCGTCCATTCTCATCGCGTCGATGCGCGTCAGCCGCTGCTCCCCTTCGGTGAGTGTCCCGGTCTTGTCGAAGACCACGCAGTCGATGGAGCGGGCGTCCTCCATGGCCCTCCGGTCCCTCACCAGCAGGCCGCCCTTGGCGGAGAGGGTTATGGATATGGCGATCACCAAAGGGATGGCCAGGCCGAGGGCGTGGGGGCAGGTCATGACCAGCACGGTCACCACCCGCTCGATGATGAATACGCCGCTCTCGCCGAGCGCGGTCCAGGCTATCGCTGTCAGCGCGGCGGCGGTGAGGGCGATGATCACCAGCCAGAAGGCGGCACGGTCCGCCAGCGCCTGCGAGGGAGAACTGGACTCCTGCGCCTCGCGGACCAGGCGCATTATGCCCGCCAGGGCGGTGTCCTCTTCAGTCCTCTCCACCCGTACGCGGAGGGAGCCGTCCTGGTTGATGGTGCCGCCGATGACCTCGTCACCGTCCCGCTTGAAGACGGGCACCGACTCGCCGGTGAGCATGGACTCGTCCAGATAGGACTCGCCCTCGATGACGATGCTGTCCGATGGCACTCGGTCCCCTGGCCTGAGAAGGATCACGTCCCCCTTACTCAGTTCGCTCAAGGGCACCTCTTCCACCTTGCCGTCGGTCTCCCGGTTGGCTGTGGCTGGCAACAGCTCGGTGAGCTCCTCGAGGGCGCCCTTGGCCCCTTGCACGGAGCGCATCTCCGCCCAATGGCCAAGGAGCATCACCGCCACCAGCGTGGAGAGCTCCCAGTATATGGCGTGCCCGGGGAATCCGAAGGTGACGGCGGCGCTGTAGACGTAGGCGACGGTTATGGCCAACGAGATCAGCGTCATCATACCGGGCTTACGGCCTTGCAGCTCGGCGACCGCGCCGTGCACGAACACCGCCCCTCCGTAGACGAAGATGGCGGTGCCAAAGACGAAGGTGACGTACTCCGAGCCGGGGAAGACCGGGGCGCTGAAACCGAACCAGCGCTGAATATCTTGGCTGTACGCGAGCACAGGTATGTTCAGCAGCAGCACCGCCAGGAGGCGGTCGCGGAACATCTCCGGGGCATGGTGGGCATGGTCGCTTTGGCCATCATGGCCCCCTCCGCCATGGTGCTGGCCGTCCTCTTGGCCGCCGTCATGCTCCTCGCGGTGCTGACGGCCTTGATGCTGGCCGTGGCCGCCCTCATGATCGTTGCCGCCCCCCTCATCGCCCTTCATCGGAAAGACACCGTCCCATGTAGCCGATGGTGAGGATAAACAATTTTCCGCCGGAGTGGGCGGCGCTCACCAGCCCATCTCCCGGGCGGCCCTCTGCCGCAGCGGGGTGCGCACCTGTGGCGGAGCGTTAACGATGTACTCCCTCGCCCTCTCCTTGTCCTTGGGGCCGAGATTGCGGAGATAGGCGATGGCGTTGTCCATGTTGAACGGCATCCCTGTCCTCTCCTGGAAATTGGACGGCAGAGCCGTCCATACGACAGCATCGAGATTCCTCTCGGTCGCCCAACGTGATATGGCCTGCGCCTCAGTGCCCGGAGCGACATCGCTCGCCCGTTCTCCCGACAGGCGGACACGCCCTATCATGTCGCCAGAGCATCCCTCGCGGCGGGCGAGCGCTCTCATCGCTTCGTCCAAGGACCCCTCCTTGGAAAGAGCCCATAGGGCCGGCGATGGGGGCGAGGGGGGATGGATCACCAGCGTGAGCGGCCAGCTCGCCGACAGCCTGGCGAACTCCAGCGGCAGCAATGGGCCGTCATTCCGCCATCCGCCCGCGGTGCGGAGCTCGCGCTGGTCCCATATCAGCGATCCCCACCCCAGCACCGCGGTCCTCATTCCAACACCTTCCAGGATGGAAAGGTCATATCGTGAATGGCAGCACCTCCCTCCATAGGCCTATGGGATCGCTCCACACACCGGTGAACACGAAGCCCATGAACATGGTGCCGGCGATGCCCAAAAGCAGCAACGCTATCAGAACGATCTTGCCCTTCGGAGTCTTGAGGAAGCATACCAGGCGGTCGGTGACCATCTTCACCTCGCCTTCCTGGCCCAGCCAATGCAGGTTTTCATTTTCAACCCTGGAGACCTCCATAGTCCCCACGGGAAGGAATTGGCTGGCCTTTATGCGGATGTTGTTCACCCACACCTCATGGTACTTGAGGAGGTATATGGTCGCCACCAGGAAGGGCGCCCCCGCGCAGGCCAGGAATATAAGGAAGAAAGTCTCGAAGGTGGTGGCGTAGATCGTCAGCGCAGCGGCGTCGGGACCGTGCACCTCCACGGCGTATCCGTTCGCCACATCATAGGCGAAGATGATGCCGATGAACCCCAGCACCTTGGCCAACAGCCCGGTTCGCAGGAACCAGCCCACCCGCTTGGTGTCCTGGAACCTGTCGATGCGGTATATCTGCATGTCCTCGGCTATCCAGAAAAGAGGTATCACCATGAAGAGAAGGAGGAGCGCGAACGGACCCAGCCATATGGCGGTGTCCAACACCAGCTCGTTGGTCCCGTAGTAGGGGTCGCCCATCACCACGTCCCAATACCGCTCCAGCCTGTCGAAGAAGAAGGTCCCCAATATGCCGGCGGTGAGTATGCAAATGCCGATGGACAGGAAAACGACCTCCTTGATGCGGTCGATGACCTGGAAGAAATTCCCCATCTTCACGTCCATGGAGTTGGCCTCCACGTAGTACAGGTCCTTGGTGGCCGCCGGGAAGCCGACCAATATCTGGTTGGGGGATGGGATCTTGTTCTTCTCGACCTTGCCCACCCACCTCAGCACCAGCCTCTCGGCTATCGCCGGTCCGAGGCCGGCCCACAGCAGCAGCGGGACCAGCGTGAGCGCCAGCAGTATCAGCACGCTCACCGCCGCCGAGGGGGCGAACTCGAAGCTGCGCAGGTTCATGTAATAATACTGGATGAAAAGGAAGACCGTATACAGGGCGACCAAAAGCAGCAACGCCTTCTTGGGAAGCTCCACATCGAAACGGTCGTCGATCTCCTCTCCGTCCTCGCCGCGGCGGCGGAAGATAAGCCTCCTGTCCTCGTCCGTCATCGTCGTCTCACCTGCTGATGCTTGTGCCGGGGACGATTATGGGAGAGGGCTTTTCCGTTGGCGACCCTTCCCGGCGAACCCTTGATGCCTAGCCCTCATTACCCTGGCCTTGGATGGTAGCGATTCCCTTGATGGCTATAATACCTTTTCTTGCGGCAGTAGCGGCATGAGCAGAGTTCGGCCGCGCTAGGCGCTATGAAATCTGAGCATATTGTGTGCAATGTATACATAGTAGTGAACGCATATCGGAATCATGACCCGCAAGACCATAGCCCTCGATGAGGAGGTTTACCGGCAGCTGGTTAAGGCGAGGGGGAAGCTGGAGATGGCAGCCGGCCGCACCGTGAGCCTGGGGGAGGCCATCGGCGTCGCCGCCAACGAGGTCCTGGAAGGTCTAGGGGTCAACAGGATCCTCGAGGCCTTGGAAGAAAAGGAGGAGCGCTGAATGGCCGTACCGTTGATTTGGGCCAATCCGCTGGTCCGCGCCGCCGCCGGTGTCGCTGTGGGATTCACCGCCGGCGAGCTGGCCAATATCATGTACCGGGGATGCTCCGAGGAGCAGCAGCTGGAATGGAAAAGGAACCGCGTGATGCACCATGGTGAGTTCGGGGCGCTGGCCGGCGCGGCGGCGACCGGCGTAAAGAGCCCGTTCTGGGGATGCGTGGGCCTAGGCCTGATGCTCTCCGACATCAACGACCTCGACGAGTGGTTCGACTACCGACGCGATAAGAGGGGCGAGTGGGCGGAGCAGGTCGCCCCCCGTGTGATGCGGGCGATGCAAGGGGTCCGCACGGCCCTCCCCTGAAAGTCGTGCATCTAGGCCAAAAAAAAGCATACCGCTTCCTTTTTCCGCTTCATCATCAATCGAATAAACGATGTTTTTTTATATACCATAACCTAGTTTAAATTGAATGAAGAAGAAGACCTATAGCTGCTCCTCGATGGACGTTCTGCTCGTTGACGACGAGCCGGGGCTGTTGGACCTGGGCAAGCTGTTCATGGAGAAGGAGGGGGTCTTCGAGGTCACCACATCCTCCGGGGCCAAAGAGGCGTTGGACATCCTCTCCCGAATGTCATTCGACATCATCGTATCCGATTACGAGATGCCGGAGATGGACGGCTTGGACTTCCTCAGGGCAATGAAGCACAGAGAAGACGAGACCCCGTTCATAATGTTCACAGGGCGCGGCAGGGAAGAGGTGGCCATCAGCGCCCTGAACGAGGGTGCCGACTTCTACGTGCAGAAAGGCGGCGATCCCAAATCCCAGTTCGGAGAGCTGTTCAGCATGATGGACTACGCGGTGGCGAATCGCCGCGCCTGGAAACAGTTGGAGGAGAACGAGGGCAGGCTCAGGCTGATCAACTCCAACATCAACGACGTCATTCTGGAGACGGACATGGAGGGGGTTATCGAGTACACAACGCCCTCCCACCTGCGCATACTGGGACGCGATGACGTGGTCGGCCGATCGCTCTTCGAACACATCCATCCCGAGGACGTCCTCGTTGCACAGGAGCGTTTCCAAGAGATTCTGGAATCATCGCAAAACGGGATGATGGAGTACCGCTACCTCCACCCGGACGGGGGGGAGACGTGGATAGAGGCGGTTGTCACCACCTACAATGACAGTCAGGGAAGGGCGAGGGTGCTGGTGTCCAGCAGGGACATCAGCGATAGGAAGAGGGTCAGCGACGACCTCGAAGACGCGCAGGCTTTCATGGAGGCCGTCTTTGACGGCATCCAGGACGGCATCTGCGTCCTCGACCGCGAAATGAACGTCATCAGGACGAACCACTGGATAGAGACAGTGTACTCCGACATGGAACCCTTGGTGGGTAAGAAGTGCTATAATACATTCCAGCAAAAGGACACGGTCTGTCAGTGGTGCCCAGCGGTAAAAACGTTAGAAACGGGGAAGATGCAAACAGAGATCACGCCATGGCCTTCTGAAAATGATCCCCAGGGTTGGCATGAGATCACCTCCTACCCCATGTTTGGCAAAGAAGGAAGGGTGGAGTACATCATCGAGCACGTGAAGGACATAAGCGACCAAGAGGAGGCCAAGAAACAGTCCCAGTACCAGAGGGACATTATTGAGTTCATAATCTGCCACATCCCAGTGTTTATGTACATCTATGACATCGAGGAGGGCGTGCCAGTGATCACCTATGTCACAGCCAATGCCAAGGCTATTCTGGGAGTG
>PWHV01000033.1 GCA_003555025.1 Methanomassiliicoccaceae archaeon | reverse complement strand
TACCCTGGAGGAGGCCCTTCAGTACGCCTATGATAAAGGAGTGGTCCTGGTGGCTGCTGCAGGTAATAACAACGGCTCTGTATTATATCCTGCTGCTTACCCTACTGTAATTGCCGTAGGGGCCGTTGATGATAATGATGTAAAAGCCAGTTTTTCTAGCTATGGACCGGAAATTGTTGTCACTGCTCCTGGGGTACAGGTATGGAGTACCATGATGAGCAGTACCCAAAATGCCTATGCCACAGGTTCGGGAACCTCCTTTGCCGCCCCGTTCGTAGCCGGACTGGCCGGACTTATCCTCAGCGTAAATCCGGATTTGAACCCTTACCAGGTACAGGAGCTGATTCAGCAGGGTGCCGAGGACCTGGGAGAGCCCGGTTGGGATCCCTACTACGGTTGGGGCCGTATTAATCTCAGCAACAGCCTGGCCCTAATAAGTGAGGAGCCAGAGCCGATTGCAGTTACGGGGGTAAGTATTGTAGAGAATGATCAAGAGCTTATAAAAGGCGAAAGTGTTCAGCGTACCGCTGTAGTTGAACCAGAAGAGGCTGAAAATAAGGGGGTAGAGTGGAATAGCAGTGATAAATCAGTAGCTACTGTAGATGAGGGGTTGGTTCAAGCTGTGTCAGAGGGCTTGGCGGAAATATCCGTAGTTACCGATGATGGTGGTTTTACAGATAGTGTAGAGATAACAGTGCTGCCCATCCCTGAACCAGAGCCAGAAACATATGATATAACTACATCGGTTAACCCCGCTGATGCTGGTTTAACATATGGCGATGGTTCCTTTGAAGAAGGTGAAGAAGTAACCATCAGTATTGTTCCTGATGAAGGTTATAACTTTATTAACTGGACTTTAGATGGTACAAAAGTTACAGATGAATCCAGTTATACCTTTAAAGTTGAAGATAATGAGCATTATACAGCTAATTTAGAGTTAAAGGAGCATACAGTTACTTACCTTGCTGGTGAAGGCGGGTTTATTGAAGGTGAAACTATACAAATAGTAGAATATGGGCAAGACGGGCAGGAGGTAACGGCTCTTCCTTATGAAAACTATGAATTTGTTGGTTGGGAGGATGGGATTACCGAAGCAACGAGGGTAGATAAAGACATTACAAGGGATTTAGAGTTTAAAGCATACTTTGAATATATGGAGCCAGAGCCTGAGCCGGATGAGGAACCTGATTATAAAGAAGAAACATATTCAGATGGAGTTGGCCACCGAAATCAACCCCAAGAATTGTCTTACGAGTTTGATGCTATTGGCGGTAACATTGAGATAGATTTAACCTGGAGCCCCTGGAGATCAAATCTGGCATTGTATCTGTATGATGAGGAGGGCAACCTGGTTGCTAAATCAAATACTTCAGGGGGCAGGGATGCAAAGGAAAACATATCTGCCTGTGTTAAGGAAGAAACCTACAAAATTGTGGTAAGGTCAAAGGAGGGACAGGGTAACTTTACCCTGGTGATTAAAAATACCAATTAAATTTAAGGGAAAGGGACTTGGTTTTTAATCAAGGTAAAGTTTCAGGATGTCTGTTAAAAGATAAAGTAATAAGGGTTTTGGGCCCATTCCGAAATAAACAACCCCCGGGAGCTTGAGGAGCATCCCGGGGGTTGTTTTTACTTCATAGCTTATTGCTTACTTATCGAAACGTTACTCGGCAGGCCCAAAGTCCGGGTCAGGGATTCCGACTACTGCGTGGGCGATGACATAGACTTCACTGCCATCGAACGGCCCGTCGTTGTAGTATTGTCCCGGTGCAACCGTGCTTCTCGTCCTTCCGCTGCGACCTAATTGCTGCTGCGGGAACTTGTCTTCACCGGCGTAGACATGGGTTTCCTTGAGCTCATAACAGTCAAGTAGGTTATAGGTTACGGTCACATTGCCATCTTCGTCATAATCCACGTCGACTGAACCGACCAAGGTGCCGTTATCGGTGTCACACTGTGCCGCGCCGGCCCACAGATCCCATTCATATTCGCCGGGGCCGATCAGGTTGGTCCAACCCCAGTTGCTGAAGTCGTATTCACAGAAGGAGAAGACTTCATCAGCATCTACAGCTTCATCACGTTCAGAGCCCTCACCCTTAGCCCAAGCGCTGTCGTAGATAAACTCCTGGGTGTTGATCTTGAGGATGGCACTGGCAGATTCCTCCGTCTCAACGATGGTGGCGGTGTTGTTAATGACCGCGGGGCCATCATATTCGTCATAGGCGAAGAAGTAGTCGTAAGAAAACTCTCCGAAGCCTTCTTCATTGGCATCGTCAGCATTTAGAGTTCCCAGATGCTCTGTGCCAAAGTAATCGCTCACGTCTGCGATGTTGACAACTTTATACAGCTCCTCAACAGGCTCGCCCCAGCCAATCTCAACGAGCTCAGCACTGTAGTCGCGCACTGTGGTCGTGACCGTTACTTCGTTGTTGCCTTCTATCTTGCTGTCAACAGACGCTTGATAATATAAAGTGATGTCCTCACCTTGCGCTAGAACAATGGGATTAGCGGGATCGGCAATGTATTCTTGAGTATAAGAGTCATCCAGATAGATGGTAATGCTATCGCCGGCAAGTTCATCCACAATATTGATGATCTCAGCATCCCAATCATAATCTCCGGTGTTCTCGTTCTCGATGTTGATTTCACCGAAGACAACATGGTCGCTGTCTTCAAATCCCAGATAGGTCACGCACACGTTCCAGGTAGCGGTTTCATCACCACTGCCATCGATGTAGAGCCAGACCTTGGGAGTATCCTCACCGACTGTATATCCTTCTTCGGTTTCAACGGACTTGTCGATGTCCCACTCATGCTCACGGACATAGGAGGTCTCAACAGTCTTGGTGACTGTCAGTTCCTCGTCCAGCCAGTTGATCTTTAGCTTAGCATCATCTTCGTCGAGAACCACTTCATCGTCGCCAATCACTTTAGCGGTGTTGTTGATTTCCCAGGAGGGTTCCCAATCGGGATCTTCCGGATCGGGGGGGTAGTCCGTCCAGGCAAAGAACTCATCATAGTCGAAACACACAGGATCGTCGCCTTCTTCAAAGTCATCGGCATCCAGGGTGCCCAGTGTCACAACATCGCCGTTCGTTGAAAGGGGATGCGCCCAGTCAAGCATTTTGTCAACGACATCGACTTCCTTATTGACTTCAGTGGTAGGTTCGTCGCTAACGATCACATTGGCGCTACCCGAATATGAAGTGGTACCGCTTTCTTCAGAAGGATCTTCGTAATGGTAGTCGAAGTTCTGCTGAACTGCCGTAGCGGTGTTGGTGCCGTCTGTAAAATCATCTGGCAGGTCTGCGCTGTAGTCCAGCTCCAGTGTATCTTCTGCTTCCAGAGTGTAGGGGAAGGTAATCCCATCAATGTTGATATCAGCATCAATATCATCTAATC
>PWHV01000026.1 GCA_003555025.1 Methanomassiliicoccaceae archaeon | reverse complement strand
TGAGGATGCTGGAGACCCTGCAGTCATTGGACGTGGTATTCAGTGTCATCGGCCGCGTGGTCCCCGATGAGGAGGCCGTTCTCATCAAGGGGACGGAGATGGAGTACCTCGAGGACCGCGGATACGAGCACTTCCGACCCCTGGACCACTGGTCCGAGGACTGATCCCGAGGTGGCAAGATGGAAGCTACGGCGGCGGATGACAATGACGGAACGGCACCTTGACGCCCTGGCTGTTAATTGCCTGGGGCGGCTTTGCGATGATATCGGAGCGCGACCGGTGGGCTCGAAGGGGAACCTGGAGGCGACGCACTGCCTTTTCACATGGTTCTCCCGGAATGGCTTCGATACAGAGGAGAGATGGTTCGGCTGCTTCGATTGGACCTCGGAAGGAGCTGAGCTGCAGCTGGGCTTCGAGAGCTTTGCTATGCGGCCTGGGCCATACTCTTTTCCAGCTTCTCTCCAAGCCCCGCTGGTCTACGCTTCCACGTTGGAAGGGCTGCGCCGCCTTCGGACTCCCGGGGCCATAGTCTTGCTTCACGGGGACCTCGCCCGCGCCCCACTGCTGCCCCGAAACTTCCCCTTCCTTCGCATCGATGAGCATATCCAGGTCATCGAGGCGTTGGAGGAGGGCGGCTTCGGTGCCGTCCTCGCCGCCACCGCGCCGAACGACAGCGATCCGCAGGGTTTCCACCTCATCGAGGACGGGGACTTCCACATCCCCCACGGACAGCTGCCGGAAGCTGACGGAAAACGCATTCTAGAATATGCCGACGGTAGGCTGGCTTCCTTTACCGTCCGGACCCAGAGGAGGCCTTCGCGGGGCTGTAACGTGGTCGCCACCAAGGGCACTCCGGCCCATCCTCGGGCGGTCATCATGGCCCATGTGGACAGCGCCCATGGGTCGCCGGGTGCTGCCGACAACGCATCCGGCGTCTGCGCCATGATGATGCTTGCGGAATCCATAGCCGCCCCGATTGATGGTCTCAAGACGGAGCTGGTGGCCATGAACGGCGAGGACCATTACGCCAGCCCGGGGGAGGTCTTGTACCTCGATGACAACCGTGGCCGCCTTGGCGATGTTATGCTGGGGGTGAACATTGATGGGCTGGGAGTGGGCGAGGGCGCCGACGAGTTCTCCCTGTACGGTTGCCCGGAGGCGTTGGCGGAGGCGGTCCGCTACTCCCTGGAGGGCGAAGGGATGGTTGAGGGCCCGTCATGGATGGAAGGGGACCACTCGCTTTTCGTGCAATCCTCGGTTCCGGCGGTGGCGCTGACCTCGTCCGACAGGATGGCGGTCGCTAAGGTCTCCCACAGCGAGAGGGACGTCCCCGATGTGGTCGACACCGGTAGGCTGGTGGCGGCGGCGAGGGGGCTCCGCTCAATGCTGGACCTCCTTCCCGACCTCGCAGGGGACGCCCCCCCTAGAACCACGGCAAGCTATTAATCACAGGAGCTCAGATGGAGAAATCAAGGAAGAGCGAGAGATATGCCTACCGTAGTGGAAGCCTTACATTACCGCAAGGATGACGGTGTATACGTATGCGGCCTCTGCCCGCACCGCTGCCGCATCGCCCCCGGCAAGAGGGGGATCTGCGGCAGCCGTCTCGGGGGAGATGATATGCTGGTCGCCGACAACTACGCCAAAGTGGCGACGATGCACATCGACCCCCTAGAGAAGAAGCCCCTCTTCCATTTCCGACCCGGTGAGGAGGTGATGTCACTGGGTGGATGGGGGTGCAACCTGGGCTGCCAGAATTGCCAGAACCATTCCCTCTCCATGGTGCGCGACGGCGGCGGGCCCAGCAGGGACATCGCCGCCGTTGACCTGATGGGCATCTGCCGGCGCGAGGGGGTCAGGAACCTGGCCTTCACCTACAACGAGCCGACCATATGGCACGAGTACGTCATGGACATCGCCGACATGACGGAGGGCCTTGCGCTCATCTACGTGAGCAACGGCTTCATCTGCCCCGGGCCGTTGGACGAGGTCTGCGACAGCATAGACGCCATGAACCTCGATGTCAAGGCGTTCAGCGACGATTTCTACCGCAAGGTGACCAAGGCCCGGCTGGACCCGGTGCTGGACACCGCCGAGACAGTGGCCGCCAGCGACGTGCACCTGGAGCTCACCTATCTGCTCATACCGGAGCTCAACGACGATGAGGACGAGATGCGCGATTTCTGCTCGTGGGTGGCGGAGTCCCTCTCCGACGATGTGCCGGTTCATTTCAGCGCCTACCACCGCGACCATCGCCTCACCGACCACCGCGACACCAGCGCCGCCGACCTCCTGCGCGCGAGGGACCATGCGTACGAGGCGGGCCTCAAGCACGTCTACCTCGGCAACCTTCCCACCAATGAAGGGAAGGACACCTTCTGCCCGCGATGCGGCGAGGTCGCCATATCCCGCAAGGGCTACCGCACCGTGACCAATGGCGTGCTGCACGGGCTGTGCACGGTCTGCGGAACGGACCTCAATGTGAGGGGATGAGGTGGACCTCCGCCGGCTGCATTCGCTTTTGCGCAAGCGTTACGAGACCGAAGGCTGGTGGCCGGCGTCATCACCCTGGGAGGTGATGGTGGGCGCCCTTCTCACCCAGCAGACCTCCTGGACCAACGTGGATAAGGCCATCGCCGAGCTGGGGCGGAGAGGGGTCCTCGAGCCCGCCGCCATGGCGTCGGCGCCGACGAAAGAGCTGGAGGAAGCGGTCCGTTGCTGCGGCTTCTTCCGTCAGAAGGCGGAGAGGTTGAGGGGCATGGCGGCGCACATCATGGAGGAGCACGGCGGGGACCCGGATGGTCTGCTGTCGCGGCCGGACGCCCGCGAGCGGCTGCTGGAGCGGCCAGGGGTGGGCCCGGAGACCGCCGATTCCATACTGGCATTCGGCGCCGGCCGCCCCTGTTTCGTGGCCGCCGCCTACTGCTCCCGCATTTTGAGCCGCACCGGAATACTGGAAACGAGCGACTATTGTTCCATTCAGGATTTCGTGCACAATGAGATTGGCAGGGACACTGGCGCCTTGACCGAGCTCTACGCCCTGATGGTGGAGCACGCCAAGCGCCATTGCCGCTCCTCGCCGCGCTGCGACGGCTGCCCGCTCAACGACGGATGCCGCTTCGGACCCTGAGATGATGGCGGCCGCGACAACGGGGTAAAAACGGACCCATACGGCGGTGCCCTGATCAGACCATGAGGAAGAACAGGTTCCCCACGATGCACAGGAAAAGCATGGCCGCCGTCATCGGTATCAGCAGGGGGATCTTGGGCGTGACCCAGACCTTGCTGGCGCCGGCGTCGCGGAGCTCCTCGAAGCCTTCGCCCTGGGGCGAGAGCCTGAGCGCCACCGAGCCGTCATCGAGCACTCTCTCCATCGGCCAATAGTGTCCCTTCTCCGCCCTGTCCATGTCCATGCGGAATCCCAGAAGGGCCTGGGGGAAGCGGAGTTCGTCGTTCTTGAGGTTGACCGCCAGGAACCAGACCAACGCCAGCAGCGAGAACAGCGATCCGAAGAACAGGACCATCAACGGGAAGGGCAGGACGAGCTGCGCCGTCTCCGAGGGCAACGGGAACAAGGGAAGGCCCAGGAACGACGGGTACAGAGGGAAGAGCATGGAGAGGGATATCAGGCACTTGGCGTCGGCACCGCCTTTTATCACGTCCACCAGATAGAGGACCAGGAATACCCAGTACAGTATGAATGGCAGTATCAGCTCGAAGCGCAGCGCGCCCACCTCCACACCCCACAGGCCGGCGGCGAGCAGGACCAGCGAGGCCGCGTAGGGCGCCAGGCCCAGCGCCCTGCCGTGCCTTTCCCCGTCCCAGAATATGTCCAGGAACAGTATGGCGGTGGCGAGCACCACCAGGTGGTAGTTGCGCGTCAGACCCTCGAGCTCGATGTGCACGGACAGCAGGACCAGCCCGACCGAACCCATCAACAGCCAGTAGGCATCGGAGGCGACCCGCTCCCTCCAGTCCTGGCGGCTTGCCGACAGCATCACCACCGTGGCCAGTAGGAACTTGCCGAGGTCCAGCCATTCCTGCATGCGGCGGATTATGGCCAAGCCGATATAAACAATATCTGACCAGGCGCAATTTATTAGACCGGCGGAGAACATCCCCTTTCGATGAAGAGGGCCGCCGTTGTCATTGTGGCATTGATGTTCGTAGCGATGGTGGGCGCCGTGCCCTCGCCGGCGGAGGGCTCCTTGACCATCAAGCCCGTCAGCGACCTTGAGCAAGAGGTCGTCGGCGGCGAGACGGCGGTCTTCAGCTGGTTCGTGTACAACCGTCACGCCGAGGACCTGCACATCTCCGCCTCGTTGGACATCGACGATCCTGACGGGGCGCTGTCATCGAGCGAATTGCGCATCACCAAGACCGATATGGACGTCGAGCCGGGCGGCGGCGTGCTGCTGCGGAGCAATGGCAGCGCCCATATCGAGGCGGTGCTCGACGTCAGGGAGCTGTCGCCCGGTTCCGAATTGACCATAGCACTGAACCTGTCGATCGACGTGGGGGTTGACGACGAGGATATCATCGAGGAGCGTGAAAGCGCCACTCTGGAGGTCATACCCCTATACCAGCTCCACGATAGCTACAACAAGATACTCGGCGTCCTCCCCAACTTCCTGCCGGCGCCTCTCGACAGCCCCGAGGGGGCCTTCCTGGCATCGATGCTTGCATGGCTGACCCTGGCGGCGTTCTTCCTGATGCTCATGCTCCCTTGGCTGACACGGAAAATCCTGGACAGGGACGACCAGTACTGCCCGCGGATCCGTAGTCTTCTGCGCCGGCCCTTCTTCCTGCTGGTATTGTCCTACGGGCTGTTCAGCAGCCTGATGATACTCGGACTCGATTACACCACGGCGATGCGTGTCGCCACCTTGAGCACCATAGCCTACATAGTGCTGGCGGCCTGGATCGTCTGGGAAGTGTACAAGCTGCTGGTGCAGCGTTTCACCGAGCGTTTCCGTGACGAGGACGGCCTGGTGGACGCGTCCCTCGGCCCGCTGTTCATGTTCATCGGCAAGCTGGTCCTGGGACTTAGCGTCCTGGGCGCTGTGCTGGACGTGTTCGGCTTCGACCTGATGTACTTCCTCGCCGGCGCGGGCATATTGGGGCTGGCGATCGCCTTCGGCGCGCAGGAGACGCTGAACAACCTCTTCGCCGGCTTCTTCCTGTTGTTGGAGAGGCCGTTCAAGGTCGGCGACCTCGTGATGATGGAAGACGGGGTGGTCTGCGAGGTCAAGAAGGTGGGCCTGAGGAGCACCACCCTCTACAACACCTGGGACCCCCTGTACTTCGTCATGCCCAACCGCCACATCGCCGACAGCAAGATCACCAACGTTCTCCGTCCCGACCCCAAGTACTGGGTGAAGATCAACGTAGGAGTTGCCTACGGCTCCGACATCGAGCTGGTCAAGGAGATTCTGCTGCGCGTCGCCATGGAGCACCCCGAGACCATGAAGGACGAGGACCACCTCCCCTGGTCGAGGTTCATGGCCTTCGGCGACTCCGCCCTCGAGTTCAGAGTGACCGCGTGGGTGCCCGACTTTGAGATCAACTACCGCGTCGCCTCCGAGCTGAGGGAGACCATTGACAAGGAGTTCCGCAAGCATGGCGTGCAGATACCTTTCCCACAGAGGGACATCTGGTTCCGCAACCACGACTGAGTGCTGGCCATCGTTCCGGGAGCTGCTGTGGGACCTCGTACGGCGGATCCCCGCCGGAAAGGTGAGCACCTATGGGGCGCTGGCCGAGGCCATGGGGGACCGCGGCGCCGCCCGGGCGGTGGGGGCGGAGCTCTCCGGCAACCCCACGCCGCCGGACCCGCCCTGCCACCGCGTGGTCTATGCCGACGGCGGTATCGGCTGGTACGGCGGCCGGGGCCGAGGCGCGGAGGAGAAGGAGAGGCTGCTGCGCTCCGAGGGCGTAGAGGTCTCGCAGGGAAGGGTGGACCTCTCCCGTCATCTTTTCTCCGACTTCCGCTGCCGGCCCTTCCTGACGGAGATGAGGGAGGAGCAGGATGCGGTGGCGTCGGCGGTGACGAATGGCGGCGCGGAGCCGGCGCTCGTCTCCGCGATGGACGTCTCCTACCGCGGCGACGAGGCGTTCGCGGCGCGGGTGGATTTCCTCCTCGACAGCGGGGAGGAGACGGGGCATCGCCTGCATCGCCGCCGCGTCGACCTGCCCTACATCCCCGGATACCTGTCCTACCGGGAGGGGCCGGCGCTGCTGCCTCTGATGGAGGACGACGGGAGGCTGCACCTGGTGGACGGCCATGGGCTCCTGCACCCCCGCCGCGCGGGTATAGCCTGCCATTTGGGCGTGAGAGGCCACCGGTGCGCAGGCGCCGCCAAGTCATTGCTCTGCGGCGTGCTCAGCGACGAGTCGGTGCTGGTGGACGGCGAGGAGAGGGGGAGGATGACGGGCGGCTACTACGTGTCGGTGGGGAGCAACGTCACCCTGGACCAGGCCTGCGAAGCCCTGGAGCGCCTCCTCGACATTGGGATCGACCCGTGCCGTCGCGCCCACCGCCTGGCCTCGGATTTCAAGCGCTCTTCTTAAGCTCGGGGACGTAGCGTTTGAGCAGCAAGGCGTTGCTGACCACCGAGACGTTGCTCAACGCCATCGCCGCCGCTGCCGCCATCGGCGGCAGCAGGATCCCCGCCGAAGGGTAGAGGACGCCCGCCGCCAGCGGTATGCATGTCACGTTGTAGACGAAGGCGAAGAACAGGTTCTGGTGTATCTTCGACAGCGTCCGCCTGGACATGCGCATCGCCGCGGCGACGTCGCGCACGTCGTCGCGTATGAGGACGATGTCGGCGGTCTCTATGGCCACGTCGGTGCCGCTGCCCATGGCTATGCCCACGTCGGCAGCGGCCAGTGCGGGGGCGTCGTTGATGCCGTCGCCCACCATGGCCGTGGCGCCTTCGGCGGCCAGGGCCTTGACGGCCTCCGCCTTGTCGCCGGGAAGCACCTCGGCCATGACCCGGAAGATGCCCAACTCGGCGGCGATGGCCTCGGCGGCCTCGCGTCGGTCGCCGGTCACCATCACCGCCTCCACTCCCATCCCCCTGAGGTCGGCTACGGCCGCGGCGGCGCCCTCCTTCACCGGGTCGGCGACCGCTATCACTCCCAGCAGCATCTCCCCGTCAGCGAGGGCCATCGGCGTCCTCCCCATCGAGGCCAGACGCCTCATGTCCTCGGCGGCGCGGGACTGGCCCTCCTTCCCTTCCATCATCGAGATGGTGCCGAGCGCGAAACTTCTCCCGTCGAGGGAGAAGCGGAGGCCGCGGCCGGCCTCAGCGATGAAATCATCGGGCGGGCGGGGCTCACCGTGCTCCTCGCGGTGGCGGGCGAGCACGGCGGCGGCGATGGGGTGCTCCGACCGGGACTCCCCGCTGGCGGCGATGGCCAGCACGTCATCGTCACCGTAGGCGATGACGTCGGTAACCGCCGGCCTCCCCTCGGTGAGGGTGCCGGTCTTGTCGAATGCCATGGTCCGCACCTTGCCCGCCCTCTCCAGCGAGCTGCCGTTGCGGATGAGTATGCCGTACTCCGCCCCCTTGCCGGTGCCCACCATTATGGCGGTGGGGGTGGCCAGGCCGAGGGCGCAGGGGCAGGATATCACCAGCACCGAGATGAACACCGTGAGCGCGAGCGCGAATCTCCCCTCGTCGGCGCCGTAGGCGCCGTGGCCGAAGAGGTACCAGAACGCGAAGGTGAACAGCGCCGTCACTATCACCGCCGGCACGAAGTAGGCGGAGACGCGGTCGGCGATGCGCTGTATGGGGGCCTTGGACGCCTGGGCGTCCTCCACCATGCGCACGATCTGCGACAGCACGGTGTCCTTGCCCAGGCGGGTCACCCTCACGGTCACGGTGCCGTTCTGGTTCATAGTGCCGCCGATGACCTCGTCCTCCGGGGACTTGGCGGCGGGGATGCTCTCGCCGGTGACCATGGACTCGTCCACCGCGCTGATGCCCTCGGCCACCAGGCCGTCCGCCGGCACCTGTCCGCCAGGGCGCACCAGGACCAGGTCGCCGACCTCGAGCTCGTCCACCGACACCGTCTCCTCCTTCCCGTTCCGCAGCACGGTGGCGCTGCGGGGCTGGAGGTCCATCAGCCTCCTGATGGCCTCGGTGGTGCCGTGACGGGCGTACATCTCCAGGTATTTGCCCACCAGTATCAGCAGTATGATCATCGCCGATGATTCGAAGTAGACGTGGACGTCGCCGAAGTACCACGGCAGGAGGGTTACGGCGCTGCTGTACACGTAGGCGGAGCTGGTCCCCAAGGCGATGAGGGTGTCCATGTTGGCTCGGCGCGCCCGCAGGGCCGCCAGAGTTCCCACGTAGAACTGGCGGCCGCAGTATAGCTGCACCGGCGTGGTGAGCGCGAAGAGCAGAAGGTTCCGCATCCAGCCATCCAGGCCGAGAGTGATGTCGGTCATGACGAAGAGCATGCTCAGCACGAACACCGGGATGCCGAGGGCGGCGGCGATGGCTATCAGCCTCCTCTGCCCTCTCATCTCCCGGGCGTGGTGGTCCTCCGCCTCGGCCTCGGATACAACCAGGCCGGCAGCGCGCACCACGGACTCTATGCGCTCGCGGTCGAGGAGTCCGCCGTCGAACTCGGCGACGAGGGTGCCGGTGGCGAGGTTGGCGGAGGCGGAGCGCACGCCCTCCTTGGAGAGCAGGCTGGACTCCAACCCCTGGACGCAGGAGGCGCAGTCCATCCCCTCCACGGTGAGGCGTACCCGCGTCCAAGCGGTGTCGAAGCCCGCCGCCCTTATCGCCTCCTCCATCTCCTCCACCGGGACCGTCCCGCCGTGGCGGACGGTGACGGTGTCGTTGCCCAGGTTGACCGAGGCCTCTTGCACGCCTTGCAGCGCCGTCAGCGCCTCCTCCACCGCCCCGGCGCAGACCACGCACTTCATCCCGGATACGGGTATCCTCACCGTGTCCATCCCAGTCCTCCCGTCATGAGCGACCGACCAACAATATATTAATACTAAAGAATGATGCAAGCGCTCCCGCTCGGCGTTGCCGGAATCACTTCTGCTCCTGATTTCGTTGGCACGGCGGATGAATTAGGTAATTATTATATACACTTCTACTGTTCTCAACAAAAATAATACGAAATCTGACAGTATGCGGAGCGAGAATCAATATGATCGACCGTTTGGACGCCAAGATCATCGAGACATTGAGGAAGGATTCGAGGAAGCCCTTCGTGGAGATAGCCCAGAACCTGAAGGTATCGGAGGGCACCATACGCAGCCGCGTACGCAGGATGGTCGACGAAGGTGTGATCAAAGGATTCACCATCAAGACCAGCAGCAAGAACGTCAAGGCGCTGCTGGAGATCCGCATCGATGTCAACACCGACTGCGACATGATAGCCGAGGACCTGATAAACTACGATGGCGTGAACGAGGTCTTCGAGGTTACCGGCGACCAGGACATCGTGGCGATAGTGGACGTAGAGTCCTCGCCGCAGCTTAACGAGATAATCGAGAGGGTGCGTCATTACGACAGCGTGCTCTCGACGCGCACTAGATTGATACTGAAAGAGCATTTCGGAGATGAGTGACATGTTCAAGGGAACGGCCACGGCAATGATAACACCCTTTGAGAGGAACGGAGACATAGACGAGCAGGGCCTCAGGGACCTGGTTGACTTCCAGGAGTCGATGGGCATCGACGCGATAGTGGCCTGCGGCTCCACCGGCGAGTCTGCCACCCTCAACCACGAAGAACACCTGAGGGTGATCGACATCGTCATCGACCAGGCCAAGAGGGCCAAGGTGATAGCGGGCACGGGGAGCAACTCCACCCATGAGGCCATCGACCTCACCGTGAGGTCCGCCGACATGGGCGCGGACTACAGCCTCTCCGTCTCGCCGTACTACAACAAGCCCACCCAAGAGGGCATATACCAGCATTTCAAGGCCATAAGCGAGGCCAGCGACCTCCCCATCATACTGTACAACGTGCCCGGCAGGACGGGCAGCAACATGGAGGCCAACACCACCCTGCGCCTGGCCGAGCTGCCCAACATCGTGGCCATGAAGGAGGCCTCCGGCAACATGGGCCAGGTCATGTCCATACTGTCGGAGCGCCCTGAGGGATTCAGCGTGCTCTCCGGCGAGGACCCTTTGACCTTCGCCATGATGGCGCTGGGAGGGGACGGGGTCATCTCGGTGGCCTCCAACTGCGCCCCCAAGGAACTGAAGCTGATGGTGGACACCGCGCTCAAGGGCGACTACGTTGCCGCCCGGGAGATTCACTTCCGGCTGCTGCCGCTCTTCGGCGCCCTGTTCCTCGAGCCCAACCCCATGCCGGTGAAGGCGGCGATGCGCATGATAGGCCAGCCGGCCGGCGCCCTGCGCATGCCCCTGTCGGACATGAGCAAGGAGAACGAGAAGCTGCTGAAGGAGACCATGTCCTCCGTAGGCATACTCTGAGAGTGGTCAATATGATTAGAGTGGTGGTAGGAGGGGCCACCGGCAAGCTCGGCAGCCTGGTATGCGAGCATGTCGTCGCCGATGCGGAGCTGGAGTTGGCGGGGGCGATGGTCTCCGCCTCCGGAGGCAACGTGGGCAAGGAGCTGTACCCCGGGGTCTTGGCGTTCGCGCCCGATGAGCTGGAGCGGAGGCTGGAGGACGCGGACGTCTACGTTGACCTGACGTCGCCGACGGCGGCCGCCGATAACGTCACCAAGGTGCCGGCTACGGGCACGGCGATGGTGATCGGCACCACCGCCATAGCCGATGAGGTGATCCAGAGGCTCTCCGATGAGGCGGAGGCCTCCGGAAGCCCGGTGCTGCTGTCGGCCAACTTCGCCCTGGGGGTGAACGTGTTCTGGAAGGCCTGCGAGATGCTGGCCGCGGCGCTGCCCGATTACGATTTCGAGATGGTGGAGATGCACCACAACCAGAAGAAGGACGCCCCCTCCGGCACCGCCGTGAAGGCCATCGAGGCGGTGCAACGCGGTGCCGACGTGAGCGGCACGGTGCACGGCCGCGAGGGCATCAGCGGCCCCCGCGGCAAGGAGATCGGTGTCCACGCGTTGCGGGCGGGGGACATCGTCGGCGAGCACACCCTGCTCATCGCCGGCAACATGGAGCGCCTGGAGATAACCCACCGGGCCATCTCCCGCGAGGCCTTCGCCCGCGGCTGCATAGCTTCCGTGAAGTGGATAGCCGGCAGGAAGGAGGGCCGCATCCACCAGATGAACGAGGTGCTCGGTCTATGATCACGGTGATGAAGTTCGGCGGGACCTCCGTCGGCTCGGCCGAGGGATTCCGCCGCGCCGCGGAGATCGTCAGCGACGCCGAGGGCTCCAAGGTGGTGGTGGTCTCGGCGATGTCCGGGGTCACCAATTACCTGATCAGCTTCCTCGACAGCGGCGAGAGCAACGCCGACGAGGTGATCGCCAGCCTGCGGCAGAAGCACGTCGACGCCGCCAAGGAGGTGCTGTCCCCGGCGCTGCTCGAGGAGTACCTCGAAGTGCTCGACGTCCGCCTCCAGGGCCTGAAGGAGCTGCTGGAGGACACCGGGGTCCGCAGCGACCCCTACTTCAACGACAACATATCGTCGCAGGGGGAGAGGCTGTCGTCGGTCACCATGTCATACGTGCTGCGGGACGCCGGCCTGGACTCGGTGCCGCTCTGCTCGGAGGAGGCGGGCATACACGCGGTGGGCTGCCCAGGGGCGGGCTTCGCCGACCTCGACCTCACCAGCCGCGACCTCTCCTATACGCTGCGTCCGCTGCTGGAGAACAACAAGGTGCCGGTGATAACCGGCTTCTACGGCAAGAACGGCAACGGTAAGCCCATGACCTTCGGCCGCGGCGGCTCCGACTACTCGGCGGCGGTCATCGCCCACGCCATCGACGCCGACTTCCTGGAGATATGGACGGACGTGGACGGCTTCATGACCGCCGACCCCCGCATAGTGGACGGCGCCAAGACCATCGACGAGATGAACTTCTCCGAGGCCGCCGAGCTGGCATACTTCGGCGCCAAGGTGCTGCACCCCCGCACCATCGAACCGGTGCGGCGCAAGCACATACCGGTGCGGGTGAAGAACTCCTTCAACCCCGCGGGCGAGGGAACCATCATCCACCACCTGCGCGCCCCGCAGGACGAGCTCTTGCGCAGCGTGGCGGTGAAGACCGACCTCTCCATAATCACGGTGAACTCATCGGAGATCGCCTACCGGCCACGGATGGTCGCCAGCATCATCGACCGCATCGGCGACGCCAACGTCATAGTGTACGCGATATCCACTTCGCTATCAACCATAGCGTTCCTTATACACAACAACGACGTCAAGGACGTGCTGCGGAACCTCAACCGCCTCGAGGGCGACGAGATAGAGAGGATAGATGTGAAGAGCAACATGTGCCTGATATGCGCCGTGGGCGACAACCTCCTGGACCGCTGCGGCGCATCGGCAGAGATATTCAGCAAGGTGAGGGATGCCAACGCCAACGTCGAGCTCATATCGGAGGGCGCCTCCACAGTGTCGCTCAACTTCGTGGTCTCGATGGACCGCGCCACCGCGGTGGTCAGGGCTCTCCACGAGGGATTCATCGGTGATCTGCAATGAGGGACTTCGAATCGGAAAACGGCGAGATGACGATCGGCGGCATGACCGCCAGTGATATAGCGGACAGGTTCGGCACCCCGGTCTACGTGACCGACGAGCAGCGGCTGCGCGACAACTACCGGCGCATACACCGCGCCTTCAACGACCACATGCCCACCGATGTCCACTACGCCTGCAAGGCCAACAGCAACATCGCCCTGCTCCGCATATTGGAGCAGGAGGGCGCCTGCATCGACGCGGTGTCGCTGGGAGAGGTGCTCACCTGCTTCAAGGCGGGCTTCTCCCCGGAGCGCATACTGTACACCGGCGTCAACGTCAGCGACGAAGAGCTCGAGGGATTGGTGGACGCCGGAGTGCCCATGAACATCGACTCCTTCTCTGAGCTACGCCGCCTGGCGGCGATCTCGGTGGACGTGCCCCTCTCCTTCCGGGTGACCCCGGGAGTGGGATCGGGGCACCACCAGAAGGTCATAACCGGGGCCAAGGGCTCCAAGTTCGGCATACCCATCGAGGAGATAGTGGACGCCTTCCGCGAGGCCTTGGACCTGGGATTCAGGCCGCGGGGCCTGCACGCCCACATCGGCTCCGGCGGTCAGTCGGTGGAGCCCTTCATCGACCTGGTGGGCATACTGCTGCAGGTGGTCGAGGACCTGGAGGACGAGCTGGGCCTGGAGCTGGATTTCCTGGACATGGGCGGCGGCATCGGCATACCCTACCGCCCCAACGAGCCGGAGATGGACGTGGAGGAGCTGGCGGCCCAGCTTACGTCCATGGTCCTGGGCGACAGCAAGATCAAGAGGCTGGCGGTTGAGCCGGGGAGGTACGTGGTCTGCGACAGCACCGTGCTGCTCACCCGCTGCGTTGACGTGAAGCGGACGGAGCAGAAGAGCTTCATCGGCGTGGACGCCGGCTTCAACACCCTGCTGCGGCCGTCCTTCTACGACGCTTACCATCACGTGGCGATCGCCAACAAGTTCAACAAGGCCTGCGAGGCGCGCTATGACGTGGTGGGCCCCATCTGCGAGTCGGGCGACTTCCTCGCCCGCGACCGCGTTCTCCCCGAGCCGGAGGAGGGCGACCTGGTGGCGGTCTACGACACCGGCGCCTATGGCTACGTGATGAGCAGCCAGTACAACAGCCGCCCCCGTTGCCGCGAGGTGCTGGTCAACGACGGCGGTGCGGACATCATACGCGAGCAGGAGGACCTGGAGGACATCTGGCGCCACCAGGCGGTACCGGAGAGGCTGATGCGATGAGGTTCTGGAAATACCAGGGCATCGGCAACGATTTCATCCTGGTGGAGGATTTCGACGAGCTCCTGCCCAAGGACGAGGGCTTCGTCCGCCTCGCCTGCGACCGCGCCTTCGGCATCGGCGCCGACGGCATACTCTACGTGTCGTCATCGCCGCGGGCGGACGCCCGCATGCGGGTGATGAACGCTGACGGCTCCGAGGCGGAGATGTGCGGCAACGGCATACGCTGCGTGGCCAAGCATCTTTACGACGGCGGCAGGGTGCGCAAGGAGCGCATGTCCATCGACACCCTCGCCGGGGTTCTGGAGATCGGCGTCGTCGTCGCCGGCGGCAAGGCGGAGATGCTGGAGGTGGACATGGGCGCCCCGGTCCTCGACGGCAGGAGCGTGCCCATCGACCATGACGGCGAGTTCGTCAACGGCAGCATCGATGTGGACGGCCGCATCATCACCGCCACCGCGGTGTCGATGGGCAACCCCCATATGGTGACGTTCGACGAGTTCAGCGACGAGGAGATGGAGGAGCTGGGGCCCAAGCTGGAGCGCCATCCGTTCTACCCTCGCCGCAGCAATGTGGAGTTCGTCTCCGCGGACGGACGCGCACTCGATGTGAAGGTTTACGAGCGCGGGTCCGCGTGGACCCTGGCCTGCGGCACGGGCGCCTGCGCCGCCACCGTGGCGGCGGCCCTGAACCGCCTGGTCCCCTTCGGCGCGCCGGTAGAGGTCCGGCTGCCCGGAGGAAAGTTGGAGATAACGGCCAGTGAGGAGCTGGACAACGTGAAGATGTCCGGCCCCGCCGAGCTGGTCTTCACCGGAGAGTACATGGAGGAATGATTGAAATGGAGATAGTTTTCGCTGACAGACTGCAGAAGCTGCCCCCCTACTTGTTCGCCAAGCTGGAGGAGCTAACAGCAAACAAACGCGCCGAGGGAGCGGACATAATCGACTTCGGCATCGGGGACCCCGACCTTCCCACGCCCGAGCCCATCATCCGGGCCATGCAGGAGGCCGCCGTGCCCCAGGAGAACCACACCTATTCGTCCAGCGCCGGCGAGGGATACCTGCGCCAGGCGGTGGCCGACTTCTACAAGAAGAGGTTCTCGGTGGACGTGGACCCGAACAAGGAGGTCTGCGTGACCATCGGCTCCAAGGAGGCCATCGCCAACATCTGCAAGGCGTTCGTGAACGCCGGGGAGAAGGTGATCTCGCCCGACCCCGCCTATCCGGTGTACGCGAACGGCGCCGCCCTGCTCTCCGACGCCGAGGCGGTGAAGGTGCCGCTGCGGGCGGAGGACGGTTTCCTACTGGACGTGGACAAATGCCCCGCGGACGCCAAGATGCTCTACGCCAACTACCCCAACAACCCCACCGGCGCCACCTGCGACGTCGGCTACCTGAAAGGGGTCATGGAATGGTGCTCCGACAACGGTACCATCTTCTGCTACGACAACGCCTACTCGGAGATGTGCTTCGACGACTACTTGGCGCCGTCGGCGCTGGAGGCAGGGAGGGACGTGATCGAGTTCGGCTCCCTGTCGAAGACGTTCAACATGACCGGCTACCGCGTGGGCTACGCGGTGGGGGACGAGAACCTGGTGGCGGGCCTGAAGAAGGTGAAGTCGCAGATCGACTCCGGGGCGCCCAAGTTCATCCAGAAGGCGGCGGCGGACGCTCTCGGCCTCTACCGGGGCAAGGAGCTGCCCCCGGAGATCAAGGGCAACATGGCCGTCTATGAGGAGAGGCGCACCGTGCTGGTGAACGGCCTCCGCGAGCTGGGCTACGACGTGCCCATGCCCAAGGCCACCTTCTACGTGTGGTTCGATTGCGGCATGGAATCGATGAAGTTCACCGAGAAGATGCTGGAGCACGGCATCGTCGTCACCCCGGGAGTGGGCTTCGGCGAGTCCGGCGAAGGCTTCGTGCGGATCGCCCTCACCCAGCCGCGGGAGCGCATCGAGGAGGCACTGGAGCGCATGAGGTCCTAGGACCCAAACCCCTTCTTTCGTTTAAAATGGGGCCTCGCCCCAATATTTTCTTCTCCATCGATAAAGCTGTCGCTGAGCGATACGCTTCAACGCTCCGCCGCCCCATCAGTCCATGGCGAGCCTG
>PWHV01000014.1 GCA_003555025.1 Methanomassiliicoccaceae archaeon | reverse complement strand
CTTCTCGGCGAGCGACAATATCGAAGCTTATGCTACGCATGTTTATAGACTGGGATACGTTGAAACCAGCGCTTACAAGAATGCTTCTTGCATTCTCGATGAGGTCCTCGCGTCGCATTATTGTTTAAGTTATTGTTCTTCTATATAAAATTATGTTAAGGAAGAATAACGGGTTTCCAAAACCAGCAATTGGTATTTTCCGAAATCCCGGATTTTGCGGACTACAACAATCCACTATGATTTTTACTTAAATACGCAATTAATTGGCTATTTAAACACCAGGTTTATATAGCCGATGCATCCGATATTTAAACCGTATTTAAGCGAGAATTAGACCAAATAGCCGTAGTCCACACAATCCAGGAATTTCAGCCTATTGCGGGTCATCTCGTCGTTCCTCCCGCCCAACATCGAAGGTCGAGGACCGCAACTTTAATGCATACGAATCCAATGCAGAAAACGGCCCTTCGGCCTGTTTCTTGTTTGACGACATAGACAATCGAAAGGCCGCTCTTATCTTTTATCCAGAAAGTCTAATCGCGGCATGCGGAAAAGATCGCTAACGCTCAATTCGGAGTCCTAAGTGTCAAACTCCGGTTCTGAATTATGATTTGGGGAATTGGGTGTTTTAGCATTCGAAAACGTAAGCGATAGGGATTGATCACAAATCACTAAAGAGGTGAAATAGATATTGATTAAAAATATAAATTAAAACGGTTTAAAATTAAAGCTGAATCTCTATCCCCAATTTTTCCGTCAGCTCCTTGTACCGGTTGCGTATTGTGACTTCAGTCACTCCTGCAACATCGGCCACTTCTCTCTGGGTCCTGCGCTCGTTGCACAGAATCGAGGATATGTATATTGCCGCAGCTGCCACTCCAGTTGGTCCGCGGCCCGATGTGAGCTCCTTCTCCGACGCATCCTTCAGTATCTCCGCGGCCTTGTTCTGGACCTCACCGCTAAGCTTGAGCTCGCTGCAGAACCTCTGCACGTAATCCTGCGGCTTGGTCGGCATCAGCTTCAGCTTCAGCTCGCGGGGCATGAAACGGTACGTCCGGCCGATCTCCTTGCGGCCCACTCTGCTTGAGCCTGCAACCTCGTCTAGAGTCCTCGGGACACCGCACTGTCTGCAGGCGGCGTACAGGGATGCGGCAACGACGCCTTCGATACTTCTCCCGCGAATCAGGTTCTTGTTGACCGCTTTGCGGTAGATCATCGCCGCGGTCTCCCGCACGTTGCGGGGAAGGCCCATCGCCGATGCCATCCTGTCCAGTTCAGACAGCGCGAAGGCAAGATTCCTTTCTGTGGCGTTCGAGACACGTATCCTCCTCTGCCACTTCCTCAGACGGTAGAGCTGAGCGCGGTTACGTGTGGGAATGCTCTTTCCGTATGAATCCTTGTTCTTCCAGGAGATCTCCGTGGAGAGTCCCTTGTCGTGTATGGTGTAGGTCATCGGAGCGCCGGTCCTGGCCCTCTTCTCCCCCTGCTCCACATCGAAAGCTCTCCACTCCGGGCCCTGGTCGATGAACTGGTCGTCTATGACCAGGCCGCAGTCCTCGCATAGCAGCTCTCCCCTCTCGTAATCACGGACCAGGTGCCTGCTGCCGCACTCCGGACATCTCTCGACCTCTTCAGTTCCCTCTCTTACTTTTGGCATGGCGGTTCTCCCCTTGGAAGTAGGTTTTCCGACCGATCACGTTCGTGAGCACGGATTTGTCCGTGGGGGCGATGGATATGAACGGCCTTTCAACAGGACCGAAAACCCTTTTGACCCTGCCCAGCTTGCGTTTACGGTTGTCATAGACCGCGTCGCCGCCGTCCGGCAGGCCATAGGTTCTAACTACCAGAAGTCCATCGTGGGTGATGGTCTCCACCTCCCCTAGAAAATCCATCCGACTCACCCGTTACCTGCGATAAGTTTAATTATCGCTTATCAAAGGGATAATATATCCTATATATATAGCTTACGTTAGTGTTATATCTACGCTTACAATAGTATTTATGATTAAACCCAACACGCTCGGTCACAGATCTGATCCGTCCCTGCGTGTTCCAACCGTCGAATGAAACAATAAATAAAAATCTGATAAAGAAAAGTTAAATAAGCACTAGCAAGTATTACGGGCAGGTAAGTCAATGGCAATTGGATATGTGCTGATAACAACCACTCCTTCCAAGGAGCATGAGGTCTACAACGCTCTCTCTAAGATAGAGGAGGTCGTTGAGCTGACGCCGCTTTTCGGTGAGTTCGACCTTATCGCCAAGATTGAGGCCGAGGACCTAAACCGCCTCGGGCTCGTGGTGGTGGAGCACATAAGATCCACGGCCGGGGTCGTGGACACCAAGACATTGACGGGAATAAAATTCTGATGGAGGAGACAAAGAATGAGTCTGATGGAGTTCATATCAATCCTGGTAATGGTCTTCGCCCTGTTCATGGTGTTGGCGGGTGTATTCACCGCCTACTTCGGCAGCGGCAAGAGCAGGACCGTGGGTGTCGTTTTGCTTGTGGCCGGACTGGTGGCTGGAATTGTCTGGGGAGTTTTGGCCGGTTTCACCGGAACCGTTGATGTCGCCCTTTGGGTCGTGATATGGAACGCGTTCCTGAACATACTCGCTGCGCTCATAGGTGCGCTCATAGCAGTGGGTATATTCCTAGTGGCGATTATGAAGACGTGAAACGTTTTCAATTAAACTCTTTAATCATTCCTATATTTTGAACCATCATAAGTTGACAGGTCCAACTTTGCATCACGGTGCTTAAGGACAATACAGCAAACCCTTCGAGAACATTTATGGATTAATTGTTCTCCTGATATCTGGTGTACAGGTTGAAGTACTCGCCATCGTGCGACATCAGCTCATCGTGGCTGCCGCTCTCCACTATCTCCCCGCCCTTGAGGACGTGGATGACGTCCGCGTCCTGAACGGTGCTCAGGCGGTGGGCTATGATAACCACGGTCATATTCTTGGATATCTTCCTTATCGACTCCATGACCTTCTGCTCGGATATGTTGTCCAAAGAGCTGGTGGATTCATCGAGGAGAAGTATCTCCGGCTTCCTCAGTATCACCCTGGCGATGGCAACTCGTTGCCTCTGCCCTCCGGAGAGTTTCATTCCTTGGTCGCCGATGACGGTGTCCAACCCTTCCGGCGTCCTGTTGATGAAATCCAACGCATCGGCCAGTTCCGCAGCGGCCACGATCTCCTCGTCGCTGTAATCGCCGCCGAAACGTATGTTCTCCCGTATGGTGTCGTGGAAGATGAAGGTCTCTTGGCCGATGTAGCCTAGCTTGTTGCGGTAACTGGATTTGTTTATGTCCCGCAGGTCGACGCCGTCGACGGTTATCCTTCCCTCGGTGGGCTCATGAAGCCTCGCTAAAAGATTGGCTATGGTCGTCTTGCCCGCGCCGGAGCTGCCAACGATGGCGACCTTATGGTTCTTCTTGATGTCGAAGGAAAGGTCCTTTATCGCATGGTCCATGGTGTCATCGTATCGGAACGTTATGTTCTCGAAGCTTATCCTCCCCTCGAACCTCATCGGCTCGGTGCCATCGTCCACCTTGGGGCCGTTGGCATTCTCAACAATAAGCTGGTTTATACTCTCCATCGCCGGGAAGCTGTCAACCATCTGTGTAATCTCGGTCTGTGCTGCGTTTAAAGCCGGTATCAATCTGTAAAGCGCGAGGACGAAAACTCCGAACAGCGCAAGGTGCTGACGGAAATCGCCTCCTGTGAAGTAGTATATCCCCAGGCCCCCTACGGCTATTATCAAGAAGACCATCAGATTGTTGACCACCTGCGGCAATCTGCCATAGGTCCTGCCCCGAGTAAGGCTTTTCCTCAGCTTTTTCACTGCGTTATCGTACCTGTCCACCCAGTGCTTTACTGAATCGGTGATCGTTATGGTCTTGATGCCGCTGATGAATTCGTTATAGACCACCGACTTGTTCTTCTTGGACTTGTTTATAATCGATGCGTGTCTATAAACACGGGAGTAGATCACCTTCTTCACCAGAAGGACGTAAAGCAGACCGAACACGATTATCAGCGCTGTGGCCTCGAACGAGAGGATGAACAAAAAGGAGATGTAGAAAACGCAGAGCGTGGCGTGCTGTATGAACCGGGCTGAGAACTGGATCAGCCTTCCGGACTGCTCCACTGCCTCCTGTCCAAGATAAAGAAGATCCCCCTGCTTGGTCCTGGTGAAGAACTCGTAAGGCTGCTCCTTTATTATGTTGAAGACCTGGCGGTCGATGTCGTCCCTCACTACCGCGAAGGTCTTCGAACCCAGATACGCTACGGCGATCTCCACGGCGGCGACAACCAAGGTAGCAAAAAGCAGAAGATAGGCCGCCCAAAGGAACTCGTTCTCGGCCTCGGGTATCAGATAAGTGAACAGAACGTCCAAGACGGTGCCGCCGCCCCCAGTCTCCATGCCGAAGTTCGCTATCGGGTAGATCAAAGAGACACGGAACACGTCAAGGGCGCTGAGAAGGAACAGGAATATCAAATAGGTCAACAGTAGCCTGCGGTGAGGCTTGAAGTACGCGTATATTAACGATATTCCTTCCCTGACGGTGGTCAACTATACACCTTCGCCTATGAAAACGATACCCCATATATAGGGTTATAGTGGGAACGGGCATTGATCAACGCTTCTTGAATTCCCAAAGACGTGATATCGCGTTTTCGAGCGCGATGCCTCACAATTTTTATTAACTAAAACAAGGTCATCCTAGGTGATGGTCAAAGTCCAAATTCTCATGGGGAGCAAGAGCGACATAGAGGTCGCCGAGAAGGCCAAGTCGGTCCTTGAGGAGTTCGATGTCAACGTAGCAATGTCCGTGGCCTCCGCCCACCGCACTCCAGCGAGGGTGGAGGACATCGTCAAGGACTGCGGCGCTGACGTTTTCATAGCCATCGCCGGCCTTTCAGCCGCCCTCCCGGGAGTGGTCGCCGCCCATACCTTGAGGCCTGTGATAGGCATCCCTGTGTCTGGCAAGCTTAACATGGACTCGCTGCTGTCCGTGGTGCAGATGCCTCCCGGCATACCCGTTGCCGGCGTCGGCCTGGACCGCGGCGAGAACGCGGCCTTGCTGGCGGTTCAGATACTAGCGGTGGCTGACCGCGAGCTGGAGAAGAAGATGCTCGAATACCGCGAGAAGATGGCCGAGAAGGTGGTCAAGGACTCGGAAGAGGTGTACTGATGTTCGAGGCGGAGTCCTTTGTTCGCGAGCAGGTCGCGATAGTACGCGAAAAGATAGAGGGCAACGCCATCATCGCCTGCTCCGGAGGCGTTGACAGCACCGTAGCGGCCGCAATCGTGAACGAGGCCATCGGAGACAGGCTCCTCACCATATACGTGGACACCGGCCTCATGAGGAAGGGGGAGACGGAAGAGGTCGCCGGGATGCTTGACGACCTCGGTCTGAACTACAAGATAGTGGACGCCTCCGAGGAGTTCTTCAACGCTCTGGAGGGAATAAGCGATCCAGAGGAGAAAAGGAAAGCTATCGGAGAACGTTTCATCAGGGTCTTCGAGAGAGAGGCGAAGGCCTTTGACGCCGATTATCTTGTGCAAGGCACAATCGCGCCCGATTGGATAGAGAGCGGTGACGAGTTCCGAGACACCATCAAATCTCATCATAATGTCGGCGGTATACCTGAGGAGATGGGGCTTGAGCTTATCGAACCACTTCGTGACCTTTACAAGGACGAGGTTCGCATAATCGCCAGGCACCTCGGTGTGAAGGTCTCGGAGAGGCAGCCCTTCCCCGGACCCGCCTTGGCCATCAGAGTGTTGGGGGAGGTCACACGCGAGAACGTGGAGATCGTCCGCAACGCCTGTTACATAGCCGAGGACGAGATCGAGATGGCTGCGAAAAAGGGCATTATGGAACTACCTTGGCAATATTTCGCCGTCCTGCTGCCGGTGCAATCAGTCGGTGTGCATGGTGATGCACGCGTCTACGGGAAGACCGTTGTTGTGCGAGCTGTGAAGTCTATCGATGGTATGAGCGCCGCCTACTCCCGCATTCCGCACGAGGTTTTGGAGAAGATATCGGTGCGCATCACCAACGAGATGAAGAGACAGGTCAACCGCGTCGTCTACGATATAACGAACAAGCCTCCTGGAACCATCGAGTGGGAGTAGGTGCTGAACAACTTTAAATCGAAAAAGCATCATCGAAGGTCGATGAAGGTCTACGTGATAGACAACGGAGGGCAATGGACCCACCGCGAATGGAGGGTCCTCAAATATCTCGGCGTGGATACGAAGATCGTGCCGAACAAAGCCCCCTTCGAATCTATCGCCGACGCTGACGGCCTCGTTCTTTCCGGAGGCTCTCCGAGCATCGCCACCGACGGCAAGAGGATGGGCAACAACGGCGACTATCTTGATCGCGCTGATATTCCTGTTCTCGGCATCTGCGCGGGGATGCAGTTCATGTCCACCCATTTCGGCGGCAGCACCGGTCCTGCCGACGTCCCTGAATACGGCAAGGTCACCCTCCGCGTCGAGGAAGGTGCGAGACTTTTCCAGGACCTTCCTCGCGAGCTGACCGTATGGGCCTCGCACAACGATGAGGTCAAGGGACCGCCTTCGGAGTTCGCGGTGGTGGCGAGCTCCGATTCCTGCGAAGTGCAGGCGATCGAGCACGAAAGCCGTCCGCTGTACGGCCTGCAGTTCCACCCGGAGGTGGAGAACACCGAGCGCGGAACGGACATGTTCCGCAACTTCCTCTCTGTGGTCGAAGAATGGAAAAGGTAGCGGGACTCAGCGCCCTTGGCGGCTGATGGTCTCCAGCTGGCTTATTATGTTCCAGATGAGCGTCCTGCCGTGCAGGGGTATGTTGGGGTCGTTCGCCAAGTCGTCGAGGGTGAAGATGGCGCTCGCCGCCCTCACGTCGAGCTGCTCATCGTTCATCAGCAGCCTGTCCTTCGCTTCCGTGGCTCCGCGCCTTATGTTCCTGGGCACCGACGTGTCCTCGGCCAACTGGTCGAGGACCTCCATAATCTGTTTCAATTTGTCTGCCATTGAATCACCTGTATGATGTTCTCTATCAGTGGGATCAGTCCAGCTTGCTGGCGCCATGCTCTTTGAAAGCGGTCACCACCATGTTGGTCTTGGTCTCCTTTACGCCTTCTATGCAGGAGACGCGGTTGACGAGGAAGCGTTTCAGCTCCATATAGTTGTTCAGCTTGACCTTCGCCACGAGGTCCACCTCGCCGGTGACGAGGAAGATGTCCATGATCTCCTTCATCGCGCAAAGATGCGCGACGATATCGTCAAGCGAGCTGGACTCCACCTTCACATGTATCAGCGCGGTGATCTGCTCATCGCCGTAATAGTCGCTGAGCACCTCATCGTATTGCAAGTCATCGGTCATGTCAACGCCTCAGATGGACTCGAACTCTTCCTGAAGGTCGATGACGAGCTGCTCCAATACCTCCTCGAAGTTGCCGCTGCGGTATTCGCGAAGGCCTCCGAGGTCGCTCTGGAGCTTGGCAACGTAGTCGTTGTTCTCCTTGATGAGCTCGATGTTGCAAAGAACCTCTTCCATAAGTTCACCCCATACCGTCAAGACGATATCAATAATCGGCGAATAATGGATTAGATATATAACGGTTCTTATATCGTATGGTAAAAATAAAAGATTTGTTGTAAATGGTTTCACTCCGCGGGCGGAGGACGCGGATTCAGCCGAACAGGGCGCTGAGACCTGCGGCGGCCTCTTCCTCGCTGACCTCTTCCTCTTCTTCCTCTTCCTCCTCGACCGCCTCCTCAGCGGCGGCGGCGGGGGCGGCGGAAGCCGCCGGAGCGGCGGCGACAACGGACGCGCTAGCTATCGCGTCGGCGATGTCCACACCTTCCAGGGAAGCGGTCAGGGCCTTGATCTTGGCCGCGTCAGGCTCGACGCCGGCGGCGGAGAGGACAGCGGCGACGGAATCGTCGGTGATGTCCTTGCCGGCGGCGTAGAGCACGAGAGCGCTATAGATATACTCCATATATTCAACCTCCTCGTTTAGCCGAATAACGCACTAAGGCCAGCAGCGGCATCTTCCTCGCTGACCTCTTCTTCTTCATCCTCCTCTTCCTCCTCCGCCGGGGCGGGCTCCTCGACAGCGGAGGGGGCGGCCGAGGCGGCGTTAAGCCTGGCCGTTATCCTCTCGTCCTCCGTCCCTGTCTTGGATGCGACGGCCAACATGTGAGAGTCGGCCTTCGCCAGGAGCTTGTCGATGTTTTCACTTGTCGGGTACGCCGCCTCCAGGCTCAAGCTCAAGGCCTCACGGAAGGCCTTCACCAGCAGCGGCCTTATGGTGGCCTCGGCGGGGAAGGCGATCGATACGCCTAGGGCTTGGGCGTTCGCGGCGGCGGCAGCGAACATCGTGGAGTAGTAGTCGTCGGGAATGTCCAGGACGTCCTTCCCGTAGAGCAGGCCGTCCTCGAAGGCCTTGAGCATGTCAAGGCCGACGATCATCGGCAATATCTCCAGCTTGGGAAGCATCTTCGCCACGTTCTCGGGGATCTCCTCCCCTTCCTTGACGAGGGTAGCGTCCTTCTTCACGACGATCTTCCCGCCCTCAATGGCGGCGGGGACGCCGATCTTCTGAAGGTCTCCTACGATCGGACCGGGCGCGAAGGGGGTGGGGCCTTTGCGGACGACGATGTCGTAAGGCGCGATGTCGCCGGGCTTGGCGGCGGCGGGCGCCTTGGTGGCCTCAAGCTTCTTGAAGAGCTTGAAGGGGTTCATGTCGGTCGCGATGAGAGCGCACTGTCCTTCCACGGCGTCCTTCAACGCCTCTAGGCCAGGGACCTCCTCCGCCGCCTCGTCTATGGCGAGAAGCAGAAGCTTGTTCCTGGTCATGGTGAGGACGGCCTCCTCTCTCATGCCCTCCCTCATCTCTTGGATCTGGGGTCCGGGGATTCCGTGCATGTCCACGATGGCTATGACCGGACTGTCCGCCATCGTGCGGGCGAGCTCGCTCACCCGCGTCTTCTTCCATGGTGCGACGTGTGCCATGCTCGTTCCTCCTAGACCAACCTCTCCGCCGGTCCCATGGTCGTCTTCACCCAGGAGGAGGCGATGTTGAACTTCCCCTTCTCCAGACGGGCCTCGACCCTCTTGAGTATCGTCTCGATGTTATCGGCGATCTCCTCAGGGTCCATCTCGACGGTTCCCACGGGCGCGTGGAAGGTCATCCTGTCCTTCGTCCTGATCGTCACGCTTCTGCGAAGGGAGTCCACCATTCCCGCCGGGTCTGCTCCCGGGGGTATGGGCTTGGGCATTTTGCCCCTCGGGCCCAACACCGTTCCCAGGCGCTTGCCGACGGTGGGCATCAACGGAGCCTCCGCGATGAAGTAGTCCGTTGAATTGGCGATGGTCTTCGCTTCTTTCTTGTCGTCTGCTATCGTCCCCAATTCCTCGGGGGTGATAACCAGATCGGCAACGTTCTTGGCCTTCAGGGCTAGCTCGCCGCCACCAATCACGCAGATGCTGACCTCCTTGCCGCGGCCGTAGGGGAGGATGATATCCTCCTGGATACGGTTCTTCGGCAATGCGAGGTCGATATCCTTCAGATTGATGGCAAGATCAACCGTCTCACGAAAATTTCGCTTCTTGGCACCTTCCAGTGCCTTGCTTACAGCGATCACGGTTGCTTTTTCTGCCAATACGATACCTCCTGTAGTGCGTGCGAGACGCTCTAGGCGTCTCTCCTACAAGCGAATCGCCATAACAGAGCTCCTATTTATAAGGTTTGAGTATGAGATAAGAAGTGAACTAGATCCTCAATCAGGATCGGGAAGGCACCCCATTGCAGATAACGAAGACGTTTCCTGCGGGCATTCCGTGAGCATTCGACCTTTCCATAACAGTCCATTCCTTTACTGAAACGGATATCAATCACTATCTTATAAGCATCGGTGACATCAACGGCCTGGCCGGGCAAATGAATTATAACCTTGACACGATTAGCATCGTGGTGCATACTTGAGCTCTACGAAAGTGCTGGTGACCGGTGCGGCGGGCTTCATCGGCTCAAATCTCTGCCTGAAACTCTTGGACATGGGATACCATGTCAAGGGGGTGGACAATTTCGCCACCGGCAGCGATGAGAATTTGGTCGAACCCATGAAGAATGAAGCCTTCGGCTTCAAAGAGTGCGACATCAACGACCTGGAGACGATCAAGGACGCTATGACGGGTTGCAGATACGTGCTGCATCAGGCGGCCATACCTTCGGTGCCCCGGTCCGTCAATGACCCCATCGCTTCCAACAGAGCGAACATCGATGGCACATTGAGCGTACTGGTGGCCGCCAGGGACAGCGGCGTGAGAAAACTGGTGTTTGCATCGTCATCATCAGTATACGGCGATTCGGAGACCTTGCCCAAGGATGAGGGCATGCGCCCCGATCCCCTCTCGCCCTATGCGTTGAACAAGTTGACCGGAGAGTTCTACTGCAAACTCTTCACGGACCTTTACGGCATTGAAACGGCATGTCTCCGTTATTTCAACGTGTTCGGCCCCCGGCAGAACCCGGAATCGGAGTACGCAGCGGTGATCCCCAAATTCATCAGATCGATACTCGGCGGCGAGCCGCCGACCATATACGGCGACGGACAGCAGACCCGCGACTTCACCTTTGTGGACGATGTCGCAATGGCGAACATCAGAGCAATGGAGTCCGCGGCCACAGGCAACTACAACGTCGCCGGAGGAAAGAGGATAAGCCTCATCGAGCTCGTCGAGAAGATAAACGCCATACTGGGAAAGGATATCAAACCTGTTCTTGAAGAGGAGCGCCCGGGGGACATCAAGCATTCATTGGCCGATGTGAGCAGAGCGGCGGAGGCCTTCGGATACAAACCGGAACACTCATTCGATGAAGGGCTGCGGAGGACAATGGAATGGTTCACCCGTTGAAGGAGAAGATTGAATCAGGAGAGGCGGTGGCCTGTATCGTCGGCCTTGGATACGTGGGCCTCCCGCTGGCGGAGTCGCTTTCCAAGCACATCAAGGTGATCGGGTACGACATCAACCCATCGTTGGTCGCTACTCTGAACGATAACGGCGGCGATGTGGAGTTCAGCTCAGACCCGTCAGCGATCAAGAGAGCGGATTTCATCGCCCTCTGCGTCCCCACGCCGGTGCTGGGGACCAAGGAGCCGGAGATGCGCTTCATCGAGTCCGCCGCATCCGTGGTCGGTGAGAACCTCAAGAAGGGCGCGATAGTGGTGCTCGAATCCACCGTCTACCCGGGCGCGACAGAAGAGGTCGTGACCCCCATCCTGGAATCGAGGTCGGGGATGGAATGCGGCACCGATTTCAAGGTGGGCTACTCGCCGGAGAGGCTGAGCCCAGGCGATGATGAGAGGACTCTGCAGAAGGTCGTCAAGGTCGTCGCGGGCATGGACGCGGAGAGCGCTGAGGCGCTCGCCTCCCTGTACGGACTGATAACGAAGGTGTACACTGCGGAATCCATAAAGGTCGCTGAGGCCGCGAAGGTGATCGAGAACACGCAGCGCGACCTCAACATCGCACTTTTCAACGAACTGGCGATAATATTCAACAAGATGGGCATAGACTCGGACGCGGTGTTCAACGCCGCCGCCACCAAATGGAACTTCCATCGCTACGTCCCCGGCCTCGTGGGCGGCCACTGCATACCGGTGGACCCCTATTATCTGGTGTACAAGGCCAACTCCATCGGCCACCATCCTCAGGTGATACTCGCGGGCCGGGAGGTCAATGACAACATGGCCCATCACGTGGCCTCGCGAACGATAAAGGAGCTGAACCGTACCGGCAAGGCCACCTACGGCTCCAGGATACTGGTGATGGGAATCACCTACAAGGAGAACGTCCCCGACGTACGCTCCTCCCCGGCGCTGCGATTGATCGAGGAGCTGGAGGACTGGGGCGCCGAGGTTCTGGTCAACGACCCCTGCCTCGACGGTGAGGCGATGTCCGGCATGGGGAAGGAGAACGTTCCTCTGAGCGAAGTGCACGACGTCGACTGTGCGATCGTCACGGTCCCGCACAAGGAATACCTGGCGATTGAGGCGGAGGAGCTGGCGCCGATGCTCAACTGCAGGCCCATAATCTTCGATGTGAAGAGGGCCTACGGCAAAGAGAGAATGGAGGCCCTCGGCTTCAGGTACCTCTCCCTCTGATCAGGGAACCGAGAAGTAAGTGGATTGGATAAAGGGTTTGCGATCAGAGCCGGTCGTCGTAGTCGCCCGCCTTGACGGCCTTCTGGAACTTCTTCGGCTCCTTGCCGTCGATGGTGACGCCCATGGACTGGCAGGTGCCGCTCACCTCCAGCACGTTGGCCTTGAGGTCGGCGCCGATGAGGTCGTCCATCTTCATCTCGGCGATCTTCTTCGCCGTGTCGATGGTGAGGTTGCCGACCTTGGACGACCTGGTGTCGGTGGAGCCGCTCTTTAAACCAAGCTCGCCCTTGATCAGGGCGGAGGTGGGCGGCGTGCCCACCTTGATGTTGAAGTTCTTCTTCTCGTCGATTATGACCTTGACGGGGACTTTCATCCCCGCGAAGGCCTTCGTCTTCTCGTTGATGGCGGCTATGACCTGACCGATGTTCACTCCCTTCGGTCCCAGCGCCGGACCCAGCGGGGGTCCGGCGGAGGCCTTCCCTCCATCTACCAATGCCTCAACGATGTCTGCCATGTGATATCATCTCTCCTTCTCTATGACTCTGACGTGGTCCCCTCTTACGGTCACGGGTATCGGCACCATGGCCTCCACCAGCTCCACGGTGATCTCCTCCTTGCCCTCGTCGATCTGCTGCACGCGGGCCTTCTCTCCTTTGAACGGCCCGGCAACCAGCTCGACCAGGTCTCCCTCCATGATACCCACCACGGTGGACAACGGAGTGAGGTAGTGGTCTATCTCCGCCAACGACGTTTCGCCGTCCACGAAGGAACGGGCCTTCCTTATGTCGCGGGATTTCTCGCGCAGGCGGTCGGTGTTCATCCCCTCCACGAGGACGTATCCTCTGAGATTGGTTGGGCTCAGGATGGCGAAGATGTCCTCCTCGCCCTGCTTCGCCTTCGAAGAGAGGCTGTCGGCGACGCTCTTCTCCTGGTCCATCTGCGTCTTCAGCGCTAGGATGGACTGCCTGGCGACCGCGTCGAAGGCCATCCCGCCCTCTCCGGAGGGAGAGGACACGTTCAACGTGACGGAGACGGCGTCCCCGTACCTCGCCCCCTTGGGGGCGGTGACCTCGAGGCGGAAGTCCTTGGGCTTGCCCTCCATCCCCAATGCGAACTCCTTCCTGGTCTGGGAGTCGCTCCACAGCTCGCCCACCGAGTCGTAGAGGGCCACATTCCATTCCGGCGAGTCCTCGGAGTCGGGGCCGGTGTTTACGTCAAAGGAGAACTTGACCTCCTCTCGAGCACCGCCTTGAACCTGGAACTCCCAGGCGGCTATGCCACCCGCCGGCACATGCTTCTCCTCGTCGTCGCCGCCCATGGCCAGGCCGCTACCGAACATTGTCTCTGTCATTGGCTCAAATCCGTCGTATCAAAGGTGGTCGGGCAGATGCGTCATCAGCCACATTATGGTGAATCCCACCAGCCCGAGTATCATGATGCCCAGGCCGGTGATCTGCAGTATCTTCTTGTACTCGTCCATGGAGGGCTTGCGGGCCATCTTCAGGACCCGGCCGTACTTGCCCTTGCCCAGCTTGCGCATGCGGGACTCTATCTCGTGCTGTATCTCCCAGGCTCTCTTCTCCACGTCCATGGACCTACCTTCCCCGCCATCCACCCAGAGGGTGTCTGGCAAGCCTCGCTCACTCCAGTGGCTAAGTCCTTGTTAGCACTGGAACGATGCCAAGGGTTTAGTCACTAAAAAGCATTCTCGTTTTAAAGGTTTCGGAGCGCTCTTGATAAAGAAGCAAGAGTCTTCACCGTTAATCATGCCAAGAAGGCTCAAACCATTATATATCACGATTGCCAATGTGTTTGTCAGACGTTGGTCGGACGTCACGACGGAGATGAGCTAGATGACCGGAACTGAGAGGATCACCATAAGGCTCCCCACTGTCAAGGTGGAGGCGCTGCAGTCCATGGTCGACCAGGGTTTGTACAGCAACATATCCGACGCCATCCGCCAAGCGATAGACGACATGCTCTACGACAGCGACTCGCCGGAGAACATCCGCAAGGTCACGGTGGAGTTGCCCTCCACCCGGGTGATAGAGCTGGAGTCTTTGGTGAAGGATGGTGACTCGGTGTCCTTGGACGACGCCATAAGGAACGCGGTGCGCGAGTACACGCGAGTGAGAGCGCAGATGCCATTGCCGGAGATGGAGTAGTCGCCATGGGGTTGTCGGATCTGCTGCGGAGGAAGAGCAAAGGGCCCACGGAGCATCCCTCGGAGTCAGGGATATTCGTGGTCGGCGTCGGCGGCGGCGGATGCAACATCGTCAACCGCTTCAGCCAACTCACCGACGGCAAGGCCAAGTCCATCGCGGTGAACACCGACAAGAAGAGTTTGACGAAAACCTATGCGGAGAAGCGCCTGCTCATCGGCTCGAAGTACGCCGACGAGGGCGCCAAGGGGAACATGCGTTTGGGAAAGGATTGCGCCATGAGCTCGCGGAGCGCCATCTCCGATTCGCTGCAGGGTGCGGAGCTCGTCTTCTTGGTCTGCGGACTGGGCGGGGGGACGGGCACCGGCGCCTCCCCCGTCATCGCAGACATCGCCAATAAGCAGGGCGCGTTCATAGTGTCTATGATCACTCTGCCTTTCGAGTTCGAGAAGAAGAGGAGGAAGCACGCCTTCCGCAATCTCAAGGCGTTGCGGAAGAGCTCCGACATTGTGGTGTTGGTTGACAACCAGAAGCTCATGCAAGCAGCGCCTGAGATCTCCGCCAAGCAGGCGTTCAGCGCCATCGACCAGCTGATGTGCGAGTCCGTCATGGGACTCATCTCCGCCATAGACCAGGACGCCCTGGTGTCGGTGGGGATGAGCAAGCTGCGCAGGATGGCCGATGAGAGCGGCCTGGCGACGATAATGTGGGGGGAGAGCCTCGACCCCTTCGTGGCGCTGAGTGACGCGCTAGGCAACCCGCTGCTCCCCATTGCAGTGGACGACGTGCAGTGTGCCCTCCTCAACGTCCACGGCGGTAGGACAATGGATGAGAGCAACGTCACCGCCATCTACCAAGGCCTGGTGGAGGCGGTCGGGGAGAGCAAGGACTCCTATTGCTCGGCGGACATCGAGCAGGGGAGGAATTCGTTCCGCGTGATGGTGCTGAGCAGCATCGCCGAGGACAGCGCCTAGTCCTTGCCGCGTAACCTTGCGGCGGCATCGCCGATTATGCCCATGACGGTGTAGAACTCCCATTTGGTGGGAACAGCGCGTCCCATCATGCGGCGGAACATCACCGAGGTCCTCTGCCGCCGATGCTCCGGGTAGTCCAACTCGTCCAAGAGCTCATCGAACCTCTGGAAGAGCATGGCCTTCTCCACCTCGTCCGCCTCGCGGGGCTTCTTCAATCTGCTCGAGGTCTGGAACACCTCGTACATCACTATTGCGGCGGCGTGCGAGATGTTCAGCACCGGGTACTCGCCATCGGCCGGAATGGTGACCAGCACATCGCATTTCGACAACTCGTCCTGAAAGAGACCTTGGTCCTCCCTGCCGAAGAGTATGGCCACCTTCTCATCGTAATCCTGAAGCCTACTCGCCAGCTCGCGGGCGCTTATCGGCGCGCGGACGTAATTCTTGTCCCCGCCGGCAATTATGCCGCTAGTCCCCGCCACCAGGAAGCATCCCTCGAGGGCTTCTCCTAAAGAATCGACCGCCGTCGCGTTCTCCAGTATATGCTTACCGTGCTTCGAGCGGCTCAACGCTTCGTCGCCGATATCGCAAGGATTCACAAGGAAAAGCTCATCAAGGCTGAAATTGGCCATCGACCTCGCTATCGCTCCCACGTTCCCCTCGAACTTCGG
>PWHV01000024.1 GCA_003555025.1 Methanomassiliicoccaceae archaeon | reverse complement strand
TGCCCCTTCAGCACCGAGTGGATAACGGCCAACATCTTGCGCGATGCAGTCACTAAGGCTTTCTTGCGACCCATTTCCTTCTCCTTGCGCCGGTAATACTGAGTCACGGTGGAGTCGCAATGGTTGATGTGGGACAGCGTCACGCGCTCCATCATGGCGCGCATCATGCCGTCGCCACTTTTCGTCATACGGCCGTGGATCTCTTTCCCACCAGTGTCCCTCACCCTCGGTACAAGGCCGAAATAGGCGCACATTCTTTCAGGGTCTGGGGATCTGTTGATGTCGACGATCATGGACATTATCTGCACCGCCGTCTGCATGCCGATTCCAGGAATCTGAGCAAGCAATTCCACATTCCCATCATAAAGGCCACGGGACTCGACCTCCTTGGCGATCTGCTTGGAGCGTTCCAGCAGCCGGGAGTACTCGTGGACACGGTCCACAAGAGTGTAATCATGTGGCCATGTACGCAGTATCATCTCCCTGGTCTTCTTCGCGGCCAGATCCTCGAACCCCGAGGGCAGCTCTTGGCAGTTGCGGCGCATGTGCGCGCGGATGCGCCGCACATCGTCTCCTAGCTTCCGGGAGATCTCCTCCCGGTAGCGGCAGAGGTCCTTCAGCTCCGCCTGCTCGCGGTCGGGATGAAAGACATGGACAAATCCAAGTCACCCTTCTTCCAAAGCCGTAGGTATCTCGCGATGGCCACAGCGTCCTTGCGGTCGGTCTTCTTGTCGCTGTCCGTGATGGTCCTAAGACTGCGGGCGTGGACGACGTGAGTCTCCACTCCCCTGTCGCTGAAGAACCGATAGGCGACATAGGAGTAGGTGCTGGACTCCATCATCACAACGTAGTCGGTGTTCTTCATATAATCGTGCAGGACCTGGAGTCCGCTCGTGTTCGAGCGGACCTCCAAGGTCCTCACGACCTTACCGCCTGCGGACAGGACGCAGGCGGTGGTGTTCACTTTATGTACATCTAAACCAATGTATCTCATGAGGCTCTCGTCTCCTTTTGTTTCCTTACATGAAGGTACGATTGCCGCGCTTTTTGTTTACTTGGTCATTTCACTCCTCGAATGACTCCTTCAGCTTGCGGAAGGCGTAGGACTGCGTCTTGTTCATCGCTATCATGGAGCCGACCATCATCGCCTCCATGACCCCGTCGCGGCCGACGCCTAGGCGCTTGGCATGCTTGATGTGCACGTCCATGCAATGCTCGGCGCAACTGGCGCTGGCCGCTCCGATGGCCACCAGCTCCCTCTCCCTCTCGGTGAGGGCCCCCGGCCCCATGAACACCGCCTTGCTCAGCTCCACCTGCGGCACGAAGAACCCGGGATCGGCGCTCAGCACCTGGTTCACCAGGGGCACGAAGCCGTATGCCCTCTCGATGGCCTCGAGCATCCTCTGCACCTCGCCCTCTTTCGAAACGTCGTGATCGGAACCGCTCATGACGAGGAATCAGGCCGCGGATATATGACCTTAAGCCCCGCTCAGCTCCCTTAGCTCCATCAGCAGGCGGCGCTCACGGTCCAGGGGCACGCGGGCGCCGGCGCTGCGGGGATGCCCTCCTCCGCTCACGCCGTTGCACAGCGTGAATCGCTCGGCGAAGGCGCCGAGGTCGACGCCGTCCTCCCGCAAGCCCCGCAGCGACACCGACGTGTGGTCGTCGCGGCGGTGCATCAGCGCGGCGTAGGAGAGCCCCTTTTTCCCGGCCACATGCACCAGCGCCCTGGTGCCGAAACCGAGCAAGCTGTCCCTGCCGTTGAGCTCCAGCACGCCAATCTCCCCGTAGACGCGCATGCGGTCGCGCACCATGCCCAAGGCCCGCGGCCACCTCCTCTCGTTCTGCACGGTGAGGAACCTCCTCCATATGAGGGGGACCTCCGATGGCCATAAGGCCTGGGAGAGCTTGAGGGCGGCGCGGTAGCGGAACACATCGTCCTTGATGTTCGCCCTCCATGAGAAATCGAGCACCTTCGCCTCCCGGGCCATCCTCCGGGCCCCGTGCTCCGTATCCATATCCTCCATCAGCGGCGTGCTCATGTACTCCACGCTGTCGGCGATGGCCAGCAGGTGGCGGAACTCCTCCCCTCCGCCCATGAACGAGCACAGCACCGAGGCGGCGCTGCGGTCCTCCTCCACCACCAGCCCGGCCCTGCGGTCGTCAGGACGGCGGCAGGGATGATGGTCTATTATGGTGGCCTCGCGGCCCTCGCAGGCCTCCAGCAGGCGCTCGTCGGGGGAGAGGTCGACCACGTAGACCTCCCGCGAATGCCGGTCCTTGGAAAGCACGGCCGATGCCGCCGAGGGAGAAGTAACGAAGGAGACCCGGCACAGCGGGTAACGGCTCAAGAAGATGGCAGCTGAGACCAGTCCGTCGACGTTGCCCCTCGTGATGAGATGGGTCTCGCGCGCGTCCTTGTTGATGAACATGGACGTATGCAGTATAACGTTTATAGGATATAAACAGTCCCTCTACCGGTCTTAGCATAGCTGTACTCTCAGCCGTTATATGCGGAAGGGGGCGCTAGTGTGGCATAGCAAAGGTGCATTGAAATGAGCAGCGAGATATGTCTACAAAGCGCGTTCCAGAAGGCGGGCCGGGACTTCGGCTACAGCTCGGTGAAGGCGGAGTTCACCCCCTTCAAGGAGTTCAAGGTCAGGTGGCAACGCTCGGCCGGATGGGCGGAGTTCCAGGTCTCGGACTACCTGATGGACGCCGACGAGATGATGATGGAGGGGCTGGCCCGGGTGCTCTTCAACCGCATATCCAAGGGGAAGAGGTCCAACTATCCGGACGAGCTCAGGGAATGGATGACCTCCCAGGACTTCGTGCGCAAGAAACAGCCGGTCTACCTCCGCCGAAGCCGCAACCTCTCACGCAGCGGCCAAGGGAGGCATTACGACCTGCAGGACTCCTACGAGAGGCTGATCGCCGCCGGCCTGGTGGAGAGGGACGATGAGGCCTTCCTGTCCTGGACATCGCGGCCAAATCTCCGCCGCGTCGGCTACTGCAGCGTGCTCATGAAGGTCATTGCGGTCAGCTCCGCGCTCGACGACGAGGTGGTCCCCGAGTTCGTCACCGAGTACGTCCTCTACCACGAGCTGCTGCATTTGGCCAACGGCCTCTCCCTGGACGGGCAGGCGCACGGCGAGGATTTCCGCAGATGCGAGAGGCTGCATCCCCGCTGGAATGAGGCGGAGGAGTGGCTGAAGAGGCTCTCCCTCAAGCTCTGAGAGTCAACGGTTAAATAACCTGGTCGTCAATGGAATCAGCTGCCATCATTTGGCGAAGGTGATTCACTTGAACATAAAGGCAACAAGCATGATGTTATTCCTGATGGTATACGCGGCCATAATGGTCATCTTGTCATTGGGGATGTTGTGGGGTTTCTTGACTGATAGCGAGGGGGCATTCGCCGGGCTCAGCGTCCTGCTAGTCGTCCTGTTCGGCGCGGCCGCCTTCTTCATCTACAAATGGAACGTCCTCGGCTATTACGCGCTGATCGCCGCCCTGGTGCTGGAGACTTTTCTGCTGCTTGCGGGCTTCGACCCCTCGTTCCCGGAGTTCATATCCTCCCTGACCGCGTTCCTGTCCAAGTTGATGGTGAACCTCTTCATCATCTTCTGGCTGCTGCATGGGGACCAACGCCGCTTGTTCAAATGAGCGGTCAAACCTTTTCCTCCATTCCCCGATCCCGTCAACCCAGGTCGGATGCCGACATCTCGCAGACCTCCGCCTGGTCCAGCCCGCCCATGGCAGGGGGCGCATCGGTGCCGTGGCAGCGGAGGAGGGATGCCATGGCGAGCCATCAGTATCTGGCCGCATCGCCCTCCCGCCGGCCGCCGCGCCCCCCGTCCCCGAACCTGAGGCGGTGCAGGGCGTCGCTCAGCCCTGGTCGGGCCCGTCTGCGATGAGGGAGGCCAGAATGTCTCTGCCGCCGCGGAACTTCCGCCGAAGCTCCGCCTCCGTCCTCTCCTCCGCGCCGCTGGGGGCGATGCTACGCATCAGCAGCTCGGTGCGGGGCCGGTGGCAGTCGCTGCAGAGGGTCTTGAGGTTGCGGGGGTCCTCGCTCCCGCCCAGCCGGCGAGGGACGACATGATGGACCTCCACCAGCCAGCCAGGCCGAGGGGAGAGGTCGGCGCCGCAACAGGAGCATCTGCCGCCGTCCCTCTCCAGCACCATCGCCCGCAGCTTTGGCCAGAGGGACATGCGGAGCCTGGGCGTCAACGGGGGGAAGGGGACGTCCTCGCCGGCGATGATGCGTTCCGCGGCGGAACGGGCCTCGCAGAGCAAGGCCGCCCTCACGCTGCCGTGCCCGCCGCCGCAGGAGCACACTTCCATCAGGGCGGGGGTTCCGCCGTCCTTGCGGCGTTGCGGGCAGTAGGGCAGGCTCCGCATGTCGCAATCCGCGATGAGCTCCCGCCCCTGGTCCAAAAGACGAAGGCACAACGCCCATCTCCTGCCGCCGCCGTCGCGGAAGACGCATTCCATGGCGCCGGATTTCAGTGCTCAGTAATAAGCGTCCCGCGGGGATGGATGAAAATGGATGTACCTCGGCCTTAACACGTCCTTTCATGGCTGTGGCTTGTCGCCACCCTCGGGACACTGACCCGGCCGAGGGGTTTTTGTCGGGCCCCGGGGTTTCCTGTCATTCACGGCGCGATTTCTCGCAGCTCGGCAGGGACCTAACGGGGCTCTTTGCGTCCGTTTCGCCAGGACAGGCATGTGCCTGCACCGTGCGGAACGGACTGTTTTATCACCATCACGCAGCTATAAAAACGATTGCTTCCGACCTCCCGTTCAAATCCGCCCACCATGTTCGCCCTCAGAGGCCGAGGTCAGGGAAGGTCATACCATCGAACCATTGGACCGCGACCGCATCGCGGACGCCAAGGAGCTTGTGGACTCCGTCTTCATCCGTCAGAGTCCGGGCGAGCGCGCCAGCTTCATCAATCTGGCGGGCGGGGCCGAGCTCAGGCACCGCTGCTGTACGCCACCCCCGGCATCGAGATGCTCGATTTCAGGGTCGCGGTCGGGCAGGACGGCCTACTGGACAAGATTAGCGGCCTTTATTCCATCCGCAAGGACCGCCATGGGGCCCTGGGGCTTGGCTGGTTCGCCGTGCGGCCCGCGGCCGGAAATTGGGGGCCGCGCTACTGCGCCGGGCGATCGACGAGGCCCGCCGGCGGGCGATAAGATTAATAGCCGGGAAGTCGAAGGGCCGCCATCCATGTTGGAACGCATGTTCTCCCCGCGGTCCATAGCGGTGGTGGGGGCCTCCCGTGACAGTAAGAAGGTCGGAAGCATGTTGCTATCCAACCTACTGGCCGCCGGTTTCGGCGGCTCATTGTCGGTGGTGAACCCCGAGGCCGATGAGGTCCAGGGGGTCAAGTCGTACCCATCCGTCTTCGCCGTCGAGGGAGAGGTGGACCTGGCGGTGGTGGCGGTGCCGGCGACGGTGGTCAAGGAGGTGCTCCTGGACGCAGAGAAGAAGAACGTCCCGGCGGCGGTGGTCATCAGCGCCGGTTTCCGGGAGGAGGGCACGGAGGGCCGCCGCATGGAGGAAGGCCTCATGGAGGTGGCGCGCCGCTCGGGCATGAGGGTGGTGGGCCCCAACTGCTTCGGCATCATGGACTCCGCATCGAGGATGAACGCCACCTTCACCCGCCTCTGGCCGGGGGATGGTAACGTGGCTCTGCTCTCGCAGTCGGGGGCGGTGGGCTCCACCGTCCTCGACTGGATGACCAAGATGCGCCTGGGGATATCCCGCTTCGCCTCCCTGGGCAACAAGATGGACGTCGACGAGGCGGACATGCTGCGGTTGCTAGCCAAGGATCCATCCACCTGGGTGGTCGCCGCCTACATCGAAGGGCTCGACTGCGGCCGAGCGTTCCTCGAGGCCGCCGCGGAGGCCACCGCCGTCAAGCCGGTGGTGGTGCTGAAATCCGGCAGGTCCGAGTCAGGGGCTCGGGCGGCATCGTCGCACACCGGCTCGATCGCCGGCAGCGACGCGGTCTACGGTGCCGCCTTCGACAAGGCCAACGTGATAAGGGTGGACGACCTGGACTCGCTGTTCGACGCGGTCAAGATGTTCTCCCGGATGCCGGTCATCGCCGGCGACGGCATCGCACTGGTCAGCAACGCTGGGGGCCTGGGGGTGATGGCCGCCGACGCCTGCTCCGAGGAGGGGGTGGGACTGGCACAGCTGTCACGGTCCACAATGGAGGCGCTGAAGGAGGCAATACCGAACATCGCCAGCCCCCTCAATCCGGTGGACCTGCGCGGGGACGCCGACGCCGATATGTTCGTCAAAGCCATCGCGATCGTGTCCCGCGACCCCGCCGTGAACGGCGTCGTGCTGCTCTCGGCGCCGGTGGACACGGTGGACCTTGACGCAGTGGCCGAGGCGGCGGTGGGCGCCTTCGATGGCTCCATGCCTCTGGCGGTCTCCTTCCCCGGAGGTGAGGCATGCGACCGTTCCTTGGAGATCGTGCGCGAAAGCGGCCTTCCCGATTTCCCCTCTCCGGAGCGGGCGGTGAGGGCGATGGCCGCCATGCTCCGCTACCGCCAAGGTCTGGAAAGGGAGGAGCCCCGCCCTCTGTCTCCCATCAAGGGCCGCCGCGACGAGGCGGTGGAGGTCCTGCGCAACGTTTCGGCCGAAGGACGCGACAGCCTCTCCGAGGGGGAGGGCAAGCGCATACTGCGTGCATACGGCGTCCCCGTGCCCGACGAGGGCGATGCCGAGACCTGCTCCGAAGCGCTGGAGCTCGCCGAGGCCATCGGTTATCCGGTGGCGATGAAGATCATCTCCGCCGACATCCACCATAAGACGGACATCGGCGGGGTCATCGTGGGCATAGACGACGTTGCGGGAGTCAAGGAGTCCTTCCACCTGTTGATGGAGAGGGCGAGGCGCGCGTTCCCGCAGGCGAAGGTGGAAGGCGTCTCGGTGCAAAGGATGGTCGAGGGGGAGGAGGTCATCGTGTCCATGGTCAGGGACGAGACCTTCGGCCCGGTGGTAAGCTACGGCATGGGCGGTGTTTTCGTGGAGATACTGGGAGAGGTCAGCCAACGGGTTCTGCCGCTCTCGGCGCAGGAGGTCGATGGATTGATAAGGTCGAACAAGGCATACCAATTGCTGAGCGGCGCCCGCGGGCGTCCCCCTGCCGATGTGGGGTCGTTGACGGACATAGTGGTGAGGGTGGCGGCCATCGCCGCCGACCTGGAGGAGATCCAGGAGCTGGAGATCAACCCCGTGATGGTGGGTAGGATGAAGGAAGGGAGCTGGGCGGTGGACGCCCTTGTCACTCTGAGGAGGAAGGACGAATGAAAAAGGTCTATCTGGTTTCGGTGGGGGAGAGGTCGGGAAAGACCCTCGTCTCCTTGGGCATCGCCCGCAACTTCCCGGGGAAGGTGCGTTTCTTCAAACCTTTCCGTGAGAACCTGGTCAACACGCCCAAGGGGCTGGTGGACCAGGACGCGTTCCTCATGGCCGAGGTGCTGAAGACGGACGACCTCGGACCGCTGTCGCCGCTGGTCTACGACATATACGACCCGGTGGCGATGGAGGACGTCACCAAGGCGTTCGAGGAGGCCTGTTCCGACGCCGAGCTGGCGCTGGTGGAGGGCAGCCGTGACCTCACCACCGGTTTCACCCACGGGCTGTCGCACATCGACATCGCCAAAGCCCTGGATGCATCAATCGTCCTGGTGTCATCCGACGACCCGCTGGCGATAGACAGCGTATCCATGTTCGACTCCCTCTGCCGCGAGCGCGGGGCAAGCATCTCCGGCATCGTGCTCAACAACTGCGAGAAAAGCAAGGCGAGGAGGGTGCTGGAATCGAAAGGGCTGGAGGTCATCGGGGAGATACCCAACATACCCGATCTCAAGTCCTTCAAGGTATGGGAGGTGGTGGAGCTGATGGACGCCAAGGTGCTGGCGGGCGAGGGGGGCCTGGATAAGGACGTCAAGAGCCTGCTGGTGGGCGCCATGAACCCCCAGACCGCCATACGCTACATGCGCCGGAGCCACGGCAAGGCGGTGATAACCGGAGGAGACAGGACCGAGATCCAGATGGCCGCCCTGTCCACCGACACTTCATGCATCGTGCTCACCGGGGGCATCAGTCCGTCGAAGACGGTCATGGCCCGCGCCGAGGAGATCGACGTGCCGCTGCTGCTGGTGGAGTACGACACCCTCACATCGGCGGAGATGATCGAGCACCTCATCGCCCGCATCGAGCCGCGGGACCGCAAGAAGCTGGATCAGATCACCCGCATTGTGCGCACCAAGGTCGATCTGGAGGACGTCTGGTCCTAATCCTCGATTATCCTTTCGGGGGCGCCGGCGAAGGTCACCAGGGAGTAGGCCTCCATGAAGTGCAGCGTACCGGGGATGACGATGGTGTGCATCGGCCCGCCCAGGTCGCGCCGCAGAAGATCTGCGGGAGTGCCGGCGGCGATGCTCTCCTCTTCGCCGCCCACCCGCGAGGCCACGCAGACCACCGCATCATCGTTCAGAAGGCCTCCCTGAAAGCTCCCCTCCGCCGCCATCAGCCATTCCAGGCCCTGCTCGGCGCTCATGTAGGCCCCGTCCTCGGCCCTGATGTCCAGGAGCACCATGGAATGAAGGCCCCGGGATCTGTTCTCCAGCAGATGGTCGTAGGGGGACCGGGGGAGGTGGTCCCCCTCGCGGAAGGGGAGGGTGACGGTGCGGCCGAACTTGTAAGGCTGCAGCCCGAGGGACGAAGGGCAGGCGGAGAAAATTGATATCCCATGGACGAGCCTCGTCCTCACCCCCTCCTCCGCCGCGCGGATGCGCAGGTCGATGTGGGTGGTGGCGGCCATGGTGTCCCCGGCGGTGACGAAGGCGACCTTGGCGCTCTTCGCCGCCTCGATGACCTGTTCGCTCTCCTCCACCCCGGCGCGGTCCAGTGTGACGATGTCCTTCCCCGCCATCTCCTGCAAATCCTCCTTGCCGCCGTCGAGGAGGTCGGAGGTGTAGAATTCGGCGTAGATGATGTCGCATGCCCGCAGCTCGCGCAGGGCCTTGACGGTCATCCCCTCGGCGCCGCTGAGGCCCAGGCCTATGAACAGTAGCTCGCCGTCGCTCATCATCGCCACAACAGGATAGCCGCTTTTAACGCTTCCCCTGTCGCAAACCCAATTATATGCAGTCCCCATTCCTGAGGCCATGGAATGGTGCCTGAAGGTGCCGGTCGCCGCGGGCGAGGATTATCGCAGCAGCTTGCGGGAGCAACGATTGCTTGACATCTCCCGGGCGATAAAGAAGGAGGGTGAGCACCTGCTCATACCGGTCAACTCTCCGGTGGCGATGGAGGGCGCCGAGCTGCTGGAGCGCGAGCTCCCCTCGCTGGAGCGCAGGGAGACCGATTACCGCCGGATCGTGGACCTCCCTGAGCATCTGAAGGAGCTGCTGCCCAGTTCATACGACATCATCGGGGAGGTGGCCATCCTGAAGCTCGATGAGGGGCTGATACCCTTCGCGGGAGAGATCGCCGATGCACTGATGGCCGCCAGCCCCCGCCTCCGGTCGGTGGCACTGGACCGCGGCATCAAGGGCGAGACCAGGGTCAGGGACCTCGTGGTCCTCAGAGGGGACCATGGACTGGGGAGCGTGCACACCGAGTACGGCGTGTCGATGGAAGTGGACCCCTCCTTAGCCTACTTCAATCCCCGCCTCTCCCGTGAAAGGATGCGGGTGGCGGCCATGGTCAGGGAGGGGGAGGTGATAGCGGACCTCTTCGCTGGCGTCGGGCCATTCCCTTTGGTGATATGCAGGCACGCCCGGCCGCAGAAGGTGTACGCCGTCGACATCAACAGCGAAGCGGTGGCGATGATGGAGCGCAACATATCCCGCAACCGTATGGATGACCGCATCGTCGCCCTGCATGGCGACGCTCGCTCCGTGTTGCCCCGCCTGCCGCCTTTGGACCGGGCTATCATGAATCTCCCGCAGATGGCGGAGGAGTTCTTGGACATCGCTTTGGAACGGGTCAGAAGAGGAGGTAAGGTGCACCTCTACCGCATAATGGAGAGGGACGAGCTGACAGGGTTCCAGGAAGGCATCCTGAACAAGGCGGGTTCACTGGGGTACGAGGTGGAGGTCGAATCCGTCCACGAGCTGAAGAGTTATTCCCCTAGCATGTCGGTCTATTGCCTCGACATCATATGCTGATTCAACGCCTCACCGGCTCCAGGGTGACACCCTTCTGACCCTGGTAGTTCCCGCTCCTCTCGGAATAGGCCTTCTCGGCGGGGGCGCAGAGGGTCTCGAAGACCATTTGGCAGAACCTCTCTCCGATGGGCAGGGCCAAGGTGTCCGACGATGCGTTCAGCGCACCCAGGGTCAGAGTGCCATGGAACCCGGCGTCTATCTTCCCGAAGGCGCCAACGGCCCCGCGGCGTATCCAGGTGGTCCTCAGCCACAGCTGGGCGCAGACGTCTGCGGGGAGGCCAACCGACTCCACCGTTGAAACGTAGAACATGGTGCCCGGCGGTATCTCGGCGACCCCCTCATCGACGACGGAGCCGTCCGCGCCGCGCACCTCCGCCACCCTGAGGTCGTAGCCGTTGGGCGTGAGGCAGGAATCATCATAATCGGATATCTTCAGCTCACCTGTGCCGATCATCTCGGAGATGGCGTGGTCGGGGAGGACGCACATGCACTCCCCATCGCGGTATGCGATAAAACCGATTCCCTCACTCCATCATGGTGTTTATGACGAGCTCGGCGAGGTCGGCGGAGTATTCGCCCGTACGGCGGATTGACCCAGCGATGAGGCTTATGGCGATCGACTCCTCGACTTCATGCTCCTGCGCCATGCGGTTGATGTTCCTGCAGGCATCGACCAGCGAAACTATCTGCTCGATGGTTCGGTTTGCGAGGTGAAGGTCGCGGTTGAACCACGAGTCCACCGCCGAGCTCAGGATGCTGAGGGACTGGTCGCCCGCTTTGCTGATCTCTTGCACGACATCGATGCTGACACCGGCCTCGATAAGCTCACGGGAGTTCTTGGCGATGTGGACCGCGTGGTCCCCCACCCGTTCCAGTATCCTTCCCACAGTAAAGTTGGCGGTGACCTCCATATGCGGCATCCCTATCTTTTGTGAGATCAAGGGGTCCCGCTGAGCCATGTTCGACTGCCGGGAGATCAACCACTCCAGGCGGTCGATGTCGCGGTCCCTGCTGATGATGTCCTCGATCTTCTCCAGGTCACCGTCCTCGAGAGCTTGGAACGCATCGGAGAGCATGTTGGCCACCAGGACCCGCATGCGGTCGATGGACTTGTTGAAACGCATCTCCCTGGGGTCTATCAGGTCCTTGAGTATGATATGCCCCTCGCTCTCCTCCAGTATCTCCAACCCGATGGCTATCTGCGTCAACGACGACACCACGTCCCTGACGCTCGAAGGCATCTTCCCCTGCGAGCGGACCTCCAGGACGGAGAAGCCGGCTATATAAGCCCCCACCATCTTGCGGTACAGGAACACTGGGTCCTCGTCGCCGTCGACATCGAAGACCTTGGTGCTCACAGCGGACTCCCATCTCGAGGGCGGAGTGATTATAAGGCTGCCATCCGGCCTGGCGACAAGCCCCAGGGGGTCGTTCTTCTTCAGGTCTATGGAGTTCGCCCATTCCTTTGGGAGGGTGATGACAAAGGACGAGCCTCCGGTAACCTGAACCTTGCGGATCTCCACGGCGATAACCTCAGGCGAAGGATTAGGTTTCTTTCTATATATCTGTATTCGACTTCAATATAGAAGTGCCCCTTCTTCAGGAAGCGGCCTCAATGATGGGAAAGCATGCATCGCCCTGCTGCATTCCAAGGTCTCAGTCTAGGATACGGATGCAGGGCCCATATGGCCATCGTCTATGCAGAAGGGGGGTTTCGGAGTGTTCATATATGATGTAGAGGTAAAAATATGATTACTATATAGTAAACAAATTATAGTATATATCATGTCGAATAAGTATATATTCTATTCAGAGGTTTTATTCTCCGAGGTATCGAATTGGCAGAACAAAGCCTGATGAAATTGGCCGCCGTGGCCGTGGTGGCCGCCCTGCTCACAGCGGGCGGCATGACGGTCTTCGGCGGCGCGGGGGCGGGTGAGTCGGAGACAGAGATAATGATCACTGGTTCCACCACCCTCTTCCCCATAATGACCGTTTTCCAGGAGCAATATGAGAAAGAGACTGTGGGCGTGAGCCTGTCCATCTCCGGAGGCGGCTCCGGCATAGGGATCAACAACGCCGCCGCCGGGACGGCCGACATCGGCATGAGCTCCCGCGATGTGAGGGACAGCGAGAAGGACGCCAACCCTGACCTGAAGGTGCACGTCATCGGTTATGACGGCGTGGCCATCATCGTCGGCGACGGCGCCGGCGTCGCCGCGCTCACCATCGAGCAGGTGAGGGATGTGTTCGCCGGCGACATCAGCAACTGGAACGAAGTGGGCGGCAACGACGCCACCATTGTGGTCTACAACCGCGATGACGCCTCCGGCACCCGCGACGCCTTCGACTCGTTGGTGATGGGCGACAAGGACACCAAGCCAGGGGCGAACATCGTCGCCTCCAACGGCGCCATGAGGACCTCCGTGGCCGGCAACGCTTACGGCATCGGATATGTGGGGCTGAGCTTCCTTGACGACAGCACCAACGCCTTGGACATACTCGTTGACGGCACCCCGGTGACGCCCAACGCGGAGAACGTCGCCTCCGAGGACTATCCCATCTTCCGCAACCTGATACTGGTCACCGACGGTGAGCCGACCGGATGGGCCAAGGCCTTCCTCGAGTGGTGTATGCAGCCCACCGCCCAGAAGCTAGTTGCATCCGAGGGCTTCGTGCCCCTGTATGAGTGATCGAAACTCGCGAAACCCCTTCCTCTTTTTTACTTTTCACCCAAAGGCGGAATCATCTCAGGCGTCAGAAGGGTCTGACCAGGAATATGGCCGGCAACGCGACCAGGATCAACAGCACCGCCGCCAGGACGAGGAGGACCAACATCAGGTCGGGACCGAGGGATAGCTGATTCTCCGCCAATTACAGGCCACTGTGGAATCATGTCGGCGGTAAGATATAATGGTGACCGGGGTGTAGCGGGGTTTCCTAATACAGTTTACTATATACTGATATATGGTCAATATATATTATGTCGATTAAGTCTATATTCTGCTCCGTGAATGGGGGATGACGAGGTCAAGACTTGGGAGAATCCAATTTGACGAGGAACCTCATCCTGGTGGCCGTCCTGGTCTCGCTGTCGGTCGGCCTTTTCGGATTTCCTGATGACGGCGACGAGACCCTCGCTCTCGGCTCGACCACCCTCCACCCCATCATGAACGAGTTCAAAGCGGAATATGAGAGCGAGGACCCGGAATTCATCCTCTCGGTCACAGGGGGCGGCTCGGGCCAAGGCGTCAACTCTGTGGCCATGGGCACCGCCGACATCGGCATGACATCCCGCGAGGTGAGGGACATAGAGCAGGAAGCGGAGCCTGACCTCAAATCCCACGTGATCGGCCTCGACGGCCTGGCGATAGTGGTCGGTTCCAACGCCGGAGTGAGCGACCTGACCCTCGATCAGGTCAAGGGGATATACAGCGGAGACATAAACAACTGGGAGGAGGTCGGCGGCAATGATGCCCCGATATTCGTCAACACCCGTGAGGCCGGCTCCGGCACCTTCGACTGCTTCGACCGCATCGTCATGGACGGTGCGGCCATTGATTTCGACAACGAGGTCAACTCCAACGGCGGGATGAAGGGGGCCGTTAGCGGCAACCCCAACGCCATCGGCTACGTCGGTTTCAACTTCCTCGGAGATGACATCACCGCGGTGTCCATCGTCGTCGACGGCGAGGCGGTGGCCCCAAGCAAGGAGAACGTCATGGACGGCAGCTACCCTCTTCACCGGGACCTCATACTGGTGACCAATGGGGAGCCAGAGGGGGCGCTGAAGGATTTCATGGAATGGACGCTCTCTCCTGCCGCCCAGGCGATAGTGGAGGAGGCGGGGTACATACCCCTCCCTTGAAATAAAAGGAGATGCCGCCACCGTGTCCGATAAAGGTCTGGAAGAGCACAGGTTGAAGCCCCTCAGGGTCTTGGGCAGGACCATACATCATGACGACGCCATCAAGTACGCCCTGATGGCGGTGGCCTCGGTGGCCTCGGTCATCGTCCTTGCCATAATCGGATTCATACTGGTCAACAGCATCCCCGCCATAGGGACCATAGGCCTGCGGGAGTTCTTCACCGGGGACCTGTGGAGGCCCACCCGCGGCCATTACGGCGCTTCCGCGGTGATAACCGGGACCTTGCTTGTGACCGGGGGGGCGATCGCCCTCGCCTTGCCTCTCGGTCTGGGGGCGGCCATATTCATCTCCGAGCTGGCGCCCAAGAGGTACCGCGAGCCGCTCAAACTCCTCTCCGAGGTATTCTCCGGCATACCCTCGGTGGTCTACGGCTTCTTCGGGCTCGTGGTGGTGGTGCCCTTCCTACTCAACAACGTCCCCGGGGCCACCCAAGGGCAGTCATGGCTGGCCGGGTCCATACTGCTGGGCATAATGGCGCTGCCCACCATCATATCGGTGTCGGAGGACGCCATATCCTCGGTGCCGAAGGCTTACCGCGAGGCGTCCCTGGCCATGGGGGCCACCCGCTGGCAGACCACCTCGAGGGTGGTGGTTCCAGCGGCGATATCGGGGATATCCGCCGCCGCCATACTGGGCATCGGCAGGGCGGTGGGGGAGACCATGGCGGTGATGATGGTCACCGGCAACGCCCCGATATTCCCCGAACCGCTCACGGACTTGATGTCCCCGGTGCGCACCATAACCGCCACCTTGGCCATCGAGATGAACGAGGTGCCGGTGGGCAGCACCCATTTCCACGCCCTCTTCCTCTTGGCCCTGGTGCTGTTCCTGGTGGTGCTGCTTGTCAACTCCCTCTCGCGCCTGGTAATGCGCAGGATGAAGGAGAGGTTCAACCCCAGCAAGCCGCCGAGGCCGCGGAGCGTGCGCTACATGGACGCTATGGTCATCGTCGGGAAGGTCTTCACCGGGGCGAAGTACGTGCTGATACTGGGCATAGTGTGGGTCATATCCACACTCTGGTTCAGCGAGATCACGGCCCTCGGGGTCACCGCCTCCGCCTTGGCGCTGATAATCTCATCCCGCTTCCTCAAGCCCGTCAACATGCAGCGTCTCGCCCACAGCGGTCTGGCGGCCGTCATGGCCATCGTGGTGGCGTTGCTGTTTCTGATAGTCATGGACATCGTCATCAAGGGGCTGCCCGCCCTGAGCGTCGAATTCATAACCGGATACCCCGCCCGCGGCGGCAGGGACGGCGGCATATACCCTGCCATAGTGGGGACCGTCAAGCTGATCTTCGGCACCGTGGCCATCGCGGTGCCTCTGGGGGTGATTTCAGGCATATACCTGGCGGACTACGCCAAGGACACCCGCCACACCCGTTTCATACGCGCCAGCATCGACAACCTGGCGGGAACGCCCTCGGTGGTCTTCGGCCTCTTCGGCCTCGCCGCGTTCGTGATATATTTCGACCTCGGTTTCTCCCTCGTCGCCGGCTGGTTCACACTGGCCTTCCTGGTTCTTCCGGTGATCATCCGCACCACCGAGGAGTCGGTGCGGCGGGTGCCCTACGAGCTCAAGGAGGCCTCTCTCGCGTTGGGGGCCTCCAAATGGGAGACCATAACCAAGGTGGTCCTTCCCGCGGCGTTCCCCGGTGTGATCACCGGGTCCATCATAAGCATTGGCCGCGCCGCCGGAGAGACCGCGCCCATAATGTTCACCGCGGTGGTCGCCTACCAGACAAGGATGGGAGGGGGGATCACCGACCCGGTGATGGCCCTCCCTTACCACCTGTACTATCTGGCGACCAACATACCCGACGCTTACGACCAGCAGTACGGCACCGCCCTGGTGCTTCTGTTGCTGGTGCTGGCGATATACGCCTCAGCAACAGTGCTGAGGAACCATTACAGCAAGAAGATGAACTGGTGATACAGATGTCAGACAGCATTATCGATATCAACGGCCTCAACCTCTGGTACGGGGACCACCAGGCACTGGTCGATGTCAGCATGCCGGTGATGAAGAACAAGATAAC